>NZ_JAGKJJ010000051.1 GCF_020329505.1 Bradyrhizobium semiaridum
AGCCTGCGCGGAGCCGGCCAAAGCGAACGATGCAAGCATCGCGAGGAGGACGATACGGAGCGACATGCGGAGCCTTACCGGCATTTCTCTTTGGGTGTCGGCATCAGTTGGCGGCAAGAACCATCGGGGCGACGGTCACAACGGGCGAGCCGTTATAGGAGAAGGTGCCGATCCCGGGCAAACCGGTGTCTGCGGTCCCGGCCAGCGACGTGCCGCCCATCACGAAGACGAAGGCGAGGATGAAGCTGATGGTCCGCATGTGGTCGTCTCCGCTGGTCCTGATCGGCGTCCGCCGCCGTTTGTTGACGGTTTGATAACGAAGCGCCGTTTCCGGAGTTCTGCGCCAAAAGCGGAAAATGGTTTCGTCGCCTCCTCAATTGTTTCGTCGGCGGCGACCGCCACGAAACATTGTCCGGAAAAGATCAATGTTTTCAGTCATGCCGCGGCCACCTTTGGCGGGGCTTGCGCTTTCTTAACACTGCCGTGCTCTGAGATGTTCAGGGCGCTCCGGGCCGCCGGTGAACCGCACCGCGGCTCGGCCGACTCACGCGAATACCGTGCAACCAATCCGGCAATGGCGCGTTTTGGTTGTCCCGATCCAGCGAAGGATATCAGTCGTGGGCAATGGCAACACCGGTGTTGGCAATGAATCCTCGACCCGCAAACCCGCCCAGGAGCAGATGGCGGGCGCGATGTCGCAGCAGGCCACGTATGTGATGGGCGACAATGAATGCGCCCAGCAGAAGCTGGTGCGGCTGGTCGGCTGTCGCGATTCGAAGGCCCGGCCGGGCGTGACATCCCGCGTGAAGCAGTTCGGCCAGACCGGCAGCTAGTTCGGCCGGACTGTCAGCTTCGTGTGCCAAGTCCTTCTACTTGTTACTGAATGAAGTCGCCGCACTTTTGTACGGCGGCGTCGCCTTGCCCCCATGGCATGACCGGCACCGACGAGGTCGAATTCTTCGGCGAGCCCTCGATCAGCCGGTCCGAATAGACCATGTAGACCAGCACGTTGCGCTTGGCGTCGCAGCCGCGCACGATCTGCATCTTCTTGAAGAACAGCGACCGGCGTTTGCGGAACATGTCGTCCCCCTGGCTCATCTTGTCCTTGAAGTGGATCGGCCCGATCTGCCGGCAAGCCAGCGAGATATCGGAGACTTCCTCGGCAAGGCCCAGCCAGCCCTTGAAACCGCCCTTCTCGGGTACCGTGAAGTGACAGGCCACGCCGTCGACCTCGGGGTCGTCGACGCCATAGGTCGCGAGCTTGTCGTTCGGGCTCAGCCATTTGAACACCGTCGAGCGGCGAAAAATCAGGTCCGGCTCATCGGCCGCCACGGCAGGCCCGGCCAGCGCCACAACCAGAAGCAGCAAAGCGCATCCCCGTCGAGACAGATTTCGCAGGTCACGCAGGCTCACACTTCTCGACGTCATCAAGCTCTCCGACTGAGGGCGCCAACGCGCCAGGTCCCCCACCGGCGCGTATGTAATGTGCAAACGGCCGCACCGGAAGCCGCTGACGGTTCGGTGATCACGGGCGGCGCTTTAACCTTATGTGAGGCTTTTTTGCTACGCTTTCAGCGAAAAAATCGGGATCACGGAAGGGTTAGATCGCTTGCGCTGGTGAACGCGTTCCCCGTCTGCGACAACCAATCAAGAGCTTGGACTGGATTCGGAAAATGCGCGCGAGCGAAGGTCGGATTTCGATTCGTGATGTTGCCAACAAGCGGCTTTGGCAGTTTGCGCTTCTAACGGCCGCCGGAACGGTCGTCGCCACCTCGCAGGCCGATGCAGCCCTCTACTACTGGAACGGGTATGACTCCGTCTATTACGGAGAGGCCGACCCTGCGCAGCAAGCGTACCGGCAGAAGCCGCGGCGTCAGCAGGCGAAGAAGACCAAAGCCAAAAAGGACAGTGCCCTCCTCGCGAAGGAAGCCGGCACCAAGCCGCAGGGCCCGCTGGTGATCGCGATCTCGATCGATCAGCAGACGGTTCGGGTCTACGACAGCAACGGCCTGTACGCCGAGAGCCCGGTCTCGACCGGAATGAAGGGGCATTCGACCCCGATGGGCGTGTTCAGCGTCATCCAGAAACAGAAGTTCCACCGCTCCAACATCTACAGCGGCGCGCCGATGCCGTTCATGCAGCGCATCACCTGGTCGGGCGTGGCGATGCACGCCGGCGTGCTGCCCGGCTATCCCGCCTCGCACGGCTGCATCCGGATGCCGAATGCGTTCGCGGTCAAGATGTACAACTGGACCCGGATGGGCGCGCGCGTGATCATCACGCCGGGCACCATCACGCCGGAAAGCTTTTCGCATCCGCTGCTGGTGACGCAGAAGGTCGTGCCGGTCGCCGAGGACGTGCTGAAGATGGATGCGCCGCTCGGCACCAAGGGCGACAAGGGCGCCGACAAGCCGGAGAGCAGCATCAATTTGCGCTCGAGCGTCGGCCATGCCGAAGCGCCGGCGTCGCTGCGCGACAACACCCATACCGCCGACGCCAGCGCCGCGATACCCGCCGCGAGCGCATCGGTGACGATGTCGGACGCGCCACCTCGCGCCAACGGCGACAACGCCGCTGCAGCGGCGAAGATCAAGCTGGCCACCGATGACAGGACGGTGGGCGAAGCGCAGGCTGCGAGGACCGAGGTCTCCGCGAGCGACCATGTCAAGGCGGAAGCCAAGGCCGAGCCCAAAGTCGAAGCCAAACCTGACGGCGCAAAGCCTGACGAAGCGAAGGCGGATGCCGCCAAGACGGATGCGCCCGGGAAAGTCGACAAGGCTGACAACACCACCGCCACCGCCGATGCGCCCGACGCGAAGAAAGATCCGGCGCGGCTGCCGGGCCTGGCACGGGCCGATGTGAGCAAGCACGCCGGGCAGATCGCGGTGTATATCAGCCGCAAGGATTCCAAACTCTATGTGCGGCAGAATTTTGCGCCGCTGTTCGAGGTGCCGGTGACGATCGCGCCGAGCGATCGCCCCCTCGGCACCCATGTGTTCACGGCGGAAGCCGACAAGACTGATGCCAACCTGCTGCGCTGGAGCGTGGTCTCGCTGCCGACCCGCCACGTCGCTCGGACCGACGATGAGGAACGTCCCGCACGCCGCCGCAAGGTAGCCGGGTCGGCGGCCGCCGCCGAAGCGAAGCCGACACCGCAGCCGGACAGCCCGGCCGAAGCACTCGACCGCATCACCATCCCCGCCGACGCGATGGCACGGATCACCGAGGCGCTCGGCACCGGCGGATCGATCATCGTCTCCGACCTCGGCGTCAATTCCGGCGAGACCGGCGAAGGCACCGATTTCATCGTGCCGCTGCGCTGATCTCGCCGCGTGAAGCACAAGTAGCCCGGATGCAGCGAAGCGAAATCCGGGGCTGCTCGCCGCGGACAGATACCGGATTGCGCTTCGCTGCATCCGGGCTACGCAATTAGCTCGCGATGACGGCTTCTTGAAAGCCCGATCCTCCACGCTGAATTATGATCCCCGCCAAACCTCGTCCGGGGACATGTTCATGATCGACCGCAGGACACTGATCGTTGCAGGCCTCGCCGCGACCGCGGGCTCACGCGCAGTGCATGCGCAGCAGCCCGCGATCAGCCGCATCACCGCCTACGCTTTCTCGTTCCCGGCCCTCTCGGGCGGCGAAATCCGCCTCGCCGACTATGCCGGCCGGCCGATGATGATTGTCAACACGGCCTCGCTCTGTGGCTTCACGCCGCAATATGCCGGCCTTCAACAGGTGTGGAGCGAATTCCGCGAGCGCGGCTTCGTCATCATCGGCGTACCGTCGAATGATTTCGGCGGCCAGGAGCCGGGCGGCCCGACCGAGATCGCCGAGACCGCGCAGCACCAATACGGCGTCACCTTCCCGATCGCCGCGAAGGCGGTGGTCAAGGGCGCCAGCGCGCATCCGTTCTACCGCTGGGCGGCCGAGGCGCGGCCGAAGGATGTGCCGCGCTGGAATTTCCACAAATACCTGATCGGCCGCGACGGCTACATCGCCGACGTCTTCCCTGAACAGGTCGCGCCCGACGACACCCGCATCAAGACCGCAATCGCACGGGCCTTGGCGACGGCCTGAGCCGACGCGGCAATCCCCGGAATTAACTGATCCACCAAGGATTTGGACGCGAGCCGGCGGCCTTCATTGCCTTGGCGCTGCCGATCCGACTAGGGTATTATCGGTAGGGGGCGACGCGCGGCCCGGTCACGGCAACGCCGGCATCGGGAGCGGGATCAGCAGGGAACACGCCATGCGCATTGCGGCAGGTCTGATTTTCGCGGGAACGATGTCGTTGCTCGCGTCGAGTGCGGCTTGGTCACAGACACCGGCGGCCAAGGGCGCCGCGCCGGCACCTGCCGCTGCACCACAGGCGGCGCCCGCCCCGGCAGCGGCTGCCCCTGCCGCAACAGCCGCTGCGCCGGTTCCGCCGAAGCAACCGCCGCAGCCGGCGCGCGCCGCCTGCAACAATCCGAACGCGCTCGGCGTCGGCCGCACCGTCGAGATCGACACCACGGGCGGGCCGGGCTTCGGCTTCGAGCATTTCAAGCAGCTCGACTTCCTGCGCGACCACGAGGTGGTGCTGACCTTCGACGACGGCCCGTGGCCGAACAACACGCCAGCCGTGCTGAAGGCGCTGGCGGATGAATGCACCACAGGCATCTTCTTCCCAATCGGCAAGCACGCCACCTACCATCCCGAGATCCTGCGCCAGGTCTATGCGGCCGGCCACACGGTGGGCGCGCACACCTGGTCGCACGCCAATCTGAACAACAAGAAGCTGACCGAGGATCAGAAGAAGGACGAGATCGAGCGCGGCTATGCCGCGGTCAAATGGGCGCTCGAGGTCTCGCCTGCGCCGTTCTTCCGCTTCCCGGCGCTGCAGCATCCGCCGGAGATGGTCACCTATCTCGGCAATCGCAACATCGCGATCTTCTCCTGCGACCTCGACTCCTTCGACTTCAAGTCGAGCAAGCCGCAGCAGGTGATCGACACCGTGATGAAGAAGCTGACCAAGCTCGGCAAGGGCATCATCCTGATGCACGACTTCCAGAAGCACACCGCGGAAGCGCTGCCCGAGCTTCTCAAGCAGCTCAAGGCCGGCGGCTACAAGGTGGTGGCGATGCGCGCCAAATTCCCGGTGACGGTGCTGCCGCAATACGAGCAGGAGCTCGCCAAGGACGTCAAGCTGCCGACCGTGAGCTCGCGGCCGGTCAACAGCGTCGTCACGACCGTCGATCAGTAAGCCGCATCGTTCAGTGGCAGCGTTGCGTATCGAGGGCTTCGTCATCGTCTCGGCCGACGGCCGGCTGGCGAACGCGCGCAACGTGATGCCCGATGAACTCAAGATCGAGGGCGACAAGCGCTTCTTCACCGCGGCGCTCGACCGCGCCGACCTCGTCGTGCACGGCCGCCACTCCGGCGAGGAGCAGCCGAACGCGCCGCAGCGGCGCCGCCTGATCCTTACCCGCCACGTAGCGGCCACGGCGCCCGATCCGTCCAATCCGAAGGCGCTGCTGTGGAATCCCGCGGGCTGCCCGTTCGAGGCAGCTTGCCGCGAGGCCGGCGTCACGTCGGGCATGGCCGCAATCATCGGCGGCCCCGGCGTGTTCGGCATGTTCATGGACCGCTACGACACGTTCTGGCTATCCATTGCGCCAAAGGTCCGGATCCCCGACGGCAGGCCGTGCTTTCCGGGCGTCCCCGCCCGCACGCCGCAGCAGGTGCTGTCAGCGCATGGCCTCGTCGCCGGCGAAGCGCAGCTGATCGACAAGGACCACGACGTCAGCGTCACGCCGTGGCGGCGGGTCAGTTGATCGCTGGGCGCGCTTAACGGGATCGCCCATTGTGTCCGGGTGGCGCACCTCGTGCTGGCGACCTTCCCGTATCAGCATGGACCGCGCCCCGTACCACCGCCAATCGAACCAGGAGTCGCGTACCTCCAAATCTCATCCGATCTGAATTGACGAGGACTGAAAGGCGCCTCGGCCGTCAAGGGCCGCACCATGCCCGGTTTGCCGGCTGGCGAGAGCTAACGCAGCACCAGTCTGGCGAGGATGGCCACCAGCTCACTCTGGCGCGAGACGCCAACTTTGGAGAAGACGCGCTTAAGCACCGTGCGGGCCGTCTCGTCCGAGATCCCCAGCCGCTCGGCGGCCTCCTTGGGCGGCAGACCAGACCCCACGAGGGCCGCGATCCGGGCTTCTCCCAGCGTTAACCCGAGCACGTCGCGAACGACGGCTGGATCGGCGGGTTCGTCGAGCCTCTGCTCGATCGCGAGGACGATCGCGCGTGTGTGGGTCAGAAATTGTTCGGCTAGATTTGACCTGAGGCCGACCGGCAGAAGGTAAACCACCAATCGACTGTGCGTTCCGACAGGCCGAACGAGAACGGGCTTTTGATTGTCGATCAGCTCTCGCGGATCCCCGCGCAGGGCACGTCCGAGTGCCTCATCGATCACCTCGCGTGCGATGCCGGCGCCGATGCGCAACCGATCTTGAACGATCTGCAATTGATCGCCGAGCAGACGCTCACCGGCCGGGTTGGAGAACACCACGCGCCCCAGCGAATCCAGCGCGAAGACGCCGATGCCGACGCGGGCGAGCGCATCACCGAGCCCGAGGTTCGTCAGCTCGGCATCCAACAGACGAATCGAAAGACGCAACGCCTTTTCGATATGTCGCCCGATGCGGGCAAGAAGGTCGAGCTCAGGATCTGAAAACTGCGGTTTTTGCCGGGAATCCCGCTGTATCGTCAGCATCACGCCGATGTCCCGGTTCGGAGACACGGCGACCGCACCGAACCAGCCGAGCCGATGCCTAACCAGAAAGTCCCTGTAGCAGGGGTCGGTCCGGATCTCCTCATCGGAACAGATGTGACGATCGGCAAATGGCACGCCACTGAAAAAATAGCCGCGCTCCGTAGCACGGATGGCCCTGATGTCTCGATGCCGCCAATTGTCCTCGTAGTCTCGTTGTGCCCGGGCAAGGCTCTCGGAGACCATGGTGCCGTAGGAGCCGTCATTCCTGTGCCAGATCAAAAGTGCGCCGACATCTCCGAAACAATCCGCGATCGCGCCGAGCGCGCGCGGCCACTGCGATGGATCGGGCGCGGCGTCATAGATCGCCTCGACCGCCCTCAGAATTCGACTATCCGACGAACCCAAATCCACTCCACCATCTCCGGACGCTTCTCGACAAGGAGGACATCGGCCCTCAGTTCATTTGTTTCGAAATGTTCTTGCTCCGAGCTCACCAGCAGCCATTCGGCGCCGGTGTACCACAAATGGGGGATGCCAAGACCCATGCTGACTCGTGAATATCGTAGCTTGCTTCTGGAATGTTGCTGAATTCGCGGTCCTGCATGGGAAGTCGATCAATCGAGTTTGCTGGCATCTCGCGGGTCCATGCCAGACTGGGAGAGGCCGTGGTCGACCCGAGCAGGTGGAGAGACTTGCTGGAGGAGATGTGTCGTGCCGTAGGAGCAGAAGGAGCCAGCCTTAGGCAAGCCGGCGTTCGGACTTCGGACGTTCCGTATACTGCCTCGATGGAGGACCTGACCCAGATCTATTTCAAGGAGGGCTGGCATCTGCGCGATATCCGGGTCCCGCGGGTCAAGAGCCTCCTTGCGTCGTCCCGTCGGTTACCGCCCGCGTTCTGCGATTCCGATATGTTCGGTTATGATGAGCTGCATAACCTGTTCCGCACCGATGCCTATTTCAACCAATTTCTGCGGCTCGGAAAGCTGAAATGGGGTGGCTGGATTCGATTCCCGGTCGCGCGAGAGCCCTGGCTGATTGCCTTCCAGCGGACTGGCGCACAGGGGCCGTTCGAACGAGGCGACATGATTCGTCTGTCACCCCTGGCACAAGCCCTGGCCGAGGTGGCCGACCTGTCGGCGGCCGTCGGTCAATCCATGCTGGCCGGCGTCCTCGATGGCTTGAATCTGGTGCAGATGCCTGCACTGGCTTTGGACCGGGGCGGCCGTGTGCTCGGCGCCAATGCAAAGGCGGAGGCAGTCTTTAGCTCCGACCTGCGGGTGTCGAATTCCCGCCTGCTCATCCGCGATGAGAAAGCGCGACAGGCGCTCGACCGCGTGACGTCGACCGTCGCCAACGCCTGGCCCGCCGATCGGCCACCGGAAGGCCGGGCTGGAAATATCATCGTCGCAAGGCGCGAGGCAAGGAAGCCGGTTCTTATGAAGCTATTGCCGGTTCATGGCGCGGCGAGTGCTCCTTTCCTTGGAGCGAAATTCATCCTCACATTGACGGACCTGGCGGCAGTACGACGCCCTTCTCTGGACATCATTTCGGAAGCGTTTTCGCTGACGCGCGCCGAAGCAAGGATTTCTTCGATGATTGCTGCCGGATTAGCTCCGGAAGAGATCGCAAGTGAGCTAAAGGTCTCGCGCGAGACCGTCCGCAACCAGATCAAGGCAACCTTCGGCAAGACCGGAGTTCATCGGCAGAGCGAACTCGCGGCATTGATATCCCGTATCCAGGATTGTTGATCCAGCACGGCCAACGTGTGAAGTGACATAGCTTGCGTCTCTAGCTTCCGATGGCAGGGTCAGCCGGCCCCGCGCGCGAACGCGCGCCTACCAGGCCTGACTTGCCGGTGCCGCTACACATCCCCATAAGCGGGGTCGTCGCGGCGCGGGCCGCGGCCGTAGCCGGCGATGATGAAGAGAGCACCGATCAGCGACAGGTTCTTCAGCGCCTGGACCAGGTTGTTGTAATTGTCGGGGGCCGGCTGGTTCCAGAAATCGTGGAAGTAGAAGGTCGCGAGGCAGACGAAAATGATCAGCAGGATCGCGAAGAACCGCGCCAGAAGATTCAGCGCGATCATCAGGCCGGCGACGATCTCGAAGACGCCGACCGTGATCGCCAGCAGCTGCATGAACGGCATGCCGACGAAGTTCTCGATCTGCTGCGTGTAAGGCGCGACCACGGCCGGAATGGTGACCTTGGCGGTGAGGATGCCGGCGGTCGCCTCGATGCCGAGCAGCTTGTAGGCGCCCGAATAGATAAACAGCACGGCGAACAGAATTCGCCCGAAGGTGATCAACGCTGGCATGGGTCGGCCTCACTGAATGGCAGGAAATCGGACGAAGCAGCGGAGCGATTATGGTCGCTCCGCCTGCTTCGATCAAATCGAATCGATCTCGGAGATCGGGCGTGATGAGGCTCGCGTTCCGTCCCCGCCTGCGCTGTCATTCCGGGGCGCGCCGCTTGGCGCGAACCCGGAATCCATCAGGCCGCAGAGACCGTGGTGGAATGGATTCCGGGCTCGACGCTTCGCGTCGCCCCGGAATGACGAGAGCGGGCTCAGCCGAACAGCGTCGGCTGCGCGCGGCCTGCCCGCTCCTGGGCTTCGACGGCGGCGACCGCGGTCATGTTAAGGATGCCGCGCGCCGTCACCGACGGAGTGAGGATGTGGGCCGGACGCGCCGGGCCGATCAGGATCGGGCCGACCGGCAGCGCGTTGGCCAGCGACTTGATCATCTGATAGGCGATGTTGGCGGCATCGAGGGTCGGCATGATCATGATGTTGGCCTCGCCCTCCAGCCGCGACTGCGGCAGCACCATCCGCCGCGCCGCGGCCGAGAGCGCGGTGTCGCCCTGCATCTCGCCGTCGGCCTCGATCTCCGGATGCCGTTCCTTCAGCAGCTGGGTGGCCCGCCGCATCTTGCGCGAGGAGTCGGTATCATAGCTGCCGAAGTCGGAATGTGACACGAAGGCGACCTTCGGCTTGAAGGCGAAGCGCTGGACGTGGATCGCCGCCAGCGAGGCCACCTCCGCGAGTTCCTCAGCGCTCGGATTCGGCCGCACCTGGGTGTCGGCGAGAAAATAGGCGCCGGTCGAGGTGATCATCAGCGCCAGCGCCGCATAGTCGCTGACCCCCGGGAGGAAGCCGATGATCTCGCGGACATGGCGCAGATGGCTCATATAGCGGCCCTCGACGCCGCACAGCATCGCATCGGCCTCGCCGCGCGACACCGCGAGCGCCGCGATCACCGTGTTGTTGGTGCGGACCACGGTCCGCGCCGCCTCCGGCGTCACGCCGCGCCGGCCGGCGACGTCAATATAGGACTGCACATAGGAGCGGTAGCGCGGATCGTCCTCGGGATTGACCAGGTCGAAATCGCGGCCGGCCTTGATCGACAGGCCGAAGCGCTTGATCCGCGTCTCGACCACCGACGGACGGCCCACGAGAATCGGCCGCGCCAGCTTCTCCTCCAGCACCACCTGCGTCGCGCGCAGCACGCGCTCGTCCTCGCCCTCGGCATAGATCACCCGCACCGGTTGGGTCTTCGCCTTGGCGAACACCGGCTTCATGGTGAGGCCGGAGCGGAACGCGAAGCGCTCGAGGTTGGCGGCATATTCGTCGAAATTGCCGATCGGCCGGGTGGCGACGCCGGATTCCATCGCGGCCTTCGCCACCGCCGGCGCGATGCGCAGGATCAGCCTTGGGTCGAACGGGCTCGGGATCAGCGAGCCCGGTCCAAAACCCTGGGTCTCGCCGGTCTCAAAACCATGCGCCACTGCGTCCGACGGCGGGTCGCGCGCGAGCTGGGCGATGGCGTCGACCGCGGCGTGCTTCATCGCCTCATTGATCGCGGTGGCGCCGACGTCGAGCGCGCCGCGGAAGATGAAGGGAAAGCAGAGAACGTTGTTGACCTGGTTCGGGAAGTCCGACCGCCCCGTGCAGATCATCGCATCGGGGCGGGCCTGCCGCGCCTCGTCCGGCATGATCTCCGGCACCGGGTTGGCGAGCGCCATCACTAATGGCTGGTCGGCCATCTGCTTGACCATCTCGGGCTTGAGCACGCCCGGCGCCGACAGGCCGACGAAGATGTCGGCCCCGGGGATGACGTCGCCGAGCACCCGCGCGTCGGTCTTCTGGGTGTAGACCGCCTTCCAGCGGTCCATCGTGGTGTTGCGGCCCTCGTAGACGACGCCGTCGATGTCGCAGACCCAGATGTTCTTGCGCTGCGCTCCCATCGAGACCAGGAGATTGAGGGTCGCGATCGCCGCGGCGCCGGCGCCCGAGCAGACGATCTTCACCTCGTTGAGTTTCTTGCCGTTGAGCAGCAGCCCGTTGACGATCGCGGCCGCGACGATGATCGCGGTGCCATGCTGGTCGTCATGGAACACCGGGATCTTCATGCGCTCCTTGAGCTGCGTCTCGATTTCGAAGCACTCCGGGCCGCGGATGTCTTCGAGGTTGATGCCGCCGAAGGTCGGCTCCAGCGCCGCCACGGTCTCGACCACGCGCTCGATGGTGTCGGCCTTGATCTCGATGTCGAACACGTCGATGCCGGCGAACTTCTTGAACAGCACCGCCTTGCCCTCCATGACGGGCTTGGAGGCCAGCGGGCCGATATTGCCGAGCCCAAGCACCGCGGTACCGTTCGAGACCACCGCCACCAGATTGGCGCGGGCGGTCAGCGAGGCGGCCTCGGCCGGGTTCTTGGCGATCTCGGTGCAGGCGGCGGCGACGCCGGGCGAATAGGCCAGCGCGAGGTCGCGCTGATTGGCGAGCGGCTTGACCGCCTGGATCTCGAGTTTGCCCGGACGCGGCAGCCGGTGATAGGCGAGCGCGGCGTTATGGAGTTCTTCAGACGATGACGACATGCGTGCTCCCCGCGTTTCCAGCCCAAAACGTCTTGTTTCTATGGTATTGCAAGCGAAAGTGAGTTGTCCGGCAGATCGAGCTGGATGTGAAGCACGCCGGGCCGCTTGGATGCAACATCCGATAACATCCCCGTCAACAGGCCCGGGCCGGCCGCGGATCGACGCCGCCCTCTCCCCAGCCGCCGGCCGCGGATTGGCAATATTTTTTCCCTTGATGATCCGGAGTTGGCGAATGAAGAAAATCCTGCTCGGCCTCGTCGCCGTGGTCATCGTGGCCGCCGGCCTGTTCGGGTTCGACTTCTATACGCAGCGCCGGATCATCGGCGAGGTCGAGACGGCGTTCGAGCAGGTCCACGCACAGGGCGGCAAGGCGAGCCACGGCGCAATCTCGTTCGATGTCCTCAAGCGGACCCTCACGATCACGAATGTGACACTCGAGACGGCGCCATTCATCGTGAAGGCCGCCAACGTCGTCGCCCACGGCGTCAGCCAGGCGGATGCATCACGGGTCTCCGCGGAGAGCATCGATATCAACGATATCGAGGTCAGCGCGACGACCGACGGCAAGCAGGCCTTCAAGATCACCTACAAGGCGCCGCTGGTCACGCTAAAGGATTATTCCGGACCGGTCGGCACGTTTCGGCTGCCGGCGTCGTCATCCCTGCTCGACCTGTACCGGTTCGGCTTCGAACAGCTCGCCGCCATCAGCGCTGCGTCGGTCACGGTCCCCAGCGTGACCGGGACCGTCCAGGCCAGGACGCCTGCCGGTGAGGCCACCGCGGGCGAATTCAGCTATTCGGGCCTGGTACTTGAGAACATCAAGGACGGCAGGATCGCCTCCACCAAGGCCAGCGGTGTCGTCTTCACGGCCGACTCGCAAGCCGCCGGCAAGGCAGTCAAGGTCACCGGGAAGCTCGCCGATATCCGTGCCGATGACATCGATTTCGCCGCGATGGCAGCGGTCGTCGACCCGGGCAAGGCCGATGACGACAAGGATTACCGGGTGTACCGGCATATCGCAGCCGGTCCCTATGAGATCTCCTCCACGCAGGGGCTGAACGTGCGGATCGAAGGCATGACCGCCGACGATATCGGACTCAAGCCGTCACGGATGCAATTGCCGAAGCTGATGGAGATGATCCCGCCCGCCGGTGGCACGCCGCCGACGCCGGAGCAGGCGCACGCGATGATGGAGCGCGTCGCCGCCATCTATGACGGCGTCCGGATCGGCAGCAGCGAAATGCGCGGGCTCACCGTCGAGACACCGCAAGGCCC
Organism: Bradyrhizobium semiaridum; assembly: GCF_020329505.1. Lineage (GTDB taxonomy): Bacteria > Pseudomonadota > Alphaproteobacteria > Rhizobiales > Xanthobacteraceae > Bradyrhizobium > Bradyrhizobium semiaridum. The sequence goes on from NZ_JAGKJJ010000051.1 coordinate 12,914, forward strand.
GGTGAAGCTAGCTTCGATCAGGCTCAATCTCGCGAACGGCAAGATCGGCGAATTCGCCATCGAGGGTGTCGACGGACGCGGGCCGCAGGGACCGATCAAGCTCGGACGCTTTGCGTTGAAATCGGTCGACATCGCCAATCTGATGCGGCTGACGGCGCAGTTCGCGGCAAAGAAGCCGCTCCCGGAACAGGCGCTTGCGCTGCTGCCGCTGATCGAGGGCGCCGAAGTCAAGGGGCTGGTGGCGCCCTACAAGACGACGGGAAAGCCGGTCAATATTGATGTTCTCAGTCTCGATTGGGGCCAGTTCGTCGGCTCGATCCCGAGCAGGCTGCGGCTGACCGCGAAGCTGTCCGGGCCGCTCGACACGGCCGATCCGGCGTACCAGCCGCTCGTCGCTGCCGGGATTGACACCGTGAAGATCGATGCCGATCTCGGCGCTAGCTGGATGGAAGCGTCGCGCGCCTTTGCGCTCGAGCCCGTAAAACTCGACCTTGGCGGGCTGTTGAACGCCTCGGCGCGCGCCTCGCTCGGCAACGTGCCGCGGGAGGTGTTTGCGCTGAATCCGCAGTCGATCGCGGCGGCAAGCCAGATCGAGGCCGGCGCGATCGAGCTCACGCTGCACGATCTCGGCGTGGTCGATGCTGCCGTCGGCGCCTTTTCGCGCAGCCATGGCGGCGGCAAGGACGAGGCCCGGCAGGCCATCCTCGCCAGCATCAAGGCGCAGGGCGAGGCGATCGGCGGCTCAAATCCGGAGACCGCCGCCCTGCTCGCCGCGATCAGCCGCTTTGTCGAGACGCCGGGCCAGACTCTCGTCATCAAGCTGACGCCGCGCGCCAAGGCCCCCGCGCAGCAGCTGCTCGAGCTGCTCAAGACCGATCCGCAATCGGCCCTGGCGCAGTTCAAGATCGAGGCGTCGACCGGGCTGTAGCAACAGTCCGTAGCCCGGATGCAGCGAAGCGCAATCCGGGGCATCTCCTGCGGCGAGAGCGGTCCCGGATTTCGCTTGCGCTCCATCCGGGCTACGCAGCTCGACTTGCTTGCCCGCCTAGCCCTTCGCCGGCAGGCTGGTGCGGATGTGCAGCTCCTTGAGCTGCTTCGGCGTCGCCTCCGACGGCGCGCCCATCAGCAAATCCATTGCCTGCTGGTTCATCGGGAACAGCGAGATCTCGCGCAGATTGTTGGTGCCGCACAACAGCATCACGATGCGGTCGAGGCCGGCCGCCATGCCGCCATGCGGCGGCGCGCCGTACTGGAACGCGCGGTACATGCCGCCGAACCGGTCGATGACCTCCTGCTCGCCATAGCCCGCGATCTCGAACGCCTTCACCATCGCTTCCGGCTTGTGGTTGCGGATGCCGCCGGAGGCGATCTCGTAGCCGTTGCAGGCGATGTCGTACTGGAACGCCTTGATGGTCAGCGGATCCTGTCCGGTCAGCGCGTCGAGACCGCCCTGCGGCATCGAGAACGGGTTGTGCGAGAAGTCGATCTTCTTGTTCTCCTCGTCATACTCGTACATCGGGAAGTCGACGATCCAGGCCAGCTCGAAGCGGTCCTTGTCGATCAGGTTCAGCTCCTCGCCGAGTTTGGTGCGCGCGAGGCCGGCGAACTTCCAGAATTTTTCGGGATCGCCGGCGACGAAGAACGCCGCATCGCCTTCCTTCAGGCCGAGCTGGTCACGGATCGCAGCGGTGCGCTCCGGGCCGATGTTGTTGGCGAGCGGACCCGCGCCCTCGCCGCCTTCGCGCCACATGATGTAGCCGAGGCCGGGCTGGCCCTCGCCCTGCGCCCACGAGTTCATGCGATCGCAGAACGCGCGGCTCCCACCGCCGATGCCGGGGATCGCCCAGACCTGGTTCTTCGGGTCCTCCAGCATCCGCGCGAACACCTTGAAGCCGGAGCCGCGGAAATGCTCGGAGACCTCTTGCATCACGATCTTGTTGCGCAGGTCCGGCTTGTCGGAGCCGTATTTGCGCACAGCCTCGGCGAACGGGATCCGCGGCCAGTTCTTCGTAACCGGCTTGCCCTTGGCAAAGTCCTCGAAGACGCCGGTGATGACAGGCTCCATCGCCGCGAACACGTCGTCCTGGGTCACAAAACTCATCTCGACGTCGAGCTGGTAGAACTCGCCCGGCAGGCGGTCGGCGCGCGGATCCTCGTCGCGGAAGCATGGCGCGATCTGGAAGTAGCGGTCGAAGCCCGACATCATCAAGAGCTGCTTGTACTGCTGCGGCGCCTGCGGCAGCGCGTAGAACTTGCCGGGATGGATCCGCGACGGCACCAAAAAGTCGCGCGCGCCTTCCGGCGAGGACGCCGTCAGGATCGGGGTCTGGAATTCGAAGAAGCCCTGCTCCTTCATCCGCTTGCGCATGGAGTCGACGATCGCGCCGCGGGTCATGATGTTCTGGTGCAGCTTCTCGCGACGCAGGTCGAGGAAGCGGTACTTGAGCCTGATATCCTCAGGATATTCCTGCTCGCCGAACACAGGCAGCGGCAGCTCGGCCGCCGGGCCCAGCACCTCGATCTCCTTGATGTAGACCTCGACCATGCCGGTCGGCAGTTCGGGATTGTCGGTGCCGGCCGGACGGCGGCGCACCTTGCCGTCGATCCGCACCACCCATTCCGAGCGGAACTTCTCGACCTCGGCGAACGCCGGCGAATCCGGATCGGCCACGCATTGGGTGATGCCGTAATGATCGCGCAGATCGACGAACAGCACGCCGCCATGGTCGCGGACCCGATGCACCCAGCCTGAGAGGCGGGCCGTCTGGTCGATATCGCTCTCACGGAGCGCGCCGCATGTGTGTGACCGGTAGCGATGCATAGTCATCCCAAAATCGATGTCGGAGGAAACGAATCGGACGGTTCATGGCCCGTTCCGAAGCTGCGGAGGGTTTACCCGACGAGGCCGGGGGCGGCAACCAAGGGAACGGGCGGTTTTTCGCACGAATGGTCAATTTTCCGGGCGTCGGGCGCCCGATCGTTTGCCTATTCGCGCCACCGGCCTATCTTGTGGACATGACCATCCATTTCCCGTTCCAAAACACCTATTCGGCGCTGCCGGCGAACTTTTTCGCCCGGGTCGCACCGACCCCGGTGGCCTCGCCCCGGCTGATCAAGCTGAACCGGCCGCTCGCGATCCAGCTCGGGCTCGACCCGGACCTGCTGTCGACGCCCGAGGGCGCCGAAATCCTCGCCGGCAAGCGGCTCCCTGAAGGCGCCGACCCGATTGCGATGGCCTATGCCGGGCATCAGTTCGGCAATTTCGTGCCGCAGCTCGGCGACGGCCGCGCCATCCTGCTCGGCGAGGTCATCGACAAGGAGGGCATCCGCCGGGATATCCAGCTCAAGGGAAGTGGCCCCACCCCGTTCTCCCGCCGCGGCGACGGCCGCGCCGCGCTCGGTCCGGTGCTGCGCGAATACATCGTCAGCGAGGCGATGTTCGCGATGGGGATCCCGACCACCCGCTCGCTGGCCGCCGTCGTTACCGGCGAGGCCGTGATGCGCGAGACGGCGCTGCCCGGCGCGGTGCTGACCCGGATCGCCTCGAGCCATATCCGCGTCGGCACGTTCCAGTTCTTCGCCGCCCGCGGCGACACCGACGGCGTGCGGGCGCTGGCCGACCACGTCATCGCCAGGCACTATCCCGACCTGAAGACCGCCGAGCAGCCCTATCACGCGCTGCTCGCGGCCGTGGTGGCGCGGCAGGCGGCGCTGATCGCACGCTGGCTCTTGGTCGGCTTCATCCACGGCGTGATGAACACCGACAACACCTCGATCTCGGGCGAGACCATCGACTACGGCCCCTGCGCCTTCCTCGATGCCTACAACCCGGCGCAGGTGTTCTCCTCGATCGACGAGATGGGCCGCTACGCCTATGCCAACCAGCCGCGCATCGGCCTGTGGAATCTGACAAGGCTCGCCGAGTGCCTGCTGCCGCTGTTTTCCGACGAGCAGGAAAAGGCCATCGAACAGGCGCAGACGATCCTCGGCGAATTCCCGGAAAAATTCACCGTGGCCTACAATGCGGGCCTGCGCGCCAAGGTCGGCCTGTTCACCGCGCGCGACGGCGACGAGGCGCTGATCCAGGACTTGCTCGACGCAATGGCCAAGAATGCGGCCGACTTCACGTTGACCTTCCGCCAGCTTGGCGCCGCCGCAGCCGATGACGCCGCCGATGTCCGCGCGCAATTCACCGACCCCGCCGCCTTCGACGAATGGGCCGCCCGCTGGCGCGCCCGCCTCGCGCAGGAGCCGCAGACACCAGCCGAGCGCAAGGCCGCGATGAACGCCGTCAACCCGGCCTTCATCCCGCGCAATCACCGCATCGAGGCGGTGATCCAGGCTGCGGTGAACAGTGACGATTACGCGCCGTTCGAGGAACTGCTGACGGTTCTGGCGAAGCCGTATCAGGACCAGCCGCAATACGCGGCCTATGCCGAGCCCCCGCTGCCCGAGCAGCGCGTGACGCAGACATTCTGCGGAACATAGCAAGGTCGCAGGATGGGTAGAGCGCCGATCCGCTCATCCCGCACGCTCAACTCCTTGCAACGATCTTCCGCGCTCATCGTTGGCCCGGCATCGCGGGACGTGGGCCTCGAGGTTCCGTTCCGCTTCGCCCATGGAGTGCGACATGAACCAGCGCGATCACGACCTGAAAACTGCGATGAAGCGCAGCAATCCGAATGGGGTCGAGCCGCCATTTTCGGAGGACGATCTGCAACGCGCGCAGTTCGGACCACGCGGCGTGCCCGGCAAGCCCGATCCGGCGAAGATGACGCCGCAACGCGCGAAGAAGACGCCGGTCGATTCCGGTTCCGGCGGTCACACCGCGTGAGCGCATGGCAAGGACAGGAAAGGTTCCAGCATGAAGATCACGAGCTTCAAGGACATGTACATCGCCGAGCTGCAGGAACTGGTCAGCGTCGAGAGCCAGCTCGCAACGGCGCTGTCACGCATGGCAGAGGTCGCCAGCCATCCGTCGCTGAAAGATGCGTTCGGCCGCCATCAGCGTGAGACCATCGTGCAGTGCGAGCGGCTGAAATCGCTGCTGCGTATGCACAACGCCGATCCCGACGAGCACACCGACCAGGCCATGCAGGCGCTGGTCCACGAGACCGCCAAGATGGTCTCGCTGTTGCCCGACGACAATCTGCGCGACGCCGGCCTGATCGCGTCGGCGCAGAAGCTCGAGCATTACGAGATCGCCGCCTATGGCAGCGCAGCCGCGCTCGCCGGCCAGCTCGAGCTGCGGGACGACCAGCGCATGCTGCACGACACGCTCGATGAGGAGCGTCACGCCGATACGCTGCTGACGAAGCTCGCCAAGGGTGAGATCAACCAGGACGCGTTGGCGGCGTAAGGGCTTCGTGGCCTTGCAGGATGGGGAGAGCGCAGCGGTTTCGCTTCGCTCTCATCTTGTGCGTCGCATGACGTGAGCATTAACTCACCTTCCACCATGGGCGGAGGCCTGCCGCGGTAACCATAAGGCTTAACAGCGCGTCAACGCACCCCGAACAATCCTCGTGGTTTCGTTAAGGGGAGAATTGCCCGTGGACGCATTTGCATTCGAGTTCATCGGAATGGCGATGATTGCGCTGTGCCTGATCGTGCTGGCGATGCCTGCGGCGCGTCGGCCATCGAAGAAGGTGCGCTACGAATAGCGTTTCGTAGAACGCCGGCGGTTCAAACCGCAGGCCGCCAACGCGCGTCACCAGTACCATCGCGGGCGGTTGAAGACGACGCCGGGCCCGACCACGCGTCGGTGGCGGAAGCCGGCGTTGGTCAGATCGACCGCGATCGCGCTGACATCGTAGCCGGTGTAGGTGGGATAACCGCGCGAGAAAAGATAGCCGTCATAGGTCGGCGGAGATCCGTAGCCGAACCCCCAGGGAAAGACCGGGTCCGCCGGCCATGGCCTGACGCCGTCGGCCAGCGCCGATCCCGACGCCGCAACGCCACCCAGCGCGAGCAGCGAGACGGCCAGCAAAATACGCATAGTCCTCTTCATCGCGGTTCTCCTCCCGAGATCCTATTTGGAATGGGTCAGTCTACCAACGCGAGCTAGGCCGAGCGCACCCTGTCAGTGCATATGCAAGGCGTCATAGGCGTGGGCGGCAAAGATAGCGGCGCTCAGGACCAGGAGCGTGACGATAGCAGCTTCCATCATGACACTTCCCCTTATTGTTTGAGGATGTTGGTAGCCGCCAAATGTTTCAGCGCGGTTTCGCGCGCTGCTGAAAATGGTTTCGTGGGCGCGATCGCCAGAGCGGAACCTGCGGCAGGTCAGCCCTGCTCGCCGCGTGCGCACAGCCGGTCTCGGCGGCGCTATGGTTCCACCGCCCCGCCGCTCCGGCTGCCGCAATCGTGAACGGCGGAGCGCTGGTTTCAGGCGTCAGGTTAAGGACGCCTTCACGCCTCGGCTTCAACGATGCGTCCACGTCATGGAGCGGCGCTGATGCCGGAGATCAAGGACAGGCCGGACGCGCGGGTTCCCGTGCTGGACCTGCTGCGGGTGGCCGCGGTAGGGGCCGTCGTCCTGTATCACTACGGTTTCTGGGGACCAGCCGCGCACGGCGTTCCGCAGATCGCGATGCCCTTCCTTGCTCCGGTCGCGCAATATGGCTTCCTCGGCGTGCCCGTGTTCTTCGCGATCAGCGGCTTCGTCATCGCCTACTCGGCGGGGGACCGGACGCCGGTCGGGTTCGCGATCGCGCGCTTCAGCCGGATCTATCCGACCTTCCTGATCTGCATGACCCTCACCTGCGTCGTCACGCTCGTGCTGGGCGGCGCGCATTTCAGCGTCAGCTTCGGTCAATGGCTCGCCAACCTGTTCATCGCCGCTCCCGTGTTCGGCGAGCCCTACATGGACGACGCTTATTGGTCGCTCGTCATCGAGGTGATGTTCTACGTCTGGGTCGCGGCGTTCCTCGCCCTGCGTATCTTCCCGCAGCGGATCGACACCATCATCGTGGCGTGGATCGCCATCACCTTCGCCAATGAGTTGACGATCGATGCGCCGATCTTCGAGAAGCTGTTCATCGCCGATGACAGCGGCTTCTTCGCGGTCGGGCTCCTGATCTACGAACACTATCGCGGGCGCCGCGAGGCACGGCTTTACGGCCTGATGTCGCTGGCGCTGGGAACGGCGGCATTCCAGGCGGTCCACAAGCTTGAGCGGCTCGGCGTCCATCTCCACGCCAACTTCGATCCTCGCATCGTGGTCGCGATCTGCATCGTCTCGCTCGGCATCGTCTTCCTGGCGACGCGCATCAAGCAGGTCCCGCTGCCGGCGGGCCTGGTGATGGCCGCAGGCGGTATCACCTATCCGCTCTATCTGCTGCACCTGCAGCTCGGCTATACGATCCTGCTCGCGGCAACACCGGAGCAGCCTCCCGTCCTGCTGACCACGACCGTCATCGCTGGCGTGGTTCTGCTTGCCTGGTTTGTCTGGCGCGTGCTGGAGCGACCGGCGCATGGCTGGACCAGGGACCGGCTCACGATGCTGGCGACACGGCTGGGATGGCCGTCGCGCGTTCGCAGCGCCGGCGTGCGACAAGCCGATCCGACGCACGGCGATCCGCTCACGCAAGCCTCAGTCGCCAAGCGCTGAGTTGCCCCTAGGGGTAGGTAAAGCCCCTGCGGCGAAAATATTTCGCTTTTTCGGAAGCGAAACAAGTGCTATGGATAGCCCGTCTCACCCGATCGAGGGGCGCTGCGCATCGTCACGGTGTTGCGGTGAGATGCGGTGGACGCCGCGCGTGTCAGTGACGACAGCACGCGAGGCGGACGGCGAAGTCGTGCAGGCCGGACGCCCTGGTGGCAGGTGTCCTCTCGCTCGATGCAATTGCGTCTTGCGAGGGCGGTGACAACAAAGCCCAGTCTCGCCGGGGTAAGCACGTATAAGCCGTAACCCATCGCGCAGGGAAAGCCGGGTTGTTTCCGGTTACACCTGTGGTCCTACCCCCGAGCTTTCTACCCCATTGCTCGGGGCCCATGGGTGCGATCGGCACCCGGCTTTCCCTGCGCCCTCCGTTCGAAGAAGGGCGAAACGAAATGCAAAGCTCGGGCAAATCATGTCGCGAGAGCGCGGAAGTATGACTCACCAGCGGCACAACAAACTCGCTGTCGTCCCGGCGAAGGCCGGGACCCATTACCCCAACTGCCTCTTGTTACGCGCCGGTGGGCGCCACGATGCCGTTTACAACGAGACCCTGTTGTTTATGGGCCCTGGCTTTCGACGATACCACTCATGTCGAGACTTATGAGGCCCAAATCCCCGCAAATCACCCTCGAATCCCCTTAAAAT
>NZ_JAGKJJ010000052.1 GCF_020329505.1 Bradyrhizobium semiaridum
TTGAGGCATCGATGAACCGACGAATTATCCCCCTGATCATGTGCGGCGGCGCGGGCACCCGGCTGTGGCCGGCCTCGCGCGAGGTGCATCCGAAGCAGTTCCTGTCGCTGTTCGGGGCGCGCTCGACCTTCCAGGAGACGCTGCTGCGGGTGTCGGACGCGGCAACGTTCGAGCGGGCGATCGTGATCACCAACGAGGCCTACCGCTTCATGGTGCTGGAGCAGCTCGCCGAGATCGGGCTCGAGGCCGACGTGCTGCTGGAGCCGATGCGGCGCGATTCGGGACCGGCGATCGCCGCGGGCGCGGCGTTCGCGCAGAGCCGCGATCCGGACGCGATCGTGCTGGCGCTCGCCGCCGATCACCTGGTGCGCGACACTCAGGCCTTCGTCGCGGCGTGCCGCGAGGGGCTGGCGGCGGCCGAGCAGGGCCGCATCGTGACCTTCGGGGTCCGGCCGGAACGTCCCGCCACCGAATACGGCTACATCAATCCCGGCGACGTGGTCGCCGGCGAGGTGCGGGCGGTCGCGCGCTTCGTCGAGAAGCCGGATGCGGCGACCGCGGCCGGCTATATCGATGCCGGCTATCTCTGGAACAGCGGCAACTTCATGTTCCGCGCTTCGATGCTGCTCGACGAGTATCGCAATGTCGATGCCGACAGCGTCGCCTCGGTCGAAGAGGCGGTGACGAATGCGGCGCGCGATCTCGGCTTCGTCAAGCTCGACGCGGCATCCTTTGCCGCGGCGAAGGCTATCTCGATCGACTATGCAGTGATGGAGAAGACCTCGCATGCCGCGGTGGTGCCGGTGGCCTGCGGCTGGTCCGACATCGGCTCGTGGCGCCAGGTCTGGGAGCTCTCCGACAAGGACAGCCAGGGCAACGCGGCGCGCGGCGCCGCGGTGTTCGAGGATTCCCGCAACTGCAACGTCGCGACCGACCGTGCGCTGGTCGCGCTGGAGGGCGTCGACGATCTCGTCGTCGTCGCGACGCAGGACGCCGTGCTGGTGTCGCGGCAGAAGGACGCGGGTGGCCTGAAGCGGCTGGTCGCGAAACTGAAGGTGACGGCGCCTGAGGTCACCGAAAGCCACATCAAGGTGCATCGTCCCTGGGGCTCCTACCAGTCGGTCGACAATGGCGAGCGCCATCAGGTCAAGCGCATTGTCGTCAAGCCGGGCGGACGGTTGTCGCTGCAAAAGCATCATCACCGCTCCGAGCACTGGATCGTGGTGCGCGGCACCGCGCAGGTGACGGTCAACGAGCTGATCAAGACCGTGCACGAGAACGAATCGATCTACATCCCGATCGGCGCGGTTCACCGGCTGGAGAACCCCGGCAAGATCCAGCTCGAGCTGATCGAGGTGCAGACCGGCAGCTACTTCGGCGAGGACGACATCATCCGCATCGAGGACGATTACCAGCGCGCGTGAGATCGTTCGGGTCGTGACGCGATCGGGATCGCATCACGACCCGCTCACGCGCGTTGTCTCACGCGTATCCGTTCGGATTGTTGCTCTGCCAGCGCCAGTGATCGGCGCACATCGTCTCGAGCGACCGCACCGCTTTCCATCCCAGCAGCTTTGTCGCGTAGTCGGTCGCGGCATAATAGGCGTCGATGTCGCCCGGACGGCGCGGCTTGATGTCGTAGGGAATCGGCCGGCCGCTCGCGGTCTCGAAGGCCCTGATCACGTCGAGCACGCTGCTGCCGGAGCCGGTGCCGAGATTGACCGCGAAACATTGCGGCGTGTCGAGCAGCTTCAGCGCGGACACGTGACCGGCGGCCAGATCCATCACGTGGATGTAGTCGCGCACGCCGGTGCCGTCGGGCGTATTGTAGTCGTTGCCCCAGATGTTGAGCCGGTCGCGGCGTCCGATCGCGACCTGGGCGACGAACGGCACGAGGTTGTTGGGAATGCCCTTCGGGTCTTCGCCGATCAGTCCGCTTTCATGCGCGCCGACCGGATTGAAGTAGCGCAGGATCGCTATTCCCCAGCTCGGGTCGCTGACATGCTGGTCGCGCAGCATCTCCTCGATCACGAGCTTGGTGCGGCCATAGGGATTGACTGCTTTGAGCGGGTGCTCCTCGGTGTAGGGCAGGAACAGCGGCGTGCCGTACACGGTCGCCGACGAGCTGAACACGATCTTGCGCACGCCGGTGGCGCGCATGGCGCGCAGCAGCCGATGCGAGCCGATCACGTTCTGGTCGTAATATTCGAGCGGCTCGGCGACGGACTCCTGTACCGATTTCAGGCCGGCGAAATGCATTACGGCGGTGCAGCCATGCTCGCCGAGCGCCTTCTCGAGCGCAGCCTGGTCGCGCACGTCGCCTTCGACGACGGTGAGCGGTTTGCCGCAGATCGCCTGTACCCGCTCCAGTGCTTTGGGGCTGCTGTTGGAGAAATTGTCGAAGACGACGACGTCTTCGCCCGCCGACAACAGGGCGACGCAAGCGTGTGAGCCGATATAGCCGGCGCCACCGGTGACCAGGATCATGCGATGTCTCTGCGTTACGCGACGGCGATTTCCGCATCGTCGCAGCATTCATAGCATTGCGGATTTTTCGACGCCAAGCGCTGTTTGCGTGCGCGCCGAATATGGTCAATGCATAGGTTGCAGGTTCTCAGGTTTTCTAGGGCAAGGATCGAGAGGGTCAACCGCGGGATGCGATCGTTTGGGTTAACGGCGGACTGCTCCGAAGGTTCGATTGCAGCCCGAGGCCTCGCCGCGTCGTCAGCTCGCCGATTGTTCGGGCAGCTTCTTGAAGCGGCCGATCTGGTCCTGCACGATCATCATCACGAGCCGGCCGGCGCCGATACCGCAAAGTCCGCCCACGGCCTTCACCAGCGCATCGAACAGGCGGCCATGGCGATCGGGGGTCAACAGCTGCATCGCCTCCAGCACGAACGCGCTGGTGAGGACGATCACGACGATCGGCAGCATGCGGCGCGGATAGCCCATCACCAGCGCCAGCCCGAGCAGCGTGAAGGCGATGAAGTGCTCTAACTGGGGGCTGCCGATGATCGGCCGGTCTTCGATCGGCGACAGCGTCACGAATGCGATAAAGGCGAGCGCCAGCCACCCTGCAATACGAAACAGTCTTTGAGTCATAATGGACAGGGGTAGGCGACGGGCGAGGCCGCCGCAACCGGCAAGCCCCGGCGCCGGGCGGTTTGCCGCGGCGATCCGCAATTATCGTTAATATTAGCGTACCGGGATCCGGCGTGCCCGCCTGTCGCAAATCTGCTAAACCGGCAAATGACCAAAATGTAACATTTCGCCGCGCGCCCCGTTCATAGCCCGTTCACAGCCGGAAGCCTCATTTGATGACGGAACTCGCAATGCTCACCCCCGGAGGCCAAGGTGCGTCTGCTCGTCGTTGAGGATGATCCGGATTTGAACCGCCAGCTCACCACCGCGCTGACGGATGCCGGCTATGTTGTCGATCGTGCATTCGACGGCGAGGAGGGGCACTTCCTCGGCGACAGCGAGCCCTACGACGCCGTCGTGCTCGATATCGGCCTGCCGAAGATGGACGGCATCTCGGTGCTAGAATCGTGGCGCCGCAACAAGCGGGTGATGCCGGTCCTGATCCTGACCGCACGCGACCGCTGGAGCGACAAGGTGCAGGGCTTCGACGCCGGCGCCGACGACTACGTCGCCAAGCCATTCCATCTCGAGGAGGTGCTGGCGCGGATCCGCGCGCTGCTGCGCCGCTCCACCGGGCACGCCCAGGTCGAGCTGGTCTGCGGCCCCGTGATCCTGAACACCCGCACCAAGCGCGTCAGCGTCAACGGCAATCCGATCAAGCTGACCTCGCACGAATACAATCTGCTCGATTACCTGATGCACCACACCGGGCGGGTGGTCTCGCGCACCGAGCTGGTCGAGCATCTGTATGACCAGGACTTCGACCGCGACTCCAACACCATCGAGGTGTTCGTCGGCCGCATTCGCAAGAAGCTCGAGGTCGACATCATCCAGACCGTGCGGGGCCTCGGCTACATGCTGGCGCCGCCGCCATCGGGCGCTTGATCGTCGCGCGGGCATCGGCATCATCAACGTGGGATTCGCCCATGTCGAGGCCTGCTGACATGATCTTCGTGACCGTGCCCTGATGCGCGGAAGCTCGCTTGCCACCCGCCTGTTCGTCTCGGCGACCGCCTGGCTCGTGGTGATCCTGGCGATCACGGGCGTCATCCTGTCGTCGGTCTACCGGGACGCCAGCGAGCGCGCCTTCGACCGCCGGCTCAATCTCTATCTGCGCACCCTGATCGCCGAGGTGGCGACGCCGGACGAGCCGGCCGACCGCCAATTCCAGTCGCTCGGCGAGCCGCTGTTCGACCTGCCGCTGTCGGGCTGGTACTGGCAGATCACGCGCACCGACACCGAGAAGGGCGAGACGCGTGCCTCGCGCTCGTTGTGGGACAAGAAGCTGCCGCGGCTCGAGGAGCACGGCGCCGATCTGACCGCCGCCGGCGTCCGGCTCGGCTATGTCGATGGGCCCGAAGGCCAGAGCCTGCGCATGGTGGAGCGGCCGGTCGACCTCGGCGCCGACGGTAAATTCCTGGTCAGCGTGGCCGGAGACGCGACCGAGATCTTCGACGAGACCCGTAGCTTCGACTACTATCTCGGCGGCACCTTCACCGCGCTCGGCGTCGTGCTGTTGCTGACCACGATCTTCCAGGTCCGCTACGGCCTCGCGCCGCTGAAACGCATTTCGGAGGCGATCGCCGACATCCGCTCCGGCCGCGCCGAGCGGCTGGAAGGCCAGTTTCCGGTCGAGATCGCGCCGCTGGCGCGCGAGACCAACGCGCTGATCGATGCCAACCGGGAAATCGTCGAGCGCTCGCGCACCCATGTCGGCAATCTCGCCCATGCCATCAAGACGCCGCTGTCGGTGATCGTCAACGAGGCCGGCGCGCATGCCGCCGATCCGTTCGCAAGCAAGGTGCTGGAGCAGGCCGCGGTGATGCGCGACCAGGTCGCCCACCACCTCGAGCGCGCGCGGATCGCCGCCCGCGTCACCATCGTCAGCACGATCACCGAGGTTGCGCCGGCAATCGAGGCGCTGCGCCGGACCATGGAAAAGATCCACCGCGATCGCGACCTTTCGATCGAGGCCAAGGCCGATCCGGCGGCGCGCTTCCGCGGCGAGCGGCAGGACCTTGAGGAGATGGTCGGCAATCTCGTCGACAATGCCTGCAAATGGGCGGCCTCGCGGGTCTTCATCGAGGTCAGCGTCGAGCCGCCGAAGGAGGCGGGCGCCGGGCCAAGGCTGCACATCGTGGTCGACGACGACGGCCGCGGCCTGTCCGAGGCCGAGCGTGCCCAGGTCTCCCGCCGCGGCCAGCGGCTCGACGAATCCAAGCCCGGCTCGGGGCTCGGCCTGTCGATCGTGACCGATCTCGCTGGCCTCTATGGCGGCCGCCTCACCCTGGAGGATGCGCCGATCGGCGGGCTGCGGGCCGAGCTGGTGCTGCCGGGGGTTTAGGCCGGCCCCCGTCGCCGGGCGGTCATTATTCCTAAACGGGTTCTTAACGCGGACCCTCTTAAGATCGGGGATGGACGCGCTGCTGCGCCTCCGTGGGGCACCCGGGTTTTCATTTTACCAGGCGCATGAGCCAGAAATCGACCGAGCGGCTGAGAGATTATCTCGCGCAGCTTCCGCCGCAATCGCAGGCGCTGCTGATGCGCGAGCTCGAGCGGGCGGTCGAACGCGGCGAGGACGTCGCCGTCGCCAACTTGGTGCTGGAGCAGCTGCGCAAGATCGTTCGCAGGGTCGAGGAGGACGAGGCGATTCCGCCGCGCACCGACGATCCGGCGCGGCTGCTGTTCCGTCCGCTTGAGCCGTTCCTCACCGAGACCAATTTCCCGACCCGGCCCGGCCAGCTCCGGCGTGCCTCGCTGCTGCCGATCTGGCAGTGGCTGGCCCGCGAGGGTGCGCCGGAAGCGGCCCGCGACTTCGAGAAGGCGCTGGCCGCCGCCACCGAAAGCGGCCCGATTGAGGCCGCCGCCCGCAAATTCCAGCTCGTCGCAGCGGAAGCCATCCTCAAGCTGGCGATGCCGGCCCAGGGCGACGACCGTCAGCGTGCGCTGTCACGGGTTGGCCCGCCCAGCGTCGTCGAGGATCTGCTGCCGGTCGGGCTGGTGCTGCAGGCGCGCGAGGCGCTGGAGACGCTTGGTAACCGGCTGCCGACCCAGATCCGGGTGTTCGCCGACTCCCAGATCGCCTCCGCCACCGATGCGCTCAAGGTGCCGTCGTTGCAGACGCCGCAACTGCTGCCGTTCGCCCTGTCACTGATCGCGCAGCGGCTGGTCGCGCCGTGGCAGATCATTCGCCTCGCCATCAAGATGGCGGGCTCGGACGATGAGCTGCGGGTCTCGGCAACGCCCTACGGCGTCGCCGTCACCATCGCGCTGCACGATCTGTCGTTCGTCGCCGCCTGCCTGCGCACCGATATCCGGCGCGGCCATTTCGAATATGTCGGCGAGCAGCTCAAGACCCTGCATGACGGCGTCCGTGGCCTGCGCACCGAGCTCGATCTGCGCAACGAGTCCGCCTGGGGACGCCAGCTCACCTCGGTCCGCGCCGACACTTCGAACGCGCTGCAATCGGAGATCGAGAGCGTGCCGGGCCGGGTCCGCCGCATCCTGCGCCAGCGCGCCGACAAGGACATTTCCGCCGGCGCCAAGGTCGACATGTCCGAGGTCGAGGATACCGCGGCCTTGATCGATTTTGTCGCGGTGTGCCGTACCTATGCCAGCGAGCTTGCGATCAACGAGGTGACGCTGCGGACCTTCTCCGACCTACAGCATTACGTCGAGCACTCGACCGAGGGGCTGGTGCAGTCGCTGCGCGGCGGCGATATCCGGGTTCGCGCGTACCGGCAGCAGCAGGTCCAGGCCGCGATCCGGTTCTGCGAGGTGCTGTTCGGGCACGACTACGCCTCGCTGATGAACCGGGCGGCGGAGAATGCCGTGACCGGTGAGCGCAAATCGTCCCGCGCCGGGTAGCGGCCGAACGGCCTTATTCCGCCGTCTGATCGATCCAGCAATTGTCAATTGCGGGGCTTACCGCCGGTAGTGTAAAGCGATTCTAAAGCGGCTCACCTGATGCCGCCGTTTCACCCGGGAACCGCTTGATGACGCTGTGGTTTGTGTTCGCGCTGATGACGGTCGCGGCGATCTTCGCCGTGCTGTGGCCGCTCAGCCGAAGCGGCCGCGCCGGGACCGGCGGCAGCGAGGTCGTGGTCTACCGTGACCAACTTGCCGAAATCGACCGCGATATGGCCGCGGGGATCATCGGCGCCGCCGAAGCCGATGCGGCGCGGGTCGAGATCAGCCGGCGGCTGCTCGCGGCCGCCGACCAGGACGGGCGTGAAGGTCCGGTGAAGGGTCACCTCCGGCTGCGGCGTGCCGCTGCGGTCGTCGCCCTGGTCGGGCTGCCGGTCATAGCTTCCGGCTTCTATCTGACGCTCGGCTCGCCGCGGCTCGGCGATTTTCCGTTGTCCGAACGCAGCCGGGTCGCCGATGCCAACCAGCCGCTGGCAAATCTGGTGGCACAGGTCGAGGCCCATCTGGAGAAGAACCCGACCGACGGGCGCGGCTGGAACGTGCTGGCGCCGGTGCTGTCGCGGCTCGGTCGCTACGATGACGCAGTCCGCGCCTATCGCAACGCCATCACCTATGCCGGCGACAACGCCGATCGCCGCGCCGCCCTCGGCGAGGCGCTGATGGGGACGGCCGGCGGCGTCGTCACCGCGGAGGCCAAGACCGAGTTCGAGCGCGCAGTGGCGCTGGATGCCGACGAGGCGAAGGCGAATTACTTCCTCGGCATTGCCGCCGAGCAGGACGGCCGCAAGGCCGATGCCGCCGCGATCTGGCAGAAGATGCTGGCGAAGGCGCCGGCGGACGCACCGTGGCGGCCGCTGCTGCAGGCCGCGCTGGTGCGGGTCGGTGGCGTCGCCGCGCCGGCGCTGCCGGAGGGCGCGATGGCCGCGGCCAAGGACATGAGCGAGGCCGATCGCGGCTCGATGATCCAGGGCATGGTCGACCGGCTGGCGACGCGGCTGAAGCAGAATGGCGACGACGTCGAAGGCTGGCTGCGGCTGGTGCGCGCCTACCTCGTGATGGGCGAGCGTGACAAGGCGATCAGCGCGCTGAGCGATGCCCGTCAGGCCGTCGCCAAGGACGCCGAGCGCTTGCGCCAGCTCAATGAAGGGCTGAAGAATCTCGGGCTGGATGGATAGCGCATGACACCGAGGAACCTGCAGCGGAGTTCGGAGAACGTCTTGCGCAAGGGTGGACGATGACCAGGAAGCAACGGCGTCTGACATTGATCGGCTGCGCGCTCGCAGTGCTCGCGATCGCCGCGGGGCTGGTGCTGAACGCGCTGCGCGACTCCATCGTGTTCTTCTCGACGCCGTCGATGGTCGCCGAAAAGCACATCGGTCCCGGCAAGCGCTTCCGTCTCGGCGGCCTGGTGGAAACCGGCTCGGTCAAACGCGGCGACAATCTCGCCGTCACCTTCACCGTCGCCGACGGCAGCGCGACGCTGCCGGTCGCCTTCAAGGGCATCCTGCCGGACCTGTTCCGCGAAGGGCAGGGCGTCGTCGCCGAGGGCGCGCTCGACACGTCGGGCGTGTTCCGTGCCGACACCGTGCTGGCCAAGCACGACGAGACCTACATGCCGAAGGAAGTCGCCGATGCCCTGAAGAAGCAGGGTCATTGGAAGGACGACTACCGCGCCAAGCCGAACGAAACGCCAGGCGCGAACGCAACGCCGAGCGCCTCGGTAGCGCCGACCCAGGGAGCGATGCGGTGATCGCAGAGAGTGGACATTATGCCCTGGTGCTCGCGCTCGGACTGGCGCTGATCCAGTCCGTGGTGCCGCTGCTCGGCGCGCGCTGGCGCGATGCGGCGCTGATGAATGTCGCGCGCTCGACCGCGCTCGCGCAATTGCTGTTCGTCGCGGCCTCGTTCGCGGCGCTGGTGACCCTGCACGTCACCTCGGATTTCTCGGTCCTTAATGTCTACGAGAATTCGCATTCGCTGAAGCCGCTGCTCTACAAGATCACCGGCGTGTGGGGGAATCATGAAGGATCGATGCTGCTGTGGGTGTCGATCCTGGCGCTGTTCGGCGGCCTCGTCGCCGCCTTCGGCAGCAACTTGCCGCTGTCGCTGCGCGCGCATGTGCTGGCGGTGCAGGCCTGGGTCGCCAGCGCATTCTATCTCTTTATCCTGATCACCTCGAACCCGTTCCTGCGCATCGCCAATCCGCCGATCGAGGGACGCGATCTCAATCCGGTGCTGCAGGACATCGGCCTCGCGGTGCATCCGCCGATGCTCTATCTCGGCTATGTCGGCTTCTCGATCTCGTTCTCCTTTGCGGTGGCGGCGCTGCTCGAGGGCCGCATCGATGCCGCCTGGGCGCGTTGGGTCCGCCCGTGGACGTTGGTGGCGTGGATTTTCCTGACGCTCGGCATCGCGATGGGCTCCTACTGGGCTTATTACGAACTCGGCTGGGGCGGCTGGTGGTTCTGGGATCCGGTCGAGAACGCCTCGCTGATGCCGTGGCTGGCCGGCACCGCGCTGCTGCATTCGGCGCTGGTGATGGAGAAGCGCAATGCGCTGAAGGTGTGGACCGTGCTGCTCGCGATCCTGACCTTCTCGCTGTCGCTGCTCGGCACCTTCCTGGTGCGCTCCGGCGTGCTGACCTCGGTGCACGCCTTCGCCACCGATCCGACCCGCGGCGTGTTCATCCTGCTGATCCTCTGCGTCTTCATCGGCGGCAGCCTGTCGCTCTACGCCTGGCGCGCATCGGCGCTGAAGCAGGGCGGGCTGTTCGCGCCGATCTCGCGCGAGGGCGCGCTGGTGCTCAACAACCTGCTGCTGACCACCGCCTGCGCCACCGTGTTCGTCGGCACGCTATATCCGCTGGCGCTCGAGGTGCTGACCGGCGAAAAGATCTCGGTCGGCGCGCCGTTCTTCAACTTCACCTTCGCGCCGCTGTTCGTGCCGCTGTTGATCGCGGTGCCGTTCGGACCGCTGCTGGCCTGGAAACGCGGTGACCTCGTCGGTGCGGCGCAGCGGCTCCTGGCCGCCGGCATCGCCGCGCTGCTGGCGATCGCGCTGGTCTTGGCGTGGACCTATGGCGGCGCAACGCTGGCGCCGCTGGCAATCGGGCTTGCGGTCTTTGTGGTGGCCGGCGCGCTGTGCGATCTCGCCGAGCGCATCGCGCTGTTCCGTGTGCCGCTGCCGATCTCGCTGCGCCGGGCGCGCGGATTGCCGCGCGCGACCTGGGGCACCGTGTTCGCGCATGCCGGCCTCGGCGTCGCGCTGATCGGCATCGTCTGCGAGACCACCTGGAACAGCGAATATATCGGCGCCATGAAGCCGGACGACGTCGCCAAGGTCGCCAGGTACGAGCTGCGGCTCGACGGCCTGACGCAGCGCCAGGGGCCGAATTTCCGCGAGCTGCTGGCCCAGTTCAACGTCAGCCGCGACGGCGACAAGGTCAGCGTCATGACGCCGTCGAAGCGCAACTTCACGACCCGCGGCGCAGCGACCACCGAGGCCGCGCTGCTGACGCGCGGCGCCAGCCAACTCTACATTTCTCTGGGCGATGCATCGGCCGACGGCGCGATCGCGGTGCGGATCTATCACAAGCCGCTGGTGCTGCTGATCTGGTGGGGACCGGTGCTGATGGCCTTCGGCGGCGTGCTGTCGCTGTCCGACCGCCGGCTGCGGGTCGGCGCGCCGAAGCCGGCCAAGGCCGCCGCGGCGCGTGCATTGCAGGCGGCCGAATGATGCGCGCGCGCAGCCTGTTTGCCGGGGTCATCGCGCTAACCGTCTCGCTCGGCGCACTGCCGGCCCATGCCGTGCTGCCCGACGAGATCATGGCCGATCCGGCCAAGGAGGCGAGGGCGCGCGATCTGTCGCGAGAGCTGCGCTGCATGGTCTGCCAGAACCAGTCGATCGACGATTCGGAGGCGCCGCTGGCGCGCGACCTCCGCCTGCTGGTGCGCGAACGCATCGCGGCCGGCGACGACGACCGGCAGGTGATCGATTTCCTAGTGGCGCGGTACGGCGAATTCGTGCTGCTGAAGCCGCGCCTCAACGAGCACACGTTGCTGCTCTGGCTGAGCCCGCCGCTGGTGCTTTTGGCCGGAGGCCTGGCGCTGTGGCGGTTCGGCCGGCGCAAGCCAATGGCGGCGAACGGCGAGGGCGGCGCGGCCCCGCCGCTGACCCCAGACGAGCAGGCGCGCCTGGACCAGCTTCTGGCTGCGGATTCCGCGCCCGAGCAGCGCGGTTAGTTCCTCGATAACCCCTTCTTTTGGCTGCGCTATTCTGCCGCACACGCGGCGGCCTTGATTACCAAAGTTTAATTCCGCCTCCAGCGCGCTGTAAGGCTGATGACCCCATGTTCAGACCCATCAGGTGCCTGCCCCCGCACCGTTGATTCTGGCCTGGAGATTTCAAGCAATGACCGACCGTCCTGACCTCTCGACCCTTCCTTCCTACAAGGCGCCGAAGCGCTCGCTGTTGTCCGCCCGCAAATTCGCGCTGATGGCATCGGTTGTCGCCGGCCTCGGCGTCGCCGCTTACGGCCTCAGCCCCTCGCACAATCCGGCCGACCTGTTCTCGACCCCGGCGCATGCCCAGGTCAACAACGAGGTCCGCAAGGTTCAGCAGCCGGTCGGCTTTGCCGACATCGTCGAGCGCGTGAAGCCGTCGGTCATCTCGGTGAAGGTCAATATCCGCGAGAAGGTCGCCAAGGACGACGGCAATGACGACTCGCCGTTCCAGCCGGGTTCGCCGATGGAGCGCTTCTTCCGCCGCTTCGGCGGTCCGGATGGTCTGCCCCCGGGTCTGCGCGGCGGACCGCGCGGTGGCGGCGTCGTGACCGGCCAGGGCTCCGGCTTCTTCATCTCGGCCGACGGCTATGCCGTGACCAACAATCACGTGGTCGACGGCGCCGACAAGGTCGAAGTCACGACCGACGACGGCAAGACCTATTCCGCCAAGGTGATCGGCACCGATCCGAAGACCGACCTCGCGCTGATCAAGGTCGAGGGCGGCCCGAACTTCCAGTTCGCCAAGCTCTCCGACAGCAAGCCGCGGATCGGCGACTGGGTGCTGGCGGTCGGCAATCCCTTCGGTCTCGGTGGCACCGTGACCGCCGGCATCGTGTCGGCCTCCGGCCGCGACATCGGTAACGGCCCGTATGACGACTTCATCCAGATCGATGCGCCGGTGAACAAGGGCAACTCGGGTGGCCCGGCGTTCGACGTGTCGGGCGAGGTGATGGGTGTCAACACGGCGATCTACTCGCCGTCCGGCGGCAGCGTCGGCATCGCGTTCTCGATCCCCGCCGCGACCGTGAAGAGCGTCGTCGCGCAGCTGAAGGACAAGGGCTCGGTCAGCCGCGGCTGGATCGGCGTCCAGATCCAGCCGGTGACTTCCGACATCGCCGACAGCCTCGGCATGAAGAAGGCCGAAGGCGCGCTGGTTGCCGAACCGCAGGCCAACGGCCCGGCGGCGAAGGCCGGCATCGAATCCGGTGACGTCATCACCGCCGTCAACGGCGAGCCGGTGAAGGATGCGCGCGAACTCGCCCGCACCATTGGCGGCCTGTCGCCCGGCAATTCGGTGAAGCTGAACGTGCTGCACAAGGGCCAGGACAAGGTCGTCAACCTCACGCTCGGCCAGTTGCCGAACAACATCGAGGCCAAGGCCGACACCGACAAGGGCGGCAGGGGTGACTCGTCCCGCGGCACCGACGTGCCGAGGCTCGGCCTCACCGTGGCGCCTGCCAACAGCGTGGCCGGCGCCGGCAAGGAAGGCGTGGTCGTGACCGAGGTCGATCCCAAGAGCGCCGCCGCCGAGCGGGGCTTCAAGGAAGGCGACGTGATCCTCGAGGTTGCCGGCAAGGCCGTCGGCACCGCCGGTGAGGTGCGCGATGCGATCACCGCGGCGCACAGCGACAACAAGAACAGCGTTCTCATGCGCGTGAAGAGCGGCGGTTCGTCGCGCTTCGTGGCAGTGCCGCTGGCCAAGGGATAACTATCTATGAGTTGGGAGGTGTCGCCGGCATCAGTCGCCCCCGCCGACGGCGCTTCCCGGGGGGCGGGCGCCCCGCTCGCTCCCTCTGTTGCCTTTCGATGGAATACGCCCCCCTCCGTCGGAAGGTCTCAGGGCGGTGGAGTCCCCCAGCTTCACCGCCCACTTTTTTCCGCCTCCGCAGCATCCTGCGGCAGCAAATATCCCAGATTATGCGCGGTCGCCTTGCATGTGCAGGCCGGCCGCGCCATGCTGACAGAGGGCCAATTTCCGTGACCGCAACCGCTCCGCAAATGCGCATCCTGATCATCGAAGATGACCGCGAATCCGCCGACTATCTGGTCAAGGCGTTCCGTGAAGTCGGCTATATCGCCGATCTCGCATCCGATGGTGAGGAGGGGCTGTCGATGGCCGATAGCGGCGACTACGACGTGCTGGTGGTCGACCGCATGCTGCCGAAGCGCGACGGCCTGTCGCTGATCGGAAGCCTGCGCGACAAGGGCAACCGTACGCCGGTGCTGATCCTCTCCGCGCTCGGCCAGGTCGACGATCGCATCAAGGGCTTGCGCGCCGGCGGCGACGACTATCTGCCAAAGCCGTACTCCTTCGCCGAGCTGCTGGCGCGCGTCGAGGTGCTGTCACGGCGCAATGTCGGCCCGGCCGAGGAGACCGTCTACCGGGTCGGCGATCTCGAGCTCGACCGTCTCTCGCATCGCGTCGCCCGCGGCAAGGATGAGCTGACATTGCAGCCGCGCGAGTTTCGCCTGCTCGAATATCTGATGAAGCACGCCGGACAGGTCGTGACGCGCACCATGCTGCTCGAGAACGTCTGGGACTATCACTTCGATCCCCAGACCAATGTCATCGACGTACACATCTCGCGGCTGCGCTCCAAGATCGACAAGGGTTTCGAGCGGCCGCTGCTGCACACGATCCGCGGCGCGGGCTACATGATCCGCGACGGCATCAGGTAGACCGTGACCGCCTTCGGCAAATTGATCCGCACCACGGCGTTTCGGCTGACGCTGGTCTATCTGTTGCTGTTTGCGCTGTTTGCCGCCTCGCTGCTGGCCTATTTCGCCTGGAATACGCGCCGTCTGATCACCGAGCAGATTTCCACGACGGTCAATGCCGAGATCGGCGAGATCACCGATATCTATAATCGCCGCGGCCTGCGCGGCCTGCAGGGCACCATGGCCAATCGTGCGCTGCGGCCGGGCGCCAACCTCTATCTGGTGACGACGCCGAACGGCCAGGCGCTCGCCGGCAATGTCGGCGCGCTGGCGCCAGGCGTGATGAACGTGCAGGGCTGGACCGAGACGGCCTATCGCCGGCTCGACGACCAGGACAACACCGACCATCGCGCGCTGGTGCGGGTCACCGAGCTGACCAACGGCTTCCGCCTCCTGGTCGGGCGCGATCTCGAGGAGCGGCGGCGGCTGTTCGGGATCGTCGCCAAGGCCGCACAATGGTCGATCCTGGTCGTCGTCGTGCTCGGCATCGGCGGCGGCATTTTCGTCGCGCGGCGCGTGCTGCACCGGATCGATGCCATGACCGGCACCACCCAGCGGATCATGGCGGGCGACTTGTCCGGCCGCCTCCCGGTCGGCCGCAGCGGCGACGAGCTCGATCGCCTGGCGGAAAACCTCAATGCCATGCTGGAGCGCATCGAGGCGCTGATGACGGGCCTCAAGGAGGTCTCCGACAACATCGCCCACGATCTCAAGACGCCGCTGACGCGGCTGCGCAATCGCGCCGAGGAGGCGCTGGCGAAATCGGGCTGCGAGGCCGACTACCGCGCGGCGCTGGAACGCACGATCGAGGAGTCCGACGGGCTGATCCGCACCTTCAATGCGCTGCTGATGATCGCGCGCGCTGAGTCCGGCCAGGCGCGCGGCAACATGAACGATTTCGACGGCGCCGACGTCGCCAACGGCATCCACGAGCTGTACGAGCCGCTCGCCGAGGACGACGGCATGACGCTGCAGGTGAAGACCGGGCCGGCGCCGATCCACGGCAACCGCGAATTGATCAGCCAGGCACTCGCCAATCTGGTCGAGAATGCCATCAAATACGGCAAGCCGGGAGCCGGCGTGCAGCCGCTCAACGCGCAAGCCAGCGAGATCCTGATCGAGGCGCGGCGCGAGGGCGACCAGGTCCTGCTCAGCGTCACCGACCACGGGCCCGGCATCCCCGAGGGCGACCGCAAGCATGCGGTGGAGCGCTTCGTCCGGCTCGAAGCGAGCCGCACCTTGCCCGGTTCCGGGCTCGGCCTCAGCCTGGCTTCGGCGGTGGCCACGCTCCATGGCGGCGAGTTGCGCCTCGGCGATGCGCATCCCGGCCTGGTCGCTACCCTGGTCCTGCCGGCGCGGGCGGGCAGCAGTGACAGGCTTGCGGCTCAAACGCAGGATGTGCCACAGAAGGCGGCATGAATGCCGCCGCGCCGGGAAACGCGGATCGACATCGTCTGGCCGCGCGGTTCGCGGACGGACCGCGTGTCGCCGCGCCGCAATCCGCCGATCAGCGCCTGACCGACTGGTTCGCCGAGCTCGAGCCGGCGCAATCGGCCGCGCTCGAGGCGCTGCTGGACCAGCCGTTCGTGCGCGACATCCTGCGCGGCATCGCCGAGTTCTCGCCCTATCTGTTTGAGCTCGCGCGCGCCGACGCCGCGCGGCTGATCCGGGTGCTATCATGCGACCCGGAGTCGCATCTGGCCGGCCTGATCGAGACCACCTCGCGCGAGGTGCTCGCCGCCGGCAGCGAGGCCGACGTGATGCTGCTGCTCCGCCGCATGAAGGCGGAGGCCGCGTTGATGATCGCGCTCTGCGACATCGGCGGGGTCTGGCCGGTGATGCGGGTGACCGCGGCGCTGACCGACATCGCCGTGACGTCGGTGCAATCGGCGCTGCGCTACCTGTTCCGCCAGGAAGTCGCGCGCGGCCGGATGACCGCCGCCGATCCCGAACATCCCGAAATGGGCTCCGGCCTGATCGTGCTCGCGATGGGCAAGATGGGCGCAGGCGAGCTGAATTATTCCAGCGACATCGACCTGATCGTGTTCTTCGACCGCAGCGCCACTTCGCTCGCCGAGGACATCGAGCCGCAGCCGTTCTTCGTGCGGGTGACCCGGGCGATGGCGCGGATGCTGCAGCAGCGCTCCGGCGAAGGTTACGTGTTCCGGGTCGATTTGCGGCTGCGCCCGGACCCGGCCTCGACCCAGGTCGCGATCTCGACCGACGCAGCGCTGCATTATTACGAGCGCGAGGGCCGCACCTGGGAGCGCGCCGCGATGATCAAGGCGCGGCCTTGCGCCGGCGATGCGAAGGCAGGCGATGCGCTGATCGCCGAGCTCGCGCCGTTCGTCTGGCGCAAGCACCTGGACTTTGCGGCGCTCGCCGACGTCCACGACATGAAGCGGCAGATGCAGACCTATCGCGGCCAGAGCGAGATTTCGGTCGAGGGCCACAACGTCAAGGTCGGCCGCGGCGGCATCCGCGAGATCGAATTCTTCGCCCAGACCCAGCAGCTGATCGCCGGCGGCCGGCATCCCGAATTGCGGGTGCGGCCGACGCTGGAGGCGCTGGGCGTGCTCGCCGACAGCAACTGGATCACTTATGAGGCGCGCGACCAGCTGACGACGGCCTACGAATTCCTGCGCCGGGTCGAGCACCGGCTGCAGATGATCGCCGACGAGCAGACCCATTCGCTGCCCGAGGAGCCGGAGGCGGTCGAGCGCTTCGCGCATTTCTTCGGCTACGAGAACCGCGAGGCCTTTGCCAAGGACCTGCTCGGTCAGCTCAAGATCGTGCAGAGCCATTACGGCAAGCTGTTCGAGGGCGACGATCCGACGGGCACCGCGAAGCTGCCGGATCTCAATTACGGCGCCGGGCCCGATGACGCCCGCCTGGTCGAGCACCTCGCCAATCTCGGCTTCAAGAAGCCGGTCGCGGTCGCCGGCACCGTGCGGCACTGGATCGAGGGCGATTACCGTGCGCTGCGCGTCGAGGCGACGCGTACCGCGTTCCTCGAATTCATTCCCGGCCTGATCGACGGCCTCGCCCGTGCCGAGGAGCCCGACGATGCGGTGACGGCGTTCGACCGCTTCCTCGGCGCGCTGCAACGCGGCGGGCGGCTGATCTCGCTGCTCAGCCAGAACCGCGACCTGGTCGCGCTGGTGGCGCTGATCCTCGGCGCCGCGCCGCGGCTCGGCGACATGCTGGCCCGGCAGCCGCAGATCATGGACGGCCTGATCGATCCGCGCTTCTTCGGCGCGATGCCGGACAAGAAGGAGCTGTCGGATCGGCTCGCCGCCACGCTGCAGGATGCCTCATCCTACGAGGATTTCCTCGATCGCCTCAGGCTGTTCGGCCAGGAGAGCCTGTTCCTGATCGGCACGCGGATCCTGTCAGGCACAGTATCGGCGCAGCACGCCAGCACCGCGTTCGCCGACGTCGCCGAAGGCATCGTGCACACCGTGCATGGCCTCGTCACCGATCAGTTCGCCGCGCAATACGGGCGCATCAAGGGGCAGGAGACCGCGATCATCGCGATGGGCCGGCTCGGCAGCCGCGAGATGACGGCGTCCTCCGATCTCGATCTGATCCTGCTCTACGATTACGACGCCGAGGCGCCGGATTCCGACGGCGAGCGCTCGCTGCACGGCGCGCAGTATTTTGCCCGCTTCACCCAGCGCCTGATCAGCGCGTTCACGACGCGCACAAATTACGGCGTGTTGTACGAGGTCGACATGCGGCTGCGCCCGTCCGGTCGAGCCGGCCCGGTCGCCTCGCGGATCGATGCGTTCTCGGATTACCAGGAGCGCGAGGCGTGGACCTGGGAGCATATGGCGCTGACCCGCGCCCGGGTGATTTCGGCCTCGCCGGAGTTCCGCGACAAGATCGAGGCGATCATCCGCAGCGTGCTGACGCGGCCGCGCGATGCGGCGTCGACCGCGGCCGACGTCGCCGACATGCGGCGCGCGATCGCGCTGGAGAAAGGCGAGGACGACGTCTGGGATCTCAAGCTCGCCGCCGGTGGGCTGGTCGATATCGATTTCATCGCGCAGTATCTGCAGCTCGCGCACGCCTCGATGAAGCCGGAGATCCTCAGCGTCTCGACCCTGCAGGTGCTCGACAACGCCGCCAAGCTCGGCCTGCTCGGCCAGTCGGAGGCCGAGATCCTGCGTTCGGCGGCGCGGCTCTATCACGACCTGACCCAGATCCTGCGGCTCTGCGTCACCGGCAAGTTCAACCCGGATACCGCCGGCGACGACCTCTTGCGCGTGATGGCGCGGGCAGGGGATACGCCGGATTTCTCCTCGCTGGAAGCCCGCCTGCGCGAGACCCAGAGCGAGGTGCGGCGGGTCTTCAACGCCATTGTGGGTTAGGTTTAGACGGCCCCGTCATGCTGAGAGGATGTGAGGCTTTTTCCTACCCACCGCTGTCATCGCCTGGCCTGTGCGCAATTGCGCACATGGACCGGGCGATCCAGTA
>NZ_JAGKJJ010000053.1 GCF_020329505.1 Bradyrhizobium semiaridum
CTCCAGCGTCTTCTTCAGCGTCATGCCGCCCTTGAGCGCGCGCAGGCCGGCAGCCTGGATCGACGGACCATCGGCCATCGGATCGGTGAAGGGCATGCCGAGCTCGATGACATCGGCGCCGGCCTTCGGCAGCGCCTTGATGATGTCGAGCGAGGTCTTTTCGTCGGGATCGCCGGCCATCACGAAGGTGACGAAGGCGGAGCGGCCCTGCTGCTTCAGCTCGGCGAAACGTGCGTCGATACGGGTGGTCATGGTGTGGCAGTCGCTGTGCTATACCTCTCCCCTTCGGGGAGAGGTCGGCTGCGCAGCAGCCGGGTGAGGGGGATGGAGCGGTTCAAGGCGAGAGCGCGAAGCCTCCGCGCGTCACAGACAAACGCCGAAGCCAAGCTTTGGCAGGCGCTGCGCAATCGAAGATTGGCGCGGTGGAAATTCCGGCGGCAGCACCCGATCGACCGATACGTGGTCGATTTCGTCACGCTCGATGGCAAGCTGATCGTCGAAGTCGACGGCGTCACGCATTCGACGGCTTCCGAGATACAGCGCGACAACGCCAGGACGGCGGTCCTCGAGGCCTGCGGCTTTCTCGTCGTTCGGGTTTCGAACACCGACGTGTACGAAAATCTCGAGAGCGTCCTTGAGATGATCGAAACGTCACTTCGGTTCGAGTGAGCGGAAGGACCCCTCACCCGGCTGCTGCGCAGCCGACCTCTCCCCGGCGGGGAGAGGTCAGGGAAGCGTGCCTGACCGCTCACTTCCTCCTGCCTTTCAAGATGTCGCCGACCTGCGGCACGTCCTTGTCGCCGCGGCCCGAGAGGTTGACCACCATCAGGTGGTCTTTCGGCCGCTGCGGTGCGAGCTCGGAGAGCTTGGCGATGGCGTGCGCGGATTCCAGCGCGGGGATGATGCCTTCGAGCCGCGACAGCAGCTGGAATGCGGCCAACGCCTCCTCGTCGGTCGCCGACAGATATTTGACGCGGCCGCTCTCGTGCAGCCAGGCGTGCTCGGGGCCGATGCGGATGGAACAGGCCCATCGCATTCGAACCGC
Organism: Bradyrhizobium semiaridum; assembly: GCF_020329505.1. Lineage (GTDB taxonomy): Bacteria > Pseudomonadota > Alphaproteobacteria > Rhizobiales > Xanthobacteraceae > Bradyrhizobium > Bradyrhizobium semiaridum. The sequence continues at coordinate 1,046 of NZ_JAGKJJ010000053.1, forward strand.
CGCCGATGCAGGCGATCAGCGAGTCCGGCAGGCGGCCCTCGACGTCCTGCATCTGCTGGCGCGTCTCGTTGCCGATCACCGACTGGAAGTCGCGCACCATCATCGGATAGGGATGCGGGCCCGCGACCGTGCCGATGCAGTAGAAGGTGTTGTGCACGTTGGTGACCCAGTCGCGCAGCGCGTCGTTCATCGCGTCCTTCAGCGTGCGCGCGCCCGACTGCACCGGGATTACCTTGGCGCCGAGCATCTCCATGCGGATCACGTTCGGCTGCTGCCGCTCGACGTCGACCGCGCCCATATAGACCACGCATTCGAGACCGAAGCGCGCGCACAGCGTCGCGGTGGCGACACCGTGCTGGCCGGCGCCGGTCTCGGCGATAATGCGCTTCTTGCCCATGCGGCGCGCGACCATGATCTGGCCGAGCACGTTGTTGACCTTGTGCGAGCCGGTGTGGTTGAGCTCCTCGCGCTTCAGATAAATCTTGGCGCCGCCGAAATGCTCCGTCAGCCGCTCGGCGAAATACAGCGGCGAGGGGCGGCCGACATAGTCCTTCAGATAGCCATTCATCTCGGCCTGGAACGCCGGATCGGCCTTGGCCTCGGCGTAGGCCTTTTCCAAGTCGAGGATCAGCGGCATCAGCGTTTCCGCGACGAAGCGTCCGCCGAAAATGCCAAAATGCCCGCGCTCGTCGGGACCGCTGCGGAAGGAATTGGGCAGGTTTGGATTCATCGAACCGTCAGTTCTTGAGTTGCGCGCGCGGCGCGGATGAAGGCGCGGATCAATTCCGGATCCTTGACACCGGGCGTGCGCTCCACGCCCGAGGACACATCGACCCCGCCAGCGCGGGTGACCTGGACAGCCTCGGCGACATTTTCGGCGTTGAGTCCGCCGGAGACCATGTAGGGCAGAGCAAGATCGAGTTTTGCCAGCACGTGCCAATCGAACGGCGCGCCGAGGCCGCCGGGCCGCGTCGCGTCCTTCGGAGCGCGGGCATCGAACAGGATGCGCTCGGCGACGCCGGCGTAGCCGGGTAGCGGTGCAAGATCGGACGCCGTCTCGACCGGCAGCGCCTTCATCAGCGGCAGGCCGAACTTCTGCTTAAGGTCGCGCAACCGCGCGGTGGTCTCCTTGCCGTGCAGCTGCAGGATATCCGGCCGCAGCGTCTCGACGATGTTTTCCAGCGTGGCATCGTCGGCATCGACGGTCAGCGCGACCTTCACGGCGCGGCCCTTGGCGCGGCTGCCGAGATCGCGCGCGGTTTCGAGGCTGATGTGGCGCGGCGACGGCGGAAAGAACACGAACCCGACCATGTCAGCGCCGGCCTCGAGCGCGACGTCGAGCGTCTCGCGCGTGGACAGGCCGCAGATTTTGACGAGCAGGGACATGGTCTCTCAGAGCGTCTCGCAGGACGGGTTTTCGGGCAGCCGGAGCCCGGGTTCACCCCGGGGCGCCGACGGGGCGGGTTCTACAACGTCGCGCCCTGCTTGTCTCGCCCGGCAGACCCGTAAAAACCGAGCTGAGCCGGCGCCGGACGGCGCTGGGCGTGGTCCCGGGTGGCGGCCGCCCTGATGCCGGCGATCTCGGCGCGCGCCAGGCGGGCGTCGGCCTCGCTTCGCCGGGCGGCGCGGCGCCAGCGGCCCTGGCGCAGCCAGGTGGTGACGCCGCCGGCGATCACGCCCAGGATGGCGGAGGCGATGATCACGACGAACAGCGGCAGCGTGACCGCGACCGTCGGCGTCACGGAATTGAACGGATCAAACGACACCGTGACCCAGTGCCGGTTGGCCACCGCAAAGATGATAAAAATCAATCCAAGCGGAACAAGCACGACTGCCGTGAAGAACTTTCGCATGACCATCTCTCATAGCGATGGAGAAAGCGCAGGCACGCGGCCCGCAGCACGGCAGCAACACGACGCGCGGGCTACGCGTCAGCCTTTGGCGCGTCGACCGTTTCGACCGCACCGCCCTCGCGGTTGAGGCGCTCGCGCATTTCCTTGCCGGTCTTGAAGAACGGCACACTCTTCTGATCGACCGGCACATGTTCGCCGGTGCGCGGATTTCGGCCGGAGCGCGCCGGCCGATGTTTCACCGAGAATGCGCCAAATCCTCTGAGCTCGACACGGTCGCCACGCGCCAGCGCTGCGACAATCTCATCGAGAATCGCATTCACAATGTTCTCGACATCCCGCTGATAGAGGTGCGGGTTGTGCTCGGCGATACGCTGAACAAGTTCGGATTTGATCATCGAAAGTGGGATCCGGCCTCTTGCGGATGTCCATTTCCGTGAAAATGCCGTGCACTGTCAAGACGCTAAATCACTGCCGGGCATCGTCAATTAGCGTGACAAATAGCCCGTTTGGGGTTTGAGGCGATTCCCGCAGAGCGAGAATTCCTCCAAGGCCACGCCTCCGCAACGCATCAATTGGTTCCACCAGGCGTCCACAGCGCCAGCATGCCGTCCAGACCGAACCGGTCGACCGCCTGCACCACGCCGCCCTGCTCGATCTGCCGCGTAAAAGCGCCAAGACCGAGGGCATCGAGGGTGACGGAGGCCGCGGTGCGCAGGAATGTGAGATCGCCGAACCGCGGATTGAGCCTGTAATTGCGCACGGGCAGGTCGCTCTTGACCTTCTTTTCCGCGACCAGCCAGGCGATCGCGGTCTTCTCGTCACCCAGCTGGTCGATCAGCTTGAGATCGACCGCCTGGCGGCCGGTGAAGACGCGGCCGTCCGCGACCTTCTCCAGCAGCGCGTCGTCCATGCCGCGCCGCTCCCTCACCAATCCACGGAACCATGCATAGGAATCCTTCACCAGCGCGTCGATCGCGGCGCGGGCTTCCGGGCTGGTGGGCTCGAAGCCGTTCGGCGCCGCCTTCAGCGGCGAGGATTTGATCTCCTCCATTTTCACCCCGACGGTCTTGAGCAATTCCGACACGTTGGGAAACTGGAACAGCACACCGATCGAACCGACCAGCGAGCTCTGCTGCGCGACGATGTGATCGGCCGCGATCGCGGTGATGTAGCCGCCGGAGGCGGCCAGTCCCTCGACGACGACGACCAGTGGCTTCTTGGCCTTCAGCCGCACCAGCGAGTCATAAAGCTGCTCGGAGCCGGCGGTGGTGCCGCCGGGTGAATTGACGTGCACGACGACGGCGGCGTAGTTCGACTTCTCCAGCCGCTCCAGCGCCTCGGTGCGTTCCTGGTTGCTACGGATCAGCCCTTCGATGTTCACGCGCGCGATCGCGCCCGAAGTGGCGAGCCCGTCGCGCCCGCTGGCGGCGATCAGGCCGACGCCGACAATGGCTGCGATCGCAACCACCGCCGCGGCAACGCGCCAGAACGTCAGCTTGCGCCTGATACGGCGGCGATCGACGATCACGTCTGAATCCAGCGACATCGAATTTCTCCAGGAATCGGCAGCACGTTTTGCAATCGCAGCGTCACCACAGCCTTAGCCAAATACATCAATTGCGACGCAATATGAAGAAAACAAGGCCCCTATTCGTAGCGCGGATGCAGCGCAGCGCAATCCGGGGAAGTGTCGCCGCGTCGGAAGCGGCCCCGGATGGCGCTGCGCTGCATCGGGGCTACGGGACCTCACCCATACAAAAAGCCCCGGCTTTCGCCGGGGCTTTGGTCGGATCCATGCAATGAACGCTTACTTGTCGGTGCCGCGGTTCTTGAGCGCGGTGCCGAGAATGTCGCCGAGCGTCGCACCCGAATCGGAGGAGCCGTACTGCGCGATGGCTTCCTTCTCCTCGGCGACTTCCAGTGCCTTGATCGAGACCTGCACCTTGCGGGCCTTCTTGTCGAACTGGATGACGCGGGCATCGACCTTCTCGCCGACGGCGAAGCGCTCGGGGCGCTGGTCGTTGCGGTCGCGGGCCAGCTCGGACCGCTTGATGAAGGTGGCGAAGTCGGTACCCGAGATCTTCACCTCGATGCCGCCTTCCTTCACCTCGAGCACCTCGCAAGTCACGACGGCGCCCTTCTTGACATCGCCCGGCTCCGCGAAGGGGTCGCCTTCGAGCTGCTTGATGCCGAGCGAGATGCGCTCCTTTTCGACATCGACGTCGAGCACCACGGCCTTGACCATGTCGCCCTTCTTGAAGTTGTCGATGACCTGCTCGCCCGGAAGCTTCCAGTCGAGGTCGGAGAGATGGACCATGCCGTCGACGTCGCCCTCGAGACCGAGGAACAGACCGAACTCGGTCTTGTTCTTGACCTCGCCCTCGACCACCGAGCCGACCGGGAACTTCTCGACGAAGACTTCCCATGGATTGCGCATGGTCTGCTTGAGACCGAGCGAGATGCGGCGCTTGATCGAATCCACTTCCAGCACCTGCACTTCGACTTCCTGCGAGGTCGAAACGATCTTGCCGGGGTGCATGTTCTTCTTGGTCCACGACATCTCGGAGACGTGGATCAGGCCTTCGATGCCCGGCTCGAGCTCGACGAACGCGCCGTAATCGGTGATGTTGGTGACGCGGCCGGTGAAGCGGGCACCCAGCGGGTACTTGGCTTCGATGCCCTGCCACGGATCATCCAGCAGCTGCTTCATGCCGAGCGAGATGCGGTGCGTCTCGTGGTTGATCTTGATGATCTTGACCTTCACCGTCTGGCCGATGGTCAACACCTCGGTCGGGTGGTTGACGCGGCGCCAGGCGATATCGGTGACGTGCAGCAGGCCGTCGATGCCGCCGAGATCAACGAACGCACCGTAGTCGGTGATGTTCTTGACCACGCCGTCGATCACCTGACCCTCTTCGAGGTTCTGCACCAGCTCCTGACGCTGCTCGGCGCGGGTCTCTTCGAGAACCGTGCGGCGTGACACCACGATGTTGCCGCGGCGGCGATCCATCTTGAGGATCTGGAACGGCTGCGAGTTGTTCATCAGCGGCGCAACGTCGCGGATCGGACGGATGTCGACCTGCGAGCGCGGCAGGAAGGCCACCGCACCGTCGAGGTCGACCGTGAAGCCGCCCTTGACCTGGTTGAAGATGACGCCGTTGACCTTTTCGTTGTTCTGGAACGCCTTCTCCAGCTTACCCCAGCTCTCCTCGCGGCGCGCCTTGTCGCGCGACAGCACGGCTTCGCCGAGCGCATTCTCGATGCGGTCGAGGAACACCTCGACGGTGTCGCCGACCTTCAGATCGCTTTCGCGGCCGGGGCCGGCGAATTCGCGCAGCGCGACGCGGCCCTCGGTCTTCAGGCCGACGTCGATGACGGCCATGTCCTTCTCGATCGCAACAACCTTGCCCTTGATGACCGAGCTTTCCTGCAAATTGCCGCCGGCAAAGGACTCATCAAGCATCGCCGCGAAGTCGTCGCGGGTCGGAGTATAGGAAGACGCAGAGTTCGAAACCATTTGTTCTCCAGATGCGGGATCTTGCCGGCCGTTCGGGTTGATGGGCGAACCGCGCGCTCAGTTCAGGGTTCCGCAAACCCTGACGACCGCTCGTTGCGGGAGGCGCAACAGCGGGCCGGCAGCAGGACTGCACGTTCGGTACGTTTTGATGATCCGGACCTGAAACGAAATATCGCCTTCAAGACCTCGGAGCGGGCGTTCCTCCAGATGCGGTGTTGGTTTTGTTTGAGAATACTCAAACCCATCACCGGCCCGCTTCAGACACAGCCTCGACATGGTCGATGGTGGTCCGGACCGCGTCCATATAGGCCCGCGAGCCATTTTCGGCAAGCAGGAAATGCCTATTCTGCGGGGCTTTTGGGCCCAAAACAGCCCGCGCGGCACCGCTATCCGCGGCTGGCGCGGGCCGCTTCGACGATGGCGATGGCGGCGCGGACGCCGGCCTCGATGTCGAGGTTGGAATTGTCCAGCGTGTGGGCGTCCGCCGCCGGGCGCAGCGGCGCGATGGGGCGGTTTTGGTCGCGTTCGTCACGCTTGAGGATATCGGCCAGCACCGCCTCCTCGTCGGCGTCCTCGCCGCGGGAACGGGCTTCCAGGGTGCGCCGCCGGGCCCGCACCCGCGGGTCGGCGACCACGAAGATCTTCACGTCGGCATGCGGGCAGATCACGGTGCCGATGTCGCGCCCATCCAGCACCGCGCCGGGCGGATCGGCGGCGAACTGGCGCTGGAAATTCACCAGCACCTCGCGGACCTTCGGAATGGCCGACACCACCGAGGCGGCGTCGCCGACCTTCTGGGTCTTGAGGATCGGATTGCCGAACTTTTCCGGGTCGAGCTCGAGCGCCGCCGCCACCGCCAGCACCTCATTGGTGAGCTCCGCGCCGGCCTCCATCATGGCATAGGCCACCGCGCGGTAGATCACGCCGGTGTCGAGATGGCGGTAGCCGTAGTGGTGGGCGAGCCGCTTGCCGAGCGTGCCTTTGCCCGAGGCGGCGGGTCCGTCGATAGCGATGATCATGTCGTCCTACGTGCTGGTTTGCGCGAGGCCGCGAGCCCGCCGCAGCGGCCGCTCCTCGGTGAAGATATTGCGGGATGCGAACTCCGCGGGGCTGCTGAAGGCAAGGAATTCGCGCATGGCATCCGTTGGAGATGTCACGGTAAACCACGGGCTGTCCAGCCGACGCGCCGGATCGCACACCCACGACGGGACCTGACCGAGCCGGCGCTGCTTCGCGAGATACTCGGCGATGGCGCCGACAAGTGCATCGAGTCTGGCGTTTCCGGTGAGTCTCGGCTCTTCCTGGATGGCGGCATATCCATCCTGGTCGTTCCGCGCCAGGTCGAAGCTGTCCACGAACTCGGCCAGCACGACGTCCTGAGGCGCGCCGGCCGCGATGCGGTCAACCGCCTCGGCGAGGGTATTCGGGCGCATCCGCGGCTCCTTCGCGAGACATGTTCCGCAGCAGGAATTGCTGCTTCTCCGACGATGCGGCGCTAACCGGAAAATATCGACCCAGCAGGTTGATTGCATCTTCGACGGTCGCAATGCCCGCCACCCGCATCAGGTTCAGGATGTCGAGCCGCTCGGTGTCGCCGCGGACCGGGTCCATGATCCTGAATGCCTTAAGCTTCAGCGCCAGAAGATACTCCGCCGAAGGGACCGACACCACAAGTCCCGCCGGGGTCCCATCGCGTGGAAACGTCCCGAATTCGAGGTGATCGGCAGCGCGGTCCGCAAGCGCGCTCAGGTGGAACGCGACCCCGTCGTTGAACCAATCATCCTGCCAGCCATTGTCAGCGGCGATCTCCTTCACGGTCCTGGCCAGCCAATCCGGCAGAGGCTCCTCCAATTTGGACACATCAACGTGCTCGGTGGCGAAGCGAAAGTTGCTCGCCAACATCAAGGCAGAGCCCCCGTAAACCGCGATCTGCAGTTTGGTTCCGGCCTGCGCAGCCGCACGCCCGATTCGGTCGAAGGCGTCGAGCAGTGCGTCACGGCCGAAGACTGCTGTCATCGTGCGGACCTCATGCGAAGTCAGCTCCGAGCGAGCGCATCATCGGAATGAAATCCGGGAAACTGGTGGCGATGAAGGCGGTGTCGTCGACCTTGACGGGCTGATCGGACGCGCAGCCCATCACCAGCGCCGACATCGCGATGCGGTGGTCCATATGGGTGGCCACGAGGCCGCCGCCGGGAACGTGGCCGCGGCCCTCGACGATCAGATCGTCGCCGGACACCTCGACCTTGACGCCGTTGACGCGCAGCATGTCCGCGGTGGCCTCGAGCCGGTCGGATTCCTTGACGCGCAACTCCTTGAGCCCGCGCATGATCGTGGTGCCCTCGGCGTAGGCGGCCGCGACCGCCAGCACCAGATATTCGTCGATCATCGACGGCGCCCGCTCCGGCGGCACCTCGACGCCGCGCAGCTTCGAGCCGCACACGCGCAGTTGTGCCATCGGCTCGCCGGTGTCGCCGCGCAGCCCGCTCTCCTCGATCGAGGCGCCCATTTCCCGCAGCGTGGTGAACAGGCCGGTGCGCAGCGGATTGGTCATCACGTCGGAGAAGACGACATCGGAGCCTTCGACGATCAGCGCGGCGACGATCGGGAATGACGCCGAGGACGGATCGGCGGGCACCACGACCTCGGCGCCGTGCAGCTCGGGCTCGCCCGACAGCGTGATCCGGCGGCCATGGCTGCCTTCGTTCTCCGAGGTGATCTCGGCGCCGAAGTGCTTGAGCATCAGCTCGGTGTGATCGCGGCTCGCCTCCTGCTCGATCACGGTTGTGACGCCGGGCGCGGACAGCCCCGCGAGCAGCACCGCCGACTTGATCTGGGCCGAGGCGACCGGCGTCTTGTAGACGATCGGCACCGGATAGCGGGCGCCGTGCAGGGTCAGCGGCAGCCGGCCGCCTTCGCGGATATCGCTGGTCCGGGCTCCCATCAGCTCCAGCGGATCGAGGATACGGCGCATCGGCCGCGAGCGCAGCGAGGCGTCGCCGTCGAACACGGCCGCGATCGGGCAGCCGGCGACCGCCCCCATCACCAGCCGGCAGCCGGTGCCGGAATTGCCAAAATCGAGCGTGGCGGAGGGCTGCGCGAAGCCTCCCACCCCGACGCCATTGACCGTCCAGGCAAACGGCGCCGTCCGCTCGACCCTCGCGCCGAGCGCGCGCATGGCTTTGGCGGTGTTGAGCACGTCCTCGCCTTCGAGAAGCCCGGAAATGCGGGTTTCGCCGACCGAAAGCGCGCCCAGGATCAGGGCGCGATGGGAAATCGACTTGTCGCCGGGGACCCGGACTTTGCCGGCCAGGGGGCCGCAGGCGCGGGATTCGAGCGGGGTCGGGGGGTCAGAATGGGCCAAGATTGTGTCCTCTCGCGCCGCGGCAGGTACCACATAGGCAACACCGCGTCACGCGCCCGTCAAATGCGCGCAGACCGCTATTGACAGCGGCTCCTCAACTAGCCAAGTGAAGCACCGTTTTCAGGAAATTCTGGGATTACCACGTGGCCAAGTCCGACCTCGGAACCAAGCGCATTTGCCCGACCACGGGCAAGAAATTCTACGATCTCAACAAGAATCCGGTGATCTCGCCCTACACCGGCGAGGTCGTGCCGATCGCGCCGGTGGCACCGCCGCGGGGCCGCGCCGCCAACGTGAGCTCGCCCGCGACCGCTGCCGAGATGCCCGAGACGGCCGACGCCGAAGAGTTGGTCTCGCTCGAGGAGGCCGATGCTGAGGAGAACACCGGCAAGGTCAAGGCCCAGGTTCCCGAATCCGAGGACGACATCGAGGTCGACGAGACCTTGGATGACGATGACGACGACGATTCGACCTTCATCGCCGACGAGGAAGAGGGCGATGAGGACGTGACCGACATCATTGGTGACGTCGGCGGCGATGAAGAGACTTGAGATCGGCGTCGATCTGTGATCAACGGTGCTGCCGCGCGAGTCGACCAGGCTCGGCGGCCGGGACTTGATCCCCCAGGATCGTCCCATCTGGACTAGGGGCCATAGCTCAGCTGGGAGAGCGCTTGCATGGCATGCAAGAGGTCGGCGGTTCGATCCCGCCTGGCTCCACCACGCTTCGCCCTTCGGGCTACGCGTGGCGCAGCCGCGCGGAGCCTGAGGGGCGAAGCGTGGCGTCCGGCGTAGTCCGAAGGGCGGAGACGGACTGCCTAGTACTCTCTGGCCCGCAGCGGCCGTACATGGATGCGAATGTGGTACGTCTACATCATCCGCAGCATCAACTTCCCTGATCAAGAATACATCGGCGCCACCGAAGACCTGAAGCGGCGACTCCCCGAGCACAACGCCGGCAAATCCGCGCACACATCAAAGTTCAGGCCGTGGCAGCTCGTCTGGTACTGCGCATTCCCCGACAAATACAAAGCGCTCGCCTTCGAGAAATATCTCAAAAGCCACTCAGACCGCGCCTTCGCCAAGAAGCGCCTCTAACCTTTCCCCGCCCCCTACTCCCCCAGCACCGCATTCAGCCGGTCGCGCAGCGCGACGATCTCGTCCTTCATGGCCATCAGCTCCCCGACCGAGCAGGCCGAGGCCGCGAGGATCGACTGCGGCACCGCTTTCGCCTTTTCGCGCAGCGCGTGGCCCTGCGCGGTGAGTGCGATCAGCACCAGCCGCTCGTCCTCGGTGCTGCGGGTCCGCCGGATCAATTCCGCCGCCTCCAGCCGCTTGAGCAGTGGCGTCAGCGTCCCGGAATCCAGGAACAGGCGTTCGCCGAGATCCTTCACCGGCACGTCGTCGCGCTCCCACAGCGCGAGCATGACGAGATATTGCGGGTAGGTCAGGCCGAGCCGGTCGAGCAGCGGCTTGTAGACGCGGTTGAAGGCGTGCGCGGTCGAATAGACCGCGAAGCAGATCTGGTTGTCGAGCCGCAGCGCCTGATCGGCGGCCGTCTGTTTCCTGGCCATGATTCCCATCGAATCCATCGCGTTTCCAGGTCATTGTGGACAAGCGGGACCGCAAATTCAATTGCGGACAATTAAATGTGAGGCCGCACAATTCATATTGCGTACAATTAAATTTCGCGCAATACATAGACCGTCGATACACATCTGAGCCCAACCCAAGGGAGACCCCCATGTCTGTGAACGTGCTCTACAAGACCAGCGCCAAGGCAACCGGCGGCCGCGACGGCGATGCGGCGACGCTCGATGGCGCGCTTGACGTCAAGCTCGCGACCCCGAAGGAGCTCGGTGGCGGCGGCGGCGCCGGCAACAATCCCGAGCAGCTGTTCGCGGCCGGCTATGCCGCCTGCTTCATCGGCGCGATGAAGTTCGTCGCCTCGCAGGGCGGCCCGAAGGTTCCGGCGGACACTTCCGTCACCTCCACGGTCGGCATCGGCCCGCGCTCGGAAGGCGGTTTTGGTCTCGCGGTCGAGCTCGCGGTCTCGCTGCCCGGCGTGCCCCGCGCCGAGGCCGAAGCACTGGTCGAGAAGGCCCACCACGTGTGCCCCTATTCCAACGCCACCCGCGGCAATGTCGATGTCAAGCTGACCGTCGTCTAATTCGCCCCGTCTTTATGGTCCGCCACGCCCACGTGGCGGACCATTGCCTTTCAGGCCGCATGCATGGGCCTGCGCATGCGAAGGCATTGCTGCGTCGGCCGACAACCGCTAGCTCTGGGACCTGACGTCCATCTGAGCGAAGGTTGCTTCCATGAATATCCCAGCGGCGACGGGTGCGATGACCGGCCTGCGCGTGATCGATCTGACGCGTGTGCTCGGCGGCCCCTATTGCACGCAGATCCTCGCCGACCACGGCGCCGACGTCATCAAGGTCGAGCCGCCCGCAGGCGACGAAGTGCGCGACTGGGGCCCTCCCTTCCATGAGGAGGACGCGGCCTATTTCGTCGGCATCAACCGCAACAAGCGTTCGATCGGCCTCGACCTCGCCTCTGAGGGCGGCCGCGTCGTGCTGCTGAAGATGCTCGAGACCGCCGACGTGCTGATCGAGAACTTCAAGCCGGGCACGCTCGACAAATGGGGCATCGGCAACGACGTGCTGCGCGCAAAGTTTCCGCGCCTCGTGCATTGCCGGATTTCCGGCTTCGGCGCCGACGGCCCGCGCGGCGGGAATCCCGGCTATGACGCGATCATCCAGGCGATGACCGGCATGATCGCGGCCACCGGCTCGCCGGAGAGCGGGCCGATGCGGATCGGCGTGCCGCTGGTCGACATCACCACCGGCCTCTATGCGGCGATCGGCATCCTGATGGCGCTGTCGGAGCGGCAGCGCTCGGGGCTCGGCCAGTTTCTGGAAACGACGCTGTACGAGACCGGGCTCGCCATCATGCATCCGCACACCGCGAACTATTTCATGCATGGCAAGCCGCCGTCACTGACCGGCAACGAGCATCCCAACCTCGTGCCCTACGCGATCTTCCCGACCAAGACCGACAACATCTTCATCGGCGTCGGCAATGACGGTACCTTCCGCAAGCTCGCCAAGGAGATCGGCAAGCCCGAGCTCGGCACCGATCCGCGCTTCGCGCGCAACAAGGACCGCATCGCCAACCGCGATGCGCTGCGCGTCGAGCTTGCCGCGGTGTTCAGCCAGCACGAGGCCGAGCCGCTGTGCAACCGGCTGCTCGCCGCCGGCCTGCCCGCCGGCCCGGTGCAGAAGATCGACCAGGCCCTCACCAATCCGCACACCATCCATCGCGGCGATATCATCGAGAAGGATTGGTACAAAGGCGTCGCCTCGCCGGTGCGGCTCGAGCGCACCAAGCCGAACCTGCGCCGCACCCCGCCGAAGTTCAGCCAGCACGCCGCAGAGGTGCTCGGCGAATTCGGCTACTCGACGGACGAGATCAAGGGCCTCGTCGAAATGGGCGTGGTCTGCGGTCCGGACCGGAAACGCTAAAAGCAATCGTCAAAGGCCATCTGAGAAGAAATGTCGCACTGCGGCGCAGGTCCTCCCTGCGCCGCAACCGGCTCCGGCTGCCTGCGCCGTCTTCGCCTATTTTCCGGCTTCCCTTTTGTTGCGCTTGCCGCTTTCGTTTTGGCCGCTTACACAAGTCATGTGAACGTCATACGGCGCTGCTAGCGCAAGCGCACATTTTGACGGCCAGGGGAGGGTTTCTTGATGGCACTTCGACAATTTGGTGCGGCTGCTGCACTTGCGGTCACGATGGCGTTCGGCGCCTCGCCGGCATTTGCCGTGACCGAGATCCAGTGGTGGCATGCGATGACCGGCGCCAACAACGACGTCATCGTCAAGCTCGCCAACGACTTCAATGCCGCGCAGAGCGACTACAAGGTGATCCCGACCTACAAGGGCGGCTACGCCGACACCATGAATGCCGGCATCGCCGCGTTCCGCGCCGGCAATGCCCCGCACATCATGCAAGTGTTCGAGGTCGGCACCGCGACCATGATGGCTGCCACCGGCGCCGTGAAACCGGTCTACAAGCTGATGGCCGACGCCGGCGAGAAGTTCGATCCGAAGGCCTATCTGCCGGCGATCACCGGCTACTACTCGACCTCGAAGGGCGAGATGCTGTCGTTCCCGTTCAACTCGTCGTCGACCGTGATGTGGGTCAATCTCGACGCGCTGAAGAAGGCCAATATCGCGGAGATTCCGAAGACCTGGCCGCAAGTGTTCGAGGATGCCAAGAAGCTGAAGGCCGCCGGCTACAACACCTGCGGCTTCTCCGGCTCCTGGGTCACCTGGGTCAACCTCGAGCAGCTCTCGGCCTGGCACAACGTGCCGCTCGCCAGCAAGGCCAATGGCCTCGACGGCTTCGACACCGTGCTGGAGTTCAACGGCCCGCTGCAGGTCAAGCATCTCGAGAATCTGGTCGAGCTGCAAAAGGACAAGACCTACGATTATGCCGGCCGCACCAACACCGGTGAGGGCCGTTTCACCTCTGGCGAATGCCCGCTGTATCTGACCTCGTCGGCGTTCTTCGGCAACGTCAAGGCGCAGGCCAAGTTCAACTTCACCGCCGCGCCGATGCCCTATTATCCCGACGTCAAGGGCGCGCCGCAGAACTCGATCATCGGCGGCGCCTCGCTCTGGATCATGGGCGGCAAGTCGCCCGAGGAATACAAGGGCGTCGCCAAGTTCCTGACCTTCCTGTCGGACACCGATCGCCAGGTCTGGATCCACAAGGCCTCGGGCTACCTGCCGATCACCAAGGCGGCTTATGAGAAGGCCAAGGCCGAGGGCTTCTACAAGGAGCAGCCCTATCTCGAGACCCCGCTGCTCGAATTGACCAACAAGGAGCCGACCGAGAACTCCCGCGGCCTGCGCCTCGGCAACATGGTGCAGCTCCGCGACATGTGGTCGGAGGAGATCGAGCAAGCGCTGGCCGGCAAGAAGACTGCCAAGCAGGCGCTGGACGCCGCCGTCGAGCGCGGCAACACGATGCTGCGGCAGTTTGAAAAGACCGCCGTGCGCTGACGTGAGCATCATCTTTCCGGAAAACCGCTTCGCACTTTTCCGGCTCATGCTTTAGGCTATCCGGCAGGCCGCATTGCGCGGCCTGCCAGTTTCCGAGATCATGCAAAAGCACGCGATCTTCCAGTCAAAGCTGCTGCCTTATGCGCTGGTTGCTCCGCAACTCGCGATCGTCCTGATCTTTTTCTACTGGCCTGCCCTGCAGGCGGTGATCCAGTCCTTCCTGTTGCAGGACGCCTTCGGCCTCTCCACCAGCTTCGTCTGGTTCGAGAACTATCTCGAGCTGTTCAAGGAGCCGGCCTATTTCGCCGCGATCGTCAGGACCTTCGTGTTCTCGTTCGCGATCGCGCTCTCCTCGCTGTCATTCGCCCTGCTGCTCGCCGTGATGGCCGACAAGCCGCTGCGCGGCTCCATGCTTTACCGCACGCTGCTGATCTGGCCTTACGCGGTGGCGCCGCCGGTGGTCGGCGTGCTCTGGGTGTTCATGCTGCATCCTTCGCTCGGCGTATTGTCACGAGGGCTGCGGGGCATGGGCATCGACTGGAATCCGCTGCTCAACGGCGACCAGGCGGCGCTGCTGATCATCCTCGCCGCGGCCTGGAAACAGATCTCCTACAATTTCCTGTTCTTCCTTGCGGGCCTGCAGAGCATCCCGAAGAGCGTGATCGAGGCCGCCGCGATCGACGGCGCGCGCCCGATGCGGCGGTTCTGGACCGTGATTTTCCCGCTGCTGTCGCCGACCATCTTCTTCCTGCTCGTGGTCAACATCGTCTACGCCTTCTTCGACACCTTCGGCATCATCGACACGATGACCCGCGGCGGCCCCGGCAAGGCGACCGAGACGCTGGTCTACAAGGTCTACACGGACGGTCTGCTCGGCGGCAATCTCGGCTCCTCGGCGGCGCAGTCGGTGATCCTGATGGCCATCGTCATCATACTGACGGCGATCCAGTTCCGCTTCGTCGAACGCAAGGTGACCTACTGATGGTCGAGGAAGAGGGCTTTCAGCGCTACCTGGCTCACGTCATCCTGTGGATCGGGATCGCGATCGTCGCCTTCCCGGTCTATCTCGCGCTGGTCGCCTCGACCCAGGACAACGCCGTCATCGCCAACGGCCAGATGTCGCTGTTGCCGGGCGGCCATTTCCTCGAGACTTACTATCAGACGCTTTTTGTCGGCACGAGCGGTTCGACCCGCGAGCCCGTGCTCAACATGATGCTGAATTCGCTGATCATGGCGCTGCTGATCGCGATCGGCAAGATCGCGATCTCGATCATCTCGGCCTATGCGATCGTCTATTTCCGCTTCCCGTTCCGGATGGGGATCTTCTGGATCATCTTCATCACGTTGATGCTGCCGGTCGAGGTGCGCATCTATCCGACCTACAAGATCGTCGCCGACCTCCATCTGCTCGATAGCTATGCCGGCCTGTCGCTGCCGCTGATCGCCTCCGCCACCGCGACGCTGCTGTTCCGGCAGTTCTTCATGACCGTGCCGGACGAGCTGCTGGAAGCCTCGCGGATCGACGGCGCCGGTCCGTTCCGCTTCTTCTGGGATACGCTGCTGCCACTGTCGCGCACCAACATGGCGGCGCTGTTCGTGATCCTCTTCATCCTCGGCTGGAATCAGTATCTCTGGCCGCTCTTGATCACGACGCGCGACGATATGCAGACCATCCAGGTCGGCATCCGCAAGATGATCACCACGACCGACGCGCTGACCGAATGGCCGGTGGTGATGGCGACCGCGCTGCTCGCGATGCTGCCGCCGGTGTTCGTCGTGGTCGTGATGCAGAAACTGTTCGTGCGCGGCTTGGTGGAGACGGAAAAGTGAGGGTGCGAATGGCGAATAGCGAACGGCGAATGGCGCGCCGACAACCGGGCGGCTCCTGCCGATCCCCTGTTCGCTACTCCCCATTCGCTATTCGCCCGAGCGGAGCTCGCAATGGCTAACGTCACTCTGCGCAGCGTCCGCAAGACCTATCCCGGCGGCTTCGAGGCCATCAAGGGCGTCGACGTCGATGTCGGCGACGGCCAGTTCTGCGTGCTGGTCGGCCCCTCCGGCTGCGGCAAGTCCACGCTGCTGCGCATGGTGGCCGGACTCGAGACCATCACCGGAGGCGAGATCGATATCGGCGGCCGCATCGTCAACCAGATCGAGCCCGCCGATCGCGACATCGCGATGGTGTTCCAGAACTACGCGCTCTATCCGCATATGAGCGTCTACAACAACATGGCCTACGGCCTGCGCAACCGCGGCATGGCCGAGGCCGAGATCAAGACCCGGGTCGAGGAAGCCGCGCGCATCCTCGAGCTGGTGCCGATGCTGGAGCGCAAGCCGCGGCAGCTCTCCGGCGGCCAGCGCCAGCGCGTCGCGATGGGCCGCGCCATCGTGCGCCAGCCGAAAGTGTTCCTGTTCGACGAGCCGCTGTCGAACCTCGACGCCAAGCTGCGCATCGCGATGCGGGTCGAGATCCGCAAGCTGCAGCGCCGGCTCAACACCACGTCGATCTACGTCACCCACGACCAGCTCGAGGCGATGACGCTGGCCGACATCCTCGTCGTCATGAACGGCGGCCAGGTCGAGCAGATCGGCAATCCGCTCGACATCTACCAGCGGCCGGCGACCACCTTCGTCGCCTCCTTCATCGGTGCGCCGCCGATGAATTTGATGCCGCTGCGCTCGGACGAGCTGGCCTCCCAGGTCACGGGTGCCGACGGCGCCGGCATCGTCGGCATCCGCCCCGAGGATTTCGTCATCTCCGGGGAGACCGTCGCCGGCGGAGTCGCGCTCGGCTTGACGGTCGAGGCGATCGAGCATGTCGGCGCCGAAACCTTCGTCTATGGCAGCCGCCAGCGCGAGGAGCAGGGCGTGGCCGCCAACCCCGGCGACCTGCCGCCCGGCGAGGTGATCGTACGGGTTCCCGGGGCCGGCGGCCCGGCGATTGGGGAGCGGATCCGGGTGGTCGCCCCCCGCGACAAGCTGCATCTTTTTACGGCGGATGGCCGCAAGCGCGTCGGGAAATAACCGATCGGGAAGAATTTAGCCTCATGTTGCAGGCGTTTAGGCTGGTTTCGGGGCGGCTTGAACGCTATCCAGAACACCCCATATTGCTCACTGACCGGCGGGCCAAGACGGCCCGCCGGTTGCATGGGGCGCCGCAAGGGCCCCTCAAAGTCGCTTCGAGAGGACTTTGTAATGTCTCGTGTTCCATCGTTGTCCAGTCCGT
>NZ_JAGKJJ010000054.1 GCF_020329505.1 Bradyrhizobium semiaridum
CCGCGCCGACCGCATCGAGCGGCGCGATGACGGCAGCTTCGCGATCCTCGACTACAAGACCGGGCAGCCGCCGACCGGCAAGCAGGTACGCATGGGCCTGTCGCCGCAGCTCACGCTGGAGGCCGCGATCCTGCGCGAGGGCGGGTTTGCGGAAATCCCGGCAAACTCCTCGGTCGGCGAACTGGTCTATGTCAGGCTGAGCGGCAACAATCCGCCGGGCGAGCAGCGTTCGCTGGAACTGAAGATCAAGAACAACGACACGCCGCAGCCGCCGGACGAAGCCGCGGACAGCGCGCGGCGCAAGCTGGAGGCGCTGATCCGCGCCTTCGACGATGAGGGCCAGGCCTACACCTCGCTGAACCTGTCGATGTGGGCGAACCGCTACGGCGCCTATGACGATCTCGCGCGGATCAAGGAATGGTCCGCCGCCGGCGGCCTGGGGATCGAGGAATGGTGAAGGCGCTCCGACCGATCCCGCCGCAGGTGCGCGACGCGCAGGCCCGCGCGTCCGATCCCAGAGCGTCGACCTTCGTGTCGGCCAATGCCGGCTCGGGCAAGACGCATGTGCTGGTGCAGCGCGTGATCCGCCTGCTGCTCGATGGCGTGCCGCCCGAAAAGATCCTCTGCATCACCTTCACCAAGGCTGCCGCGGCGAACATGGCCGAGCGCGTGTTCACGACGCTCGGCCATTGGGTGACGCTCGACGACGAAGCGCTCGATGCCGCGATCCGCGAGGCCGGCATCGCGTATCCGAACGCCAAACTCCGAAAGGAGGCGCGAAAGCTGTTCGCCTGCGCGCTGGAGACGCCGGGCGGGCTGAAGGTGCAGACCATCCACGCGCTGTGCACCCGGCTGCTGCAGCAGTTCCCGTTCGAGGCCAACGTGCCGGCGCGCTTCGCCGTGCTCGATGACCGCGACCAGACCGAGATGATGGAGCGCGCCAATCTCGCGGTATTCCTGGAGGCGTCGCGCAATCCGGACAGTCCGATCGGCCGCGCGCTGATGACGGCGATGGCGAGCGCCGCCGACGTTACTTTCAAGGACGTGGTGCGCGAGGCCTGCCTCAGCCGCGATCACTTCATGGCCTGGACCGATACTGCCGGCAGTGCGGCTGCCGCCGCGGCGCAGATGTCGGCCGCGCTCGGCGTGTCCTCCGACGATCGCATCGAGGATGTCGAGCGCGAGATCGTCGACGGGCTCTATCTCAAGCGTACGGGCTGGGAGGAGATCGCCGCCGTTCTCGACACCGGCAGCAAGTCCGACCAGGACCAGGCGGCACGGCTGCGCGAAGCGCTGGTGTTCACCGGCGCCGCACAGGTCGATGCGTATCTTGCCGTTTTCCTGACCGATGCGGATCGCACGCCGCGCAAGTCGGTGGTGACGAAGAAGTTTGCCGACAGCAACCCGGCGATCGGCCGGATGTTCGAGGCGGAAACGCGCCGCATCCAGCCGCTGATCGAGCGCCGCCGCGCCGTGGTCACGCGTGACCGCACCGAGGCCCTTATCCATATCGCGACCGCTGCGGCGGCAAATTACCGGCGCGAGAAGCTGGAACGTGGCCTGCTCGACTATGACGACCTGATCGACAAGACGCTCGAGATGCTGGACCGAGTCTCCTCGGGCTGGGTGCATTACAAGCTCGATCGCGGTGTCGATCACGTGCTGATCGACGAGGCGCAGGACACCAGCCCGCGGCAATGGGACATCGTCGCGCATATCATCTCGGAGTTCACCTCCGGCGCCGGCGCGCGCGACGGCCTGGTCCGCACGGTGTTCGCGGTCGGCGACGAGAAGCAGTCGATCTTCTCGTTCCAGGGTGCGGCACCGCGCGAGTTCGACCTGCGCCGGCGCGAGCTGCGGCGGCGGTTCGAGGAGGCCGGGCTGAAGTTCGATCCGGTGTCGTTCACCTATTCGTTCCGCTCGGGACCGGTGATCCTGCATTCGGTCGACCACGTGTTCCGCGAGCAGGAGATCTTCCGCAGCATCCATGCCGTCGAGAACGGCTACCCGATCCACAATGCGATGGCCGATGCCGGCCCCAGCACGGTCGAGCTCTGGGATCTTGCGGTGGCCGACGACCGCCAGGACATCGAGGGCTGGCGCGCGCCGTTCGACGGCGTCTCGGTGACCAGCCCCGAGGTGAAGCTGGCACGGCGCATCCAGGCCGAGATCAAGCACCTCGTCACCAGCGGCACCATGACCGGCAGCGCAGGTTCGCGTCGGCCGCTCCGCTATGGCGACATGCTGATCCTGGTGCGGCGGCGCGGCAACGCCTTCGACGCGGTGATTCAGGCGCTGAAGCACGCCAACATCCCGGTCGCCGGCGCCGACCGGCTGAAGCTGACCGAGCACATCGCGATCATCGATTTGATGAACCTTGCCGACGCGCTGCTGCTGCCGCAGGACGATCTCGCGCTCGCGGTGGCGCTGAAGAGCCCGCTATTCGGCCTCGACGACGACGATCTGTTTAAGCTGGCGCACAACCGGCGCAGTACGCTGCGCGAGTCGCTTGGCGCGCAGGCCGCGACCGACGCGCGGTTCGCCGCCGCGCTGCATCGGCTCGAACAATGCGAGCGGCGCTTCACCCAGGAAACGCCGTTCGCGTTCTACGCCTGGCTGCTCGGCGGCGACGGCGGCCGCGCGCGGATCCTGCGCCGGCTCGGGCACGAGGCCAATGACGCGCTCGATGAATTCCTCGAGCTCGCGCTGGGCTATGAGCGCAAGGCACCGGCCTCGCTGCAGGGCTTTGTCGCCTGGCTGCGCGCTGCCGACACCGAGGTGAAGCGCGACATGGAGATTTCGCGCGACGAGGTCCGCGTCATGACCGTGCATGGCGCCAAGGGCCTCGAGGCGCCGGTGGTGTTCCTGGTCGACACCACGACCTCGCCCTCGGACACGCAGCGGCTGCGGCTGATCCATCTGCCGCAGGGCAACGCGGCGCCGCATGCACCCGGCGTCGTGGTGTGGGCCGGCAAGAAGGCCGAGGATCCGCTGCCCGTCGCCGACGCGCGCAAGGCGATGCTGGGCGATACCGAGGACGAATATCGCCGCCTGCTCTATGTCGCGATGACCCGCGCCGCCGATAGGCTTGTGGTCGGCGGCTGCATGCCCGGCAACATGAACAATGTGCGGAAATCCTGCTGGTACGATCTGATCACCAGGGGGCTGGCCGGTGCCGGACTGAAACTCGAGGAGCTCGAGACGCCGGCCGGCAAGGTGATGCGTTATTCGCGGCCGGACGACGTCGCCGATCTCGCCGGCGCGGCAGTGGCGTCGGCCGCAGCACCCGTCGCATTGCCGGCGTGGCTGCGCGCTCCGGCCGCGCCTGAGGCTTCGGCACCGAGCCTGCTGCGTCCGTCCGATCCCGCCGATGCGGACGGTCATCCTGTGCGGACCGGCGAATCCGTGCTGCTGCGCGCCCGCGCCCTGCAGCGCGGCACGCTGGTGCATCGCCTGCTGCAGTCGCTGCCAGATGTCGCCGCCGAGCGGCGCCGCGACGCCGCGCTCGCCTATCTCGCGCGCAATGCCGACGGCTGGAGCGAGGCGGAGCGCATGGCGCTGGCCCAGCAGGTGCTCGCCTTGATCGTCGACCTGCGCTTCGCGCCGGTGTTTGGGCCCGGCAGCCGTGCCGAGGTCTCGATCGTCGGGCGGCTGGAGCGGCCGGGCCAGCCGAAGACGCTGGTCTCCGGCCAGATCGACCGGCTGGTGGTGACGCCGGACGACGTCCTGATCGTCGACTTCAAGACCAACTACGCCCCGCCGAAGACCGCCGCCGAGGCTCCCAAGGGCTATGTCCGGCAGCTTGCGCTGTACCGCGCGGTGCTCGCCACGCTTTATCCCCATCGGCTCATCCACGCCGCTCTGCTGTGGACCGAAACCGCTGAAATCATGGAGATTTCTGCCTCCGCGCTGGACGCTGCCCTGCCATAAGGTCAGCTCAGTGTGAGCAAGCTTGACCCGGCAAGGGGGCGTTCATAGGTTTGACCCATGCTCCCGGGCGCGATTCTAAGGTCGCGCCCTTTGTCTCAACCGAACGAGGTACTTCCATGGCCGTTGGCAAGGTTTCTGACGCCGATTTCGAAGCCGAGGTGCTCAAGGCGACCGGGCCGGTGGTCGTCGATTTCTGGGCCGAATGGTGCGGCCCGTGCCGCATGATCGCACCCGCTCTCGATGAGATTTCCGGCGCGATGGGCGACAAGGTCAAGATCGTGAAGCTCAACGTCGACGAGAGCCCGAAGACCGCGTCGAAATACGGCGTGATGTCAATCCCGACCCTGATGATCTTCAAGGGCGGCGAGATGGCCTCGCGTCAGGTCGGCGCCGCGCCGAAGGCAAAGCTGCAGCAGTGGATCACCGCTGCGGTCTGATCCCGCTTCGAATTAGCTGATTGTGAGACGGCCGGCGATCAGCCGGCCGTTTTGTTTGTGGCCCTCGTTTGTAGCCCGTTCAGAATATTTTCGAACAACAATCGGCGGATTCGCCGGCCCTCTGCGTTGGCATGACGTGTCTTGCGCAAGAAGGTCGCAGCCGTTGCCGTCTGCCCGCCAGAAATCCGCTTCTCGATCCACGTCGCTCGTCGCGGCGGAAGCGCGCTCGGTCGAGGCCATTCCGCGCGGCAAGGAGTGGCAGTACGAGCCGAAATGGGACGGCTTCCGCTGCCTGCTGCAACGCGACGGCAGCAAGGTCGGCCTGCGCTCCAAATCCGGCGAGCAGCTCGGCCGCTATTTTCCGGAGCTGGTCACGGCCGCGCTGGACCTCAGGGCGCAATCGTTCCTGTTCGACGGCGAGATCGTCGTCCCGCACGGCCGCACGTTTTCATTCGACGACCTGCTGCAGCGAATCCATCCTGCCGCGAGCCGCGTGACGAGGCTTGCCCAGGAGACGCCGGCGCTGTTCCTGGTGTTCGATCTGTTGGTATCGCCGACCAAGAAGAAGCTGTCGGGACTGCCACTGCGTGAGCGCCGCCCCGAGCTCGAGGCATTCGCCAGGTCGCAGTTGAAATCCAGTCCCGGCTTTCGGTTATCGCCGGCCACGACCAGCTACGCGGTCGCGCAGAAATGGCTGGCACGATCGGGTGGCGGGTTTGACGGCGTGATCGCCAAGCGGCTCGACCTGCCCTACCAAGCCGGCAATCGCGACGGCATGCAGAAGATCAAGCGATTCAGAAGCGCCGACTGCGTGGTCGGCGGCTTCCGCTACGCCACCAACCGCATCGGCGGCCGCAAGGTGGTCGGCTCGCTGCTGCTCGGCCTCTATGACGACGACGGCCTGCTGCACCATGTCGGCTTCACCTCCGCGATCAAGCAGCAGGACAAGCCGGCGCTGACCGACAAGCTCGAGCCGCTGATCGCCAAGCCCGGCTTTACCGGGAATGCGCCGGGTGGCCCGAGCCGATGGTCGACCGAGCGTTCAGCGCAATGGTGCCCGCTGAAGCCGAAACTCGTGATCGAAGTCTGCTACGACCATTTCAGCGGCGACCGCTTCCGCCACGGCACCTCGATCCTGCGCTGGCGCCCGGACAAGGCGCCGAAGCAATGCAGCTTCGAGCAGTTGAAGCAGAAGGCCGCCGATCCGATGAAGCTGCTGAAGCCATAGCCGGAGCACCCGTAGCCCGGATGCTGCCAATGGGTCGCATCGTTGATCTCTGCCACATAGGAACCCGGACAAACGGCCCAAGTTGAGGTCTCAAATGGCCCGAGGAGGGACCTATGACGAACCCAAGATCAACCGCGCAGGTCGCGGGACATCCCATTCATCCGATGCTGATTCCATTTCCGGTTGCCTGCTTCGTTCTGACCTTCGTGGCCGACCTCGCATTCTGGAAAACGGGCACCGACTTCTGGGTCAACGCCTCGCTCTGGCTGCTGGGTGTCGGCCTGATCATGGCGGCGCTCGCCGCGGTTGCCGGCGTGATCGATCTCCTGGGAGACGATCAGGTCCGCCACCTGTCCGATGCATGGCAACATGCCGGCGGCAATGTCACCGCGGTCTTGCTCGAACTGTACAACTGGTATTCGCGCTACGAGCATGGCGCATCCGCGATCGTGCCGACCGGCCTGACGCTGTCGCTGATCGTGGTCCTGATTCTGCTGTTCACCGGCTGGAAGGGCTGGGAGATGGTCTATCGCGAGCATGTCGGCGTATCGGACGAGGCGCACATCCGCTGAAGCGCGATGAGATCGTGTTAATAGTCATCGCGCGTTAGCTCTTTGTTTGGGATGGCCGTGCTGCCGCGCCAGTGCCGCCATCGCTTCGTGATCGTACGGCACATGGCGGAAAGTCATGTCCCAATCGCCGCCGGACTGTTGCAGGATCGCATAGCGTGCCGCGGGCCTGCCGTGGATGTCGGCGATGGCAGCAAAACGCATGATCATTCTCTTGTAGCCCGGATGCAGCGGATGCCTATGTAGGAGGCGTGCCGTTTGCGGCGAGCACCGGGCCGGCGAGATAGAGCGAGCCGGTGATCAGGATGCGCGGCGGCACTTCGTAGGCGAGCGTGGCGAGTCGCTGCAACGCCGCGTCGACGCCGTTCGCGATCTCGACCCGCATGCCGAGCGCACGCGCGGCATCGGCCAGCCGGTCGGGCGCCATGCCGTTCTCGCGGCCCGGCACCGGGACCGCGATGATGTGGCGGGTCAGTCCGGCGAAATTGGCGAGGAAGGCATCGGCATCCTTGTTGGCCATCATTCCTGTTATGATGACCAGCGGCCGTGATACGCGCTCCTCGAGATCGCCGAGCGCAGCCGCCGCGACACGGCCGCCTTCGGCATTGTGCCCGCCGTCGAGCCAGATCTCGCTGCCCTGCGGGCCCTGCGCGACGAGCGTACCGGACGCCAACCGCTGCATCCGCGCCGGCCACTCCGCACTGACGATGCCGCTCTCATAGGCCGACATGTTGAGCTTGAATGTATCGATTGCGCGCAACGTGGCGATCGCGAGCCCGGCATTGTCGAACTGGTGCCGGCCGAACAATTTTGGCGCAGCGAGATCCATCAGGCCGCGCTCGTCCTGATAGACCAGCCGTCCGCGCTCGACGCTGACATGCCACTGCTGGCCGGCGGCGTGCAGCGGCGCGCGCATCCGGCTCGCCTGCGCCTCGATCACCGCCATCGCCTCCGGCGCCTGCTCGGCCGAGATCACCGGCACCTTGTGCTTGATGATCGCCGCCTTCTCGCCGGCGATCGAGGTCAGATTGTCGCCGAGGAATTCCATGTGATCCATGCTGACCGGCGCGATCACGCAAGCAAGCGGCGCCTCGACCACATTGGTCGAATCCAGCCGGCCGCCAAGGCCGACCTCGAGCAGCACGACATCGGCGGGATGCTTCGCGAACAGGGTGAACGCGACGGCCGTTTCCATCTCGAAGATGGTGATGGGATTGTCAGCGTTGACGCGCTCGCAATGCTCGAACGTCGCGCGGAGCTCATCGTCGCCGACGAACTTGCCGCCGCCGGCGGCACCGAGCCGGTAGCATTCGTTGATCCGCACGAGGTAGGGCGAGGTGAAGACGTGCACCTTGAGGCCGGCGGCCTCCAGGATCGCGCGCAGATAGGCAATGGTCGAGCCCTTGCCGTTGGTGCCGGCGACATGGATCACCGGCGGCAACTTGCGCTCGGGATGGTCGAGCCGCTCCATCAGGCCGCGCATGCGATCGAGGCTGAGATCGATGCGCTTCGGATGCAGCGCCGAGATCCGCGCGATCAACGCCTCGAACGAGGGCTGCGATGGGGCGTCGCTTGCGGTCACGCGTGCGGCGCGGCCGGCACGGTTTCCGGTGCCGTGACGATCTGGGCCGGCTCGGCGACGGCCGCCGCAGGTTTCGCGGCGGATTCCAGCGCCGGCGACTTGGTGAACAGGCGGCACAGCCGCGCCAGCGTCGCCTTCATGTCGTGGCGGTGCACGACCATGTCGACCATGCCGTGCTCGCGCAGATATTCGGCGCGCTGGAAACCGTCCGGCAGCTTCTCGCGAATGGTCTGCTCGATGACGCGCGCGCCGGCAAAGCCGATCAGCGCACCGGGCTCGGCGATGTGGACGTCGCCGAGCATCGCATAGGAGGCGGTCACGCCGCCGGTGGTCGGATTGGTCAACACGACGATGTAGGGCTGCCGCGCCTCGCGCAGCATCTGCACGCCGACCGTGGTGCGCGGCATCTGCATCAGCGACAGAATGCCTTCCTGCATGCGCGCGCCGCCGGACGCGGCGAATACGATGAAGGGCGATCTCTTCTCCACCGCGAGCTCGAGCCCGCGCACGATCGCTTCACCGGCCGCCATGCCGAGCGAGCCGCCCATGAAATCGAAATCCTGCACCGCGACCACGGCGGCGGCGCCCTCGAGCTTGCCGTAGCCGACCTTGACCGCGTCGTTCAGCCCGGTCTTGGCCCGGGCATCCTTGATGCGGTCGACATACTTCCGCTCGTCGCGGAACTTGAGCGGGTCGGCCGTGACTTCGGGCAGCGCGACGTCGAACCAGGTCTCGTTGTCGAAGACCGACTTCAACCGCGCCACCGCGCCCATGCGCATGTGGTAGTTCGAGCCGGGGATGACGAACTGGTTGGCCTCGACGTCCTTGTAGAACACGAGCTGTCCGGAATCTGGGCACTTGATCCAGAGATTCTCCGGCGTCTCGCGGCGCAGGATGTTGCGGATCTTCGGCCGGACGACATTGGTGAGCCAGTTCATGGTTCGCTCCGAGTGCGGGTCGGTTCCGCAGGTGGATATATGGCGGGCAAGGCAAGACCCGGCAAGCCGCCGCCAGTGGCCTTGTGGTCGCAAATTGTGGCTTATTCGGCCGCCTGCTTGGCGCCCCGGACGCCCTGGGCCAGCGCGGAGGCCAGATCGGCCACCGCGATTACCGTCCTGGCTGTCGCACGGCCCTCGGCATCGAGGCTACCCTTGAGGGCGTCGACCAGCGCGGTGCCGACCACGGAACCATCGGCGTTCTCGGCAATCGCACGCGCGGCTTCCGGCGTCCGGATGCCGAAGCCGACGCAGACCGGCAGCGCGGTGTGCTGCTTGATGCGTCGCACGGCCCCGCCGACCACTTTCGAATCGGCTGCCGCGCTGCCGGTGATGCCGGTCACCGCGACGTAGTAGACGAAGCCCGAGGTGTTGGCGAGCACGGCCGGCAGCCGCTTGTCATCGGTGGTCGGCGTCGCCAGGCGGATGAAGTTCAGCCCGGCCTTCATCGCGGGGATGCAAAGCTCGGTGTCTTCCTCCGGCGGCAGGTCGACGATGATCAGGCCGTCAACCCCGGCCGCCTTGGCGTCAGTCAGGAACGCGTCGACGCCGTAGATGTAGATCGGATTGTAGTAACCCATCAGCACGATCGGCGTGGCGTTGTCGTCCTTGCGGAAGCCGCGGACCAACTCCAGCGTCTTCTTCAGCGTCATGCCGCCCTTGAGCGCGCGCAGGCCGGCAGCCTGGATCGACGGACCATCGGCCATCGGATCGGTGAAGGGCATGCCGAGCTCGATGACATCGGCGCCGGCCTTCGGCAGCGCCTTGATGATGTCGAGCGAGGTCTTTTCGTCGGGATCGCCGGCCATCACGAAGGTGACGAAGGCGGAGCGGCCCTGCTGCTTCAGCTCGGCGAAACGTGCGTCGATACGGGTGGTCATGGTGTGGCAGTCGCTGTGCTATACCTCTCCCCTTCGGGGAGAGGTC
>NZ_JAGKJJ010000055.1 GCF_020329505.1 Bradyrhizobium semiaridum
GGGGTCGCGCCCGCCGGCACGTGGACGTGGATGTCGTTCTTCTCGAAGATCGAAGGATCGATGCCGAGCTGCGAGGCGCGGCTCTTCACCAGCGTCAGCGCCGCCTGCGCGCTCTCGCGCATGACTTCGCCGAGCTGGCCGGTGAGGATCAGCGTGCCGCGGCCCGGCGTGCGAGAGGCCTCGATGAACAGGATGTCGCCGCCGACCTGGGTCCAGGCGAGGCCGGTGGCGACGCCGGGGATGCTGGTGCGCATCGCGATCTCGTTCTCGAAGCGCGGCTGGCCGAGCAGCGTCGCGACGTCCTTTGGCGCGATGGTGACTTGGCTGGCGCTGCCCTCGGCGACCTGCACCGCGACGTTGCGCAGCACCTTGCCGATCTCGCGCTCGAGGTTGCGCACGCCGGCCTCGCGGGTGTAGCTGCGGATGACGAGCCGCAGCGCATCCGGCTCGATCGCGACCTGCTCGGCCCTGAGGCCGTTGGCCTCGAGCTGGCGGCGCACCAGATAGCGTCGCGCGATCTCGAGCTTCTCCTCCTCGGTGTAGCCGGCGAGGCTGATCAGCTCCATGCGGTCGAGCAGCGGCCCCGGCACGCCGTCGAGCATGTTGGCGGTGGCGATGAACACGACGCGCGACAGGTCGAAGGGAACACCGAGATAATTGTCGCGGAAGGTGCCGTTCTGCTCGGGGTCGAGCACTTCGAGCATCGCCGCCGACGGATCGCCTTGGATGCCGCGGCCCATCTTGTCGATCTCGTCCAGCATCATCACGCAGTTGCGCGCGCCGGCCTTCTTGATCGCCTGGACGATGTTGCCGGGCAGCGCGCCGATATAGGTGCGGCGGTGGCCGCGGATCTCCGCCTCGTCATGCACGCCGCCGAGGCTGACGCGGACGAACGGCCGCGCCATCGCGCGCGCGATCGACTGGCCGAGCGAGGTCTTGCCGACGCCGGGCGGGCCGAGGAAGCAGAGGATCGGCGCCTTGCCGCCGGGCGCCAGCTTGCGCACGGCGAGATATTCGATGATGCGGCTCTTGATCTTCTCGAGGCCGTAATGATCCTCGTCGAGGATCTTGCGTGCCTCGGCGATGTCGATCGGCTTCTCCTCGGGCAGCGCCCAGGGCAGGTCGATCAGCCAGTCGAGATAGCTGCGCACCATGCCGGACTCGGCGGCGGCTTCCGGCATCCGCTCGTAGCGGCGCAGCTCCTTCTGGGCCTGGCTCTCGGCCTCCGGCGGCATGCCGGCCGCGGCTATCGCCTTCGTCAGCTCCGCGACCTCGGCGGCCTTGCCGTCGCCTTCGCCGAGCTGGCGCTGGATGGTCGCCATCTGCTCGCGCAGGATCGCCTCGCGCTGCCGCTCGTCGAACGCGGCCTTGGTCTTCTGCCCGATCTCCTGGCTCAGCCGCAGCACCTCGATGCGCTCGGCGAGATGGCGCGAGACCTTGTCCATCCGCGCGACGAGGTCGATGGTCTCGAGGATGTCCTGCTTGTCCTGCGGCTTGATGTCCATGTAGGAAGTCGCAAGGTCCGCCAGCGCCGCCGGCGATGTGGTGCCTTGCAGCGCGGCGATCAATTCGGGCGGCACCTGCGGCAGCAGCTGCGCGGCCTCCAGCGCCTGGCGCTGCAAATTGAGGAAACGGGCCTCGATCTCGGGCGAGGCCGTGGTCGGCTCGGGAATTTGCAGCACGCGGGCGGCGAGGAACGGCGTGCCCGGCAGATAGTCCTGCACGCGCATCCGCTGCACGCCCTGGCAGACCAGATGATGGGTCTCGTCGGCGCCGGTGATGTAGCGCACGATGTTGGCGACGGTACCGACACGGTAGAGATCGTCGGGGCCGGGATCGTTCACTTCCGCGTCGCGCTGCAACAGGATGCCGATCTGGCGCTGCTCGCGCACCGCCTGCTGGGCCGCGGCGATCGACTTCGCCCGCCCGATCGTGATCGGGACGATGACGTTCGGGAACAGCACGGTGTTGCGGGCGGGGACGATGATCAGCGCATCGCTCGGGATCGGCGCGGATGTCGTCGCCGCGGTGGAAACGTCGGAAGCCATGGCGAACTCCTCAGCTCGACTTGCCGAGGCGCAGGCCGACACAGCCATGCGCGGCGAAGCGGTTGATTGTGTAGCGGCCGGTCGGCAGCTGAATGCGGCGCTCGAACCGGCCCTGCGGCAGCTCGAGGCGCAGGATGCGGGCATTGCGCAGCTCGGGCGGCAAAGCACGGCGGCCGCTGATGACGAGCGTCGCGCCGTCGAGCGCGGTCTGGACGTCGGCGGGGTCGACCCCCGGCAGCGCGATGAAGATCAGGATCTCGTCATCGGTCTCGATGACGTCCATCGGCGGTTCCCAGCTCGGCTCGCGGCTCTCGGTGAGCGGGTGCAGATTGAGGAAGCGCTGATGCATGCGCTCGGCGCGGGCGAGCGTCTCGATCGCATCCGACAGCATCCAGTTGACGGGGTCCTTGGGCCGCATGGGCGCCTCTCCATGTCGCGTTGGGAGGTGAGGTTACCGGTCTTGCCGCCGACCGTAAACCGGTCCGGACCGGTCGTTGCGAGGGCTAAATCGCCACAATGTGCCGATTGCAGCAGGCTCGGGCGGCGCCGGCGCAAGGCTTTTATGCCGCGGCTATGCAGCTGGTTCCAGCGCCATCTCGAATTCCTACGTCCGTCTCCGCATCTTTCCGCTTGACGCCGTGCGCCCATGCGCGCCGGCGGAAGGAGAGTGGGACATGACCATGCTCTATTCACACGATGTCCGGATGCCTGCCGCAGCCAGTCGCATGACGCTGCGGCGGAATTGGAAGCGGATTCGTGCCATGTTCCGGACCATTCACCGCGCGATCGCCGCCGCGAAGATCCACCGCCTGCGTAACGAGCTGCTGCTGCATCGCGGCCATGAGGACTGGGCGCGGATGAACCTCAATGTCGGCCTGCTCGGCGGCGATGCCGAGAAGTATCCGCGCCCGCCGGCCGTGCTCGGCGAGAAGTGGGACTACTGAAATGCGTGCTTTGCTGCGTCGCGCCGGCGAGGCGCTGTTCAAAAACGCTGGCTTGCATCGGCGAGGAGCCGATCAGCCTCTACGGGCCCGAGGCGCATTACATGCGCGGCCCCGGGGCCGGCCTGGCGGGCTAAGCACCGGGGCGATCAGGTCGGCTCGCTGCGCCGCGTCAGGTGATCCAGCAGGTTCATCGGCAGCGGAAACACCACGGTCGATGAACGCTCGCCGGCGATGTCGTGCAGCGCCGCGAAGTAACGCAGCTGCATCGCCTGCGGCTCGCCGGCGAGGATACGTCCGGCCTCGACCAGTTTCTCGGCGGCCTGCTGCTCGCCCATCGCGTTGATCACCTTGGCGCGCCGCAGCCGTTCGGCCTCGGCTTGCTTGGCGATCGCCCGCACCATGGTCTCGTTGATATCGACGTCCTTGATCTCGATCCCGGTGACCTTGATGCCCCAGACGTCGGTCTGCTTGTCGAGGATCTCCTGAATATCGGCATTCAGCCGGTCGCGCTCGGCGAGCATCTCGTCGAGCTCGTGCTTGCCGAGCACCGAGCGCAGCGTGGTCTGTGCCAGCTGGCTGGTCGCGGCCATGTAGTCGTTGACCTTGATGATGGCGCGTTCGGGATCGACGATGCGGAAATAGAGCACGGCATTGACCTTGACCGAGACGTTGTCGCGCGAGATCACGTCCTGCGGCGGCACCACCTGCACCACCACCCGCAGGTCGACCTTCACCAGCTGCTGCACCACCGGAATCAGCAGGAATAGCCCCGGACCCTTGACGCCGGTGAAGCGGCCCAGTGTGAAGACGACGCCGCGCTCATATTCACGCAGCACGCGGATCGCCTGCGACAGGAACATCACGACCAATAGCGCGATCGCCGCATAGGTTAAGTAATCGAGCATCATGCTTGACCTCCCTCGCCGGTGGCGGCCGGCGCGCGCCGCACCACCAGCGTCAAATCGATGATGTTGGCGACTTCGACCGTCTCGCCGGATCTGAACGTCTCGGTGCCGCGCGCCTGCCAGCGCTCGCCATTGGTGAAGACGTGACCTGAGGTGCCGGACCAGTCGAGCACCTCGGCCGGCAGGCCCTGCATGGCTTGCGCGCCGACCTGGGCGGGCCCCTTGGCGGCGCGCCGCAGCGCGCCGAGCACGGCAACCAGGAAGGCGGCGAACAGCGCCGTGGTGATGCCGATCACCCACCATGACAGCGTGTAGCCCGGCGCCTCGCCGCGGAACAGCATCAGCGCGCCCAGCACGAACGAGATGAGCCCACCGGCGCCGATCACAACCGTCGGGTTGACGGCCTCGACGGCGAGCAGCGCGATGCCGACCAGCATCAGCGCGAAGCCGGCGTAGTTGACCGGCAGCATGTTGAGCGCATAGAGCCCGAGCAGCAGGCAGATCGTGCCGACGACGCCGGGGCCGATCAGGCCCGGCGACATGAATTCGAAGATCAGCCCGTAGATGCCGATCATCAGCAGGATGAATGCGACATTGGGATCGGTGATGACGGCAAGCAGGCGCGAGATCCAGTCCGGTTCGATCGCCTCGAGCGTCGCATCCCTTGTCGACAGGTGTACCGTCTTGCCGCCGACCTCGACCGTGCGGCCGTCGACCTGTTTCAACAGGTCGGCCGGATCGCGCGCCACCAGCTCGATGGCTCCGGCCTGCAGTGCGGCGTTGGCGGAGAGGGTGGAGGCCTCCCGCACCGCCTTCTCGGCCCAATCGGCATTGCGGCCGCGCAGCTCGGCGAGGCTGCGGATGAAGGCGACGGCGTCGTTGGTCGCCTTCGCCATCATGGCGTCCTTCGGCTGCTGACCCTCGCCGTCCTTCTTGTCCTTGCCGTCCTTTTCGCCGCCGGGCAGGCCCGGCAGCCCGCCGATCTGCACCGGCGTCGCGGCGCCGATATTGGTGCCCGGCGCCATCGCCGCGATATGCGTCGCATAGAGGATGTAGGTCCCGGCACTCGCCGCATGGGCGCCGGAGGGGGCGACATAGCCGATCACGGGAATGGGCGAGGCCAGCACGTCGGCGATGATCTCGCGCATGCTGGTGTTGAGACCGCCGGGCGTATTGAGGCGCAACACCACGACCCCGGCGCGCCGTTCGGCGGCCTTGGCGAGCGCGCCCTTGACATAGGCGGCCGACGCCGGCCCGATCGCGCCGTCGATCGAAATGGTCAAAGCGAGGCGGCTGTTCTCCTCCGCGGCAGCGGAACGGATCGAGAGAAGCAGCGCGGTGACCGCCGTCACCGCAACGAGGGCAGCCCTTAAGGTCTGCACGGCAAGCACTCCCTTGCCGAGCATATGGGGCGCCGGTGCGGAACCTCAATATGGCCGCACTGTCACGGCGATGCGCGCGTTGGCCATTGTGCGTTGCAATGGATCGCGTTCGGGACGGCGCTGATACGGTCGCACCGAATATTACTGCGCGGCCGCGAGATACTCATCGGCCCATCCGGAGATCGCGTCCGCGACCTCGGCCGAAGCATAGGTGTCGATCTCGCCGCGATCATCGAACGGAGTCGGAAGATCGGGGATGAATCCCGACAGCCGTTGGGTCGAATGCGCCAGCGGTATCATCGTCGGTTCAAGCCGCGCGGCGGGTTGGGGGACTTGCGGGCTGGCCGCCGATGTCGAGCTCGATCTCGCGGGAGAGCTCGATGATCATTTCGGGGTGCTGGCCGTTCTCGAACAGCGCGTATTTGACGGCTTGGGCGCGGTTGACGAACAGGCCGCCAAACAGGCCGTTCTGTTGCTGGGCGACCCACTGGCCGCGGTGGTTGCGGCCGATGAAGACGATGGAAGATGCGGAGCTGCATGAGGGAGGTTCGACGAGTTTCACGTTGGTGTGTCCTTGCAGTGATAGTCACGTGATCAATGTCCGCCTGGCTGGATATGAAATCGAGCGCGACCGGCGGCAGAATTCATAGGAGCCGCATAGGATTTCGGAATCGGCGTCAGGAGTGCTGGACGATGCCGGTGGCCAGCGCGCACAGCGCGGCATAGGCGGTCATCTCGTCCCAATGATTGAGCTGGGCGGCAAATGGCGCCTCGCGTTTAGCGAGACCGACGAAGGCGCAGATCAGCGCCGACATCCACAGCAGCGCGACCAGGCCCTTGCCGAAGCCGACGCCGGCGAACATCGCAAAGCCGATCATGATGGCCAGGCGGAAGCCGAACCGGACCAGCACTTGCACCGACCGCAAGCCCTGCGGAAGATCCTTCGCTGCCATGGCGATGTCGTCGGTTTAGCCGATATTGTCGACGAACAGCGGCTCATGGAAGGCGCTGGCGTCGCGGCGCACTGCGGGGACGCTGGTTCGCGTCTCGGGTGCGGCGATCCGCTGCGCCTCGATGAAGGCGGCGAGGATTGCGAGTGCGAGGTCGGCATGATGGGTTTCGATCGACTGGTCGAGCCAGTCCGGCAACTCGCGTGAACGCGACAATGCGCAGTGCCATTCGCCTTCGTCATAGACGAGGCGGCGGACCTGCCATTGCGGCAGCTCGAGATCGATCAGCGCCAGCGCCGCATCGGTCCAGGCGCCCGATCGGATCAGGCGCTCGACATGGACGGCTTTGCCGCTCTGCCCGATCGACGGGAAGCGCCGGCAGGTCTGGTCGATGATGTCGGCCATGAACTCGGCGGTGACCGCATAGGCGTCGCGCAGCCGGTCGCTCAGGTCGGTGGAGGTGTGTTCTGCATACAGTGACATGGCATCATCTCGTCCCGCGCGGCCGAACGCAGGTGGCCGCACGCCGAAAAATGGCCGGACGGCTGTTTGAAAACGAGATGAGGCAGGGTGCGGAGATATAGGGATTCCATAAAGGTCCGCGGCGGCGATTCCGGCGAAAGCCGGGGCCGATCCGCGGGGCTCGTCGTCCGGTCTGACAACTACAGGATCAGATCATGCGGCGCATGGTCCGCAACCAGCTTGAAATAGCTGCCTGAATGATCGACGGCGGGCGCATCCGGCATCGCCGGCAGCGCGAGAGCCGCCGCGGTGCCTTCGTGCGGAGCAGACCACGCCGGGCCCAGATCCAGCGGCGCGGCTAGCGTCGTTGGAGCGGGCGCTGGCACGGCTGAGCTGGATGTCTGCTCCGTGAAGAGGAAGGTGTCCGCGGGCGTTACGGGAGCTTCGCTTGTCGGGGCTGCGGCCAGCGTCGCCAGAGACGTGGAGGCCAGCACGACCGCGCCCGACGTGCCGCCCTCAAGATCGACCTGAAGGGTCGTCGCGGCCGAATCGCCGTCCTTGTCGAAGGCCGAGACGTCGAACAGAAGATCGGTGCTCGGGATGGTGGTTTCCTTGTTGTAGGTAATGTCGTTGACGGTGAAGGTGGCGTTGCCGGCGGCCTCGTGATCGTAATCGACCTGGATCTGATTGAACTCGTGTCCGACATAGAGCGTGTAGGTATGGGTTACGCTGTCGAAGGTATGGGTATCGATCAGCGACGCATCGGAGGTTTCCAACACCACGACGTTGGCGACGCCGCCCGACGGCTTCGGAACGTCGATATTGAAGCTGTGGACGTTGCTGCTGCCGTCGAGGACGTTGAAAACGACGTTCGCGGTGCCGTTGCCCTGCCACTGGGTCAGGATGAAGCTGACATGCGATTGCTCCTTCACGAATGAGAGGTTCAATCGCTCGTCGGAATCCATTTGCAGTCCGGTATCGCCGACCGCGATGCCATTGCTGGACGCCTTGACGTCGATCGGATTGTCACTGTTGTCGGAGCCGGTGATGACGAGTTGCTGGTCCGGCGAGGTGAGTGACGGCGTGCCGCTGCCGGAGGCGCCGAAATCGGAACCGGAGACGGTGACCTGCTTCAGGACCTCGACGCTTACGAGATCGAACGAATAGGTTCCGTCCGGATTGATCGTGAGCGTGAAGTAGGGATCGGTCAGCGTTCCATTCAAGTTGCTGAAATAGGCGTTCAGCTCGACACCGGCGCTGACCGCATGGGTCGAATAATAAAAGGTGTAATCGGCGTCATTTCCGGTGACGTGCACCGACGTGATGCCGCCGCCGAGGTCGGACGTGGCCAGATTGAACCCGGTGCTGCCGACGGCGCCGTTGTGGATGGCGAGCAGCATCGCGGCGGCGCCATCGGCTCCGAAATTGACATCGTAGGCGCCGTCGGCGGTCTGATTGTTTTCGGTGGGGAGGGCGACGTGATCGAACCCTCCGATCGTCGGGCCATCGTCGGTGATGGTCAGCTGCTTGCCGAGGTCGATGCTGGCAGTCTGGAAGTCGCCGTCCTTGTCCGTGATCTTTGCAACCAGATTGACGATGCCAGATGTCAGCGACTTGCCTTCGCCGCTGTCCGGATCGGTGCCGAGCGCTTGCTTCACCGCGCGATACTCGGTGAAGGTCACCAGCCCGCTCACGGGATTCACCGCGATGGTGAAGGCCAGCGTGCCGGTGGTGGTGCCGACATGGCCCTCGATGGTGTTGCCG
>NZ_JAGKJJ010000056.1 GCF_020329505.1 Bradyrhizobium semiaridum
AACGGCGGCAGCTGGCAACAGTGACGTCGGCCTCGACGAGATCGGCCACCTGCTCGCGAGCCGCTTCGTCGAGGTGGTGTCCGACCGCAAGGCAAAGCCGCTGACGGCGGCGCTGCGCGACCGCCGCTGCGCGGTGGAGACCGCGCTGTGGATCGACGCCAATTCGCACCACGCCATCGACCTCGACGATGCCGCCGAGCAGGCCGGGCTCAGCACCTTCCATTTCCTGCGGCTGTTTTCGTCGGTGCTCGGCGTCACCCCGCATCAATATCTGGTGCGCTCGCGGCTGCGCCACGCGGCGCGCCGGCTGGCCGACGACGACAGCCCGATCACCGACATCGCCTATGACGTCGGTTTCGGCGATCTCTCCAATTTTGTGCGCAGCTTCCACCGCGCCGCCGGCGCCTCGCCGCTCAAGTTCCGCCAGGCCTCGCGCGGCGACCGCAAGATTTTCCAAGAACGCCTCGCCCTGCAATAGCTAGGGTGCTCCGGCCCGCGCGTCATAGCGCGCTCAACGACTGGAGACCCTATCATGTACGACCATATCGGATTGCGCGTCGCCGACCTCGACGCCAGCGTGCGCTTCTATACCGCTGCGCTGGCGCCGCTCGGCTTCGTGCTGTGCTCGCGTGACGACAGCGGCGCCGGCTTCGGCCCCAAGGGCGAGCCGGCGCTCTGGCTGCATCTGCACAAGGGCAAGGCGCCGGGCGGCGCGCATGTCGCGTTCCGCGCGCCGGATCACGACGCGATCAAGACGTTCCATACCGACGGCCTCAAGGCCGGCGGCAAGGACAACGGCGCGGCAGGCCACCGCAAGGACTATAGCCCGACCTATTACGCCGCGTTCCTGATCGATCCCGACGGCAACAATGTCGAAGCGGTGTGCACGTAACTGCAACCCGTTCCGCCACTTACCGTCACATCCAGCAAACGAGGATTTCGAACCCATGGCTTCCATCTACAAGGACATCCCGATCGACGCCCCGGCCGACCACGTCTGGGACGTGTTGCGCGATTTCGGCGCGGTGCATACGCGGCTGGCGCCGGGCTTCGTGACCGACACCAGGCTTGACGGCGATGCGCGCATCGTCACGTTTTCGAACGGCTCGGTGGCGCGCGAAACGCTGGTCGATTGCAACGACAGCCGGCGGCGGCTGGTCTATGCCATCAAGAGCGAGCGCCTGACGCAGCACTCAGCCTCGGCCCAGGTGTTCTCCGAGGGCGACGGCCGCTGCCGCGTGCTGTGGATTACCGACGTGCTGCCGAACGAGGTCGCGCCCTACATCGACGCGCAGATGGATCAGGGGGCGTTAGCGATGCAGAAGGCGCTGGCGCAGGCCGCGAAGGCGGAGAGTGCGGCGTAGCGGACAGTGGTCCAGCATATCCGGTGTCGTCCCGGCGAAGGCCGGGACCCATAACCACAGGGGGGCGTTGTTGAAACGCGCTGTGGCTCCAGCGTTCAAGAACATTTGACGGTCGTGGTTATGGGTCCCGGCCTTCGCCGGGACGACACTGAATACTTGGTGCCGCTCGTTAGTTACGCATTCAGATTCGCTGCAGACGGCGGACTGCGAGTTGAGACCGCGCCTTCAACGCTACGACAACACCGCCTGCACGTTGCCCACCGCCGCCGGCTTGCCCCAGCGCGTCAGGATCACGCTGAGGCAGGACAGTACGCCGAGCACGCCCATCGAGGCGGCGGCGAGGACGAAGAAGCTTTGCGCGCTGGCCTCATGGGTCGACAGCCACCAGCCGCCGGTGCCGATGAAGATCAGCCGCGCGGTCTGCGCCAGCACCGGGCCGATCACCTTCGCTGCGCCCTGCGAGGAGAAGTACATCGACATGGCAAGGCCGATGAAGGCATACATCGGCGCCGCGGTCGACAGATATTCGTGGCTGGTGGCCCGCACATGCGGATCGTTGGTGAAAAGATTGACCCAGAGATCCGGAAACACCGCGATGAAGCTGCCGACCACGCCCACCGAACAGAACGACACCGCACCCGCGGTCCAGGCGATGCGCCGCGCCCGCGCGACGCGCTCGGCGCCGACCGCCATGCCGATCATCGGCACCGAGGCGATGCCGACGGCGAACGCCACCGAGGTCAGCATGAATTCGAGCCGCGCGCCGATGCCGTAGCCGGCCAGCACCGCGGTGCCGAACTGCGCCAGCATGTGGGTGAAGATCGAGATCGTCAGCACCGATTGCAGCGGCGAGAAGCAGGAGACCGCGCCGACCTTGAGGATGTCGATGAACATCACCCATTGCACGCGCAGCCCCTTGAGCTTTGGCACGACGCGAGCGCGGCCGGAGAACAGATACCAGCCCATCACGCTGATGCTGATCGTGTAGGCGATCAATGAGCCGGCGGCGACGCCGCGCATGCCGAACTGCGGCACCGGGCCGAGGCCGAGCCCCAGCGTTCCGCCGAGGATGATCTGCCAGCACGCCGACGACAGGATCATGGCCGACGGCAGCTTCATGTTGCCGGTGCCGCGCAGGATGCCGGCCATGGTGTTCATCAGCCAGGGCAGGATCGCGCCGCCGAAGAAGATCTGCGAATAGGCGATCGCCTGCGCCAGCACATTGCCGCGGCCGCCGAGCAGCTCGAGCAGGCGCGGGCCGAAGATCAGCATGCCGAGCATGAACGTCACGCCGAACGTCAACCCGATCAGCAGCGCGTGCGCCGCGAGCGCCGAGGCGCGCTCGATCTCGCCGGCGCCGAGCGCACGCGCGATCGAGGACGCGACGCCGCCGCCCATCGCGCCGCCGGACATCGTCATGGTGAGGATCACGCAGGGAAACACCAGCGCCATCGCTGCGAGCGACTCGACGCCGAGCCGGCCGATATAGGAGGTCTCCGCGATCACGACACAGGTGCCTGCGGAGAGCGCGATGACGTTCGGCCAGGCCAGCCAGAGCAGCGTGCGCAGGATCGGCCCGTCGAGCAGCGCGTTGCGCGCCGGCTTGCTCACCGGCGGCGGCAGCGGCCGCTCCGCTTCATCGACGGGTATTTCGGCGAGGCCGAGATCGGACATTTCAACTCCCCGCGCGATCCAGGGAGCCGCGCCATGGTGTTTCCCTACCATGGCGGCGCCGGATTCCATGTGCGCGGGACGCAAGGGGGGCCTGCGCGATTGCAGATGAACCTGGACGCTAGCCGATTGACCAGATCAACCGCGCGCCGGCAGCGCGGTTCGGCTTCAGGTGGACCGGAATGTGCCGCCCGCAGCCGGCCGCCAGCCCCTCGAACAGGCCGGTCAGCACGCTGGCGCAGGCCGGATGATAGTCGGCGACGTCGGCCATCAGCTTCCAGCCGTGCTGACGGATTTCGAACTGGCCTTCGGATTCGCTGATCTCGGCGACATCGTCCTGCGATTCGAAGAGGACGCGCAGGAACGCCACAAATTCCGCCGCATGGCCACGACTGCCACTGAGCGCCCGTGCCACCTCGTCAAAATACTGCATGCCAATCAGCTTCCCGGTGAGATGCAGCAGATAGCTGGCATCCTCCGGGCCGAACGCCTGCACGATCACGGGCGCGGCCGTCTTCACATATTCCATCGCATAGTTGCGATAGGCCTTCTCCAGCCGCGGCTTCGGCCAGCTGTCGACCGGCAGCGCCGGCGCAGTTGCCGGATCGAAGCGCGGCGCCTCGAGATGGCGCGCGAACACCAGGCGCTGGTCGAGCTCGAGCGGATGGTCGTATTCGCAGTAATAACCCTCGAGCCCGTCCTGACCGTCGACGCTCTGCTTGGTGCAGACGAAACCGAGCCGGAGATCGCCGAGGGCTGCGCCGTTATTGGCGTGCCAGCCGCGCAGCATCGCGCGCGACACCTCACCCGGCACGCCGCAGATCGCGGTGCCCTTCCAGATCCAGCGCGGCGGCGGATAGCGGATCCAGGCCTTGCGATCGGTCTCGTACATGTATTCGACGTGCACGCCGCCGATCCAGTTGGAGAGGTAGTGATACTGCGCGGCGGCGACCGCCGGCGGCAGATGATCGAGGCCGAGCTTCTTCAGGCCCGGCAGGAAGCGCTCTTGCTGCTGGCGGCGAAACACCCGGAAGACGAACTCGGCGGCGTCAGCGGTGCCGCGCCGCGTCACCACGGTGAGAATGAGGCCGGTGAAGAAGGCGTGGTAGAGATCGGCGACGCTGCGCCACCTCCACCATTGCGCTTCTTGTGCGCTCTCGCCTGCGGTCATGTTTGCTCCCTTGCTCTCGTTGGCGAGATCGAGCCTCGCGGGCAAGATCGTAGCCCGGATGGAGCGAAGTGCAATCCGGGCCAAGTCCATCCGCGGATGCAGCGGCCCCGGATTACGCTTTCGCTCCATCCGGGCTACGCGGCCTGCTCTTCACCTCGCCCCGCTTGTGGGGAGATCGGAATTCAAGCGCTGCCCATGGAGACTCGCCCTCATCCCGACCTTCTCCCCGCAGGCGGGGAGAAGGAGCGGAGAGAGCCTTCAAACCTTGAACGACTTCCTCAGCAAGGCCGGATAGCGCAGCCCCTGGAAGCCGCCGCGCGCGACGTAGAAGCCGAGCAGTGCGGTCCACAGGCCGGCGTTGCCGTAGCCGCTGAGCATCCACCAGACCACGAGGAACGCCGCGAGCGAGGCGAGCATCAGATTGCGCATCTCGCGCGCCCAGGTCGCGCCGACATAGATGCCGTCGAACCCGAACGCGAACACGCCGGGCAGCGGCGCCAGGATCACGAACAGCAGGAAATCGCGCGCAGTGCGGCGCACCTCCGCGCTGGTCGTCATCAGGTCGATCAGCGCAGGTCCGAACAGCGCGAACAGCGCCGAGACGACGAGCGCGAAGCCGATACCCCACAGCAGCACCAGCCGGGTCGAATCGGCGAATCCCCTGGCATCGCGTGCGCCAAAGGTCCGGCCGCAGAGTTGCTGGGCGGCGTTGGCGAGGCCGTCAAGGAAGAACGCCGAGACCAAAAGGAAATTGTTCAGCACCGAATTGGCCGCCAGCGTCACATCGCCTTCGCGCGCACCCTTGGCGGTGAAGAAAAGGAACACGACGATCAGCGCCGCGGTCCGGATCATGATGTCGCGGTTGACGGCGAGCATGCGCATCAGCTTGGCGCGATCGAACAGCGTGGCGCGCGAGAGGGTAAAGCCGGTCTGCGCGATCCGCCACGCCACGATGACGCCGAGCGCGAAGCCGATCGTCTCGGCAAGCACGGCGGCGATCGCAGCGCCCGCAATGCCGGCACCGTAGGCCTGCACCAGCAACACGGTCGCCACCACGTTGATGACGTTGATCACGATCTGCAACGCCAGCGCGGTGTTGGCGCGGGCCTGTCCGACCAGCCAGCCCAGGATGACGTAATTGCCGAGTGCGAGGGGCGCCGACCAGATCCGGATCATGAAATAGGTTTTGGCGGCGTGCGTCACGCCTTCGCTGCCGCCCATCAGCTGGAACGTGACCGCCGCGAGCGGCACCTGGAGCGCGATCAGCGCGGCGCCGATCAGCCCGGCGACGATGAAGCCGCGAACCAGGATCGCGGCGAATTCCTGCGTCTCGCCGGCGCCCTGCGCCTGCGCGGTGAAGGCCAGCGTCGACATGCGCAGGAACGCGAACAGCCAGAACAGGCAGTCGAAGATCACCGACGCCATCGCGACGCCGCCGAGCAGCGCGGCGTCGTCGAGCCGGCCGATCGCGGTGGTCGAGACGATGCCGATCAGCGGCGTGGTCAGGTTGGCAACCATCGCGGGGCCGGCGATGGCGAACACCTGGCGCGACGTGATCAGGGGATGGACGGGCGCGTGCATGGTCAGAGCTCGACGGTCATGCCGTCGCTCGCCGCGAGGTAAGGCAGGCCGGTGAGGCGGCCGAGCATGTCGTCGCTCATATGAGTGAGCACCACGCGCTTGGCGCCGATGGCGGGCAGATGCGCTTGCAACGTCGTCAGGCTGAGATGGTTTTTCACGATTTTATCGTAGGTGTAGGCTTCCGCGATAAAGAGATCGGCATTCTGCGCGGCCGGGATCAGCGCATCGGTCCATTCGGTGTCGGCGCTGTAGCTGATGATGCGGTCTTCCGCTTCGATGCGGTAGCCTAAAAACGGCCCGCCGGATTCGCCGTGCACGACCGGGTAGGGCGTCACGGCGACCTCGCCGAAGCGGCGCACCTCTTCCGGCGCGAGCGCGACCACCTGGAGATCGAACCGTTGCTTGGTCTTCGAGGAGTGCTCGAACATCACCTCCATCACCTGCGGCAGTTTGGTCTCGATTCCCTGCGGCCCCGCGATCACGAGCGGCCGGGAGCGGCGGGAGAACTGTGCGTCGAGCAGCAGGAACGGCAAGCCGGCGAAGTGGTCGCCATGAAAATGCGTGATCAGGATCAGGTCGATCGCGTCGCGATCGATGCCGAGCCGCTTCATCGCCGGCAGCGACGACGCGCCGCAGTCGATCAGGACGTTGACGCGCGCGCCGGTGAGATGGAAGCAGGTGTTGAAACGGCCGCCGGAGCCGAACGCATCGCCGCAGCCGACAAATTGCAATTGCATCGGCTGCGAACTCTCCTTGGCTTAGCGGCCGCGCGGCGCGCCGAACAGCCGCGATAGCAGCCAGATCGGGATCACGACCACGGCGCCGAGCAGGAAGTAGCGCCAAGCCCAGTTGATCGCGTC
The DNA here is from genome assembly GCF_020329505.1 of Bradyrhizobium semiaridum. GTDB lineage: Bacteria > Pseudomonadota > Alphaproteobacteria > Rhizobiales > Xanthobacteraceae > Bradyrhizobium > Bradyrhizobium semiaridum. The sequence continues at coordinate 6,648 of NZ_JAGKJJ010000056.1, forward strand.
GAAGCCGAAATCCCAGATGTTCTGGAACAACCGCTGGATGCTGTAGAGGATGTTCCAGGGATCGAAGCCGATCGTGGCGAGCACGACGCCGACCAGGATCGAGAGCAGGATCAGCCGGAACGCCACCGACAGCGGCGATCCGCCGAGAAAGCGGTACAGGCCGTCATTCTGGCTGGCCGGCAAGTCCCGGACGTCGTTGGGCATCACTGTCTCCTAGCGGAAGCATCCGCATTATAGGTCACGGCGGGGCACATGGGGAACCCGCGATGCGCGATCAATGGCTGCCATGCAATGTTGGAATTAATTCGATGTCATGGTCATTAACAGTCGTTCAAGCGTCTCCAGCCGGTCAGCCTCGCGCGGCGGCTTGTCCCAGCGCAGCCGGTTGATGCGGGGGAAGCGCATCGCGACGCCTGATTTGTGCCGCGGCGAGCGCTGCAGCCCTTCGAACGCGACTTCCAGCACGAGGCCCTGGTCCGGCTCGTGCACGACGTGGCGGACGGGGCCGAATTTCTCGGTGGTGTTGCGGCGGACGAAGCGGTCGATCTGCAACAGCTCCTCGTCCGTGAAGCCGAAATAGGCCTTGCCGACCGGCACCAGCTCGTCGCCGGCCTCGCCGCTTGTCCAGACCCCGAACGTGTAATCGGAATAATAGGACGAGCGCTTGCCGTGGCCGCGCTGGGCATACATCAGCACCGCGTCGATGATGTGCGGATCGCGCTTCCACTTCCACCACGGGCCCTTCGGCCGCCCCGGCAGATAGGGCGCGTCGCGCCGCTTCAGCATTACGCCTTCGACCGCGTCGGCATCGTCGCCGGCGCCGGCCGCCTTCGGATCGGCGCGCGCCGCCGCGAGTTCGTCCCAGCTTGTGAACGGGACAGTCGGCGAGAGATCGATGCGCGGATCGCTCAGCTTCGCGACGAAGCGTTCGAGATGCGCACGGCGCTCGGTGAACGGCAGCTCGCGCAGATCGTTCTCGTCGTCGCCCAGCAGGTCGTAGGCGCGCAGGTGGATCGGGAATTCCTTGATCAGTTTCGGCGAAACCACTTTGCGGTTGAGCCGCTGCTGCAGCACGTTGAAGGTCTGCACCCGGCCCTCGCGCAGCACCAATAGTTCGCCGTCGATGGCGCCGGGCAGGTGCAGCGCCGGCACGAGGTCGGGAAAGCTGCCGGTGATGTCCTCGCCGGTGCGCGAGTAGAGCCGCGTCTGGATGTGGCCGCGTTCGTCGCGGCCGGAGACCGCCTGCACGCGGATGCCGTCCCACTTCCATTCGGCGCTGAAATCGGCGGCGTCGAGATTGGCGAAGTCCGTGTCCTCGATCGCATGCGCCAGCATCACCGGGCGGAACGGCGCCGGATCGCGGTTGACCGGCTTGTCGCCGCGGCCTTCGAGCCAGGCGAACAGGTCGAGATAGGGCGGTGACAGGCCCGGCCACATCAGCTCGATCTCGTGCGGGTCCTTGTCGCCGAGGGCTGCCGCCGCGGTCTTTGCCAGCCGCGCCGAGATCCCGATCCGCATCGCGCCGGTGACCAGCTTCAGCAGCGCCCAGCGCCCGGTCTCGTCGAGCTCATCCAGCCACCGCGCCAGCTGCGCCGGCAGCTCGGCCTTGCCAAGCGTGCGCAGCGTGGTGACGACCTCGGTGAGGGTGGGCGGGGGAGGGTTGTTGTGCCCGGCATTCGCGATGTTGTTGTTCAAGCGGAGCTCACC
>NZ_JAGKJJ010000057.1 GCF_020329505.1 Bradyrhizobium semiaridum
GCGCCGGCGGCTTGCTGCCGGCCTATGTCGAGCAAACCGGCGTCGATGCGGTGTCGATCGATTGGGCAACGGAGCCGGCGATGATCCGCGAGCGCGTGCAACCGCGCGCGGCCGTGCAGGGCAATCTCGATCCGCTGGCCCTGATCGCCGGCGGCGCCGCGCTCGATCGCGCGGTGGACGACGTGCTGGAGAATTTCGGCCAGGGCCGGCTGATCTTCAATCTCGGCCACGGCATCTTGCCGGAAACCCCGATCGCCCATGTCGAGCGGATGGTAGCGCGGGTGCGCGCGCATAAGCGGTGAGGCTTAGGGACGGCGTAGCCCGGATGAAGCGAAGCGCAATCCGGGCATCGCCCGACGCACGGACCTTCCCGGATTACGCTGCGCTCCATCCGGGCTACGCAGCGCCCTGCACCCTCTCGCCGTCACCCTGAGAGGATGACGGATCACAATGTATCTACCGCGCGTCCTCCAGGATCATGTCGGAGGCCTTTTCCGCGATCATGATCGTGGGCGCGTTGGTATTGCCCGACATCAGGTCCGGCATGATCGACGCATCGACCACGCGCAGGCCCTCGATGCCGCGCACCTTCAGTCGCTGGTCGACGACGGCGAGCGGATCGTTGCCCATCCGGCAGGTCGAGGTCGGGTGATAGACCGTGCTGCCGGTGCTGCGGCAGAACGCGAGCAGGTCGTCGTCGCTCACCACCTTCGCTCCGGGATAGACCTCCTCGGCGCTATACGCCTTCAGCGCCGGCGCGCCGCAACTGGCAGACCGATGCGGAGAAGCCCGAGAAAGGGTGCAGCTTCTCGCCCATCTTGTCGGTCGAGAACGGGATGAAGTGGATCTGGATATCGGGCGAGGCGAGGCGCGGGTTGGTCTTGAAGAATGCGCCCGAGGTGCCGGCCGCGATGGTCAGCGGTCCGCGGCGCAGCGCGGCATAATGCGCACCGGCCCAGATCCGCCGCAGCGGATTGTTCACGATGTCGTTGAGCGTCACGCGCTGCAGACAGCGCGTCACGATCCGGACCTGCAAATGGTCCTGCAGATCGTTGCCGACGCCCTGCGCGTCGAGCACGACGTCGATGCCGTGCTGCTTCAACAGCTCGGCGGGACCGACGCCGGAGAGCTGCAGCAGTTGCGGCGAGTTGTACGCGCCGCTCGACACCAGGACCTCTTTGCGCGCCATGGCCTTGCGCGGTTGCCCGTTCTGCTTGTACTCGACCGCGCTCGCGCGCTTGCCATCGAACAGGATGCGCTGCGCCAGCGCCGAGGTCTCGACGCGCAGATTGCCGCGCGTCAGCGCCGGCCGTAGATAGGACCATGCTGAAGAGGCGCGGCGGCCGCGCCGCGTCGTGGTCTGGAAGAAGCCGGCGCCTTCCTGGGTGGCGCCGTTGAAATCGGGATTGGTCGGAATGCCGGCTTCGGCGGCGGCACGAACGAAGGCTTCCGACAGCGGATCGTGGTGCCGCCAGTCCGATACCGGCAGCGGGCCGCCCACGCCGTGATACTTGTCGGCGCCGCGCTGCTGGTCCTCCGCGCGCTTGAAATAGGGCAGCACGTCGTCATAGCCCCAGCCGGCATTGCCGTGCTGGCGCCAGCGGTCGTAATCCTCGTGCTGGCCGCGTACGTACAGCAGGCCGTTGATCGAGCTGGAGCCGCCGAGCACCTTTCCGCGCGGCTGGAACACCTGGCGTCCGTTCAGCCCCGGCTCGGGCTCGGTCTGATACATCCAGTTGACGGATTTTTCCTTGAACAGCTTGCCGTAGCCGATCGGGACATGGATCCAGATGTTGCGGTCCTCGGGTCCGGCCTCGAGCAGCAGCACCGAGTGCTTGCCGTCGGCGCTCAGGCGGTTGGCGAGCACGCAGCCGGCCGAGCCGGCGCCGACGATGACGTAGTCGAATTCGAGTGTCTCGCCCGCATTGTTGTTCTTATTGTTCACCATTTCCCCCGTACGCGGCTTTGTTGATGTCGCAAACTACGACAGCTCGCAAAGCGGCGTCCAGATCGCTGCGACCGGAACGCTTCGAGGCATGGCTCGGCAGCGTCCCGCGCAACGCAGGATCAAGTGAACTCAGAGGCGACGGTCCACACGTCGGGGACCGCGCGCCTTCAACTCATCCGATGATCTGCCAATCGCTGGACACCACACCGGCCGAGGCGATGATGTGGGCGCCGGCAAGCTGGCCGTTCTCCCAGATCGACACCGCGCCGTTGTCGTTCTGCCAGAGGATGTCGCTGCGGCCATTGCCGTTGAAATCGCCGGTGCTCTCGATATGCCAGTCATTGCCGACCACGCCCGCGGACGCAATGATGTGGGCGCCGGCGACCTGCCCGTTATCCCAGATCGACACGGCACCGTTATCGTTGCGCCAGAGAATGTCCTGCTTGCCGTTGCCGTCGAAATCGCCGGTGCCCTGAATGTGCCAGCTGGTCGGAATCGCGCCGGCGCCAGCGACGATGTGAGCACCGCCGATCTGACCGTTATCCCAGATCGATACGGCACCATTGTCGTTGCGCCAGAGAATATCGTCGTGACCGTTGCCGTCGAAGTCGCCGGTCCCGGCGATATGCCAGCTGCTCGCGACGGCTCCGGCGGAAGCAATGACGTGCGCATTGCTGATTCCGCCGTCATCCCAGATCGACACTGCACCATTGTCGTTCTGCCAGAGAATGTCGCTGCGGCCGTTGCCGTCGAAGTCGCCGGTGCCCGCAATATGCCACGCGCTCGAGACCGCACCGGCATTGGCGATGATATGCGCGCCAGCCATCTGGCCGTTATCCCAGATCGACACCGCGCCGTCGTCGCGCTGCCACAGGATGTCGTTATTCCCGTCGCCGGCGAAGTCGCCTCTGCCGGCGATGTGCCAGTCGGCAGGAACGCTGCCAGCCGAGGCGATGATATGGGCACCTGCGAGGCTGGTGCTGTTCCACACCGATACCGCCCCATCGTCCCTGACCCAGATCGTATCGCTCGTGCCGCTGCCGTCGAAATCGGAGCGAACAACCGGGAAATCCGCCGGCGCGCCCAGCGCAAGACCGGCGAGCGAGGTGGTGCCCGCACCGATTGTTCCGAGATTGGTCGCCGCTCCGCTGCCGAGATCGATCTTGTAGAGACTGGTCGTGCCTCCGACGGTCAACTCGGCATAGCCAAAGCCGTTGGCCGGGCCATTCGGAATGACACCGGACACATTGCCCGGAATATCGAAGCCGCCCACGGCGGTAAAATCGAGCGGGTTGCCGTTCAGCGTGACGACTATCTTGGACGTCTCGGTTCCTGAATTCGGGGTGTTCTGAATGAACAGCGCATTGCTGACGGGATCGAGCGCGTACAGCGTGGTTGCTACCGCATTGGCTCCGACCGCTTCGCGGTTGCCGTTGGTGTAGGCAACCCCGATCACGCCCGATGAACCGATCGGCAGGCCGTTGATGAATGTGTCGGGATTTGTACCGTTCGACACCACGGAGCCGTCAACGGGCACGCCATTGTTGGGATTGATCCGGAAATTGAGACCCGAGCCGGTCGTGATACGGATGCGATCGGTTACTGGATCGAAGTCCATTCCGTAGCCGACCGACGAACTCGGCAGATCGATCGTCACACCGTTTGTACTCACGAATGAAATCTGGCCAGCCATGCCGACGACAGTCGCCGCGCCGGTCTGCGGGTCGATCACATAGAGCGAGCCGGAGTCATTCGTGGCATTGACGCCGAAGGCAAAAAGCTGCCCGGTGAACGGACGGTAGTCGATGCCTACGATCGTTTCACCGACCGTGACATTTGTCAGCGCCAGCGTCGTCGTTGTGCCCGGCGACGACGTATCGAAGCGAACGAGGTTCATGCCATCGGCGGTCAACGCGATCGCCGGCATGCCACCAACGTTGTCCTGCACGGCAAGGCCTTGAACTGGCGTCGCTCCGCTGAGGACGGTGCCGATGAGGGTCGTGACGCCGTTGACAAGATTGATGCTGTAGAGGGCCGTCGTGCCGCCGACGTTCAGAACGGCCGTTGCCGAGCCGGTCGGCACCGGGCTGCCGTTGGAGGGAGCGTTGACGCTGGGCCCGATGTCAAAGCCACCGACCGAGGTGAAGTCGAGCGTATTGCCGCCCAGGGTGAGGGTGATGCCGGCCGTTTCGATGCCGGCGTTGGCAGGATTCTGAATGAACAGCTTGTTCGAAGCTGCATCCAGGGCATAGAGGGTCGTGACATTGCCGTTGTTCGGGTTGTTGTTGGTGTAGGCGACCGCATCGACGCCAAGCGTGCCGCCGTTGATCGGGCCGTCGGGATTGATGCCGGCCACGCCACTATCGCCGTCCACGACCCGGCCGGTGTTCGGGTTGATCCGGAAATTCAGCCCCGTGGACGTCGTGACCCGGATGCGATCCGCGGCCGGATTGAAGTCGAAGCCGTAGCCTGCGGTCGCAGGGTCGGGAAAATCCACCGGCGTCATGCCGTCGGTCGTCATCGAAATGCCCGAAGCCGGGCCGCCGACCGGTGTGGCCAGACCGGTCAGCGTCGAGATCGCATAGAGCGTCGCGGTGTTGGCGGTGGCGTTGACGCCGAGGCCGTAGAGCATGCCGTTCTGTGGACGGAAGTCGATTCCGACCAGCGTTTCACCCGCGGCGATCCCGATGATTGCGGTAATGCCTCCGGACGTGGGGGAAGATGTCGAGAACGAAATGAGGTTCGAGCCGGAAAGTGCATAGGCGCGGGTGAGCACGCTGAGTCTCCGTTGTCAAAAGGAATAAGGAATATGGCAGTGGGCTGATCGTCTTGATCTTGGTGTGATCAAGGCCACGGAAGGTTCTGCGCTGAATTGTCACAACCGCTGCAGGCCGTGTGACGAAGCAAAGCACTCGCGTCACATTCGCTGAAAAGCGGCGTTAGCGTCCTGCGCTCAGCGCCCGGAGCAGTTGCCCAACGAGCATATTGAGCTCGTCGGCGCGCGCGGCGGCACCGTACACCCGTGTGATGCGAACCCGGGATCATGGTCCGTGGTCGGGAATGCTCATGCGCACACCTTCTGGTTGGCCGTTGCTGCTTTTCGTCGCGAAAAGGCTGCGGCGGATCAAGGCGCGTCGCTGGCCGGCATCCATTGCCGGGCGCGGTCGCGCGGCCGGGCCCCACGCATTTGTATCGATTTGTTAGCAATGCCCCTGATGGGACCGGCGCGCTCCGCGACGGTGGCTCGCAAGATTCGAATAATTCATAGTTTGTCAAAGGTTTGCGAGGAATTTTCACAAACCTGGCGCCGGGCCCAATCGCGCAAGTAACGTGTATGCGTAGCTACCTGAGTTCATATGTCGCGAAGTTGTTCGCGGGCGATCTGGCGGCCTTCGGGGCGCCGCCGACCGACGAGGCACTCGCAGGCCATATCCGCGCCGAGCAGGTCTCGCTCGTGCTCGGCTATTCGTTCGGCATCATGCTGGCGAATGCCTGCAACGCTCTGGTGCTGGCGATTGCGTTGTGGCAATCGCCCGACTGGGCGTTTGCCCTTGTCTGGGCGGCCGCGGTCGGCAGCGCCGCGCTGCTGTTCGGCCTCCAAGCGCGCACATCGCGGCGGATCGCCAAGCCGCAATTCGTCTCGCGCCGGACCATGTACCGCCTGGTGCGCAACGCGCTCGCGCTCGGTACCGCCTGGGGTATCGTCCCCGTCGCCTTCTTCGCCAACGCCTCGAGCGGCGCGCAGCTGGTGATCACCTGCCTGTGCGCGGGCATGCTGGCCGGTGGTGCCTTCGCCTTTTCCACCATTCCGATCGCGGCGATTGCCTACACCGCGCCGATCTTCGTCGGCACCGCGATCTGCCTCGGCCAGGAGGGCGACTATGTCTATTTGCTGGTCGCGGTCCTGGTCGTGGTCTACGGCGCCGTGCTGCTGCGCGGCGTGTTCGCCTATTCGTTCGAGTTCAGGCGGCGGATCATTGCCCAGCATGATGCGGAGCGGACAGTGCGCCAGGACATGCTGACGCGCCTGCCGAACCGCATCGCCTTCAACGAAGCGCTCGACCGCGCGCTGAACCGGCTGTCGCGCTCCGGCGAGGAATTCGCGGTGCTGCTGCTCGACCTCGATCGCTTCAAGGAAGTCAACGAGCGCTTTGGCCATCCGGCCGGCGACGAATTCCTGGTGCAGGTCGCCGCCCGCCTGCAGCGCTGCACGCGCGCCTCCGAGCATGTGGCGCGGATCGGACGCGACGAATTCGCGCTGATCATGTCCAATCTCACGCGCCCCGAGGACGCGCTCGCGATCGCCGAGCGGTTCGTGGCGGCGTTTTCCGATCCGTTCCTGATCGAACGATGCGAGGTCGCGGGCGGCGCCAGCATCGGCATCGTGCTGGCGCCGCGCGACGGCAATACTTCGCCCGACCTGCTCAAGCATGCCGACATCGCACTCTCGCGGGCGAAGAAAACCGGACCCGGCAGCATCTGCTTCTTCGAGGCTGATGACGACAAGGCGGCGCGCGACCGCCGCGCGCTGCAGCGCGACCTCGAGCGCGCCATCGAGGCGGACGAGCTGTTCCTGCTCTACCAGCCGTTCCTGGACATTCAGCAGGGCCGCATCACCGGCTTCGAGGCGCTCCTGCGCTGGCAGCATCCGGAGCGCGGGCTGATCCCGCCCACCGTCTTCATCCCGATTGCCGAGGAAAGCGGGCTGATCCATCCGATCGGAGAATGGGTGATCCGCCGCGCCTGCACGATGCTGGCGCGCTGGCCGGACCAAGTCCGGATCGCGGTGAACTTCTCCGCGGTCCAGTTTCAGAACGTCGGCATCCTGCAGACCATCGTGCAGGCGCTCACCGAGGCGAGGGTGGCGCCGGACCGGCTCGAGATCGAGATCACCGAATCGATGCTGATCTCGAAATACGGATCGGCGCCGGCGACGCTGAACGCGCTGCTCGACCTCGGCCTCACGGTCGCGCTCGACGATTTCGGCACCGGCTTCTCGTCGCTGACCTATTTGCGCAAGGTGCCGTTCAGCCGCATCAAGATCGATCAGTCCTTCATCCGCGACATGCTGAGCCAGCCGGATTGCGCGGCGATCGTCAAATCGGTGATCGCCCTCGCGAAGGAGCTCGAGATCGGCGTCGTCGCCGAAGGCGTCGAGACGGTCGACCAGCTCGACTATCTCAGGCAGACCAGTTGCGACGAGGTCCAGGGCTATCTGATCGGCCGGCCGATGTCGGCCAGCGAAATCTCCAGCATGCTCGGCCGCAACTCCTCCGTGCACGCCGCATAGTGCGGGAAGGGATTAGATAGCTCGCGGCAACGGTGCTGCGCTCCCTCCCCCGTTCTTACGGGGAGAGGGTTGGGGTGAGGGGCCGTCTCCACGTAGACGGCGATAGTTGAATTCGCGGAGGCTCCCCCTCACCCGCAGGCCAATCATCGCATATGAAGGGCGCTGGATGAGCCGCTGGCTCGCTTCACCTCTCCCGCTTGCGGGGGAGGTCCGATCGCATCGCAGATGCGATCCGGGTGGGGGCTATTTCCACAGTACGATTCGTGGAGAGACCCCCACCCAAC
>NZ_JAGKJJ010000058.1 GCF_020329505.1 Bradyrhizobium semiaridum
CCGCGCCGAGCCTGCTCCCATTCGGCGAACCATGCCGCGATGCGCTGGAAGCGCGGCCACCACAGTGCACGCGCCTCGGGCCGCTCCATCAGCGGCGCAAAATACTTGCCGCCGATCTCGCGCAGCGCGCGCATCGTGTCCGGCGGCAGCGCGTCGGCATAGGTTTGCGTGAACTCGCCGAGCGCCCCGTGGATCGCCGAACCGCGATCGGCCGCCGACAGCGGCATGTCGACCGGATCGAGCGGATCGAGCCGCAGGATGTGGCGGGCATAGATCGTATAGGGATCGCGCAGCCAGTCCTCGATCGCGGTGACCGACATCTTCAGCGGCCGCGCTGCGCGCGGCGGCCGCGGCTCGGGCTGCGGGATCGGCTCGACCTTGGCGGGCCGGTCGAGCTCGGCGGCATATTGCACGTAGATTTCGCCGGCGGCCCTCGCCGCTTTCCAGCGCGCCTCGCCGGCAACCGCTTCGAGCCGGTGCAGGAAGCGCGAGGCGACCGCCGGCGCGCCGCCGACCTTGGCGGCGTGGGTGAGGATCACCTCGTCATGGCCGAGCAGTTGCGCGAAGTCGTGCGCAGAAAGGCCGATGCGCCGCTCCGGCAGATCGAGCCCAAGCTCGTGCCGCATCGGCCGGCTCAGCCACGGATCGACCCGCGGCGCCGGCGGCCACACGCCCTCGACCAGTCCGCCGAGGATGATGCGATCGGATTCGGTGAGACGTGCTTCGAGCTGGCCGAAGATGTTGAGCTGCGCCCGCGCCGATTCCGGCCGCCGCACCATGCGGTCGGCAAACGCGGTCTGGAACACGTCGGGATAATCGGCGAGCGGCGTCAGCAGCCCGCTCGGCTGCTGTTTGGCCAGCAGCTCGTCGAATGCCGATGCCAGCACCGCGCCGGCGCGTTCCTCGAACACGGCGGCGACGCCATGCTGGTCGCTCGACAGCGCAATCACCGCCTCGCGATGGCGCGCGGCCAGCTCGGCAAAATCATACGGCCTGGACGCGGCCATGCTCTCGAGGGGCGCCAACGCCGTTTGCAGCCTGGCGATCAGCTCCTCGGCCAGATTGAGATCGCTGTCGCGCAGCCGCGCGCGCTGCTCGGCCTTGTGCAGCGAGGAAGTCTCGCCACTGTTGAGCTTGACGAGTTCGGCGCGAAAGCGCGCGAAGTCGCGCGCGAGGCCGGCCGTTCCCGGTTGCGGCCGCGTGCCGCGCAACAGCGCGAGCTCCAGTACCTCCATCGCACGCTTCAGCGCGCTGTGGGCGCCGCCGAGCCGGAACAGCGGATGCTTGAGCAGCGCCAGCAAGGTCGGCGGCTCCAGTCCCTTCGCCGCGGCCTCGGCGGTGAGGCGGGCGAACACGCCGGCTGCGGTCTCCATTAGCGCATCGCCGCCGGAATCGTCGAACTCCAGATTCCAGCGCGTCAGCGACGCCATCACGCGGCGCGCCAGGGCGCGGTCGGGTGTCACCAGCGCCGCCGATTTGCCGAGATGCCGCGCCTCGCGCATCGCGACCGCGATCGCCAGCGCCTCCATCTCAGGATTGGGCGCCTCGACCACGGCGAGGTTGGCCATCCCGACGGCGATCCGCGCGGCGATCTCCGGCCGCTCCAACCGATCGTGCCACTGCGCGGTCGCGGTCGAAGGGCGCATCGTCTCCGACACCAGCATCTCGCGTCCCTGCGGCGCGGGAGCCGCGAGGCTCTCGACGTCGCGGCGCCGGATGCCCAAGCGGTCGAGCAGCGCATGCATCGCGAATTGCGGATGGTTCGAGGACGGCGGCATCGTGAACCTGCCGTCGTCGCCGCGTTCGCCGCCGATCGTGCGCCAGGAGTCCTCATCGAGATCGGTGTCGAGCCCCGGCAACACCACGGCGCCGTTCGGCAGCTTGGCCACCGCATGGAGGAATTTCGCGGTGGCCGGCATCGAGCCGGTCGAGCCCGCGGCGATCACCGGGCCGGCGCGATGCTTTGTCAGCCGCGCGGCTTCCGCCTCGATCAGCAGATCGCGGCGTGCCGCGGGCTCGATCTTGCCGATTTCCGTCAGATAGTTCGGCCAGGCGTCGCGCGCGATGCGCAGGAAGTCGAGCGAGTGCTGCCAGTATTTGTCGAGCTGGTCTGGCACTAGGCGGTCGAGTTGGCGCCAGTCGACGCCGCGCGTCACCATGTCGTCCATCAGCCGCGCCAGGTCGCCGGCGAGCTGCAGCGTCGAGGCCGGGCCGCCGACCACCAGCGGCGCCGACACCGGCGTCTTCGCCCAGGCCGCCACCAGATGCGCCAGTGTCAGCCGGCGTTCGAGCTCGCCGAGTTTTGGCGGGATCTCGAGCGGCGCGGCGCCGCCGACCTCGTCGGATTGATCGGCGAAGGCGAGCTCGTCCTCATCGATGTCGCCGAGCGCGACGATGCGCGGCAGCACCGCGGCGTCGGTATCGAGCACGTCGAGGAATATCTCGCGCGCCAGCCGCCCGGCGCGCCGGGTCGGCAGATAGAGCGTTGCGTTGGCAAGCCTGGCCGGATCGTTGCGCGCCTCGAATCCCGCGACCAGCCGGCCGTCGACCAATGCGGCGATGACGGTGCGCAGGAACGGTGCAGAGAGTGTAACGCTGAAGACGCGCATGACAGCCTGATTCGGAATCAGGCGCCAATATAGGGAGCGATGGCCGCAAGGTCATGGGTGCAGGAAGATGCATCCCCGCTTCCCAATGTCGTCACCTGCGCATCGGGTGACCCAGTGTCCAGAGACATTTGGCTGGAATCGAGAGGCCGCGGCGTACTGGATACCCCGCTTTCGCGGGGATGACCATCTGTGTTGTTGGGCCTACGCCACGCTTTCCAGAAACGCCTCTTCTGCGGCCTGAATCGCGTCGGGGGTTCCGACATGCATCCAGACGCCATCGAGGCGCAGACCGAACAGCCGTTCCTGGTCGTTGGCGCGGTCGAACATCTTGGTCAGCGAGAACTCGCCGGCCGGGGCATCGGCGAACAGTGCGGGTGACATGATTGCGGCGCCGGCGTAGACGAACGGCACCACCTGGTTTTCGCGCCGCTTGCGCAGCGCGCCGTCCGGCAGCATCGAATAATCGCCGCGGCCGGTATAGCCGATACTGCTCGCAGTCGGCGCCATCAGCAGCAGGATGTCCATCCGCTCGGGATCGAAGGTTTCCGCCAGCCGCGCCAGGTTGGAACGCACGCCGTCGATCCACATCGTATCGGCGTTGAGATGGAAGAACGGCGTCTCGCCGAGCAGCGGCAGTGCCTTCACCACCGCGCCGCCGGTGCCGAGCACCTGGTCGCGCTCGTCGGAGATGATCACGCGCGGGCGGCTGCGGGTCTTGACGTGCTCGATGATCTGGTCGGGCAGATAATGGACATTGACGACGGCCTCGCTGACGCCGGCGCCGGCGAGCTTGTCGAGGACGTGGTCGAGCAGCGGCTGGCCGGCCACGCTCACCAGCGGCTTGGGCATCGTGTTGGTCAGCGGGCGCATGCGCACGCCGAGGCCGGCAGCGAGCACCATGGCTTTATGGGGTGTAACGGGCATCTTCCGGATATTCTCGGTCATCATCTCTTCGCGCCGATCATATCACGGCGATTCGACAGGCACATTAACCAACCGCGATAGTCACCGGACGTGACGCCAGTAAGACGCTGGCAGCGGGAAGGCCTAAACCGCGATGAGATTGGTTGAATCGTCATCGCGCTTTCCGGATCATGGTCTAGACGTCGACAGCCTGGGCGCCGCGCCTGGCAGGTTTTTTCTTCTTATCGCCCTGTTTCAGAAAATTGACCCCGATCTGGTCGCCATTGACCCATGCCAGCTCGCAGCGGCGATAGGCCAATCCTGTGGACGACAGCAGCAGGAAAAACTCCTTCAGGTTCAGGCCCTCGATCGAGCCCTCGACGGACAGCTTGGCGCCGGTCTCGGACACGTCTTCCATGATGCAGTCGCGGCGCCAGGTGCCATCGATCGCCATCATGTGCGCCGGAATGCCACGTTCAAACGTGACACGATCGCCCCTGCGTCGTTCCGCCGCCATTTGGTCCCGCTCCAGATCCCGCGCGTCCCCACGGCGCGGCCCGTCCCAACCTTAAGCGGCGGGCGGCTAACAACCGGTAAACCTAAGGTAACGGGGGAGGGACGTTGGCCTCGTACCATGCGCGGAATGCCGCCAGCGCCGGATGCGCCAGCGAGCGGTTGAGATAGGTCCAGATCCGCGGCTGGTGCCTGAGATATTGCGGCTTGCCGTCGCGCCGGTTGAGCCGCGCGAAGGTGCCGAGCAGGCGGGTGTTGCGCTGCGCCGACATGATCGCATAGAGCTCGGCGAATTCCGCCGGGTCGAAGCTGTCGTCGGTGGCGCGCCGCGCCTTGATGTAGCGGGTCAACAGCTGCAGTTCGAGCTGCTCGGGCACGTCGAGCCGCGCATCCTGCAGCAGCGACACCACATCGTAGGCGGCGGGCCCGAGCACCGCATCCTGGAAGTCGATGATGCCGACGCGCAGGATGCCGGTGCGTTCGGCAAGCCAGATGATGTTCGGCGAATGGAAGTCCCGAATCACCCAGGTCCGCGCCGCCGCGGCGGGCTTTTCCAGCAGTCCGCGCCACATCCCCAGAAATTCGGCGCGCAGCTCCTCGCTCGGTTCGACGCCGCGTTCGGGCAGGTACCATTCCAGCATCAGGCCGATCTCGATCAGCCAGGCGTCGATATCGAACACCGGGATGTCGTAGCTCGTCTCTGGCGTCACCGGCAGCGTGTCCGGCAGCGTCTCGCGATGCAGCGCCGCCAGCATGTCGGTCGCGGCCTCGTAGCGCTCGGCGATCGGTTGCGGTGGATCGCCCTCGATCACCCCGTCGTTGCCGAAATCCTCGGTGATGAGGAAGCCGGCGTCGAGATCGGTGTGCCGGATCGCGGGTGCGGAAAAGCCGTGTTTGCGCAGGCCGTTTCCGATCGCGACGAACGGCGTCACATCCTCGGCGAGATGCACGGCGGCGCTGTACGACCTGCCGTTATAGATCGCCGCACCGTCGGGGCGGCGCGGCGAGTTCATCAGGATAACGCTGCCGTCCTCGGTGCGCAGCCGCGCATAGGAGCGCGTCGAGGCATCGCCCGGCATGCGCTCGCGCCGTGCGGTAAGAAAGCCCGCGCGCTCCAGGAACTGGCGCAGCGCTTCGAGTCGCGCGACCTTCGCCGCGGCCTTGCCATGGCCGGTGATCTCGGCGGCGCGAGCCGTCGATCCGAGCGCCGGACGGTGGCTGAAGGCGATATCGATGCGGTCATCGGGCATCGCCTCGGGCGCGCGCTCCGGCCATTCGATCAGCGCGACGGTGTCGTCGGGCAGCGGCGACAGCCCGATCTCCTCGAGCTCGCTGGCGTCGTTGATCCGGTAGAGGTCGGCATGAACCAGCGCGAATGACGGCAGTTCGTAGCTCTGCGCCAGCGTGAAGGTCGGGCTCGGCACCTCCAGCGTCGCATCGTCGGCGAGGTAGCGGATCAGCGCGCGGGCCGCCGCGGTCTTGCCGGCGCCGAGATCGCCGGATAGCGTGACGACGTCGCCGGCGCCGATCAGCAGCGCCAGATCGGCCATCAGGTCCGACGTCGCGGCTTCGTTCGCGAGTGCCACCGAGAATGTCGAGGTCGCGATCATTCCGCAGCGTTGCGGTGCGCGGTCTGATCGACCGGGAAGTCGCAGGTCACGGTGGTGCCCTTGCCGACGACGGAATCGACGCGCACCCGGCCGCCATGCAGTTCGACGAAGGAGCGCACCAGCGACAGCCCGAGCCCGGCGCCGCGATGCCGCGAGCCGTGCGAATGGCTCTCGAACCAGTTGAATACCTTGTCCTTCATCTCGGGCGGGATGCCGGGCCCGGAATCGGTCACCGAGAAGGTCACGCTGTGCTCGGTCCGCTGCGCGCTGATCGTGACGGTGGCATCGTGCGGCGAAAATCCGACGGCGTTGGCGAGCAGATTATAGAGCACCTGCACCACGCGCCGCTCGTCGCCGACGAAGCCGCCGATATTGGGCGCGACGTCGACCTTGAGCGCGATGCGATCGGTGGCGAGCCGGTCCTGGATGCCCTCGGCGGCGGCCTCGATCGCCTGCGCGATATTGACCGGGCCGAGCTCGAGCTTCATCGCGCCGGCATCGATGGTGGCGAGATCGAGGATGTTGTTGGTCAGCGCCAGCAGAGCGTTGGTCGATTTCGTGACGTAGTCGAGATATTCCGCCTGCTTCGGCGTCAGCGGCCCGGTCGAGGGATCGCTGAGGAAGTGGGCGAAGCCGATGATCGTGGTGAGCGGGGCGCGCAGCTCGTAGGAAACGTGGTGGACGAAATCCACCTTCATCTGGTCGGCCGCCTCCAGCGCCTCATTGCGCTCGCGCAGCGCGCGCTCGACGTTCTCGGTGTCGGTGATGTCCTGAAAGGTGAGCAGCGTCTTGCCGTCGGGCAGCGGAATCGTCATGCAATCGACGACGCTGCCGTCCTTGCGCTCCAGCTTGAGCGCGACCTGGGCGCGGTTCTCGATCGTGGTGACGGATTCGCGCAGGGTGCGCCAGGCCAGCATGTCGTCGAACATCGGCTTGCACAGCGCTTCCACCGCGTCGATATGCGGCTCGCCGTTGAGTGCGTCGGCCGACAGCTTCCACATCTTGGCGAAGGCCGGGTTGAACAGCTCGGCGCGGCCGTTGCTGCCGAACACCGCGACCGCCTCGGCGAGGTTGTCGAGGGTCTCGCGCTGCACCCGCGTCAGGCGGTCGAAGCGGCGGGCGAGGTCGAGGCTCTCGGTGACGTTGTCGAACAGATAGGTGACGCCGCCCTCGAGATTCGGTGAGGTGACGACGCTGAGCGCGCGGCCGTCCGGCAGGAACCAGGTGTAGGTCTCGGATTCGACCGCGCGATAGGCTTCGTGCAGCTTGGCCTTCCAGGCGCGGAAGTCCGGCTGCTCCGGCAGTTTGCGGTTGGCGCGCAGCCGGTCGAGGATGCTGGAATCGTCGGGGTTGCTGTCAAGGAAGGCCTGGTCGAGCCCCCACAGCCGCCGGTAGGATTCGTTGTAGAAGGTGAGCCGCCGGTCGGCATCGAACACGGCGACGCCTGACGACAGCTGGTCGAGCGTGCGCCGGTGCGCCTCGACCATCCGCACGATCGCAGAGCGCAGCGCCGCCGCTTCGCTGGCGTCGATCGCGATGCC
>NZ_JAGKJJ010000059.1 GCF_020329505.1 Bradyrhizobium semiaridum
TGACGAGACGCGAGATGAAGGAGTGCCCGAACACCGAGAAGTGGATGTGCGCGGGACGCCAGGCATTGTGGTGATTGCCCCAGGGATAGGCGCCGGGCTTGATGGTGATGAACCTGTAATAGCCTTGCGCATCGCTCTGGGTGCGGCCGGCGCCGGTGAAATTGGGATCGAGCGGCGCCGGGTGCTGGTCGACGACATGGACATAGCGGCCGCAGGCGTTGGCCTGCCATAGCTCGACCAGCGTGTTGGGCACGCCGCGGCCGTCTTCATCCAACACGTGGCCGTGCACGATGATGCGCTCGCCGAGCGGCTCGCCCTTGGCCTGGATGGTGAGATCGTTGTCGTGCTCGCGCACGGTCTCATGACCATAGACCGGGCCGGTGAGCTCGGAAAGCGTGTGCCGGATCGGGATCAGCGGCTTTTGCGGCGCGCGCTTGAGCGCGCTCCGGTATGCAGGCGACAGGCGCGCGGGGTGAACCGCGTTCGAAGCAAGCGGATAGATCAACGTCATGGACCTTCTCCCGAAGGTTTGCTGCCACTGCGCGTCAGGTCGGCGCCTTGAAGTCGTAGGAGATGCGGCCTGCCGGCAGATAGAAGAGCGCGATCACCGCACCGCCGCGCACCTCGGGATAGTGCCGGCTGCCGGGATCCGGTGCCGTCCAGCCAGGTCCCTGCCATCCCTGCAATCCCCTGAGCTCGGCGCCCTTGTCGAGCGGCACGACGAGGTTGAGCTCGCCATAGGGATGGCCGTGATACTGCCCGCGCAGCACGTCGTGATCGTCCTCGTCCTTGAAGCGGCGCGGATCGGTGCTGTTCATGTAGACCGCCGTGATGCTGAACTGGAACGTCTCGGGGACGGGTTCAAGGATGCGGCTGCGCCGATAGTTCGGGCCCTCGACCTCCTGGTTCGCCGCCCAGCCTTCCGCGACGCCGGCTTTGATCAGGCGGGCGAGATCCTGATAGAGCGCGCTGTCTTCGCCGTAGGTCTGGTTGAGCCACCGCTCCATCTCCGCGCCCGGTGTCATGTCCTTGACTTCGCGCAGAAAGGGAATGCTGCGTTCGATAAGCTGTTCCCGGCTTCCCATTGTCTTCTCCTTGTCTTTTGCGTGCCTGTTGCCTGGCGTGCCTAGTCTTCGAAACCATTGAAGGAGGCGAAGGCCTCCACATCCGCGCGCGGCATCAGCCGCACCCTCGCCTGCTCCCTGGGGTGGCCCAACGAGATGCCGCAGGCCACCATCTGCTCCGCAGGAATCGACAGCAGCGGACGCAGGATGCGGTGATACTTGGCGAAGGTTTCCTGCGGACAGGATTGTAGCCCGCGGCCCACCGCGGCCAGCATCACGTTCTGGATGAACATGCCGAGATCGAGCCAGCTTCCCATCGCGAGGCGACGATCGATGGTGATGATCAATCCGACCGGCGCGCCGAAGAACGTGAAATTCTTGCCGGTCTGCCTGCGCCGCGCCTCAGCGTCGCTTTGCGCGATACCGAGCGAATCGTAGAACAACCGCCCGAACTCCTGGCGGCGGCCAAGATACGGCTCGGGGAATTCGCTGGCGTAATATTGATATTCGGAGACGTGCTCGTGCGGCGCGCTTTCGAACGCGTGCAGCAGGGCGGCCGACACCTCGGTCTTGAACGCGCCCGCGAGCACATGGACATGCCAGGGCTGGATGTTGGCGCCACTCGGCGCGAACCGCGCCACGCGCAGGATTTGCTCGACAGTCGCACGCGAGACCGGCGCACCGGAGAACTCGCGGCAAGATAATCGACGCGCCATCACGTCGTCGATCGGATTGGGCGCAACTTCCTGCATGGGATTCTCCATCAGGACTTCTTCAAGAACGGACATCCGCCATCCTCCATCGGCTTGAAAGCTTCCTCGCCCGGAATCGTCGCCAGCAGCTCGTAGTAGTCGAACTGGTATTTCGACTCTGCCGGCGACTTGACGCGGAACAGATACATGTCGCGCACCAAGCGGCCGTCCTGACGAATCCTGCCGTTGCGGGTCATGAAATCGTTCACCGGCAGTTCGCGCATCCTGGCGGCGACGGTGGGCCCATCGAGTGTGCCTGCGGCTTCGACCGCCTTGAGATAGTGCATCACCGCGCCATAGGTGCCGGCATGGATCATGGTCGGCACCTTCTTGGTCCTCTCGATGAAACGCTTCGACCAGGCGCGCGTCTCGTCGTTGAGGTCCCAGTAGAAGGCCGAGCTGAGCATCAAGCCCTGCGCGCTCTGCAGGCCGAGGCTGTGAATGTCGGCGATGAAGACGATCAGGCCGGCGAGCTTCTGCCTGCGCGTCACGCCGAACTCGCCCGCCTGCTTGACGGCGTTGATGAAGTCGCCACCGGCATCGGCGAGCGCGATCACGTCGGCCTTGGACGCTTGCGCCTGCAGCAGGAAGGACGAGAAATCCGGCGTGTTGATCGAATGCTTCACCGCGCCGACCACCTTGCCGCCGGTGGCATCGATCACCTTGCGGCTGTCGGCCTCGAGCTGCAGCCCGAGTGAATAATCGGCCGACAGGAAAAACCAGGTCTTGGCGCCGAGCCGCGAGATCGCCTTCGTCGTCCCCTGCGACAATGCGTAGGTGTCGTAGGTCCAGTGGATGCCGGTCGGCGAGCATTCGTCGCCGGTCAACCGCGAGGTCGCCGCGCCGGTGGCAAGGAACAGCTTCTTCTTGTCCCGCGTGATGCCCTGCACGGCCAGCGCGACGGCGGAATTCGGCACGTCGAGGATCGCCTCGACATTCTCGTTCTCCAGCCAGCGCCGGGCGACCACCGAGCCGATGTCCGCCTTGTTCTGGTGATCGCCGGCGACGATCTCGATGGGGCGCCCGAGCACCTTGCCCTTGAAATCGTCCACCGCCATCTGCGCGGCGACAACCGAACCCTGGCCGCCATTGTCGGCGTAGAGCGACGACATGTCGGTCAGCACCCCGAGCCTGACCGGCCCGCCCTGCGCCATCGCGGACGTCGCCGCCATTGCCAGCGTCATCGCCGTTCCGAGCGATTTGCCGACGCCATTCCGCACCAATCGCACCCAGGCTTTCATTGTCTTTCTCCTCCCGAACCCGGCTGCGGCAATCTTGGCCGGAACGGCGCGATACGGAAGTGAAAGTCTTGCAGAGTGATCCTGAAGCGGCTTCAGATTGCCGCCAGCTGCGGCGCGGCGCGATGGTCTCGGACTAACCGATCGGTTGCGTCCGCCGCGCGCCTGGCTTTAACTGCTCACGATCGCAGCAAGTGCCGAGGCGTGCGGTCCGCCGCCGACAGGACCCACATCGTGTCCGTTTCCTTCAAGACATTGGACCTCAACCTGCTCAAGGTGTTCGACGCCGTGATGGAGGAGCGCAGCGTGCTGCGGGCCAGCCAGAAGGTCGCGCTGAGCCAGTCCGCCGTCAGCCACTCGCTCGCACGCTTGCGTGAGATGCTGGACGACGAGCTGTTCGTCCGCACCGCCACCGGCATGCAGCCGACGGCGCGCGCGCTGACGATGGCCCCGCAGGTGCGCCAGGCGCTGCGGTCGCTGGAGGCGGCGATCGAGCTGCCGACCTTCGCGCCTGCAGTCTCCACCAAGCTGTTCACGCTGGCCGCCAACGACTTCACGACCATGGTGCTGGCGCCGCCGCTGCTGAAAATCCTGGGCCGGGAGGCGCCGTCGATCGATCTCACGATCAAGCCGGTGACGCGGATCGATCTCGCCGAACAGATCGACCTCGGCCGCATCGACATCGCCATCGGCGTGTTCTCCACGCCACCGAGCCGATTCCGCACCGCACTGCTGTTCGAATATGACGACGTGCTGATCGTCGGCGGCAAGCGCAAGCTTGGCCGGCTCGACAAGGCCAAGCTCGCGACCCTGCCGCTGGTCGTCGTTTCCTTCGGCGGCGAGCAGGAAGGCGCCATCGGCGGCTTCATCTCAGAGCGCGGATTGGCCCGCCGTTCGGAGATGTATGATCGCCCGGCGCTCGAGCGGGCACTGTCCGACAGCGACAAGCCGCCGCGGATCGCGGTCTCGCTGCCGCATTTCCTTGCGCTGCCTGCATTGCTGCTCGAGTCCGAGTTGGCCGCCATCGTGCCGCGGCCGCTGGCGCGCGCCTTCGAGCAGGCCCATGCGATCACGACCTATGAACTGCCCTACACCACCACTCCCGTGGAGGTGCGGATGCTCTGGCACGAGCGGATCGAGGATGAGCCATCGCATGAATGGCTGCACGAGGTGCTGCGCCGCGCCACCGAAGACCTGCGGCGCGGGCGCTAGTCGCAGGCCGCCGCCGAAGCCGGCGCGTCAGACGTCGAAGAACACGGTCTCGTTGTCGCCCTGGAGATGGATGTCGAGCGTATAGACGCTGCCCCCACCCTTCTTCGCGATCAGGGTCGCGCGGCGATCGGCCGGCACTTGGGCGAGAACAGGATCGGCCGCATTTGACGCTTCGTCATCGAAGTAAATGCGCGTGTAGAGATGCAACAGCATGCCGCGCGCGAACACCGCGAGCAGGATGTGCGGCGCCTGCGGCTTGCCGTCGGGATCGGGCACCGAGCCCGGCTTGATGGTGTCGAAGGCATAAGAGCCGGTCTTGTCGGTGCCAACGCGGCCGAAGCCCTTGAAGGACGAATTCGGCAGCGCGCGCTTGTCCTGCGGATCGCAGAAGCGGCCCTGCGCGTCGGCCTGCCAGATCTCCAGCATGCAGTCCACGACCGCGGCGCCGTCGCCGTCATAGACCTTGCCCTCGACGCGAATGCGCTCGCCCGAGACGTCAGGCGTCAGCAAATTATTGGTGAAGGCGTCATTCCACCGATATTCGCCATTCGGCGTCAGGCCGTACTTGAAATAGGGGCCGACGGTTTGCGACGGGGTGACGCCATCAGGACGCTGGTTCGGCACGTTATTTGGTCTCCATCGGCGTGGCATTG
>NZ_JAGKJJ010000060.1 GCF_020329505.1 Bradyrhizobium semiaridum
ACCGTCGCGGTGTCGGTGTTGGAGGCCAGGTTGTCGTTGCCGACCGGATCGGTGAACTTATCGGCCGCAACCGAGATCGCGACCGCCGTCGTCGAGTTGTCGTCGGCGGTGAAGGTCGCCGTGTACTGCAGCGGATTGCCCACCACCGGCTGCAGGTTGGACAGCCCGCCGCCGGTCACCGAGACATCGGCCAGATCGAAGCCGCTGGGGACCTCCGAGAAGGTGAAGGTCACCGTTCCGGTGTTGTTGTGGTCGTTGAACGTCGAGCGGTCGAGGTCGACCACCACCGTCGGATTCTCGGTATCGATGGTGACGGAATCCGTCCCCGTGCCGCCAAGATTGAGCGCGGCGTCCGTGTAGCTGCCGGCGGTGACCGAGACCGAGCCGTTGCCGGTGAAGCCGTCGGCGGCGGTGAAGGTCGCGGTGAAGACCAACGGGTCCGCGGTGGCCGCAAGGTTGCTGACCGTGCCGTGCGTTGCGCTGATGTCGGCGGCGGTGAAGCCGACAGGCGCTTCGGAGAAGGTGAAGGTCACGACCGAGCTGTTGTGGCCGTCGCTGAGCGCGCCGTCGACGATCTCGACCACCACGGTCGGATTCTGGGTGTCGATCGCCACCGTGTCGGTGCCGGTCGATCCGAGATTGCCCGCCACGTCGGTGTAGGCGTTGGCATCCACCGTGACCGAGCCCGAGGCGGTGATGCCGTCGGTGGCGGTGAAGGTCGCCGTCGCCGAGGTGTGATCCGCCGCCCAGCTCAAGGCCGACAGCGTGCCGCCGACCACCGTGATCCCGGCCCCCTCGGCCAGCGTCGCAACCGTCGCCGCACTGACCGCCTCCGAGAAGGTGAAGGTCACGTTCGAGTTGTTGTCCCCGTCGCTCAGCGCGCCGTCGACGATCTCGACCACCACCGTCGGGTTCTGGGTGTCGACCGTCGCGGTGTCGGTGTTGGAGGCCAGGTTGTCGTTGCCGACCGGATCGGTGAACTTATCGGCCGCAACCGAGATCGCGACCGCCGTCGTCGAGTTGTCGTCGGCGGTGAAGGTCGCCGTGTACTGCAGCGGATTGCCCACCACCGGCTGCAGGTTGGACAGTCCGCCGCCGGTCACCGAGACATCGGCCAGATCGAAGCCGCTGGGGACCTCCGAGAAGGTGAAGGTCACCGTTCCGGTGTTGTTGTGGTCGTTGAACGTCGAGCGGTCGAGGTCGACCACCACCGTCGGATTCTGGGTGTCGATCGCCACCGTGTCGGCGCCGGTCGAGCCGAGATTGCCGGCCACGTCGGTGTAGCTGTTGGCATCCACCGTGACCGAGCCCGAGGCGGTGATGCCGTCGGTGGCGGTGAAGGTCGCCGTCGCCGAGGTGTGATCCGCCGCCCAGCTCAAGGCCGACAGCGTGCCGCCGGCCACCGTGATCCCGGCCCCCCCGGCCAGCGTCGCAACCGTCGCCGCACTGACCGCCTCCGAGAAGGTGAAGGTCACGTTCGAGCTGTTGTGGCCGTCGCTCAGCGACGCATCGGCGATCTCGACCACCACCGTCGGGTTCTGGGTGTCGACCGTCGCGGTGTCGGTGTTGGAGGCCAGGTTGTCGTTGCCGACCGGATCGGTGAACTTGTCGGCCGCAACCGAGATCGCGACCGCCGTCGTCGAGTTGTCGTCGGCGGTGAAGGTCGCCGTGTACTGCAGCGGATTGCCCACCACCGGCTGCAGGTTGGACAGTCCGCCGCCGGTCACCGAGACATCGGCCAGATCGAAGCCGCTGGGGACCTCCGAGAAGGTGAAGGTCACCGTTCCGGTGTTGTTGTGGTCGTTGAACGTCGAGCGGTCGAGGTCGA
>NZ_JAGKJJ010000007.1 GCF_020329505.1 Bradyrhizobium semiaridum
GCCGGAGTTCCTGGAGGCCTATCCCGAGGTCTCGATCGACCTGCATCTCAGCGATGCGACGGTCGATCTGATCGGCGAAGGTTTTGATGCCGGCCTGCGCATCGCACGATTGCCGGATTCCTCGCTGATCGCGCGGCGGCTGTGCGGGATGCCGCGCTACACGGTAGCGGCGCCGTCCTATCTGAAGCGGCACGGCCGGCCGACGCATCCGATGCATCTCGCCGACCACAAATGCTTCGGCTACGCCTATCTCTCGACGCAGGGCGTCTGGCAGTACACCAACGCCGCCGGCGAGCAGGCCAATGTGCGCCCCGCCGGCCAGTTGCGCGTCAACAATGGCGAGGCCGTGATGCCGGCGCTGCTCGCCGGTCTCGGCATCGCCGATCTGCCCGACTTCATCGTCGGCGACGCCATCGCGCGCGGCGAGGTGGAGGTGATCCTGAAAGGCTGGAAGCAGCCCGAGGCCGCCGTGCACCTCGTCACCCCGCCCGGCGGCCCGCGTCCCGCCCGCGTCGAGGTGCTCGCGGATTTCCTCGCGAAGCATTTCGCCAAGGGCAAGAAGCGATCGGGGTGACGGCGGACGCTATCGCGGCTACCTTGCGGCACAACGATAACAAACCGCTGGGGAGAAACCTGATGAACCGCCGCGAACTTCTGCGCGCTGCTGCCGCGTTGCCGCTCGCGCATACCGCGCTCGCCAACTCCGCCTTCGCGCAAGGCATCTATCCCACCCGCAACGTGACGATGATCGTGCCGTTTCCGGCCGGCGGCCAGGCCGATCTCGCGGCGCGGCCGGTGGCGGCGGCGCTGGAGCGGATCCTCGGCAAGCCGGTGATCGTCGACAACCGCGCCGGCGGAGCGGGGGGATCGATCGGCAATGCGCAGGCGGCGCGCGCCGAGCCCGACGGCTACACGCTGCTGATGACGCTGTCGTCGCTCGCGGTGCTGCCGGAGGCGGACCGGCTGTTCGATCGGCCGGTCGCCTATGAAGTCTCGCAGTTCGCGCCGGTCGCGCGCGTGCTCGCCGATCCGACGCTGCTCGCGGTTCCGGCTTCGGCGCCATGGCAGACGCTGCAGGATTTCGTCGACGACGCGAAGAAGCGCCCGGGCCAGATCCCCTACGGCTCGTCCGGTCCGTACGGCACGCTGCATGTCGCGATGGAAATGTTCGCCGCGAGCGCGGGGATCAAGCTGCTGCATGTGCCGTTCCGCGGCGCGGGTCCGGCGCTCACCGCGCTGCTCTCGGGCACGGTGCAGGCGCTGGCGTCGGCGCCCGGCACGCTGAAGCAGCAGGTCGCCGACGGCAAGATGCGCGTGCTCGCCAATTGGGGCGCCGAGCGCATCGCCAGCTTTCCCGATCTGCCGACCTTCAAGGAACTCGGCTACAAGGACGTCGAGTTCTACATCTGGGCCGGATTGTTCGCGCAGGCGGCGCTGCCGGTGCCGATCATGACGCGGCTACGCGAGGCGATGGCGGAAGCCGTGAAGGCGCCGGAGGTGATCAGGACGTTTGAGACCGCGGGCAGCCCGGTCGCCTATCTCGATGCGCCAGAGTTTTCAAAATTTGTTGCAGCCGACAGCGCACGCCTGATCGCGGCGGTGAAGAAGATCGGCAAGGTCGAGTAGGGGAACTTCGGCCTCGTCGTCTTCACATTTAGTTGTCCTTTCGAACGATCCTTGGCCGCATTCATTTGCCAGCTTTGGCGCATGTGTGGCGCGGCAGAGAATGCGCGCGCTGATCGAATGAGGGGACGCGGATGCAAACGCCTCGAATCGTCCTGAGCCTTGCGATCGTGATCAGCGGCGCGGCGGCCGCGACGCCCGCGTTGTCGCAAGAATACCGCGGAACCTGGGAACAGCAGATGGCATGCACGCCCGACGTGATGCGCCTGTGCGGCGACCAGATTCCCGACACCAACCGTATCGTCGCCTGTTTGCGGCAGAACACGGCACGGCTTGGCAGTTCCTGTCGTGCGGTATTCGAGTCGCAAGCGCAGCAGCAGGCCGAACAGCAACCGCGCACGCAGGGCCGCGCCCCGCAGCCGCAGACCATGCAGCGGCCGCGCGCCCAGTAGCCGGTTCAGCCTGCGCCGGTCGCGCCTTCGCGGCCCTCGTTCGACGATGACGACTGAGTCTCCAAAGCCCCGACTTCGCAGACATCGACCCACTCGGCCGATGTCAGCTCCGCCATCCGCTCGGGCGTGATACGCACCGCGCTGTGGGTCGAGCCCGCGGCGGGCACGACGATGTCGAACGCCTTCAGCGACACGTCGCAATAGACCGGCAGCGGCGTCTTCAGCCCGAACGGGCAGACGCCGCCGACCTCGTGGCCGGTGATGTCGGCGACCTCGTCGAGGCCGAGCATCTTCGGCTTGCCGCCGAACAGCGTCTTCACCTTCTTGTTGTCCATCCGCGCGGTGCCGCTGGCGACGATCAGCACCACGCGGTCGCCGACACGCAGGCTCAGCGTCTTGGCGATCCGCGCCGGTTCGACGCCATAGGCTTCCGCCGCCAGCACGACGGTCGCGGAGCTCATCTTGGATTCGATCACGGATAAATCGGGCGCCTTCTCGGCAAAGAAGGCGCGAACGGAGGCGAGACTCATACCAATCAGGACCTTGCAGAGACCAATGCGGGAAGCTCGGACAGGCCATGGATGCGGTGATCGGGCACGACGCCGAGCTCCTCCATCTGGGTACGCAGCGCCTTGAACATCGTCAATGGGGTCACCGTTTCGCTCTCGACGCAGGCCAGCGCCATTGCCTCGGGCGCCACCCGCTCGATCCAGGCGACGTTGAGGCCGAACGCCTTGGCACCGCAGGCGTCCCACGGATTGGAGGAGATGAACAGCACCTCGGCGGGCGCGATCTTCAGCACCTCCTCGATGAGTGCGTAGGCCTCGGGCGCCGGCTTGAACACCTTGTGGGCGTCGACGCTGATCGTGGCATCGAGCAGGCGGTCGAGCCCTGAATTGCGCACCAGCGCATAGAGCATGTCAGGGCTGCCGTTGGAGAGAATTGCGAGCTTCCTGTCCTTCATCGCCTCGAGCGCGGCCACCGCATCGGGATAGAGCGCGAGGTGTTGATACTTTTCGGTGATACGCGCGAACGTCGCCGCATCATATTGCAGGCCGAGGCTACGCAGCGTGTAGGCCAGCGAATCGCGGGTGGCGACGGAAAAATCCTGATAACGCCGCATCAGCGTGCGCAGCCAGGAATATTCGAGCTGCTTGATGCGCCAGATTTGCGTGATGATCTCGCCATAGCCCGGAAACGCGTCCTCGGTGACATCGGCCACCGACTGGACGTCGTAGAGCGTGCCATAGGCATCGAAGACAACGGCCTTGATAGTCATTGCGTTTTCTCTTGTCCGCCGATCGTCGCATACAGGAATTTCCTGACAGCGTCGATGGATTGATCGCGGGCCTGCTCGTTGAATTCCAGGTGATGACCGAGCAGTTGCCCGGCGGTGCGGTATTGAGGCACGTCGAAGCCGTGATGGGCGCCGGGATAGACGATGAGCTGGATCGGATAGCCGAGGCCTGGTTGCCGCGAGATGCCGTCGTCGTCGCGGCCTTCAGCCAGGTTCCGGCACTCCTCGGCCGGCGTCCAGTCGTCGAGCTCGCCTACCATGATCAGGGTCGGCACCGTCATGTCGCCCTTGATGCCGAGGCAGCGCGGATAGAAGGCGACGGCGGCGCGGAATTTCTCGGTCGCGTTGCGTTCGATCGCGCCGCGCTCGACCGAGACCAGCGCGAGCCATCCGCCTTGCGAAAGTCCCATGACCGCAACGCGTGCCGGATCGACCTGGGATTGTCGGCTCAGGAAGCTCAGCGCGCGATAGGCATCGTGGACCGTTGCCGCCAGGATGCCGCCGGTGCAGGTGTTGCTGATGCCGCGCGGACCGAACTGGTCCACGGTGAGCGTGACATAGCCCCAGGCCGCGAGGCGTTTGCCCCAGCGTTCATCGAGCTCGCGCCACATCCCGTTGCAGCCGTGCAGCAACACCACCGCGGGCAGGGGGCCCGCTCCTTCGGGTCGCCGCAACAGGCCCTGCAGGGGCGGTGCGTTGGTGAGCGGGCTTTCGAACTCGACCAGCGCGGAAGCAACGTCGGCCGCCGCAGACGTGCTGCCCGGGCTACCGACCAGAAGCGCGGCGAGGAAGGCGGCAAGTCCGGCGAAGTTCGTCATGAACCACCTCGGAAGCTTGCCGCCGATGATACTCCGCTAAATTCCCAAAATCTTGCGCGCGTTGGCTTTCAGGACCTTGGGCCGGATCTCCTCGCGGATGTCGAGCTTGGCAAAATCGGCGAGCCAGCGGTCCGGCGTGATCACCGGCCAGTCGGAGCCGAACAACATCTTGTCTTGCAAGATCGAGTTGATGTAGCGCACCAGGATCGGCGGGAAATATTTCGGCGACCAGCCGGAGAGGTCGATATAGACGTTCGGCTTGTGGGTCGCGACCGACAGCGCCTCTTCTTGCCAGGGGAAGGAGGGATGCGCGAGGATGATCTTGAGGTCGGGGAAATCGGCCGCGACGTCGTCCATGTACATCGGGTTTGAGTATTTCAGCCGCATCCCCATGCCGCCGGGCATGCCAGAGCCGACGCCAGTCTGGCCGGTGTGGAACAGCGCGATCGCGCCGCCGTCATTGATCGCCTCATAAAGCGGATAGGCCATGCGGTCGTTGGCGTAGAAGCCCTGCATGGTCGGGTGGAATTTGAAGCCGCGGACGCCGTACTCCTCGATCAGCTTGCGTGCCTCGCGGACGCCGAGCTTGCCCTTGTGCGGGTCGATCGAGACGAACGGGATCAGGACGTCGAGATGCTCGGAGGCGACCTCCAGCATCTCGTAATTGTTGTAGCGGCGAAAGCCGGTTTCGCGTTCGGCATCGACCGGGAATATCACCGCGGCGATGTTCTTGGCGCGGTAATAGGCCGCGGTCTCCGGCACCGTCGGCGGATGTTTATGCGGCGATTTGAAATAGTCGGCCATCTGCGCCTGGAAATCGTCATAGCCGTCGTCGCCATGCATGCCGCACGGCTCCTCGGCGTGGGTGTGGATGTCGATCGCAACGACCTTTTCGATGTCGGGCAGTTTGAGTTTGGGCATTGGGCGTCCCCGGCGGCCTGATTGTTGGTATGGAATAATGATTATAGGATATAACAAACTGCGCAAGCTGCCCAAGGCGTTCTTGTGCCGATTGCGGCAAGCCGTCGCTTGGCGGGTTCCAATCCCTGTCCCGGGCGGTGAAAATCGGCCCGTTTCGGTTGACATTGGGCGGGGCGATGGCTTAGAACCCGCCCCGTCCCGGGCGGCACGGCCGCTTATCGGGATAAATCCCATTTCGCCGCTCTATGTCTTTGATTCGTCATGGCGTTGATCGGTACGGCCTTCAACACGGGCCTTTCGAAGCAACAGGATTGTCCCATGAAGGTCCGTAACTCCTTGAAGTCGCTGCGCGGTCGTCATCGCAACAACCGCCTGGTCCGTCGCAAGGGCCGCGTCTACGTGATCAACAAGGTCCAGCGCCGCTTCAAGGCGCGCCAGGGTTGATCGGCTGGCCGTTCCCGGCCTCGCGACAGCACTCCTCACAGGTCTTTGACGCCGCGCTGCTTTGCAGCGCGCATTCGTGCGTCTAGACTTGCCTTATGAGACCGAGACTCCCTGGGCGCAATCTTCGCCGGCTGGCGATTCTCCTCGCCGTGGTGATGGCTGTGCCTGTCGCGGCCACCGCGCAGGGCGATCCCCGCGTGATCCCGCCGCCGAAGGCGCAGAAGAAGCTGCCGGAGGCGCCGGCCAAGCTGCCGAAGGTCCCGGCCGACCGTGTCCGCGGATTGGATTTCCTGTTCGGCGCGCTGAAGGCTGCTCCCGATGAAGACAGCGCCCGCCATGTCGAGGCGCGGATCTGGGCGCTGTGGCTGCAGACCCCGAGCGACACCGCCGCGCTGTTGATGGTGCGCGCCAAGGCCGCGATCGACGCCCAGAACATGGATGTCGCATTGAAGCTGCTGGACGCCGTAATCAAGCTCAGGCCGGACTATGTCGAGGCCTGGAACCGGCGGGCGACGATCTATTACATCAAGAACGATTATGTCCGTTCGCTCGAGGACCTGCAGCAGGTGCTGGTGCGCGAGCCCCGGCATTTCGGCGCGCTTGCCGGCGTCGGCATGATCATGCAGGCGCTCGGCGACGACAAGCGGGCGCTGGACGCGTTCCGCAAGGCGCTGGCCGTCGATCCCTTCCTCGAAAAGGTCCCGGAGATCGTCAAGCAACTCACCGAAAAGGTCGAAGGCCGCGATATTTGATGGCGCGCGGTTAACCACGATCGCGGTGATCAGGCCGGCAACGGGAACGTGACTCGCGAGCGGAGGCTCGCGCGCAATAGACTCCCCGGCATGAGCAAGATCATGAAATCGTTGCTGCTGGCCGGCGCGATGATGCTCGCGACCGGAACGGCGTGCCTCGCCGATAGTCTTTACTGGGTGGTGGGAAATCGCGCCACGAACAGCTGTCCGATCGTCACGAAGAATCCGGTGATCGACGGCGACATCTGGTTCGGCGACGGACCCTACAAGTCGATGGCGGATGCAAAGCTTGCCCGCTCGACGATCGGCGCCTGCCCGAAGGACGACCCGTCCGACAAGGACGATGACGGCGAGACGCGCTAGGTCGCGTGATCCCTGGCGCATGAGCCGGAAAAGCGCGCAGCGGTTTCCGGAAAGATCGCGCTCAAACAACGAGCCAAAGCGCGATAACGGCTGGAGGCGATTTCGTCGCCGTTAAAGCATGATCCGGAAAAGTGCGAAGCGGTTTTCCGAAAAGATCATGCTCAAACAAAGAGCTAAAGCGCGATGACGATTCAACCAAATCTCATCGCGCTTCAGTGCAGGAACTTGCCGCGCGGTGCGCTGTCCTGGGCCAGGGCAGCATAGAATTGCTGCAACTCCGCCTCGAGGTGCTCATTAACGAGCAGCAGTGCCTTCAGGGCTCCACGCAGGTCGCCATTACAGCTTGCTACGATCTGATCGATGGCCGCATCGCTAGGGTCGGAAATCATGGTACTCTCCCGATTATTCCCGTTGAACTCGTCGTCTGGTGGTCGGTTCCTGTGAATAGCGTGGACAAGGGCAAGAACCGATCCGGCGTCGATGAAGCATCGCGCCTGATGGCGAAATTGGCACCGTCACTCTACGAAGTAGCTAATGACGTTGGTATGAACCCGCTATCCACAGGCTGGGCGCTTTGTGGACAACTTCGTCCATGGCATGAAATGAGGGGATCGCGCGTTTGCTGCCATCGTCTGCCTCCACAGATCATATCTGAGGTTGCAACGGCAGCAGTCCGGTCGCAATTGGACTTCGCGCCAGCATGCGGGATAGCATCGAAACCGGCTGATGCGCCGGCCGTAGCTGTTCGGTGCGCAGCATTATCCGGATCGTCTTGATGCTCCTTGTGATCGTGCTGCTTGTGGTGGCCGGGCTGGCCCTGGCAACCCAAGCCGGCGTGGCGCTCATCGAACGCGCCTATCCGCCGCGGGGCCGCATGGTCGATGTTGCGGGCGCGAGGCTGCACGTCGTCGAACTCGGCCCGCGCGATGCGACCGGTCCGCCGGTGGTGCTGCTGCATGGTGCAAGCTCCAACGTGTGCCTGATGCAGCGCCCGCTCGGCGAGCGGATCGCGGCGAACCGGCGCGTGATCCTGATCGACCGTCCCGGCCATGGCTGGAGCACGCGCGAGCGCGTGGGGGATTCGACCGCCGCGGCGCAAAGCCGGATGATCGTGGAGGCGTTGACGGCGCTCGGCGTCGACCGGGCGATCGTGGTGGCGCATTCCTGGGCCGGTTCCCTCGGCCTGCGGATGGCGCTGGATGAGCCCGATCGTATCGTGGGTCTCGTGCTGCTTGCCCCTGTCGCCTATCCGTGGCGCGGCGGTGCCGGACGTTACAACAGGCTGGTATCGACGCCGCTGATCGGGCCGCTGCTCGCCCACACCATCACGCTGCCGCTCGGCTGGCTGGTTGCCGCGTCGGGCGCGCGCGGCGTGTTCGCGCCGCAGCCGATGCCGGAAGATTTCGTTGCGGACAGCCAGACGCCGCTGTTGCTACGGCCGCGCGAGTTCATCGCCAATGCGCGCGATCTCGTGACGTTGAAGCAAGCGGTGAGCGCGCAGGCGCCGCGCTACGCCGAGATCAAGCTACCGATCTCGATCATCTCGGGCGATGTCGATAAGACGGTGTCGACGGCCATCCACTCGCGCCCGCTCGCCGCCACCGCCCCGAATGCAAAGCTGACCGTGCTGCCCGGCGTCGGCCACATGGTGCAATACGCCGCGCCCGATCTCGTGCTGTCCGAGATCGAGACGATGGCGGACTGGATGGTGCGAAAGACAGCGACCGCGGAATAGGCCGCCCCCGCGAATCTGTGATCCGGTGAGCCTTGCGCGGTTGCACTGCGGCGAACATCATGCCCTCCGCGTGGTTCCCGATTGAATCGAAAGGACAAGCCCCATGCGGATCGACAACATTGCCGACCTGATCGCCGAAACACTGGCGCAGGCCGGCGTGAAGCGCGTCTACGGCATCGTCGGCGACAGCCTCAACGGTCTGACCGAGGCGCTGCGCAGCCGCGGGACCATCGAATGGCTGCACGTGCGGCATGAGGAGGTCGCGGCCTTCGCCGCCGCCGCCGAATCCCAGCTCACCGGCGAGCTTGCGGTTTGCGCGGGCTCGTGCGGCCCCGGCAACTTGCATCTCATCAACGGCCTGTTCGATGCGCACCGCAGCCGCACCCCGGTGCTGGCGATCGCGGCGCAGATACCGTCCGCGGAGATCGGTGGCGGCTACTTCCAGGAGACTCATCCGCAGGACCTGTTCCGTGAATGCAGCCATTATTGCGAACTGGTGTCCGATCCGGCGCAGTTGCCCTACATGCTGGAAAACGCCATCCGCGCCGCGGTCGGCAAGCGCGGCGTTGCCGTGCTGGTGCTTCCGGGCGATGTCGCAATGCGGCCGGCACCAAAGCGCAACATCGCGCCGAATGCCGGCCTCTTGCCGCCGGCGCCGATCGTTCGTCCGGCTGACGCCCAATTGAACGCGCTGGCCGACCTGCTCAACGGCGCGCGCCGGGTGACGTTGTTTTGCGGCCGCGGCTGCGCCGGTGCGCATGACAACCTATTGAAGCTCGCCGAGACCCTCAAGAGCCCGATCGTGCATGCGCTCGGCGGCAAGGAATATGTCGAATACGACAATCCTTACGACGTCGGCATGACCGGCTTCATCGGATTCTCTTCCGGCTATGCCGCGATGCATGGCTGCGACGTGCTGCTGATGCTGGGCACTGACTTCCCCTACAAGCAGTTCTTCCCGACCGGCATCAGCATCGCACAGGTCGATATCCGGCCCGAGAATCTCGGCCGCCGCTGCAAGCTCGATCTCGGCATCGTCGGCGATGTCGGCGAGACCATCGCGGCGCTGCTGCCGAAGCTGACGGCCAAGCCCGAGCGCAAGCATCTCGACGCCTGCCTCGCACACTACAAGGGCGCGCGCGCCGGGCTCGACGATCTCGCCCGCGGCAAGCCGGGTCAGAAGCCAATCCATCCGCAATATCTCGCGCGCCTGCTCAGCGAACAGGCCAGCGAGGATGCGGTGTTTACCGCCGATGTCGGCACGCCGACGATCTGGGCCGCGCGCTATCTGAAGATGAACGGGCGCCGCCGCCTGATCGGCTCGTGGGTGCACGGCTCGATGGCCAATGCGATGGCGCATGCGATCGGCGCGCAGGCGGCGCAGCGCGGCCGACAGGTGGTGTCGATGTCCGGCGACGGCGGCTTTGCGATGCTGATGGGCGACCTGATCACGCTGACGCAGTCGAAGCTGCCGGTGAAGGTCGTGATCTTCAACAACAGCGTGCTCGGCTTCGTCGCGCTGGAGATGAAGGCGGCCGGCTTCATCGAAACCGGGGTCGACCTGAAGAATCCCGATTTCGCGGCGATGGCCCGCGCCATGGGCATTCACGGCATCAGGGTGGAGGATCCCGGCGAGCTCGAGGGCGCGATCCGCGACGTCTTCGCGCACAACGGTCCGGCGGTGCTCGACGTCGTCACCGCGACGCAGGAATTGTCGATGCCGCCGACCATTACGCTGGAGCAGGTCAAGGGGTTCAGCCTGTGGGTGCTGCGCGCCGTGATGAGCGGCCGCGGCGACGAGGTGATCGATCTGGCCAAGACCAACCTGCTGCCGCGCTGAGCGCACAGCAAAATCCGCCCTGACATTCTTGCCAGGGCGGATCTCGGGTCACGCTACTGCTTCTGCTTGCCGTCCTTGTCGAACGAAGAGATGTAGGTCCAGAGGTTGTTGGCCTCGGTCTCGTTCTTGATGCCGGCGAATGCCATCTTGGTGCCGGGGATCTTGGCCTTCGGGTCCTTGATGTATTCGAGGAAGGTTGCCTTGTTCCAGGTGATGCCGGAGTTCTTGTTGGCGTCCGAGTAATTGTAGTCCGGCGCAGTGCCGGAATGGCGGCCGTCGAGGCCGTTGAGCTCGGGGCCGACCTT
Organism: Bradyrhizobium semiaridum; assembly: GCF_020329505.1. GTDB lineage: Bacteria > Pseudomonadota > Alphaproteobacteria > Rhizobiales > Xanthobacteraceae > Bradyrhizobium > Bradyrhizobium semiaridum. The sequence continues at coordinate 10,551 of NZ_JAGKJJ010000007.1, forward strand.
GTTCTTGGCGCCTTCGCCGATCGCATGGCAGGCGAGGCACTTGTTGAACGAGGTCTTGCCGGCGGCCGCATCCTGGGCCAGCGCGGAGGATGCGAAAGCCAGCGATGTGACGACCGCCAGCGCGCTCAAGGTCATTAGATTCATGGGGTGCTCTTCGTTTCGTCCCGGGAGGTAAGTGATCGTTTGTGGCATGTCCGGCTTGGGCAGGACAAGCCACGAAACTTTGACAGCTTTCATGACGGCCTGCTTGTCTCAGAGCGAACTCGCCCTTCCGGGCGCGGGCAAGACCGACCTTCGGCCGATCCGTCGAAACAGGGTGCGGACGTGGTTGAATTGTCGTAACAAATCGGCAGGCAGGACGAGGCGCGCAAAGCAAGTCTCGGGCAGGCCCGAGAAGGTCCCGAAGGAACAAGCGATGTCCATCATGATGCCGGCGGCCGACCAGGCCGTCCTCGATCGCCGCGGCGAAATCGTGGCAGCCTTGCGCGCCATCGTCCCTGGCGAGGGCGTGATCGACAGCGCCGCCGAAATGCTGGCCTATGAATCCGACGGGCTGACCGCGTACCGGCAGCCGCCGATGGTCGTGGTGCTGCCCGATACCACCGAGCAGGTGGCAAAGGTCCTGAAATACTGCCAGGCGCAGGGCATCAAGGTGGTGCCGCGCGGCTCCGGCACCTCGCTGTCGGGCGGCGCGCTGCCGCTCGTCGACGGCGTGCTGCTTGGCCTCGGCAAGTTCAAGCGGATTCGCGAGATCGACTTCGAGAACCGCGTTGTCGTCACCGAGCCCGGCGTCACCAACCTCGCCATCAGCCAGGCGGTCGCCCATGCCGGCTTTTATTACGCGCCCGATCCGTCGTCGCAGATCGCCTGCTCGATTGGCGGCAACGTCGCGGAGAATTCCGGCGGTGTGCACTGCCTGAAATACGGCATGACCACCAACAACGTGCTCGGCTGCGAGATCGTGCTGATGAACGGCGAAATCCTGCGCATCGGCGGCAAGGCGGCGGAGAATGCCGGCTACGACCTGATGGGGATCATCACCGGCTCGGAGGGCCTGCTCGGCGTCATCACCGAGATCACGGTGCGCATCCTGCAGAAGCCGGAGACGGCGCGGGCGCTGATGGTCGGCTTCGCCGAGGTCGAGGCGGCCGGCGAATGCGTGGCGCAGATCATCGGCGCCGGCATCATCCCGGGCGGCATGGAGATGATGGACAAGCCCGCGATCCATGCCGCGGAAGCCTTCGTCCATGCCGGCTATCCGCTCGACGTCGAGGCGCTCTTGATCATCGAGCTCGACGGCCCGTCGATCGAGGTCGACGAATTGATCACAAGGGTGGAGGACATCGCCAAGGGTTGCGGCTCGGTGACGCTGCAGATCTCGACCTCGGAGGCCGAGCGCAATCTGTTCTGGGCCGGCCGCAAGGCGGCGTTCCCGGCGGTCGGCCGCATCTCGCCGGACTACCTCTGCATGGACGGCACCATCCCGCGCGGCGCGCTGCCGAAGGCGCTGGCGCGAATCCGCGAGCTGTCGGAGAAATACGGCCTCGGCGTCGCCAACGTGTTCCACGCCGGCGACGGCAATCTGCACCCGCTGATCCTCTATGACGCCAACAAGCCTGGCGAGATCGAGAAGGCGGAGGCGTTCGGCGCCGACATATTGCGCTGCTGCGTCGAGCTCGGCGGCGTGCTGACCGGCGAGCATGGCGTCGGCATCGAGAAGCGCGACCTGATGCCGGAGATGTTTTCCGAGATCGATCTCAATCAGCAGCAGCGGCTGAAATGCGCCTTCGACGCCCAGGGCTTGCTCAACCCCGGAAAAGTGTTTCCGACCTTGCACCGCTGCGCCGAGCTTGGCCGGGTGCATGTACATGCGGGCAAGCTGGCGTTCCCGGATATTCCGCGGTTCTAGAGCATGATCCCGGAAAAGTGTGAAGCGGTTTTCCGAAAAGATCATGCTCAAACAAGCAGCTAAGGCGCGATCACGATCAGCCTAACCAATCGCGCCTTAGCCGAGCTGCGGCAGGGAGGGCCGCGGTGCAGACCCTCCCTCGTGAAGCCTACAGCAGCGCGTATTGCGCGCGCTCGCGCTTGGCGAGCAGCGGCAGCGCCTGCTCCGCGATGTAGGTCTTGAAGTACGCACTGTCCTGATGCGCCTTGAATGCGGCCTCGTCCTGGAACAGCTCGTAGAACAGGAACTGCGCCGGGTTGTCCTTGCCGCGGCCGATCAGGAACAGCTTGGTGCCGGGATCCTTCTGCGCCTCGGGCAGGAAGCGGTCGAGGATTTCCGCGATCCTGTCGGCCTGTCCTTCCTTCGCCTCCCATTGCGCCACCACCAGCAGGCCGCCGGTGTTGATCGCATCGCTGATGGTTCTCGTGCTCATCGCATAGTGCTTCATCGGTCTTCCTCCGTCGCTTGACTCTGATCGGGATTGGGACACGGCCCAAGGTGAGACGCTGGCGATCGCCAAGATCGCTGCGAATCTGCCGATGGCCGATCGCCGGTTGGACGTCGTGGCGATTTCGACTTGCGAACGCTGCATGATCGTCTCCGATTGTGTCGCGGTGCCGAACCGCAATGCAGGACATAGGTGATCGGTCCGCGTGCCGGGTTCGTTGGTGATCGAAGTGTCGATGTCGTGAACACTTCGACTGCAATCGAAGCGTTGCAGATGAAGATCGTGCGACAGGTTCGTGTTCCGAACCGCCGGAGCAGCCATGCAGATCATCGCCCCCGAGCTTGCCGACCTTGCCGCCTTGATTGCCGATCCCGGCCGCGCCGGCATTCTGACGCGGCTGATGGACGGCCGTCCGCAGGCCGCGAGCGAACTGGCGCGCATCGCCGGCGTCACGCCGCAGACGGCGAGCTGGCATCTGGCGCGGCTGGTCGAGCGCGCGCTGCTCAAGGTCGAGCGGCGCGGTCCGCGCCGGCTCTACCGGCTGGCCACCCCGCTGGTGGCGCAGATGCTCGAAGGCATGATGACGGTCGCCGCGATCGATCCTCAGCCGCTTCGGCCGGCGCCGCGGATCGACGCAGAGATGCGCAGGGCCCGGACCTGCTACGACCACCTGGCCGGCGAGCTCGGCGTTGCCGTCGCCGAGGCGATGCGCGAGCGCGGCCAGCTCCATCTGGATCGTGAGGCCGGCGAACTGACCGCCGCCGGTATGGCGTTCCTCGGTGATCTTGGCATCGACCTGCGTTCGCCGGCGCGCAGCCGCCGGCTGTTGTGTCGATCCTGTCTCGACTGGAGCGAGCGGCGGCCGCATCTCGCCGGGCGGGCAGGGGCTGCGATCGCCGACCTCGCGTTCCAGCGTGACTGGATCCGCCGCCACCCGCAGGGCCGTTCCGTCGAGATCACCGCGGCGGGGCTCGCCGCGTTCAGGACAATTTTCGGCGCGCGCATTTGATTTCGGAGCCGAATTTCGATACCCGCTAGCGCGTGGATACGCTCAAGGTCAGAGACGCCAAGGATGTCGAGGAGGTGGTGCGCGCGGCTGTCGCCGGCGAGCAGCCGCTCGAAATCATCGGCCACGGTTCGAAACGCGCCATCGGCCACCCGATGGTGACCAATGCGGTGCTCGATGTCTCGGCGCTGAACGCCGTCGCGTCCTATGAGCCGAGCGAGCTGATCATCACGGTTCAGGCCGGGGCGCCGCTCGCCGACGTGCAGTCGCTGATCGACGCCAAGAACCAGCAATTCGCCTTCGAGCCGGTCGACACCTCGGTGCTGCTGGGCACCGCGGCGTGCGGTACCATCGGCGGCATGATCGGCGCAGGCCTCGCGGGTCCGCGCCGCATCAAGGCCGGCGGCGCCCGCGATCACCTGCTCGGGGCGCATGCGGTGTCCGGGTTCGGCGACAGTTTCAAGACCGGCGGGCGGGTGGTGAAGAACGTCACCGGTTACGACCTCTGCAAGCTGCTCACGGGCTCCTGGGGCACGCTCGCGGTCATGACCGAGGTGACGATCAAGGTGATGCCGAAGCCGGAAAGCGAGCGGACACTGCTGCTGCGTTCCCTCGACGACGTCACCGCCAACAAGGCGATGACGGCGGCGCTCGGCTCGCCCTACGACGTCTCGGGCGCGGCGCATCTGCCGGGCTCCGCGTTGCGGTTCGGGGCGGAGCCGTTCGCCTCGCTCGCCGACGCCGGGCAGTCGGTCACGCTGGTGCGGCTCGAGGGCATCGCGGCCTCGGTGGCGCACCGGGCCGGCTCGTTGAGCCAGGCGCTGTCCTCATATGGGACGGTCGAGAGCCTCGCCGACGGCGCCTCGGCGGCGGCCTGGAGCGCGTTGCGCGACGTCAAGCCCTTCGCCGCGAACGGCGCGCTCGGAGCGTCGCCGGTATGGCGCATCGTCTGCCCCCCGGCCGTGGGCGGCGCGCTCGGCCAGGCGCTGGCGCGCGAGAGCGGTGGCGAGGTGATCTACGACTGGGGCGGCGGGCTGATCTGGGCCGCGGTGCCGCCGAGTGCCGACGCGGCGGCCGTGCTGGTCCGCAGGCAGGTCGAGGCGATCGGCGGCCACGCCAACCTGATCCGCGCCACCGAGGAGGTGCGCCGCAATGTCGACGTGTTCCAGCCGCAGCCGGCCGGGCTGGCCGCGCTCGGCGAGCGCGTGCGGGCGAGCTTCGACCCGAAGTCGATCCTCAACCGCGGTCGGATGAAGCGAGGCGGAGCCGCATGAAGACCGAGTTCACGCTGGCGCAGCTCGCCGATCCCGACACCAAGGAAGCGGACAAGATCCTGCGCGCCTGCGTGCATTGCGGCTTCTGCACAGCGACCTGTCCGACCTATGTCCTGCTCGGCGACGAGCTCGATAGCCCGCGTGGCCGCATCTATCTGATCAAGGAGATGCTGGAGAAGGACAAGGCACCGACGGCTGACGTGGTCAAGCATATCGACCGCTGCCTGTCGTGCCTTGCCTGCATGACCACCTGCCCATCGGGCGTGAACTACATGCACCTCGTTGACCAGGCCCGGGTGCGCATTGAGCGGGATTACACGCGCCCCTTGAGCGAACGGCTGTTGCGCTCGGTGCTGGCTTTCGTGCTGCCGCGGCCGGGCATGTTCCGGATCAGCATGATCCTCGCCTCCCTCGCCCGGCCGTTCGCGGCGCTGCTGCCGACCCCCTCGGTCGGTGCTGCAAGCCCGGCTCTGCTGCGGCGGATCAAGGCGATGCTGGCGCTGGCGCCGCGCGGCCTGCCGAAGCCGGGTCCCGCGCCGGGAACCGTGTTCGCCCCGCTCGGCCGGCGGCGTGGCCGGGTCGCGCTGCTGCAGGGCTGTGCCCAGCAGGTGCTGGCGCCGCGCATCAACCAAGCCGCGATCAATGTGCTGACCCGGCACGGCATCGAGGTGGTGCTGGTCAAGGACGAGCAGTGCTGCGGCGCGCTGACCCATCACATGGGCCAGGACGGCGACGCGCTCGCGCGGGCGCGGGCCAACATCACGGTGTGGCAAAGCGAAGCGGACCGCGGCGGGCTCGATGCCATCCTGGTGACGACCTCGGGCTGCGGCACGGTCGTCAAGGACTACGGCTACCTGCTGCGTGAGGACACTGCGTTCGCGGAGCCGGCCAAGCGAATCTCCGCACTGGCAAAGGATATCACCGAGTATCTCGGCGACCTCGAGCTTGCGCCTTCGACACTAACCGACGACGTCACCGTCGCCTATCACTCGGCTTGTTCGCTGCAGCATGGACAGAAAATAAGTCAACTTCCGAAAGAATTGCTTTCCAAGAATGGATTCGTGGTGAAAGATGTGCCCGAGAGCCATTTGTGTTGCGGTTCGGCGGGCACCTACAACATTCTCCAGCCCGACATTGCGAGCAGATTGCGCGATCGCAAGGTCGCCAATATTGCGCTTGTCAAACCGGACATGATCGCTGCGGGCAATATTGGCTGCATGGTTCAAATTGCCGGCGGCACGTCAGTTCCTGTGGTGCACACGATTGAGCTTCTCGATTGGGCGACAGGAGGCCCCCGGCCAGGATTGAATTGATCGACTGCCACTCGAGCATGATCCGGACCTGGAGGCTTGCACTGGCGCAACGTCAGGATCCGGCGCTCCTCCGCGACAGACACCACGCGTTTGCGCAGGGGATCATGTCCGACAAGCGAAGCGGGTGATGCTTCTCGCGAGGCGCGTTCGCTGTCCGGCAAGCGATCACTTCAATGCGCCCGGCGGCCTCACATCAGCGGCAACAGGAGGACTATGATGGCGAAGTCGAAGAAGGCGAAGAAAAGCAAGAAGGCCAAAAAGGCCAAGAAGGCGGTAGCGGCCAAGACGAAGTCGGCCAAGAAGTCAGCCAAGAAGGCTGCGAAGAAGTCCGCAAAGACCTCGGCGAAGAAGGCTGCCAAGAAGTCAGCGAAGAAAGCGGCCAAGAAGGCTGCCCCCAAGAAAGCCGCGGCGAAGAAGGCTGCACCGAAGGCCGCCAAGAAGAGCGCTCCGAAAAAGGCCGCCGCGACCAAGCCGGTCGCTCTACCGCCGACACCGGAGCCCGAGCCGCAGCCGGCTCCGAGCTGGGCCACGCCGAGCCACGAACCGGCCCCGGGCTGGGTCGCCGGTACCGCGGCCGACAGCGGCGAGCACCACTAAAGCGCGATGAGATTGGGTTGAAGCGTCGGGTGCCCCCGGGCATCTGGATCACATGGCCAAGGCCGCAGCGGAAGCCGCTGCGGCCTTTTCCGTGTTGGCCGGCCTCTGATTCCCTTCGGGCGGTTCGACTCGTGTCAGGCCCAAAAGGCCACAGATTGGCGGATGCAGCCTCTTTCAACCGCTACGGGAGGCCCGAAGTTGTTGTGTCAAAGCAACACCCGCCGACCAACATGCGGCAATATGGCTGGAATGCCCAAAAAGTCAGCACATGCTTGTCTTTTTGGCTTCTCCGGAATGAGGGCGCGTTTCAGATTGGCCACACGCGATTTGGTTGCAGTCCGTTGTCGCGCGCCCTGGGGGGCCTCCGGAATTGGGCTGTCTGGACAGTAGATGGGGATCGTCATGAAGAAACTGGCTTTGTTAGCAACGGCGCTAGCAATGATCTCGAGTTCGGCGATGGCAGCTGACATGGCGGTGAAGGCCGTCAAGGCGCCGCCGCCGGCACCGTTCGATCCCTGGGACGTCGCCTTCGGCGCCGGCATCATGAGCGACTACATCTTCCGCGGTGTTACCCAGTCCAACCACAATCCGTCGGTCAGCGCCTATTTCGAGCCGCGCTACAACGTCAACAAAGACCTGCAGCTCTATGTCGGCGTCGCCGGCGAGAGCATCTCGTTCCCTAACCGCGCCGCGGCCGAAATCGACGTCTACGGCGGTATCCGCCCGACCTTCGGCGCGTTCGCCTTCGACATCGGCGTCTGGGGTTATCTGTATCCGGGCGGCACCTGCTACTACGGCGGCGGCGCAGTGACCGACTTCTCGGGCAAGGCGCTGAGCGCGGACTGCATCGCCAACACCCTGACCAACCTCAACGTGATGAAGAAGGACGTCAGCTTCTTCGAAGTCTACGGCAAGGTCACCTACACCATCAACGACAACTGGGCGTTCACGCTGAACGAGTACTACTCGCCGAACTTCCTCAACACCGGCGCCTGGGGCAACTACACCTCGATCATCGGCAAGTACACCGCGCCCACCTTCTCCAGCGGCGTCGGCATGTATGTGTCGGGTGAGTTCGGCCGGCAGTGGTTCGGCACCTCGGACAGCTTCTACGGCGTTCCGGCGTTCCCGGGCGGCATCAAGTACGCCGACTACAACACCTGGAACATCGGCATCGGCTTCACCTACAAGGTGTTCACGCTGGATCTGCGCTACTCCGACACGGATATGTCGAAGGGTGATTGCAACGCCTTCACCAGCGACTACACCGCCGGCGGAACCACCAACGTCACTCCGATCAACCCGTCTGGCCTCGGCTCCAACTGGTGCGGCGCGGCGGGTATCGCCAAGCTCTCGGTCGATCTGACCGCGGCGTCCAACCTGAAGTAATTTCTCCTTCCGGAGAGATCGTGGGGGCGGCAGAGCAATCTGCCGCCCCTTTCTTTTGCGGGATGCGGATGAAACCGGATTGGCGGGCATTGCCCTCTGGCGGGCGGCGCGCGCTGGCCGCAGGAGCGGTGGCGGGACTTGGCGGCGCAATCGCGATCGCGGTGATGGAATGGTTTGCGCACGCGGCGGGCTATCCGCTCGCGGTGATCCCGTTCGTGACCTCCATCGTGCTGGTGGTGGGTTCGCCCGAGGCCGAACCCGCGCAACCGCGCGCCCTGATCGGCGGGCATTTGGTGTCGGCGCTGGCCGGCTTTGCCGTGCTCTGGCTGACCGGGCCGCAGGCTTGGGCGGCCGCCGCCGCGGTCGGCATTGCGATCCTCGCGATGGTCTTGACCGCCACCTTCCACCCGCCGGCCGGAATCAGTCCGCTGCTGATCGTCTCCGGCAATCTGCCGTGGTCATTCCTGCTCGCGCCGGTGCTGGCCGGTGCGTTGCTGCTTGCCGCTTTTGCCTATGCCTGGCATCGCTGGGTCAGCCGCCGGCCGTGGCCGCGGTGATTCCTGCGCTCACGACGCGACGACCTTGGCGGCATCGTGCAGGGTGAAGCGGTCGCCTTCGCGGACCAGCCTGATGTTGCGCTGATGGAAGGCTTCGAGCGTCGAGCGGTGGCCGATCGAGACCACCGTCGTGTCGGGCAACTTCTCGCCGATCAGCCGGTAAAGCGCCGCCTCCGACGGCTCGTCGAGCGAGGCGGTCGCCTCGTCCAGGAAGAGGAATTGCGGCGCATGCAGCAGCGCGCGCGCGATGCCGAGCCGCTGCTGCTCGCCGAGTGACAGCATCCGGTTCCAGTGCGCCTCCTCGTCGAGCCGCGCGGCGAGCTGCGGCAGTCCGACCGCGTTCAGCGTGTCGCGGACCTGCTTGGCATCGAACTTCGCGGCTTCGCCGGGATAGACCACCGCGTCATGCAGCGGCCCGATCGGCAGATACGGGCGCTGCGGCAGCATCATCAGCGTTGCGTCGCGCGGGATCTCGATCGCACCGTGACCGTAGGGCCAGATCCCGGCCACGGCGCGGAACAGCGTCGACTTGCCGGCGCCGGACGGGCCGGTGACCAGTGCCCGCTCGCCGGGACGGAAGCTGAAATGGCTGGCCGAGACCAGCGGCGTGCCGTTCGGCAGCGTGACAAGCAGCTGTGGCAGCGCGATCTGACCGCCCGGCGCGGGCTTGCTGTGGATCGAGTCCGGATCGTCAGCCAGCTGTTCGGCACTGCCGATCGACTGCTCGAAGCCGTCGAGACGGGCGACGGTGGCGCGCCAATCGGCCAAGGTGCGGTAGGCGGTCACGAAGAAGGACAGCGCGTCCTGCACCTTGCCGAACGCCTCGGCGATCTGGATCAGGGCGCCGAGCTGCACCGTCTTGCTGACGAAATAGGCCGGCCCCGCCAGCACGAAGGGAAAGATCACCGAGGCCTGCGCATAGCTCTGCGTGAACGCGGTCAACCGCTTGGTGCGGCTCATGATGCCGTACCAGTTGCCGACCACGCGGTTGAAGCGCTCGGACAGCCGCCCGCGCTCGGCGCCTTCGCCCTTGAGCAGCGCGATCTGCTCGGAGTTCTCGCGCACCCGCACCAGGTTGAAACGGAAATCCGCTTCGAGCCGCTGCTGATGGAAATCGAGGTTGACCAGCGGCGAGCCGATCCACTGCGTCAGCATGGTGCCGAAGATGGCGTAGACCAGCGCGCCCCATACGAGGTAGCCCGGAAACGAGACGTCGCTGCCGAACAGCAGCAGCGGCAGCACCGCCGAAAGGCCCCACAGGATCACCACGAACGAGGCGAGCGTCACGATCGAGCTGAGCAGCCCGATGCCGATCGCCAGCGTCTGGCTGACGAACTGCTTGACGTCGTCGGTGATGCGCTGGTCGGGGTTATCGGCCGCGTCGCCGGCCAGTTGCATGCGATAGTGGTTGGCGCCGTGAATCCATTCCCCGAGATACTTGTTGGTCAGCCAGTTGCGCCAGCGGATCTGGAGCCATTGATTGAGATAGAGCTGGTAGACGCCGAGCACGACCGACACCGCAGCCAGTCCGCAAAACACCCACGTCTCGTATTTGAACGTGTCCCAGTCCTTGTTCTGCAGCGCCGTGTACCAGCGGTTGCGCCACTGGTTGACCAGCACGTCGTTTGCGACCAGCAACAGCTCGATCGACATCACCGCGCCGAGCAGGCCGCGGCCGGCCCATTTGTCCTCGGATCTGAAATAGGGGGAGGCGATGCGCCATACGATCGCGAGCGTCGAGCGGATGTTGTTCACAGATTATCGTCTCCGGGGAATGGCCGGTAAAGGCCTGAAGAATCGGGACAATCAAACTATCATACGACTAAAGTCGTAGAACTGGCATGCAAGCGTTGGCTTGTCCCGGTGTTGATGTCAACTCTAGCATGTCGACAACGGCGAGGGGCGGGGGACCTTCGAATTTCGCGAGGATGTGAGCGATCCTTAACGATCGTCCATCTGCGAGCCGGGCTCAACCATACACGACGAACTCCCGCGGATCGCACCAGTCGCTCCTGCCTGCACCCGCAGGCCGGGCGCTGCATAAGAAATAGGGGGTATCCCGAGATGAACACCTGGAATCAAATCTACAATCCGTTGGGCAATGCCGCGCTATCGACGATCGCGGCCGCCATTCCCGTGGTCACGCTGCTGGTGCTGATCGCCAGCGGCAAGGTGAAGGCGCACATCGCCGCCATCATCGCCGTGATCGTGACCAACTTGATCACGATCTTCGTGTTCACGATGCCGGCCGGCATGTCGATCCGCGCATCGATCCTCGGCATCGTGACCGGCTTCTTCCCGATCGGTTGGATCGTGCTCAACGTCATCTTCCTCTACCAGGTCACGGTGAGGTGCGGGAAGTTCGAGCTGCTCAAGCGCGCGGTCGGCGGCGTCACCGAAGATCGCCGCCTGCAACTGCTGCTGATCGCGTTCTCGTTCGGCGCGTTCTTCGAAGGCGCCTCGGGCTTCGGCACGCCAGTTGCGATCACCGGCGCGGTGCTGATTGGGCTCGGCTTCTCGCCGCTCGCCGCCTCCGGCCTGTCGCTGATCGCCAACACGGCGCCGGTCGCCTATGGCGCGCTCGGCACGCCGATCCAGGGACTCGCCTCGGTGACCGGCCTCGATCCCTACATCCTCGGCGCGATGGTCGGCCGGCAATTGCCGGTGTTCTCGCTGATCGTGCCGTTCTGGGTGGTGTGGGCCTTCGCCGGCTGGCGCGGCATGAAGGAGGTCTGGCCGGCAATCCTGGTCACCGGCGTTTCCTTTGCGATCCCGCAATATGTGATCTCGAACTACATCAATCCCTGGATCGTCGATATCGGCGCCTCGCTGATCTCGATGGGCGCCCTGATCCTGTTCCTCAAGGTCTGGCAGCCGCGCCAGCTCTGGCTGTCGCCGGCGCTGCGTGGCCGCGATGAATCGGCCGCGACGATGGCGGCGGCCCAGCCGCTCGACAAGACGCCGCTGACGCAGGGCGAATTGTGGAGCGCGCTGCTGCCGTGGATCATCGTCTGCATCCTGATGCTGATCTGGGGCAACGGTGCGTTCAAGACCTGGGCCAACGCCAACTTCGTTTGGAACTACCCGGTTCCCGAGCTCGACAAGCTGATCATGAAAGTGCCGCCGGTGGCCGCCAAGCCAACGCCGGAAGCCGCCGTGTTCGGCTTCACCTATCTGTCGTTCACCGGCACCGGCATGCTGATCGCTGCGATCATCTCGGGTCTGTTGATGGGCTTCTCGCCGCTCAAGCTGATCGCCGAGTATGGCCGCACCATCCGCCTGTGCGCGATCTCGCTGATCACGATCTCGGCGATGCTGGCGATCGGCACGCTGACCCGGCTGTCCGGCGTCGACGCCACGCTCGGCCTCGCCTTCGCGGCGACGGGCGTGCTGTATCCCTTCTTCGGCACATTGCTCGGCTGGCTCGGCGTCGCGCTGACCGGATCGGACACGGCGTCGAACGTGCTGTTCGGCAACCTGCAGAAGATCACCTCCGAGCAGCTCGGCCTGTCGCCGGTCCTGATGGCGGCGGCGAACTCGTCCGGCGGCGTGATGGGCAAGATGATCGACGCGCAATCGATCGTGGTCGCCTCGACCGCGACCAACTGGTACGGCCACGAAGGCTCGATCCTGCGCTACGTGTTCCTGCACTCGATCGTACTGGCGTGCTTGGTCGGTCTGTTCGTGACCCTGCAGGCCTATGTTTATCCGTTCACCGAGATGGTCCTGAAATAGACGCGTCACCCCGGCACAACGATCCCCGCGAGCCGCCGCTCGCGGGGATTTTCTTTTTGGACCGTTTGCCTGCGGCCGAACTGGCTAAGCGCGACCGCGTCCAATACAACGCGGCCCTCAGGCTGCGATGTCGGGGGATGACATGATGTCGATCGGATGGATTTTGCGGAGCGCCGCCGTGCTGTTTGCGCTGCCGGGCATGCTGCTGGGAGCGGTCCCGGCCTACGCCCAGGATGAGTTTCCGTTCGGCTTCCTGATGACGCTGGACGCAGCAAGGATGCCCGGCTCGAAGCGGATTCCCTCGCTCGAGATCGGCGACAATGGCGAGGTGTCGCTTGAACTCTGGTGCAATGGCGGCCGCGGCCAGTTCTCGGTCGCCGGCAACACCATCATCTTCGTCCCCGGCGCGATGGAGAACCGGTCCTGCCCGCCGGATCGTGCGCAGGCCGACAGCGATCTGCTCGCCGCGCTCGGCAGTGCGACGACTTGGCGGCGGGAAGGCGATTTCGTCACGCTGCTCGGCGGCAAGCCGTTGCGCTTCCAGATCAACAGCAACTGAGGCGTCGCCGCGGCGTTCAGGGCGTTGCAACCAATCCGTTTGCGGTGGCGACGATCCAGCGATTGCCCCAGCGAACGATGGAATCGACTCGCCCGAGCCCGGGAACGACGTCGCCACGTGCGGCCATCCGCACGCCATCGGGTCCTTCCAGCACGGCGGTGCCGTCCCGGACCTCGACCACCGACCATCCGGGAATCGTGGTCGGCCGCGTCTCCGGCGCCGCCGCTTGCGGCGGCCTGGCGGCCAGCGCTGCGGCTTGCGCATTCAGGGTGGTGGGTGCAGCGCCCAGCGTCAGCGGCCGTGGACTGGGCGTGACGGCCTTGGGAATGCTGCCGGTCACAGCGGGCTCGGAATTGGATGCGGAGCGTCGCGCGCCCTCGCTTCTTGTCTTCGTTTCCGCGACGCGAGGCGGCGCCTCCTTCTGGGCCATGACCTGGCCGGCGCCGGATGCGCCTGCAAACTCGTGCCAGTATTGGCTGCCGGCCCATCCCAGCACGAAGCTTGCCGCCAGTGCGGTTGCCGCCAGCACCAGGGTGCCAATGCGGTCGGCGAACGGCTCCCGCAGCAGCAGCGCCGCGTCGTGATTCTCGTTCGAGACGTCCCACAGGTCTGCCGGCCGGGCCGGCACGCGGCCATCGGCCAGATCTGTCGGCCAGATGCTCGCAGCACTCGTCGGCTCGCGGTCTTGCATGGCGTGACCCGGTGTTCGGATGCGCGAATGATGATCCCGGAAACTGAATCGAGCCTTAATTTTCGGTGACCGAACTGCGGCAAAGCATGCCATTCGGTCGCACACCGTAGATTGACGGGGGACCTCGGCGCCGGCCGACGGTCGCCGCTGATCACGTTCGCGCCTGACCAGTCCGAGATGCGTCCGGACATCGCTTTCCGGAAATCGGGTCGTCGGCCGGAGCCGTGCCCGCTAGCCTTGCCGCACACGCGATGGAGATCGGCAATGACCAAGACCTACGGTACGGTGAGCGAAGAACAAAAACGGCAAATGAGCGGCCTCGCTTTCGTCCAGGGGCTCGCCAGCGGTGCGCTGCCGCTCAACACGATCGCGCGCACGCTGGGCTATGATGTTGCCGAGGCCGAGCGCGGCCGCGTCGTCGTCACCCTGCTGCCGACCGACGCGCATCTCAATCCGGCGGGCACCGTGCATGGCGGCCTCACCGCGACGCTGCTCGACAGCTGCATGGGGCTTGCGGTGCAGTCGACGCTCGACGCCGGCACCAGCCAGACCACGCTCGAGTTCAAGATCTCGCTGGTCCGACCGATCACGCCTGAGACCGGTCCGATCCGGGCCGAGGGCGTGGTGCTCAATTGCGGCCGCCGCATCGGCACCGCCGAAGGCAGGGTCACCGACGCGCAGGGGCGGCTGCTCGCGCATGGTACGACGACGTGCCTGATCTTTCCCGCCTAAAGCAGGATCCGGAAAAGCGCGAAGCGGTTTTCCGAAAAGATCATGCTCAAACAAAGAGCTAAAGCACGATGATGATCCAACCAAATCTCATCGCGCTTTAGTGCGTCGCGCGATGTCGTGCGTCTCCGTACCTTCGTCATCCCTGCAAGACCGACGCACCGGTTTTTGGAACGCTTCCAAGATTGCCTCTAACGAGGTGCATGGGGATCGCGCTGCAACGTGAGCCCGATTCTCGAATATACCGCTGTATCTGTGGCTATATTACGCAGCCAGGACAGATGTTGTGTCACGAGCGCAACAACCATCCAGCAACACTCAGACTTAGAGGCGTTCAACTTCTCCGCTGCAACCGATTGATCTACGTTCGGCGAGATCAATGTGAGCGTCGGCTCCTACCCGAGGCCGGGACCGTCGGTTATCAGTTCGAGCACGCCTTCAACAATGCCGTGAAGCTGCGGCAGAATTTTCGCTATTACACCTCGCAGACCGATTGGGACTATCTGCTGCTGACCGGCATCGCCGCTGATGGCCGAACCGGTAACCGCAACGTCAGTAGCCGCATCGAGAAGGGCGAGGGCATCGCGGTCGATTCCTCCGTCGAGGCCAAGCTCGGCTGGGGCCCGGCCGTGCACACCGTGATCGCCGGCATCGACTATTATCACAGCGTGCTGGACTCCACGCGCTATCAGGGCACGGCCTCGCCTATCGACATCTTCAATCCGGTCTATGGCAGCCCGGTCGTGGTCAATCGCAGCGTCAACCGCGGCTCGGTGACGACAGGCGATCAGCTCGGCTTCTACGCGCAAGACCAGATCAAGCTCTACGACAAGCTCGTGCTGCTGGTCGGCGGCCGCAAGGATTTCAGCAATATCGACACGCTGATCTCGCGCACCAATGCGCGCTCGGTCCAGGAGGACGACGCCTGGACCGGCCGCATCGGCGGCGTCTACCTCACCGATTTCGGTCTTGCGCCCTACGCATCGTTCAGCCAGTCGTTCCAGCCTAACCTCGGCACCGACCGCCTCAACAACCAGTTCCTGCCCTCGCGCGGTGAGACGGTCGAGGCCGGCGTGCACTATCAGATCCCGGGCAGCCGCATGCTGATCAGCGCGGCGGCGTTCGAGATCCGGCAGACCAACGTGCTGACGCCGGATCCGGTCGACATCACCTATTCGGTGCAGTCAGGCGAAGTCACCTCGCGCGGCGTCGAGTTCGAGGCCAAGGCCGAGTTCGGGCCGCTCGCGATGGTCGCCTCCTACACCTACACCGATACGCGCACCACGCGGTCGACCAACACGGCCTTGCTCGGCGAGCGCCTTGCTTTCGTCCCGTACAACACGGCCTCGATCTGGGGCATCTACGATTTCGGATCGCTCGGCTGGCACGGCTTCAATTTCGGCGGCGGCGTGCGCTATGTCGGTGACACCAATCTGCCCGGCGTTGCCTTCAACGTTCCGGACTACACGGTGGCCGACCTGGTCGCGAGCTACGATCTGAAATATCTCGCGCGTGAGCTGAACGGCTTTCAGGCGCGCCTCAACGTCAAGAACCTGTTCAACAACGGCTACGTCATCTGCGTGTCGTCGGGCGGCTGCCGCTACGGCGATCCGCAGACGGTGATCGCGACGCTGAGCTACCGTTGGTAGACACGCCTTTCTTTCCTTCACAGGCGAGGTGGATCGACGACGCGCGCGAGAGGGCGCGAACGTCGAACGGCTAAGCGAGGCTCAGGATCGGCTCAGCGCCACACCGACTTGTCGGCGTCCCAGCGCTGGCCCTTGAACTCCTTGAGCAGCGCATCGATCGAGCCGTTGTCGTCCATCGGCTCGCCGCCTTCCTCGTCGCTGCCGGTGTCTTCCGACAGGTTCAGCTTCGGTCCCGCGCTGTCGTCCGTGGTCGAGGTTGTCGGGCTCGAGACCCACAGGATCAGGCGATCGCTGGCGCCGGGCTTCTCGGGCGAGACCAGCGCGGTGATCTCAAGATTGGTGGTGAGGCCGAGTGCCGGGTAGGTCTTGCTCGGCCGCTTCAGGACCAGCTTCAGCTTGCCGGTGTTGGCGTTCCAGGTCGCGGACGCCGGCTTGGCCGACAGCGTCCTGGCCAGCACGCCGGAGATCGCGCTCGCGATCTTGTCCTTGTTGATCTTCTCGCCGCTGGCCCAATCGGCGGCGGCAAAGCGGATGGTGCGATCCATCTCGACCACGCCGCTGGTCCAGCCGGCGGCGGTCACGCCCGGCGTCGCCTTCGCCTTGGCGAGCAGCGCGGAGGCGCGCTCCGGGTCGACGGTGAGGTTGATGGTCTGCTCGCCGGAGCGCATCTCGTCGCAGGTCACCGCGAGGCTGGAGGTGCTGACCTCGACCGCCTCGCCCTTCAGGCTCTTGAGGAAGTCGGCGGCCGATTCCAGCTTGACCCGCACGCCCATCGCTTCCGGCGACACGTCGGTGAAATCCTTCGGCTGCGGCGTGATGCCGTCTTCGGTGGCCTGGTTGTCGGTGAATTCCTTCTCGCTGAGATCGGAATTGTCCGAGGAGGCGACCTCGGTCACGGTCTGGCCGACCGTGATCTGGCCGCGGAATTCAAAACTGTCGCCGGTCTGCTTGCGGTTCAGCTTGATGGTGACCGGCTGCTTGTCGGCGATGCTCTGGGTGGTGCCCGACAGGGTGGTGCCGCTGACCGTGAGGTTGGCGACGAAGCGGTCCTTGCGGTCGGAGCCTTTTTCCGCGGGATAGCAGACGTCGAGCACGGCCGCGGTGACGGTCTTGCCCTGACGGGTTTCCTTCAGCACGACTTCGGCATTGCCGTCCATCAGGCCGTCGATCGCGGTGAAATAGCGTGTCTCCGGGCCGCCGCTGGGCGCAGCCTTCGGCGAGAGCTTCATCTGGGCGAGAGCAGGCGCCGAGGCGACGGCGAAACCGAGCAGCAGGAGCGGGAGCGCGCGCATAGGAAGTCCTCGAGGGAAGAATCGGGTTCCGTCGTAACTAGCAAACCTGTGTGTCATTGGCCAAAAAAGAAGGCCGCCCGGAGGCGGCAGCTGTGCGCGCATCGCATGTTTTACGTCATGCGCGCGCAGGCGTGATGAATTCGGGTTTAGCTCGTTGTTCGAGCGTGCTCACGGGATTGCGGATCATGCCCTAGCCGGGTTCCTCGCTGCTTTCCAGCTTGCCGCGCAGCGCGCTGATCACCCGATGCATGGTCTCGATGTCCTTGACCGAAAGTCCGTCGGCGAGGCCGTTCACCCAGGGCGATTGCAGGCGCATGGCGGCCTCGAAGGCGTGACGCCCCTTGTCGGTCAGCACCACGAGTTGCGCGCGGCGGTGATGCGGATTGGTCTCGAATGTGACGAGGCCGTCGCGCGCCAAGTCGTTGACGATGCGCTGCACGTTCTGGCGGTTGGCGCCCAGGTCGCGCGCCAGCCAGGCGACCGGCTGGGCGCGCTCGGCCGCGATGATGGCGCCGAGGATCTGCCAGCGGGCGCTGGTCAGCCCGAGCCCTGCCACCAGCCGGTCGCCGGCGGTGAACAGCAGGCTGCTGAGGCGGAACAGGTCGAGGATGAGGCCGCTCAGGGCATCGCCCGCCGGGGTTCGCTTGGTCGGAGGCATTTGTCACCATAAGATGGCATTGACATTATGATGTCAATTTACTATGTATCCATCGTCACGAAATGACATCATAGCACCATATCGTACGGAGCCAACCAATGGCGCAGATCCGTCCCCTCGACCCCGCATTCCCGATCAACCGCCAGCTCGCGGTCGACGCCGCCGGTGTCGTGCTCGTCAACCTGTTCACGCTCGATCCGGCCGACGAGGACGCCTTCCTCAAGGCCTGGCAGGACGACGCCGCGATCATGAAGCGGCAGCCGGGCTTCATCTCGACCCAGCTGCACCGCGCGCTTGGCGACAGCCCGGCCTATCTGAACTACGCGGTCTGGGAATCCACAGCCGCCTTCCGCGCCGCCTTCGCCAATCCCGAGTTCAGGGCCAAGCTCGGCGCCTATCCGGCGTCCGTAGTGGCCGCGCCGCATCTGTTCCAGAAGGTCGCGGTGCCGGGGGTGTGCGTGGCGTAGAGCGCGGGCCCGAGGCCCATCCGCGTCATTGCCAGCGAAGTGAAGCAATCCACCGCGCCGCAAAACGGAAGAATGGATTGCTTCGTCGCTAGCGCTCCTCGGCAATGACGCCGGTGCGCGGCGTCATAGCTCCAGCATCTTGCTGGAGCTGGAATGAACGATTTGCCGGCCAAAAAAGAAGGCCGCCCGGAGGCGGCCTTCGATCCCCATGCGGATACTTGAATAAGGCTCAGAAGCCGCCCATTCCGCCCATGCCGCCGCCGCCCGGCATCGCCGGCGCGGCGTCCTTCGGCAGTTCGGCGACCATGGCCTCGGTGGTCACCAAAAGGCCGGCCACGGAGGAGGCGTCCTGCAGCGCGGTGCGCACCACCTTGGCGGGGTCGATGATCCCCTTATCGACCATGTCGACATAGTCCTCGGTCTGGGCGTCGAAGCCGAAGGTCTCGGACTTGTTTTCCAGGATCTTGCCGACCACGATCGAGCCCTCGAGCCCGGCGTTCTCCGAGATCTGGCGAACCGGGGCTTCCAGCGCCTTCAGCACGATGTTGATGCCGGCCTGGACGTCGGCATTGTCGTTGGTGAGACGGCCGACCGCCCGCTTGGCGCGCAGCAGGGCGACGCCGCCGCCGGGCACGATGCCTTCCTGCACCGCGGCGCGGGTCGCGTTCAGCGCATCCTCGACACGGTCCTTCTTCTCCTTGACCTCGATCTCGGTGGCACCGCCGACCTTGATCACGGCCACGCCGCCGGCGAGTTTCGCCAACCGCTCCTGCAGCTTCTCGCGGTCGTAGTCCGAAGTGGTCTCCTCGATCTGCGCCTTGATCTGGCCAACGCGGGCGTCGATGTCCTTCTTCTTGCCGGCGCCCTTGACGATCGTGGTGTTCTCCTTGTCGATCACGATCTTGCCGGCGCGGCCGAGCATGTTCACCGTGACGTTCTCGAGCTTCATGCCGAGATCGTCGGAGATCAGCTGACCGCCGGTCAGGATCGCGATGTCCTCGAGCATCGCCTTGCGGCGATCGCCGAAGCCCGGCGCCTTGACGGCGGCGACCTTGAGCCCGCCGCGCAGGCGGTTGACCACCAGCGTCGCCAGCGCCTCGCCCTCGACGTCCTCGGCGAGGATCAGCAGCGGACGGCCGGACTGCACCACGGCTTCCAGCACCGGCAGCATCGCCTGCAGGCCGGAGAGCTTCTTCTCGTGCAGGAGGATGTAGGCATCCTCCAGCTCGGCGGTCATCTTCTCGGCATTGGTGACGAAGTAGGGGCTGAGATAGCCGCGATCGAACTTCATGCCCTCGACGATATCGACCTCGGTATCGAGCGACTTGTTCTCCTCGACCGTGATCACGCCCTCGTTGCCGACCTTCTGCATCGCCTGCGCGATCATCTTGCCGATCGCCGCGTCGCCGTTGGCCGAGATGGTGCCGACCTGGGCGACTTCTGACGAGGAAGCGACCGGCTTGGCGCGCTTCTCGATGTCCTTGACCACGGCGGCGACCGCAATGTCGATGCCGCGCTTCAGGTCCATCGGGTTCATGCCGGCCGCGACCGACTTGCCGCCCTCGCGCACGATCGCCTGAGCCAGCACGGTCGCGGTGGTGGTGCCGTCACCGGCGGTGTCGTTGGTCTTGGACGCGACCTCGCGCAGCATCTGCGCGCCCATGTTCTCGAACTTGTCCTCGAGTTCGATCTCCTTGGCGACGGTGACGCCGTCCTTGGTGATGCGCGGAGCGCCGAAACTCTTCTCGATGACGACGTTGCGGCCCTTGGGGCCGAGCGTCACCTTCACGGCATTGGCGAGCACGTCGACGCCGCGCAGCATGCGCTCGCGGGCGTCTCCGGCGAATTTTACGTCCTTGGCAGCCATTGAATGTACTCCTGGATAAGTGGAAAGAGCGCCGTTTCCTGCATTCGTCATCGCCGGGCTTGACCCGGCGATCCATCGCCCGCGTACGACTCTTCCGAAGATTGATGGATGCCCGGGTCATCTAACGCGAAGACGCGCTTCTGCCCGGGCATGACAGTGGAGGGCTATCGGCCCTCAGATTATCGCGTCAGGTCAGCACGCCCATGATGTCGGACTCCTTCATGATCAGGAGCTCCTGGCCGTCGAGCTTGACCTCGGTGCCCGACCATTTGCCGAACAGCACGCGGTCGCCGACCTTGAGGTCGATCGGGATCAGCTTGCCGGCCTCGTCGCGGCCGCCCGGGCCGACGGCGACGATTTCGCCCTGGGAGGGCTTTTCCTTGGCCGTGTCCGGAATGATGATGCCGCCCTTGGTCTTCTCGTCGGCATCGATACGCTTGACCACGACGCGGTCGTGCAGCGGGCGGAAGTTGGATTTAGCCATGACGTTCCCTCTTTTTGAGGTCCTCTTGGAGGCTCGGTTTCAGGTCCGGTTCATCGGGACCGGCCTAAGTGCCGGCCAGTCGGCGCCGGGCGGGACGCCCGACGCGTTTAGCAATCATGGAGCTAGAGTGCTAATTGCGCGCGGGAATATGGCTTGGCGCGTGTCCTGTCAAGCAAAGGGGGTTAAGGCCTTGGTG
This sequence comes from Bradyrhizobium semiaridum, assembly GCF_020329505.1. GTDB lineage: Bacteria > Pseudomonadota > Alphaproteobacteria > Rhizobiales > Xanthobacteraceae > Bradyrhizobium > Bradyrhizobium semiaridum. Next base: position 31,410 of record NZ_JAGKJJ010000007.1, read on the forward strand.
AGGCCAATATAGGATGGTGGACCAGAAACCAAATCGTAGCGATGCCGTCATTTTTCGGACGTCATTGCTCCGCCTAACGTTTTACGCTTGGCTGCAGGAGGGTGCGGCCGAGGCCAGAGTCGGGGGATGCACATGATCAGGTCACTCAACGCGCGATTGGTCGCACGCTATGCGGCTGTCCCGGCGCTGACGATATTCCTGGGCGGCTGCAGCAGCATGAGCCTGCCGTCGTTTTCGTCCAATGAGCCCCCGCCGCCGGTCGAACCGGGGGTGGCGCCGGAGATGCCCGCGACCATCCGCGCCGACGAGATCGTCGGCCGCTGGGGTCTCGCCTCGTTCCAGAATCCCGCCGACCGGGCCCGCACCGAAAAGGCCGCGCGCGACCAATGCAAGCAGCCCTACGTGATCGGCGCCGGCCAGAACGGCGGCGTCATCATGCATCTCGCCGACCAGGCGACCCCGCAGGAACTCCGCCTCAAGGGCTCGCCGAGCGGCAAGAACTATATCGGCCCGCCTGGACCCACGCCCGGCGAGCAGGATCGCGAGATCATCTCCTTCGACGGCCGCGTCCTCATCACCCGCTTCGTCGACAAGGACGCCGGCGTCCGCTACGGCAACATGGTCTACGTCCGCTGCGCCCCGAGGGCGTAGGCGGGGGGTGTTCCGGGCACGACTGTTGCCGCATCGGCGGTCCGCCTCTCCCCTTGTGGGAGAGGCCGGATTTGCATCGCCAGGTGCAATCCGGGTGGGGGGTATCTCTCCACCAGTCCATCTCTTCGTTCTGAGTACGCGAAGACATACCCCTCATCCGGCGCTACGCGCGACCTTCTCCCACAGGGGAGAAGGGAAGGATGCCGCGATCCTCACCAACAAAAACGCCGGCCCGAAGGCCGGCGTTTGTCGTCTCTTGCAAGGCTCTCAATTGAACATCGCGTCGATGTCGTCCTGCGAGGCGTGGCCGGCGTCGCCGTCGAGCTTCGGGCCGTTGAGCAGCTTCGCATCGCCTTCGCGATTGTCGACGATCGGCGGGGTGTGCGCCTTGATGGCGTCGACGCCGCCCCAGATGTTCATCATCTCGTTGATGTGCTGCTCGATGAATTTCATCGTCTGCATCACCTTGCTGATGCGCTGTCCGGTGAGGTCCTGGAAGTTGCAGGCCTCGAAGATCGCGATCACGCGCTCCTGGATCTCCTCGCTGAGCAGCTTCTGCTGGTCGGGCGTGACGTTCTTCGACAGCGCGGTCGCGGCCTGATCGATCGCCTCGGTCGCCTCGAGGATCTGCTGGGTGGCCTGTTCGGTGCCGCCGACCACGGCGCCGAGCTCGCCATTGACCTTGGCCATCTCCTCGCCGTTGAAGCTTTTGCCGTGCAGGACCGCGATCTCGCGCTTGGTGCGGCTGATCGCGTCGTGGATCAGGTCGAGCTCGACCTTGAGCTTCTCGCATTGTTCGACCTGGGCGCGGTAGGTCTCGAGCAGCGCATGCGCCTCGGCGACTTCGCGCGCGATCGCGCTGTCGACGCTATCGGTCGCGCGCTGCGGCTGCGTCGCGGCCATCTGGGCGCGGATCGAGCGCAGCTCGGCCATGATCTCGCGGTGCATCGGGCCGATGTCGCCGCCGCCGGATGCCTCCACCTCCGGCATCGCCGGCTCGTCCATAATGGCCTGTTCGACACGAAAACGCTTGCGCTTCACTGACATGATCTTCATTCCCGCCCCATAAAACCGCATCGTTCTAGACGGAGCCGATTTAACGTCAGGTTCACGCGGCAAGAGTTCGCGCTGGCGTCGTGCAGGCGGCTGCACACCGCCGATTAACCATGTCGCTGGCGCGTTCACGTAAAATAAACGCTGTCCGGCAAAACCACCGTCGATTGACGATGTGGTGAATCCGAACCGCCGCCGCGTTTACCAAACCGCTGCGGTTTTCATTGCTTATTGACCACGTGCAACGGCGCATGTCGGCGCCCGCGTGCAACACGTTCCGACGAAACCAGTACAGAGTACGTCGATGTTCAAGAGAACCACGCTTGCGCTGCTTGCCGGCGCTTCTTCGCTCGTCGCAATTCCCCATCACGCCATGGCGATCGACGCCGCGGTGCCGCCCGAACCCACCGTGCTCTACGCGCCGCAAATGCCGCCGCAGCCGGCGATGCGCACGGCCTACGCGCAGCCGCAGCGCTCCAATATGGGCGGCGGCTTCATCGAGTTCCTGTTCGGCGACGCGCCGTCGTCGCAGGGCTACGCGCCGCAAAACCCGTCAGCCTATCAGCAGCAGCCGGGCTATTACCGGCAGTCGCTGCCGCCGATGGATCCGCAGCAGCAGATGCTGCGCCAGCAGGAAGATGCGGTGGTCGATCCGCGGGAGCGCGCCTTCGATCCGAAATACGAGAAGCAGATAGTCGAATATCACGGCAAGGAAGGCGCCGGCACCATCGTGGTCGATACGCCGAACAAGTTCCTGTATCTGGTGCAGGGCGACGGCCGCGCGCTGCGCTACGGCATCGGCGTCGGCCGGCCCGGCTTCACCTGGGCCGGCGTCAAGACCATCTCGGCCAAGAAGGAGTGGCCGGCCTGGACCCCGCCGCCGGAAATGCTTGCGCGCCGCCCCGATCTGCCGCGGCACATGGAGGGCGGCCCGGACAATCCGCTCGGCGCGCGCGCGATGTATCTGGGCTCCTCGCTCTACCGCATCCACGGCTCGAACGAGCCCTGGACCATCGGCACCAACGTGTCCTCCGGCTGCATCCGGATGCGCAACGAGGACGTGATCGACCTCTACGGCCGCGTCAATGTCGGCGCCAAAGTCGTGGTGATGTGAGGATGTCGAGTTCTGTAGTCCGGATGGAGCGAAGCGCAATCCGGGAGCGGTCTCACTGCGGATAAATCTGCCGCGGACTGCGCTGCGCTTCATCCGAGCTACGGGTCAAACAAAAACGGCCGCCCTCATCGAACGGCCGTTTGTCGTTCATGCGATGCCGTTACGCGTAGTTGCTGTCGTCGCCGCCGTCGTCGAACCCGCCGTCGTCATCGTCATCATTGTTGAAGCCGTCGGAGTCGTGATCGCTGTTGTAATCGTCATTGCGGTTGTAGTCGCTGTTGCGATCATTCGACGCCTGATCGAACAGGCCGGAGCGCGAGCCCTGATCGCTGCCGCGGCCGGACGAGCCGATGTCGCCGATCCCGGCGTCGCGTGCCAGATCGCTCGAGGACTGGTCGCCGCCCCACGGACGTGAACCGCCGCCGAGGCCATCGGCCAGCGACTGGTGGCTGCCGCCGCCCATCAGGCCGCGGATGCTGCTCATCAGCATCGAGCCGCCGACCACGCCGGCCGCGGCCGCCGCAGCCGTGCCGAGGAACGAGCCGCCACCGCCGCCGAAGGCGGGTTGCTGCGGAGCGCCATATTGCTGGCCGTAGGGCTGTCCTTGCTGACCGTAAGGCGGCTGGCCATAGCCGCCCGCCTGCTGCATCGCCCCGCCCGTGTTCCAGACCGGGCGGCCGCCAGGATCGCGACCGGGATCACGGCCCATATCGGGCGCGCGCACCGGCGGCACCGAGCCGTGCGACTGGCCCTGTCCGAAGATCGCATCGCGCATCGAATCGAGGAAACCGCCGCCTTGCTGCGCGGCCTGCGGCTGGCCCACCGCGGCCTCCAGCTCCTGGATGCGGTCGTGGGCGCGCTTCAGCGCCTCGTCCTGCACCAGCGCCGTCTGCACCAGCGCGTAGACCGCATTCGGCGCCTTGCGCAGCCCGTCCATGATCGCGGACATGGCGTCGTTGTCGCGCGGGGCATTCTCCAGCTTGGCGAGCCGGTCGAAGAGATCGTCGATCAGTTGGCGTTCTTGCGGTGTCATGGCGTTCTCCATCGCGTCGACACGAATCGGCGCGCCGGACATGTATGGCCGGCTTTGTGGCGCAAGGAGTGGGCGGGCGGATTAAATTTTATCTATGCGACAAAACGACCGGACGAATTATTTGAACCAATTCAGCTCAGCGTAACATTGTTCAGGGCGAGCAGATCCTTAAAGGCGTCGCTCGCCAGATAGGCATATTCCTTCTCGCGCTGCGTGGTCAGCACGTCGAGCTGTCTCAGCGTGTCATCGACGAAACCGGGATGGCACATCACGAGGCCGCCCTCCGGCAGGCCCTTCAGGAACTGCTGCATCAGCGGTCCGAAATCTGGCTTCCGGGTGAAGTCATAAGCGCCGGCGAAGGTCGGATTGAAACGCAGGCCGAGCCGTGCCGCCTTGTGACGGAATTGCGTGCTGAGCACATCCAGCACCAGCGATTTCGGTCCGGTGATGCGCTGCGCCAGCGGCAGGTTGAGCCCACCCTGGCGCACCCACGCGGCCGGCGCGCGCTCCTTCACCGCGCGCAGAAAGCCGTCGCGCACCTGCGGGAACAGCTGCGCGTGCTGGTGGCCATCGACGAAATCGGGCGCGCGGCCGAACAGGTCATGGAAGACATCGAGCTGCGCCAGCACCTCGGCATGGACCAGCTCGGCGTCGAGCCGCCGCAGCAGCCCTGCCCGCAGCAGTTTCTGGAACGGCATGAACATGTCGCCGTCGAGCGGACGGTAATGCAGGGTCAACGGCCGGAACGGCGCGGTCAGCGTCACATGCAGGCCGATCGCGCAGCGCGGGCTTTTCGCCACGGAGGCCTGCAGCGCGGCGACCGCGTCGCGGCCGATCGCCGGCGTCACCATCATGACCGACGTCGCGTTGAGGCGGCCGCGTTCGATCAGCTCGCGAATCGCGCGGTTGACGCCGTCGCTCAGGCCATAGTCATCGGCGCACAACCAGATGCGGCGCGCTGCGTCGTTCATTCGGCGGCGGTCCGCTCGGGCGCGCTTTGCGCCGTGCTGCCGTCGGCATGCTTCTCGGTGTGCTCGGCGACGAAGTAGATCGGCCGCGCCTTCAGCTCGGACAGGATCTTGCCGATATATTCGCCGACGATCCCGATCATGATGAGCTGCACGCCGCCAATCGTCATCAGGCCGACCACCAGCGACGGATAGCCCGGGACCTGCTTGCCGGTGGTAAAGACCTCCCAGAGGATCGAGAGGCCGAACAGGAAGGCGACGCCGGCGAGCAGCACGCCGAGCAGGCTGGCGAAGCGCAGCGGCGCCACCGAGAACGAGGTCAGGCCCTCGATCGACAGGCCGATCAGCCGCCCCGCATTGAAGGTGGTGACGCCGTGCGCGCGCGGCGCCGGCTCGTAGTCGACGCGGATCTGCCTGAAGCCGATCCAGCTGGCGAGGCCCTTGAAGAAGCGGTTGCGCTCCGGCAGTTGCCGCAGCGCTGCGGCCGCGCGCGGCGACAGCAAGCGGAAGTCGCCGGCATCCTCGGGGATCTTCTGCCGCGCGCCCCAGTTGATCAGCGCATAGAAGCCGCGCACCGCGAGCCGCCGCGCCGCCGATTCATTGTCGCGGTTGGCCTTCGCAGTGTAGACCACGTCGTAGCCGTCGTCGATCCAGTGCGCCACCAGCCGCTCCACCAGCGTGGGCGGATGCTGGCCGTCGCCGTCCATGAACAGCACCGCGCCGCGGCGGGCATGGTCGAGGCCGGCCATCAACGCCGCCTCCTTGCCGAAATTGCGCGACAGCGACACCACCTGGACATCGAGCGTGTCGGCGGGCAGGCCGCGCGCGATCGCCAAGGTCTCGTCCTTGCTGCCGTCGTCGACATAGACCACCTCGCAGGCGAGGCCGTAGCGGCCGTGCAGCGTCCTGGCGAGGTTGATCAGCCGTTCGTGCAGCGCAACAAGGCCGGCGGCCTCGTTGTAGACGGGCACGACGATCGACAGGCCCTGCGCGGCGGCGGTCCTGGCTGTGGTGGTCAGGCTGGAGACGTCAGAGCCCAGCATCATCGATCAGGTTCCAGAAGTATCCCATAAAAGAATATGGTACCGCCTGCCGGCTGTCGCCAACATGAACGGCCGCGTCGACTCATTGTCGCAGGAAGGCCGCAAGCTTGGCGAACAGCGGGTTCTCGCGGTCGAACACGTAGTCGAGCGACACCACCGACACCGTATCGGCGCCGTGGTCGCGCAGGAAGCTGCCGAGCGCGTAGAGTTTGCCGGGCGGGCAGTGCAGCGTCAGCATGCCGGACGAGGTCGGTCCGCCGAACGGAGCGACCACGCCGAAGCGGTTATGCGCCTCGGTCAGCAGGGCGTCGTTGCAGCCGGCGAAGCGGGTGCGGACCTCGCGATATTTGCTGGCGCGGGCGCGCGCGGCGATGTGGTCGAGGATGACGCGCGCGGTCTCGCGGGCGCCGTCCGACCAGTCGGCGTCGCGCGAGGCGACGAGGTTGGCCTGGCTGCGCAGGATCACGCCGTCGTCCAGCACCTTCAGCCCGTTGGCGGCGAGCGTCGCGCCCGTCGTGGTGATGTCGACGATCAGCTCGGCGGTGCCGGCGGCGGGCGCACCCTCGGTGGCACCGGCGCTCTCGACGATGCGGTAGTCGCCGACGCCGTGGCGCGCGAAGAAGCCCCGCGTCAGATTGATGTATTTGGTTGCCACCCGCATGCGGTGATTGTGCTGCTCGCGGAAACCGGAGGCGACGTCATCGAGATCGGCCATGGTGCGGACGTCGATCCAGGCCTGCGGCACCGCGACCACGACATTGGCATGGCCGAAGCCGAGGCCGTCGATCATCAGCACGCGCTTGTCGGCATCGGCAATGCTCTCGCGCACCAGGTCTTCGCCGGTGACGCCGAGATGCACGCTGCCGCGCGCGAGGTTGGCCGCGATCTCGCTCGCCGACAGATAGGCGATCTCGACATTGTCGACGCCGGCGATGGTGCCGCGATAGTCGCGCGCGCCGCCGGCCTTCGACAGCGAGAGACCGGCGCGGGCGAAGAAGCCTTCCGCGTTTTCCTGCAGGCGGCCCTTTGAAGGAACCGCGACGACGAATGGCGCGCTCATGCGGCACCTCCGCGGGCGGCGGCCTTGCCATGCCTGGTCAGCGCCTCGATCCAGACCGAGAAGCCGACCGCGGGAATCGGATTGGCCGCGCCGAGCTGCGACATCAGCCCGTCATAGCGGCCGCCGGCGACCAGCGGCTCGGAACCGTTGCCCCGCGCATGCACCTCGAATTCGAAGCCGGTGTAGTAGTCGAGGCCGCGGCCGAACGAGGTCGAGAAGCGCGTGTTGTGGGTGTCGATGCCGCGCGCGGCCATGAAGCCGACGCGGCTCTCGAGCTGGTCGATCGCGGCGGTGAGATCGAGCTTCGCATCGCCGGCCAGCGCGCGCAGCTGCGCCACGGCATCGTCGGGATCGCCCGCGATCGACAGGAAGCGCTTGATGATGTTGACGGCGTCGCGCGGCAGCGCGCCGGCCTTCAGCGTCGATTGCTCGAGGAAGCGATCGGCGATCTCGGCGACCGTGCGGCCGCCGACGTTGGTGGTGCCGGCGATCGACATGAGGTCGGTGACGAGCGCCAGCGCCGCCTTGCGGTCGGAGCCGGCCAGCGCGGCGAGCACGCCCTCATATTCGTTGCGGCCCGGCGCCGTTGCCAGCGTCAGCCGCTCGATGTCGTCGGTTAGCGAAACCTTGCGGTTGAAATCCTTGATCAGGCGGCGCCGCCACACCGGGTAGAGCTCGAGCGCATCGATCAGCGCGTTGAACAGCGCAACGTCGCCGGTGCGGATCTCGACATCGCTGACCCCGAATGCCGTAGTCGCCTCCAGCGCCAGCGCCAGCATCTCGGCGTCGGCGGCGGCGCGGTCCTGCCGGCCGAAGGATTCGATGCCGGCCTGCAGGAACTGGCTCGGCGCGCCGTCGCGATAGCGGAACACGGCGCCGAGATAGCTGAAGCCCGCCGGCTGGCCGGTGCGCGGCGAAGCGAGGTAGTCGCGCGCCACCGGGATCGTGAGGTCGGGCCGCAGGCACAGTTCCTCGCCGGTCGGATCGGTGGTCAGATAGAGGCTCTTGCGGATGTCCTCGCCGGAGAGGTCGAGGAACGGCTCGGCCGGTTGCAGGATCGCGGGCTCCGACCTGAGGTAACCAGCCTGCGCGAACGACGCCAGCAGCGTGTCCGCCCAGGCGGCTGCCCCCGAGGCGGAGGCGCTGGCGGATCGTGTTGCGGCAGCTTCGGTCATTTCGTGGTCCAAAGGGTGCGGAACGGGTTCCGGGCACCGGGTTCCAGGTCGGTTTGGCGCAGCCTCTACCATGCCCGAAGCAGGGTTTCGACAGGGATCGGCCAAGTGGCTTAATGATTGCGTGCGTTAACGATTTTACGACGGCTTGGCTAGGGTGGATGTCATTCGGAAGCCATAGTCCGGACGAAGCGGGGCTCTTGTCCCGCCATCTTCTCAGCATGACGGGGATAGAACGCCCGGGCCATTCGTCTGCCAATCCCCCAGCGCGGCCTGCACCAGTGCCAGCGCCGCCACCGCGGCCGTGTCGGCGCGCAGGATGCGCGGGCCGAGTGCGAGGCGGAGGACAGCGGGCTGGCGCAGCAGCAGCGCGCGCTCCTCGTTGGCGAAGCCGCCCTCGGGGCCGATCAGCACGTCGATTCCGCCCTTCGCCGATGCCGCCTGCAGCGCCTGCACTGGGTTGGCGACCTCGGCGGCCTCGTCGCAGAACACCAGGAGGCGCGCTGGATCGCGGCCCGCCAGGAACCGCTCGAGCGGCACCGGATCGGCGACCTCGGCGAGCGAGATGATCCCGCACTGCTCGGCGGCCTCGATCACATTGGCGCGCATCCGCTCGCTATTGACCCGCGACACCTGGGTGAATCGCGTCAGCACCGGCTGCAACCGCGCCGCCCCCAGCTCGACCGCCTTCTGCACCATATAGTCGAGCCGGGCGTGCTTGAGCGGTGCGAACACGCAGGCGATGTCGGGCAAACCATCCTGCGCGCGGGTCTGCGCCGTGATCGTCAGCGTATCCGCCCGCTTGCGGCCGCCGATCTCGGCGCGCCATTCGCCGTCGCGGCCGTTGAACGCCAGCACGCTGTCGCCGGCCGACAGCCGCAGCACGTTGCCGAGATAGTTGCTCTGGTCGCGGTCGAGCGCGACCGTGGCCCCGGCGCCAAGCGGCGAATCGACGAACAGGCGAGGGCTGCGAAAGTCGTGTTCAGGCATAGTTGATGGTTCCGCTTTACCGCCGTTCGTAGCCTAAAGGCTTCAAATCGGGGAACAATTTAATGCGCCCGATGTGGCTCTACGCCGCGCTGTCGCCCAAATCCACGGGTTGTTAAGGCGTCACAGGAATCGTAAAAACGCCCCCAAATTTCGTTGCTTCGTTTTGATGCGCTGGGGTTGCCTGGACCTTTGCCGGAGAAAGACCCTCGATGATCCGCCGCCTGATCGTGCTGACCATTGCCGCGACTGCGCTGTCCGCAGGCCACGCCATGGCCCAAGGCGCCTTTCCGGCCCCGCTGCCCGGACAGGTCGGTACCGTCAACGACCCGGCCTTCCCGCCGGTGAATGGCGCACGGGCCGCTCCGGCCCGCAGCGCTCCCGCCAACAGCCCCTTTCCGCCGGTCAACGGCGCTCCCGCGGCCCAGGTCGGCGCGACGCCGTCGGCGTTCCCGAGCAATGGCGCGGCCCCGATCGCCGGCGGCGGATTGTCGTCGCCGCCCCCGCCGGCCGCAGCAGGCGGAGAGGGCGGTCCTTCCGAAGCCTGTATGAAGAATTTCGTTCCGCTGCGCGAAGAAGCTGAAAAGCGCGGCAAGGCGATCAAGACCGCGAGCGACAAGCACGCCAGCGCGGCCGAGGCCTGCAAGCTGATCGGCAATTACAGCCAGGCCGAGGTCAAGATGATCAAATATGTCGAGACCAACGCCGCCAAGTGCGGAATTCCGCCGCAGATCGCCGATCAGCTCAAGGCCGGCCACAAGAACACCGAAGGCCTGTTGAAGCGGGTTTGCGGCGCCGCCGAGCAGCAGGCCCAGGCGCAGCAGCGCGGACCCGCCGGTCCGTCGCTCAGCGACGTGCTGGGCTCGTCCGCGGCGCTGCCGGAAGCAACGCCGACCAGGAAGGGCGGCAGCACTTTCGATACGCTGAACGGCAACGTTCTGACCCGATAACGGATCGCCCATGAGCGACCTCAGCGCCCGCGTTGCCGACTCTACCGGCAACTGGGTGGATACCCATGCGCCGGTGTGGTCGCGGCCGTATCTGCGGCTGTCGCGGTTCGATCGCTCGATCGGTTCATGGCTGCTGCTGATGCCGTGCTGGTGGTCGGCGGCGCTGGCTGCCGGCGTTGCGCACAACATCACGCAATTGCCGCTGGTGGTCGTGCTGTTCTTCATCGGTGCTTTCGTGATGCGCGGCGCGGGCTGCACCTGGAACGACATCACCGATCGCGATCTCGACGACAAGGTCGAGCGCACCCGCTCGCGGCCGATCCCGGCCGGACAGGTGACGGTGACGCAGGCGCTGGTCTGGATGGTGCTGCAGGCGCTGGTCGGGCTCGCCGTGCTGCTGCAGTTCAACCGCTTTGCGGTGCTGGCCGGCATCGCCTCGCTTTTGATCGTCGCGATCTATCCGTTCATGAAGCGCATCACCTGGTGGCCGCAGGTCGTGCTCGGCCTCGCCTTCTCCTATGGCGCGCTGATGGGCTTTGCGGTGACCTTCGCGCGGATCGACCTGACCGCGGTTGCGCTCTACGCCGGATCGATCGCCTGGGTGATCGGCTACGACACCATCTACGCCCATCAGGATGCCGAGGACGATGCGCTGATCGGCGTCAAATCCACCGCGCGCCTGTTCGGCGAACGCACCCATCGCGCGCTGGTGGTGCTCTATGGCCTCGCCGTGCTGCTGATCGGCGTGGCGCTCGCGCTTGCCGGCACAGGATGGCCGGCCTGGATCGGCCTTGGCGCCTTCGCGCTGCATCTCGCCTGGCAGATCCGCCGCCTCGACATCAAGGACGGCGCGCTCTGCCTGCGCATCTTCTGGTCCAATCGCGAAGCCGGCTTGCTGCTGTTCGCCGGCCTCGTCGTGGATGCCGTGCTGCGCGCGATGTGATTTCTACACTTCGTCATTCCGGGGCTCGCGAAGCGAGAGCCCGGAATCCATCGGGCAGCAGCGTTGGTGGATGAATGGATTCCGGGCTCGCGCCAAGTGGCGCGCACGGAGTAACTCAATCCCGCGCGATGATCTCGCGCTCGCCGCGGTGCACGCTTGCCTCATCGCGGGGAAAACCGGCGCGGCGGCGGACCAGGAATTTCGGGCGGCGACGGCTGATGACGTTGCGGCGGCGCCGGCGTGCCGCCGGCTCGCGCGGGGCTTCCTCGGTCAGCTGCGGAAGCTGAAAGATCTCGCTCCACATCTGCCAGGCCGCGGCGATCTCGTCGGCATCGGAGCTCGAGCCGAGCGGAATGGTGAGCGCGGGATCGCGATGCACCAGCACCAGCATCTGCGCGTCGTCGATGCCGCGCACGGCGACGCCGAGGAAATCGCTGACGCGGACATTGACGGCCATCCGCATGCCGAGCACGGCACGGCGCAGCACGACATGTTCGCGATGCAACTCGACCTGCCGCATGCCGCCATCCGCGCGCGAATCCTGCGCGTGGAAGCTGAGCGGAAGGGAAGGAGGGTCGAGCCGCTCTGCACGGCTCGACCCGGCGGAATTGCTTCCGCTTGTTGATGTTTGACGCCTCACGCCTTTATCTCCCCGCCGGGATTATGTTCCCGGTCGATGCGGAGACCTTAGCCGAGCGATGGCCGTTTCAGCTTAAAAAGCCTGGTTAACCCGATCTGACTCCGCGCCATGATTGACAAGAGGTTGGCCCGCATGATTGACGAAGCCTTGCGCGGACCGCTCAAATCTTTGTTGTCCGGCGCTGCAAAGCGCTTGAAATCCCTGTGAATCCGGCACATCTGGAGGGTTCGTGACCTCCTCCCGCCCCGCCGTCCAATCTGCAGGAAATCGTTCGTGAACCCTTCACCATCTGCCGATCTGTTCGACCAATCCGCCCTCAGCGATCTGGCACAGCGTCTGGTCGACGCCGCCAAGCGTGCGGGTGCCGATGCGGCCGACGCGGTCGCGGTGCGCGGCGTCTCGCAGGGCGTCGAGGTGCGCGACGGCCGCGTCGAGGAGACCGAGCGTTCCGAGGGTGACGATGTAGGCTTGCGCGTATTCGTCGGCCGCCGCCAGGCGGTGGTGTCGACCAACGACGTCGGCGGCGACGGGATCGCAAAGCTCGCCGAGCGCGCGGTCGCGATGGCGCGCGTCGCGCCCGACGACAAATATGTCGGGCTCGCCGATCCGGCGCTGCTCGCGCATGATTTTCCCGATCTCGATCTGCTCGACCGCCAGGTTCCCACCACCGCCGAGCTCGAGCAGCGCGCGATGGCGGCGGAGGCCGCGGCGCTTGCGGTCAAGGGCGTCAGCAAGTCGGGAGGCGCGTCGGCCTCGACCGGGATCGGCGGCATGGTGCTGGTGACCTCGACCGGTTTCCACGGCTCCTATCTGCGCTCCAGCCATTCGATCTCGACCACGGCGATCTCCGGTGAAGGCACCGGCATGGAGCGCGACTACGATTTCACCAGCGCGCTGCACGGCTCCGATCTCGAATCCCCTGCGGCGGTCGGCCGCAAGGCCGGCGAGCGCGCGGTGGCGCGGACCAATCCGCGCAAGGTCGAGACCTGCAAGGTGCCTGTGGTGTTCGACCCGCGGGTTGCCGGCTCGATGATCGGCCACCTGGTCGGCGCCATCAACGGCGCTTCGATCGCGCGCAAGACCTCGTTCCTGAAGGACAAGCTCGGCGAGCAGCTGTTCTCCAAGGATATCCGCATCATCGATGATCCGCTGCGGGTCCGCGGCCTGCGTTCGCAGACCTTCGACGCCGAGGGTGTCAAGGTGAAGAAGACGGCGCTGATCGACGGCGGTGTGCTGACCACCTGGATCCTCGATTCCGCGACCGCCCGCGAGCTTGGCCTCGTCACCACTGGGCATGCGCATCGCGGCGTGTCGTCCTCGCCGTCGCCGGGGTCATACAATCTTCATCTCGAGCCCGGCACGGCGACGCCGCAGGAGCTGATCTCCGACATCAAGCAGGGGTTTTACGTCACCGACCTGATCGGCTCCGGCGTCAACGGCGTGACCGGCGATTACAGCCGCGGCGCCTCCGGCTTCTGGATCGAGAACGGCGAGATCACCTATCCGGTCAGCGAGGTGACCATCGCCGGTCATCTGCTGCCGATGTTCAAGTCGCTGGTCGCGGCCAACGATCTGGAATTCCGCTACGGCGTCAACGCGCCGACGCTGCGCATCGAGGGCCTGACGCTTGGCGGACGCTGATACGGACGACTGGACCAAGGCGCGCGACGCCGCGCTGTTGACTAGGTCGGTGCAGGAAGCGGGCCGGCTCGCGCTGTCGCTGTTCCGCACCGAGCTGAAGAACTGGATCAAGGGTGCCTCGTCGCCGGTCTCCGAGGCCGACATCGCGGTCAATGATCTCTTGGAGCAGCAGCTGCGCACGGCGACGCCCGACTATGGCTGGCTGTCGGAAGAAAGCGCCGACGACCCGGCGCGGCTCGGCAGGCGGCTGACCTGGATCGTCGACCCGATCGACGGCACCAGGGCCTATCTCGCCGGCCGCGAGGACTGGTGCGTCAGTGTGGCGCTGGTTGAAAACGACGCGCCGGTGCTCGCGGCGGTGTATGCGCCGGCGAGCGAGGAATTCTTCTTCGCCGCGCGCGGACAGGGCGCCACCCTGAACGACCGCGCCGTGCGCGCAACCTCTGGCAGCGATTTCAGTTTTCCGCGCATGGCCGGCCCGAAGCCGCTGCTGCAGCGGCTCAGCGAGACGCCCGATGAGATTACCACGCATCCGCGGATCGGATCGCTCGCCCTGCGCCTGTGCCGGGTAGCACAAGGTCGTCTTGACGCGGCCTTCGCCGGCGGGCAAAGCCGCGACTGGGATCTTGCCGCGGCAAATTTGATCGTGCAGGAAGCGGATGGTAGGATGACCGCGCTCTCGGGAGATGCGATTGAGTACAATCGCCGGGAAGTGACGCATGGGGTGCTGGTGGCAGCAGGACGCGATCGTCATGCACGCATTGTCGAGCATTTCCGTCACCGTCCGCTGCCGTAAGGCCTCCCCGAACTGCATCGCGCATCCGACCATGATGACCACTCTGCTGACTTCGACCTCATTTGCTTGCCGGGCATCTCGTTAGGAAAAACCCATCATGTCAGACAATGCCCAGCCGCAGCTGCTCCACCTCGTCATCGGCGGCGAGTTGACCGATCTCGAACACAATACTTTCAAGAACCTGGACGAGCTCGATATCGTTGGCGTGTTCCCGAACTATGCCACCGCCCATGCGGCCTGGAAGGCGAAGGCGCAGCAGACCGTGGACAATGCCCAGATGCGCTATTTCGTTGTTCATCTCCACCGGTTGCTCGATCCCGAGCAGGACACAAAGCCCTCCCATTGAAACGCTTTTTTCGCGATTTGCTGCGCAGCGCCGTCGTGCAGCGCGCGCTGGGCGTGCTTGCAGCTGAGTATCTGCGGCTGGTCTGGCTGACCAACCGCTTCAGCTACCAGCCGTCCGACGTCTACGACATGGTCGAGCCGATGATGCCGGCGATCTTCGTGTTCTGGCACGGCCAGCACTTCATGACGCCGTTCATCAAGATCAAGGACAGCTACCGCGCCAAGGTCCTGATCTCGCGCCACCGCGACGGTGAATTCAATGCGATCGCCGCGGAGCGGCTCGGCATCGGCACGATCAGGGGGTCCGGCGATCATGGCGGCGCGTTCCATCGCAAGGGCGGCATTGGCGCCTTCAAGGAAATGGCGCGCGCACTGGACGACGGCTGCAACGTGGCGACCACGGCCGACGTGCCGAAGCGGGCGAGGGTGGCCGGACTCGGGCCGATCATGCTGGCGCGGGAGACCGGCCGGCCGGTCATTCCCTTCGCGATGGTGACCAGCCGATTCATCCGGTTGAAAAACTGGGATTCCACGACCATCAATTTGCCATTCGGGCGCGGCGCAGTGGTAGGTATTGAGCCGGTCTACGTGCCGCCCGATGCCGATGCCGCCACCATGGAAAAGCTTCGCCAGCACGTGGAAAATCTTCTGAACGAATCGACCCGGCGCGCCTATGCAGCCGTCGGGCGCTCGGAGGCTGCGCTTGGCTAGCTCGCTCCCGATGACGTTGCGCGTTTACCGCAAGCTGTCGTCAGCGATGGTGCCGATCGCGCCTGCCCTGATCAAGCGGCGGCTCAAGCTCGGCAAGGAAGATCCCGAAAGGGTCGGCGAACGGCGCGGCATGAGCGGCGACGTCCGGCCGCACGGTCCGCTAGTCTGGATCCACGGCGCCAGCGTCGGCGAGGTGCTGGCGGCAGCAGGATTGATCGAGCGCCTGCGTGAGCTCAATCTGCGCATCCTGCTCACCTCGGGCACGGTGACCTCGGCCGCGATCGTTGCCAAACGTTTCCCGCCCGACGTGATCCATCAATACGTGCCGTACGACTCGCCGCGTTACGTTGCGCGCTTCCTCGATCATTGGCGCCCGTCGCTGGCGCTGTTCATCGAGTCCGATTTGTGGCCGAACCTGATCCTGTCGAGCGCCGCGCGGCGGCTGCCGATGGTGCTGATCAACGGACGGATGTCGCAGCGCTCGTTCCCGCGCTGGCGCCGGCTCTCCAACACGATCGGCGCGCTGCTCGGCCAGTTCGATATCTGCCTTGCGCAGTCGAACACCGACGCCGAGCGCCTCGCCGCGCTCGGCGGCCACAACGTCATCACCACGGGCAATCTGAAGCTCGACGTCGCGGCGCCGCCGGCCGATCCCGCCAAGTTGGAGCGGCTGATGTCGGTGACGCGCGGCCGCCCGATCGTGGTCGCCGCCTCCACCCATCCGGGCGAGGAGGAGATCCTGATCGAGGCGCACAAGACGCTGGCGGGATTCTTCCCCGGTCTGCTCACCGTGATCGTGCCGCGCCATGCCGATCGCGGCGAGGCGGTGGCGCGGCTCGTCACCGCCGCCGGCCTGCGCCACGGCCTGCGCTCGCGCGAGGACCTGCCGGTCGCGACCACCGACATCTATGTCGCCGACACGATGGGCGAGCTCGGCCTGTTCTATCGCCTCGCGCCGATCGTGTTCATGGGCGGCTCGCTGATCCCGCATGGCGGCCAGAATCCGATCGAGGCGATCAAGCTCGGCGCGGCCATCGTGCACGGTCCGCACGTCTTCAATTTCACCGACGTCTACGACGCGCTGGATCGCGCCGGTGGCGCCAGGCGTGCCGACGACCGCGAAGCGCTGGTCAAGCAGCTCGGCCAGTTCCTCGCCGACCCCACGGCGCGCGACGCCTCGCTGATCGCATCCGAACGTGTCGTCGAACAGCTCGGTGGCGCGCTGGAGCGCACCCTGACGGCTCTCGAACCCTACCTCTTGCAGTTGCGGCTCGAGATGGGAGCCGCCAATGCGTGAGCCGGGCTTCTGGCACCGGCCGTCGTCCTGGACATCGCTGCTGTTGACACCGCTTGCCGCGCTTTACGGCGCGGTCGCCGCGCGCCGCATGCAGCGCCCCGGCGTCGAGGCCAGCGTTCCCGTATTATGCGTCGGCAACTACCATGTCGGCGGCGCCGGCAAGACGCCGACCGCGCTGGCGCTGGCAAAATTGCTGCGCGAGCTCGGCGAGCGGCCGGTGGTGCTCAGCCGCGGCTATGGCGGCCGGCTGCGCGGCCCGGTCAGGGTCGATCGCGGCAGCCATACCGCGGCCGATGTCGGCGACGAGCCGCTGATGCTGGCGGCGACATTGCCGGTCGTGGTGGCGCGCGATCGCGCCGAAGGTTTGGCGCTGGCGCAGGATGCCAGCGTCATCGTGATGGATGACGGCTTCCAGAACCCGGGCGTGGTCAAGGATGCCTCGCTGATCGTGATCGACGGTGTGCGCGGCGTCGGCAATGGCCATGTGTTTCCGGCCGGTCCGCTGCGCGCGCCGCTGGCGCCGCAGCTTGCGCGAACCGACGCGTTGATCGTGGTCGGCGACGGCAACGCGGCGCAGACCATCGCCGCCGGGATCGAGGCGCACGGCAAGCCGGTGCTGCCGGCGCATCTGCAGCCGGATGACGCATCGCTGGCGGCGCTGCGCGGCGTGCGCGCGTTCGCCTTCACCGGCATCGGTGATCCCGCGCGCTTCTTCAGGACGTTGCGATCGAGCGGAGTCGACGTCGTGCGCGAGAGGGCGTTTGCCGATCACCACGCCTTCACGAAGAGCGAGATCGACGAGCTCATCGCCGACGCGCGGCGCGACGGCTTGACCTTGGTGACGACGGAGAAGGATCTGGCGCGGCTGCGCGATGCCGGCGGCTTGCCGGCCTGGGCGCAGGCGATCGTGCCGTTTGCGGTGACGCTGGAATTCGAGGAGCCGGCGGCGCTGCGGCGCTTCGTAACCGAGCAACTGACAAAGGCGCGGCTGAGAAGGACCGGCAAATGACCTTGGCCGCGAGCCTATCCTTGCGGCTTGAGCGTGCCGGGATAATGGCGCTGCAGCACGGCGACCGGGGTGGCGTAGGCCTCCTGCAGGTCGACGCTCCAGTACTTCAGCTCGTCGAGCGGGATTCGGGTATCGGTGATCGCGCAACGCACGTAAGTGCCAGGCGAGATCACGCGGAAATCGCCGTCGAGATATTGCACCTGCGCTTCGCCATGGCCCGATGGACCGAACTTGTTCAGCACGATTGAGCTCTCCGCCTTGCCTCAAGGCTTACTGGATGTTCATAAAACCGCCTATCATAGATAGGGCATCGTGTCCGCCCGTTAAACCACCGACTTGTGATGATTTGGCGGCGGAGGCGCATGGTAGCGTTGCGGGCATGGTTCGCCGTGGTTTAGCGGCCATCACGAAATGGCCGGATTGGATGCGCCTCAAGTCGGCACTGCTGTTTCTGACGATGCTGGCCGCGCCGGCCGCTTCGGCCACGCCGCTTCCGGCCCCCCATCAGGTCGATATTCCCGAGGGCAAGGTGACGCTGCATGCGCAGCTCTACCGGCCTGAGGGCGACGGCCCGTTCCCGACCGTGATCGCGCTGCATAGCTGCGGCGGCCTCGCGGGCCGCGCCGAACCGGTCGCGCCGCGCTACCGCGACTGGGCCGAGCAACTGCTCACGAGCGGCCACGCGGTGCTGCTGCCTGACAGCTACGGCTCGCGCGAGCTCGGGCCGCAATGCCGGATCAGCAAGGAGCATCAGGTTCAGCTCCGGCGCGAACGGGTGGCCGACATCAGCGCGGCGCGGCAATGGCTGGTGCAGCAGAAATGGGTGGCGAAGAGCCGCATCAGCCTGGTCGGCTGGGGTAACGGCGCCGCGGCCCTGCTGTGGGCGGTGCGGCCGCAGCTGTGGTCGCGCAACACCGAGCCGGATTTCCGATCGGCGATCGCGTTCTACCCGGACTGCCGGTCCTCGTTCGGCCTCGGCTGGAGCACGCGGGTGCCGACGCTGGTCCTGATCGGCGGCCGCGACGACGTCGCGCTGCCGACGGCCTGCCGCCAGATGGTCGACGGCGCGCACGGCCGCAGCGCGCTTGCGCGCATCGTGGTCTATCCGGACGCCTATCACGATTTCGACCGCGCCAACCTGCCGCTGCACGCGATCGCGACGTCCTCCGACGCCGCGGTGCCGGAGCGCGGTCACATCGGCACCGATGCCGACGCCCGCAAGGACGCGCAGCATCGCGTCGCGGAATGGCTGGCGCGCTAGCGCAGGTAGATAAGGTTGAGTTTGAGCGGCAGTGGAGATTTCACCTCTCCCTGTCGGGGAGAGGTAGGACCCGAACCCGCCGCCAAACCGATCCAACCTAACTTGTTAAAACAAACTGCCCTGATCGACCGGTTTAGCGGCGCGCTTCGGCGCCGCCGGTTTGGTCTCGCGCGGTGCTTGCACCTTGCGCGTGGTCGGCGGCGGCCGGTCGGCATCGGTCGTGACCGCGACCCGGCCGTCGGCGAACTCGACCGAGAGGCTGGCGCTCGGGCCGATATCGGCGGCGGCATGGACCGAGTGGCCGCGCTCGTCGCGCACCAGCGCAAAGCCGCGCTCCAGCACGCCGCGATAGGACAGCGCCGACAGCAGCTGTCCGCGATGCGCAACGCGCGCTTCCATCCGCTGCAGCGCCGTCTTCAGGGCACGGTGCGCGCGCTCGGCGAGACGGTGGGTGCGCTCCAGATCGCGCGCGATGGCATTGCGCTGCGCCTTGGCATTGGCGAGCTTCGAGGCCTTGAGCCGGATCTCGAGCCCGCTGAAGCGCTCGCGCCGGCGGTGCAGCAGCGCGCGCGCCGACAGCGTGATGCGCTCGCCTGAGACGGTGAGCCGCTGCCGCGCATGCGCGACCTGGCCGCGCAGCACGCCGATGGTGAGGCGGGAGCTGCTGGCGGCGAAGCGGCGGAAATGCGCGTGCGTGTTGGCCTTCAGTCCGCGCGGCAGTCCGGCGCCGAGATGGTCGAGCCGCTGCCTGGGGATCGCGAGCAGTTCGTTCGCCGCCGGCAGCGCACGCGCCGCGGCGCGCAATTCGTTGCGGCGGGCCTCCTGGCCGCGCTGCCAGCACACCATGGTGCGGCGGGCGAGCGCTGCGACCTCGGCGAACAGCTCGCTGCGCACCGGCACCGCCATTTCGGCGGCAGCGGTCGGCGTCGGCGCGCGCTTGTCGGCGACGAAATCGATCAGCGTGATGTCGGTTTCGTGGCCCACCGCCGAGATCAGCGGGATATGGCTCTCCGCCGCGGCGCGGACCACGATCTCCTCGTTGAACGACCAGAGATCCTCCAGCGAGCCGCCGCCGCGCGCGACGATCAGAAGATCAGGCCGCGGAATCCGGCCGCCCTCGGGCAGCGCATTGAAGCCGCGGATCGCGGCGGCGACCTGCTCGGCCGAGCCTTCGCCCTGCACCTTGACCGGCCACACCAGCACGCGACGCGGAAAGCGGTCCTCCAGGCGGTGCAGGATGTCGCGGATCACGGCGCCGGTCGGCGAGGTGACGACGCCGATCACCTCCGGCAGCCAGGGCAGCAGCTGCTTGCGGGCCTCGTCGAACAGGCCCTCGGCGGCGAGCTTCTTCTTGCGCTCCTCCATCAGCGCCATCAGCGCGCCGACGCCGGCCGGCTCAAGCGAATCGATGACGATCTGGTACTTCGAGGAGTTCGGATAGGTGGTCAGCTTGCCGGTGGCGATGACCTCGAGCCCTTCCTGCGGCTTGAAGCGCATCCTCGCGTGGGCGAACTTCCAGATCACCGCCTCGATCTTGGCGCTCTCGTCCTTGAGCGCGAAATAGCAGTGGCCGGAGGAATGCGGCCCGCGGAAACCGGTGATTTCGCCGCGCACGCGGACATGGCCGAACCGGTCCTCCACCGTCCGTTTCAGGGCGGACGAGAGTTCCGAGACGGTGAATTCGGGCGCGTTGACGAGGTTCGGAGCAGCGGTCATCTGGTCTATAGAATCGTGGTTTTCGACCCCGTGTGCAAGGTCCGAACGTCCCAATTGGGACGGCGGTTCACATATCCACATCCGGCCGGACGACTCGTTGCGGCGCTTCCGGACCGTGCTAAACCGTCGCCATTGGCTCCACAACCCCTGATGCGGCTGCATTCATGAACATCCTCCTGCTCGGTTCCGGCGGCCGCGAACATGCGCTGGCGTGGAAGATCGCGGCATCTCCGCTGGTCACCAAGCTGTGGTGCGCGCCGGGCAATGCCGGGATCGCGCGCGAGGCCGAATGCACAGAGCTCGATGTCGCCGACCACGCCGCCGTGATCGATTTCTGCAAGCGCAACGCGGTCGATCTTGTGGTGGTCGGGCCGGAGACGCCGCTGGCGGCCGGCATCGTCGACGATCTCGCCGCCGTCGGCATCAAGGCATTCGGGCCGGGCAAGCAAGCCGCGCGGCTCGAGGGCTCCAAGGGTTTTACAAAGGACCTCTGCAGCGAGTTCAACATTCCGACCGGCGCCTATCGCCGCTTCGACAAGGCCGCCGACGCGCTGGCTTACGTGCGCGCGCAGGGCGCGCCGATCGTGGTCAAGGCCGACGGGCTCGCCGCCGGCAAGGGCGTCGTGGTGGCGCAGACGCTGGCCGAGGCCGAGGCCGCGATCGCGATGATGTTCGAGGGCGGGTTCGGCTCGGCCGGCGCCGAGGTCGTGATCGAGGAATTCCTCTCCGGGCGCGAGATCAGCTTCTTCGCGCTGTGCGACGGCGAGACCGCTATCCCGCTCGCATCAGCGCAGGACCACAAGCGGGTGTTCGATCACGACGAGGGGCCGAACACCGGCGGCATGGGCGCCTATTCGCCGACGCCGTTCGTGACGGCGGAGGTCCACGACCAGATCATGGCGCGAATCATCCTGCCGACGGTTGCCGGGATGAAGCGCCGCGGCACGCCGTTCAAGGGCGTGCTCTATGCCGGCGTGATGCTGACGGCGCAGGGTCCGAAGCTGTTCGAATACAATGTCCGCTTCGGCGATCCCGAGTGCCAGGTGCTGATGCTGCGGATGATGTCGGACATCGTGCCGGCCTTCTTGGCCGCCTGCGACGGGCAGTTGAAGAACTTCGATCTGCGCTGGTACCCCGACCCGGCGCTGACGGTGGTGATGGCGGCGAAGGGTTATCCCGGCGACTACGCCAAGGGCACGCGGATCGACGGGCTCGACGACGCGGCCAAACTCGACGGCGTCGAGATTTTCCACGCCGGCACGGTCGCGAAGGACGGCGCCGTTCTCGCCAATGGCGGCCGCGTGCTCAACGTCTGCGCGATGGGCAAGACCGTCACCGAGGCGCGCGACCGCGCCTATCAGGCCGTCGACCGCATCAACTGGCCCGACGGCTTCTGCCGCCGCGACATCGCCTGGCAGGCGGTGGAGGCGGAGGGCGCGAAGGGTTAGCCGTCTCTCGTCCGTCATTGCGAGGAGCGAAGCGACGAAGCAATCCATCTATCCCCGCGCGGGAGAATGGATTGCTTCGCTTCGCTCGCAATGACGACAAACTAGAGCAAATCTCCGCCCGCGGCCGACGCCGTGGTGCCGTGTTCGCGGAACGCCTTGATGACGTTCTTGCCGATCTTCCACTTGTGCACCTCGTCGGGGCCGTCGACCAGACGCTGCGAGCGCACCTGGGTGTACCATTTGGCGAGCGGCGTATCCTGGCTGAAGCCGAGCGCGCCGTGCAGCTGGATCGCGGTGTCGATCACCTTGTGCACCATGTGCGCATGGAAGATTTTTGCGATCGAGTTCTCCTGGCGGATATCGAGGCCCTTCTCGGCCTTGTAGGCGATATGGAGCAACATCAATCGGCCGATATAGAGCTCGCTGGCGCAGTCGGCGAGCATGAACTGCACCGCCTGGCGGTCGGCCAGGAGCTGGCCGAAGGTCGAGCGCTTGGTGACATGGGCGACCGCCATGTCGAGCGCGCGCTGCGCCTTGGCGACGTTGTGCATGCCGTGGCGCAGCCGGCCGTAGGCGAGGCGGTGCTGGCCCATGTTGAAGCCGTTGCCTTCGCCGCCGAGCAGATTGTCGGCCGGCACCTTTAGATCCTTGATCTCGATCTCGGAATGGCCGCCATGGATCACGTCGTCATGCGGGCCCTCGATCGCCATGTTGGCGACGTTGCGCTTGATCCTGTAGCCGGGGTTCGGCAGCTCGACGATGAAGGTCGAATACTGCTTGTGACGCGGCGCGTTCGGATCGGTCTTGGCCATCACCAGCGCGAGATCGGCGACGCTAGCCGATGACGAGAACCATTTCTCGCCGTTGAGGATGTAGTTCTCGTTGCCGTCCTTCACCGCCGTGGTCTGCATGCCGGTGGCGTCGGCGCCGGCGGCTTTTTCCGTCATCGAGAAGCAGATGCGCTTCTCGCCGTTCAAGAGCGGCTTGAGGAACTTCTCCTTCTGGTACTCGGTGCCGTGCGCGAGGATCGTCATCATCGAGGCGTCGTCGGGCCCCTGCGTGTTCAGCGCCAGCGCGCCGAGCATGCTTTCGCCGAGCTCCATCTGCACCAGCGCATTCGCCAGCGGGCCGAGCCCCATGCCGCCATATTCCTTCGGCACGAACGGGCACCACAGGCCCTGCGCGCGCGCCTTCTTCCGCAAGGGGCCGAGCACCTCTGGAAGCGGCTTGGTATCCAGTTCCTTTTCAGCGGGAATGCACTCGTCGTGGACGAATTTGCGGACCTTCTCGCGGATCGCCTTGGCCTCGGCCGGAATCTCGAAATCGATCGACATGGCACTTCCTCGTTTGCTGTTGTTGTTGCTTGAACCTGGGGATGGCATAAACCTCGCCTGCGCCAGCGGCAACGCCGAACAAAGTTTGAAGCAGGGCGCGCGACAGGGAAGGAGCCATCGATGCCTGACCTCGCCGATCTTTTTCCCGGCTATGCCTCGGAATGGGTCAACACCTCGCAGGGCCGCATCTTCGCCCGTGTCGGCGGCAAGGGCCCGCCGCTGCTGTTGCTGCACGGCTTCTCCTCGACGCACGTGATGTGGCACACGGTGGCGCCGAAGCTCGACGACGCCTTCACGCTGATCATTCCCGACCTGCCGGGCTATGGCTGGTCCGATATGCCCGACAGCGACGCGAACCACACGCCCTACACCAAGCGCGCCTGGGCGAAGACCATGATCGAGGTGATGGAGCGGCTCGGCCATGTGCATTTCGCGCTCGGCGGCCATGATCGCGGCGGCCGCGTGTCGTACCGGCTCGCGCTCGATCATCCCGGCCGGCTGTCGAAGCTCGCGGTGCTCGATATCGCGCCGACCTATGACTACTGGCAGAAGCTGAACCGGCTGTCGGCGCTGAAGATCTACCATTGGGCATTCTTGGCGCAGCCCGCGCCGTTGCCGGAGACGCTGATCTCCGGGCAGGGCGAGTTCTTCCTGAGAGAGAAGATGGCAAGCCAGACCAAGAGCGGCACGCTGGATGCGATCGATCCGCGCGCGCTGGAGCATTACCTCGCGCCGTTCCGCGATCCCGCGCGCATCCACGCGATGTGCGAGGATTATCGCGCCGGCGCCTACGCCGATTACGAGATCGACAAGGCTGACGTCGACGCCGGCAACAAGATCACGATCCCGATGCTGGCACTGTGGGGCGACGCCGGCGTGGCGAGCGCCGCGACGACACCGCTCGACACGTGGAAGAAATGGGCGACCAATGTCAGCGGCGCGCCGGTGGATTCGGGGCACTTCCTCCCGGAGGAAGCGCCGGATGCGACGGCGAAATTGCTGCGAGAGTTTTTCCTTGCGGGGTAGCTCATAGCTCCATCTCCCGCACCGTCATCCTGAGGTGCTCGCCTCTTTCGGCGAGCCTCGAAGGATGCACGGCCCGGCTGGTGGCCGTCGACCCTTGGAGGCTCGCAAGGGCTCGTACCTCCAGCGACAAAGGCGAAGCCTTTGCGCGGGGGTGACGGGGAGTTGCTGCGCGGTGAATTTGTAGATGCGGATGAGCAAAGCGATATCCGGGATCGGCGTCCCCCCGATATCGCTTCGCTCATCCGGGCGACAGCCTCACCGCCGCTCCCTGAAGAACTCGCGCAATAGCCGCGCGGCCTCAGTCTCGCCGACCGCGCCATACACTTCCGGCACGTGGTGGCAGGTCGGCTGGGCGAAGAAGCGCACGCCGGACTCGACCGCGCCGCCCTTAGGGTCGGCGGCGCCGTAATAGAGCCGGCGGATGCGGGCGAAGGAGATCGCGCCGGCGCACATGGTGCAGGGCTCCAGCGTGACATAGAGGTCGCAATCGACCAGCCGCTCGGTGCCGATGGCCTCCGCCGCCTGCCGGATCGCCAGGATTTCCGCGTGCGCGGTCGGGTCGCGGTCGGTCAGGGTGCGGTTAGCGGCGGTGGCGATCACCTCGTAGCCGCGCACAATCACGCATCCGATCGGAACTTCGCCCGATTTTCCGGCATTTTCGGCGGTTTTCAGCGCCAAATCCATGAAAGAAGGGGCTGACATGCCTCGTATCATCGCAAGAAACCTGCTAGTAGCGTCGCCTTCAGCACGAGTGGATGCCGGTCTTGTACCAGTCGCGCCTCACATGGCGCGCGCCTCGCCGGTTGCCCTGCACCTCAATTGAACGCCCAGGCGAGAACATTCATGCCCCGCGATAGCGACAAACACAACGATTCCCCGCGCGGCGGGCGTGACCGGGGTGGTCCCGGCAAGGGCCGTTCCGGCGGCGGCTCCCGCGGGTCGGACCGGCCGCCCGGCAAACGCGGCTTCGGCGGCAAAGGCGATCGCGACAAGCGTTCGTTCGGCGACAAAAGCGAGGGCCGCTCGTTCCGCCGCCGCGAGGACGGCGGTGGGACGCGCCGCGACTATGGTGACCGGCCGCGCTTTAAGCGCGACGACCGCGAGGGCGGCGACAAGCGCCCGTTCAAGCCGCGCGGCGAGCGGCGCGATTTCGACAAGGGCGACCGCGCACCGCGCGGCGACCGCGGCGATGCGCGTCCCGCAGGGCGGTTTTCCGATCGCAAGTTCGGCGAGAAGCGCTCCTATGGCGATCGCGACCGCGAGAAGCGTCCCTACACGCCGCGTGGCGAGCGCGATGGCGAGAAGCGTTCCTATGCGGCGCGCGGCGAGCGCGCCGAGCGCAAGTTCGACGACCGCAAGTTTTCGCGCGGCGATCGCGACAAGGGTTCGTTCCGCGACAAAGGCGAGGGCCGCCCGTTCCGCCGCCGTGAGGATGGAGATAGTCCGCGCCGCGATTTCGGTGACCGGCCGCGTTTCAAGCGCGATGATCGGGAATTCCGAGGCCGCGACCGCGGCGACGAAAAACCGTGGCAGAAGCGCGATCGCAAGCCGCGCGAGGATCGCGGCGGCGACGAGCGCCCGCGGTTTTCGCGGCCGCGCGACGATCGCGAGCAGGGCGATCGTCCGTTCCGCGAGCGGCCGACATTCAGCCGGCCGCGCTGGGACAAGAACGAGGGCGGCGATCGCCGCGACGGCCGCCGCCGCGAGCGTCCCGAGGGCCGCGCCGACTGGCAGGAGCATCCGCGCAGCGAGGGCCGGTTCTCCGACCGGCCGCGGCGGGATAATGAGGATGACAGCAAGATCTTTGCGAAGCGCCCGGCGTTCGGCGGCCGCGGTGCCTATCGCGAGCGCTCTTACGATGACAAGCGGACGCGCCCCGAGCCGGCGCCGAAGAAGACAGGCGAGCGCATCGCCAAGGTGCTGGCACGCGCCGGCCTCGCCTCGCGCCGCGACGCCGAGGAGATGGTGACGCAGGGCCGCGTCACCGTGAACGGACGCGTGATCAATTCGCCGGCGCTCGACGTCACCGTCAACGACGTCGTGGCGGTCGACGGCACGCCGTTGCCGCCGCGCGAGCGCACCCGGCTGTTTCTCTATCACAAGCCGCGCGGACTGATGACGACGCATGCCGATCCCGAGGGGCGGCCGACCGTGTTCGACAATCTGCCGGAGGGCCTGCCGCGGCTGATCTCGATCGGCCGGCTCGACTTCAACACCGAGGGGCTGCTGCTGCTGACCAATGACGGCGGGCTCGCCCGCACGCTGGAATTGCCCGACACCGGCTGGCTGCGCCGCTATCGCGTGCGCGCGCATGGTGAGGTGACGCAGGCGCAGCTCGATGAACTGAAGAAGGGCGTCGAGGTCGACGGCGTCAAATACGGCCCGATCGATGCGACCTTGGAGCGTGACCAAGGCGCCAATGTCTGGGTCGAGTTCGCGATCCGCGAAGGCAAGAACCGCGAGGTGCGCAACGTGATGGCGCATCTCGGCCTCGAGGTGAACCGGCTGATCCGCATCTCCTACGGCCCGTTCCAGCTCCGCGAGCTCGAGGAGGGCAAGGTCGAGGAGGTCAAGACGCGGGTGCTGCGCGAGCAGCTCGGCGAGAAGGTCGCAAAGCTCGCCGGCGCCGATTTCGCCCGGCCGGAGCAGCGCGAGGCCGGCGACGACGACGCGCCGCGGGGCAAGAAGCCGGCCGCGAAGCGCGCGGTGATCAATGACCGCAAGGGCCGCCGCGTGCTGGTGCAGCGCACCGGCAGCGAAGAGGCGCGCGCCCGCAACGAGGACGAAGCGAGCGGCTACGGTCCGCCGCGCCGCCCCAAGCGCGGCTATCACGGCAAGCGCGATCTCAAGCCGCGGGACGAGTAGCTGACGATGCGTGTCGTCGGGGGCAGGCTGAAGGGCCGTAATCTCGCGTCGCCATCGGGACGCGAGATCCGGCCGACCGCGGATCGCTTACGCGAGTCCGTGTTCAACATCCTGATTCATGCCTACGACAATCCGATTCTGGACGCGCGGGTGCTCGACCTGTTCGCCGGCACCGGCGCGCTCGGCATCGAGGCGGTCTCTCGCGGTGCGAGGTTCACGCTGTTCGTCGACAATGGCGCCGAGGCGCGGGCGCTGCTCCGAAACAATGTCGAGTCGCTCGGGCTCGGCGGCGTGACAAAAGTCTATCGCCGCGATGCCACAGATCTCGGCCCCGCGCATCCTGTCGAGCCGTTTTCGCTGGTGTTCCTCGATCCGCCCTATGGCAAGGGTCTCGCCGGCAAGGCCCTCGTCTCGCTGCGCGACGGCGGCTGGCTGACGCCGGGCGCGCTGCTGGTGGTGGAGGAGGCGAAAGCTGCGGCGTTCACAGCGCCCGAGGGATTCGAGGAGCTCGAGCGCCGCACGTATGACGACACGGAGTTCGTGTTTCTGCGCAGCGCGTGAGGCCGCACCAAATTCCGCCGTTATCGCCCGGCTCGACCGGGCGATCCAGTATCCCAGAGACGGTTGTGATTGAGCCGACAGGCTGGGCGATGACAGCTGAATTCCCGGCGCTACCTTCGCCCGAACAGCTTCTCGATATCGCTCAGCTTCAATTCCACATAGGTCGGGCGGCCGTGGTTGCACTGGCCGGAGTTCGGGGTGTCTTCCATCTCGCGCAAGAGCGCGTTCATCTCTTCCGCCTTGAGGCGTCTGCCGGCGCGCACTGAGCCGTGGCAGGCCATGGTGGCGGCGACGTGCATCAGACGGCGCTCCAGCGGCAGCGCCTCGTCCCACTCCGCCATGTGTTCGGCGAGATCGCGCAGCAACCCGGCGGCGTTGGCCTTGCCGAGCAGCGACGGCGTCTCGCGCACCGCGACGGCGCCGGGGCCGAAGGAATCGATCGCCAGTCCGAACGAGGCCAGCTCCATGGAACGATCGAGCAGCTTCTCGACGGTGGCTTCGTCGAGCTCGACGATCTCGGGGATCAACAGGATCTGCCGCTGCACGCCGTTCTTCGCCAGCGAGGCCTTCAGCTTCTCATAGACGATGCGCTCATGCGCGGCGTGCTGGTCCACCACGATCAGTCCGTCGCGGGTCTGCGAGACGATGTAGGTCTCGTGGATCTGGGTGCGCGCGGCGCCGAGCGGGCGGTCGAGCATGTCGGCGCTCGGCGCCGCCTCGAAGCGCACATCGGCGGTCGGCGCGCCGACATCGAACGCGGCCTGTCCGGGCTCGGCGAAGGCGGCCGGGTCCGCGCCATCGAACGAACGCACCGGGTTGACCGGATAGGTCGGCGAGCTGCGCCAGTCCCAATTGCCGGGGCGCGGCGGCGGCGTGAAGGCGGGGCGGAAGGCCGACAGCGCGGCGCCGTCGGCGGCGTTGGCCGCAGTGCGCTTGCCTTCGCGCGCCAGGCCCTCCTTCAGCGCATGCACGATCAGCGCCCGCACCAGCCCGGCGTTGCGGAAGCGCACCTCGGTCTTGGCCGGGTGCACGTTGGCGTCGACCTCCTGCGGCGGGCAGGTGACGAACAGCGCCACGACCGGATGGCGGTCGCGCGGCAGATAGTCGGAATAGGCGGCGCGCACCGCGCCCAGGATCAGCTTGTCGCGCACCGGGCGGCCGTTGACGAACAGATACTGCCCGAGCGCATTGGCGCGGGTCAGCGACGGCGCGGCGGCAAAGCCCTCGACCGTGACGCCTTCGCGCTCGGCGCGGACGTCGATGGCGCAGGCGCGGAAGTCGGCGCCGAGAATGTCGCCGAGCCGCGTCAGTCTTCCGGCGGCGCCGGGCAGCGCCGCGGCCCAGGTTACCGGCGCACGCTCCTCGCCGGCCAGCGAGAAGGCGATGTCGGGCCGCGCCATCGCAAGCCGCCGCACCACCTCGCGGATCGCTTCCGCCTCGGTGCGGTCGGTCTTGAGGAATTTCAGCCGCGCCGGCGTCGCGTAAAAGAGGTCGTTGACCTCGACGCGGGTGCCTTGGCCGAGCGCCGCCGGCATCACGTCCGATTTCTCGCCGCCTTCGACTGACAGCGACCAGGCATGCGGCTCGCTGGCATGGCGCGTGGTGATGCCGAGCTTCGCCACCGCGCCGATCGACGGCAGCGCCTCGCCGCGAAACCCGAGGGTCCGGATGCGCAGCAGGTCCTCGTCGTCGAGCTTTGAGGTGGCGTGGCGGTCGACCGCAAGCGACAGGTCGGCATGGGTCATGCCGCTGCCGTCGTCGGTGATGCCGATCCGGCGGCGGCCGCCGCCATCGGTGAAGACGTCGATCCGGCTGGCGCCGGCGTCGATCGCGTTCTCGACCAGTTCCTTGACCACGCTCGCCGGGCGTTCGACCACCTCGCCGGCGGCGATGCGGTTGACGACCTGTTCGGGAAGCTGGCGGACGGGCATGGCAGGCGTTCAGGTTCGATTCGAGAAGTGCCCCATTCTAGAGGGCCACGCCGGCAAATGCATGGGGCGGCACGCCTCAGCTGGGGATGATTGGGGCCTATCGCCTTGAGGAGGCTCATCTTCACCCCGCTCGGGCTACGCCCTACGTGGCGATTGTGAGGGCCCGCGCGCGGGTATATCGTTTAGAAAAATTATAAATCCCGCCGGAGGACCGCCATGTGCCACCTGTTCGCGCACCAGCCGCAACGCAACTATGAATCGCAGACCCGATCGCTGCGGATCGGCGGGCACTGCACCTCGATCCGGCTGGAAATGTCGTTCTGGGACACGCTGGAGGAGATCGCTGCGAAGGAGGGCATGAGCCTCGCCAAGTTCCTCACCACGCTGCATGACGAGGTCCTCGACCATCATGGCGAGGTCAACAATTTCGCCTCGCTGCTGCGCTGCTGCTGCCTGATCTACCGTTCGCAGAGCACGACCGCTACCGTGTTCCCGCGCGAGGCGATCCTCGACGCGGCCGAATAGCGAACCCGATATCGCAGACAAAAGCGGCTCCGTCCGGTCGGGACGGAGCCGCTTTCATGTTTGACCCGCGCGTTTCAGATCTCCTTGCGCTGCATCGCGCCGGCGATGTGGTCGGCCTGGCGGATCGCCAGCGACACGATGGTCAGCGTCGGATTGCAGGCCGCGCCCGAGGTGAACTGGCTGCCGTCCGAAATGAACAGGTTCTTGATGTCATGGGTCTGGCCGAACTTGTTGCAGACGCCGTCGCGCGGCTTCTCACTCATCCGGTTGGTGCCCATGTTGTGCGTGCTCGGATAGGGCGGCGTCGGATAGGTCACGGTGGCGCCGACCGCCTCATAGACCGCTGCGCCCTGCTTGTAGGCGTGATCGCGCATCGCGACGTCGTTCGGGTGATCGTCGAAATGCACGCTCGCCACCGGCATGCCGAACTTGTCCTTGATCTTCGGGTCGAGCGTGACGCGGTTGGTTTCCTGCGGCATGTCCTCGCCGACCAGCCACATGCCGGCCATCCGCGGATAGCCCTCCATCGCTGACGTGAAGGAGCGGCCCCAGGCGCCGGGATTGAGGAACGCCGCCATGAACGGCAGACCGAGCGACAGCGTCTCCATCTCGTAGCCGCCGACGAAGCCGCGCTTCGGATCGTTCCTGGCCTCGTCGCGGATGATGCCGGCCATGGTGGTGCCGCGATACATGTGCACCGATTTCTCGAACGTCGCATAGACGCTGCCGGTCATGTGCCGCATGTAGTTGCGGCCGACCTGGCCGGACGAGTTGGCGAGCCCGTCCGGGAACATGCTGGAGGCGCTGTTGAGCAACAGCCGCGGGCTCTCGATCGAGTTGCCGGCGACCGCGACCACGCGGGCCTTCTGGCGCTGCATCGCGCCTGACGCGTCGGCATAGACCACGCCGGTGACCTTGCCGGATTGGTCATGCTCGATCTTGATCACCATGCTGCCGGGCCTCACCTCGAGATTGCCGGTGGCTTCGCCCTTCGGAATCTCGGTGTACAGCGTCGACCATTTGGCGCCCGACTTGCAGCCCTGGAAGCAGAAGCCGATCTGCTGGCAGGAGCCGCGCCCGTCGCGCGGCTCGCTGTTGATCGCCATCCGCCCGGTGTGCACCTCCTTATAGCCGAGCTTCCTGGCACCGGCTTCCATGACCTTGAAGTTGTTGTTGCCGGGCAGGCCGGGAATGCCGTTGGTGCGGGTGACGCCCATCTTGTCCTCGGCCTTGGCGTACCACGGCTCCATCTCGGCGAGCGTGATCGGCCAGTCGATCAGATTGGCGCCGGGGATGCCGCCATAGGCCGACTTGATCTTGAACTCGTGCTCGTCGAAGCGCAGCGAGGCGCCGGCCCAGTGCACCGTGGAGCCGCCGACTGCCTTGACGATCCATGCCGGAACGCTCGGGAAGTCGTGGGCGACGCGCCAGCTTCCCGACGTGGTGCGCATGTCCGACCAGGCGAGCTGGCTGAAGCTGTCCCACTCATCGTTGATGAAGTCCTGGTTCTCGATGCGCGGGCCGGCTTCCAGGATCACGACCTTGACGCCCTTCTGCGCCAGCTCATTGCCGAGCGTTCCGCCGCCGGCGCCCGAGCCGACGATGACGACAACGCCGCTGTCATTCAGATCGAATTTTGCCATTGTTTCCTCCCGATCCGTTCAGGCCTTCGGCAGCCAATCGATGTCGGCAAAGCCGCGCTTGATGTAGCCGCCGTGCTCGGCGGAGGAGCCCTCGTAGCCGAACCGCGGCCACACCTCTTTCTGATTGTAGAGCGAGACGACGAGGTCGCCGCGGATCTTCTGGAAGAACGCGCTCGGCTCGATCTTCTGCAGCAGCGCGACGCGATCGTTCTCCCAGGCGACCTGGACGTAAGGCACTTTGTGGCGGTCGTTGGCCTCCTGGTCGAGCCGCGCGACGCCGTCGCTGATCAGCGCCTTGAGCGCCGGATCCTTCGCCGCCTTGTCGTCCCACGGCTTGACCGCGGTGATGTAGTAGCTGTCGCCGAGGAAATCGTGCGGATAGATGTCGCGCGCCATCTTGAGCAGCGTCTTCATCTGGGCGGGCGACAGCGTCTTCGCGTCGTCGGCCCATGCATCGGTGATGCCGAGCCCGGTCGAGGTCGCGATCGCGACCGCCGGTGCGGTTGCGGCCGCGCCTTTGAGAAACATGCGCCGGTCATATTTGCTGCGTCGATCGATTTCTCTCATGGGTTCCTCCGTAGATTGTTTTGTCGTTGAATTAGCCGAAGCGCCCGCCGCGCTGGATCACCTCGATCTTGTAGCCGTCGGGATCGGAGACGAAGAAGAAGCGTGCCAGCGTCTTGCCGTCATGTTTGAAGTCGCGCAGCGGCCCGGGCGACAGCTTCTCCTGTTCGAAGCGCGTGTGCTCGGAATCGACGTCGTCGACGATGACGGCGAGATGGCCGTAGCCGTCGCCGAGCGTGTACGGCTGCTTGCGATCGAAATTGACCGTCAATTCGACCTCGAACGGCGAGGAGGGATGGCGCAGATAGATCAGTGCGAAATCCGGAAATCTCAGATTGTCCGCGACCTCGAGGCCGAACGCGCGCTTGTAGAAGTCGAGCGCCCTGGCCTCGTCGAGCACGCGGATCATCGAATGAACGGGTTTGGCCATTCAGTTCAGCTCCTTCAGATAGGCGATGATCAAGGCGCGGGTTTCCGGCCTGGCCTGCCGGTAGGCCATCACGGTGCCGGGGATGACCTCCTGCGGATTGTTCAGCCAGGCGTCGAGATGGGCGTCATCCCAGACGAAATCGGCCTTGGCGAACCCCGCGGAGTATTTGAAGCCGTCGGCCGCGCCGGCGTGGCGGCCGACGACCTTGTAGAGCGACGGTCCCTGCCGCACCGGATCCGATGTGTTGGTGGTGTGGCAGGTTGCGCATTGCTGCTTGAACAGCGTCGCGCCGTCGGGGAGCTTCGCGGCGGGCAGGGGCATCTGCGCAGCCACGACGTGCACGGCTGATATTGCGCCGCAAAATCCCAGCCCGACCGTCCACCTCGCGCGCCGCATCGCCATGCTCGTTCCCCGCATCGGATGAAACTGTAGGGCGCGGCTATCCGGTGGTGGTAGTAGCCGGCTGTTTCACCGGAACAATGCGAAGCCGGCTTGTCGGCGCGGCGACGAGAAGATGGCGGCGGTGGATCGTGATGCGGCTGCGAGGCGATCGCTTCACGACTCATCTCCTTGTTCGAGCGTCGTCTTTTCGCGGAAGCGCGCTCTGCTACCGCGCGTCATCCGCGCGCGATCACGCCGCATATGTGAAGCGCATTTCCGCGAAATGGTCGCGAAAACCCTGCACGATCTCCACACCACGCAGCTTGCATGGCGTCCGCGCCGTTTGCGATGTCGTCAATTCGCGTGTGTGGCAGGTCGGGCGCTGCAGACGGCGCCAGCAACCGTCGAACTGTCCCACGCGAGCAAGATCCAGGAGCAATGGATGAAATCAGCGAAGACTTTCGCGGCCGCGTTTGCCATGTCGGCACTGCTGGCCGGCCCGGTGCTGGCGCAGGGGATGTCGACCCAAAGCCAGACTCGCGGCGGCAGCACCATGCAAGGCGCGCCGTCGGGCGGAGCTGACGAGGAACTCAATGCCCAGACTGGCGCGCCGGCCGAGCGGGGCGCTGCCACCGCCAAGAGCGGCGCCAAGGGCACCGTGGGCGCCGGTGGCAGCGGTACGCGCAGCAAGGCGACCGGTTCCGAAATGGCGCCTGGAACGAAGAAGTACTGAAGCCTGTCGGCCGGATGCAGCGCGCCCCGCATGCGCTGCATCCGCGCCGCGCCGTCAATCGTCGAAGCCGCTTCTGCCGCGCCCCGCCTTGACATCGCTGCGGCGCTTCTTGCCCTCGAGCCGGCGTTGCTTGGAACCGAGCGTCGGCCTGGTCGGCCGCCGCGGCTTCGGCCGCACCATCGCCTCGCGCAGAAGCTCGAGCAGCCGCTCGATCGCATCGGCGCGGTTGCGCTCCTGGGTGCGAAAGCGAAACGCCTGGATCACGATCACGCCGTCCTTGGTCATGCGGCTGCCGACCAGCTGCGCCAGCCGCTGCGCGGCATCCGGCGGCAGCGCGATCTTGCGCGTGTCGAAGCGCAGCTGCGCCGCGGTCGAGACCTTGTTGACGTTCTGCCCGCCCGGCCCGGAAGCCCGGACAAAGACGATCTCGATGTCGTTCTCGTCGATTGCAAGATCGCGGGAAACCCGCAGCATGGCAGCACCAGGGAGGAGGAATCGGTCGGTGGCAATGTAGCGGGTTTGCGTGGCGGATGCTGCGTTGATGCAGCGTTGGGTTACGTCCGCGGCCGGTGTGCGCGGCTTACCCCTCTCCCCAACCCTCCCCCGCAAGGGGGGAGGGAGCCCGTCCGCTGGTACGTCCCTGACTCTTGCGCTTCGAGCCCTCGTGCTGAGAGAGCCGGGAGTCAATGTGAGGTGAGCACACGTCTCAGGCTCCCTCCCCCCTTGCGGGGGAGGGTGGGGAGAGGGGTGGCCGCAGCGGTGGTGTGTAGAACACCCGGTCGCGGAGCACGTAATGTCGACGCGCGTCAGTTCGCCTTCAGCGGCGACGTCACCGGTTGCGCGGCGGCCTGCGGGCTGCGGCCGACGATCACGGTGAGCAGGCCGTCGCCCCACAGCTTCTTCGCGACCCGCCTGGCGTCGTCGAGCGTCACCGCGTCGACGATGGCGTTGCGCTTCTCGATGTAGTCGATCGGCAGCCTGTCGAGCTGGTATTGCAGCATCGCCTGCGCCAGCTTGGAAGAGGTGTCGAGCGCCAGCATCTGCGAGCCCTTCAGATAGGACTTCGCCTCATCGAGCTCCTGCTGGGTCGGGCCTTCGGTGGCGATGCGGCGGATCTCGCTGTCGATCGCATCGACGGTCTCGCCGGCGCGGTCGGCGCGGGTGCCGGTGTTGCCGATGAACAGCGCCGAGTGTTCCATCCAGACCAGCGCCTCGTAGATCGAATAGGCGAGGCCGCGCTTCTCGCGCACTTCCTTGTAGAGCCGCGACGACAGCCCGCCGCCGCCGAGGATGTGGTTGACGACATAGCCCGCCATGAAATCCGGATCGTGGCGGCGGATGCCGGGGCCGCCGAAGGTGACGACGGTCTGCGGCACGTCGAGCGGGATGAAGGCGCGCTGCGGCGGCTTGGCCGCCACGACATCGGGCACCGGGGTCAGATCGGCCTTCGCCGGCAGGTCGCCGAAGGTCTTGTCGAGCAGCTTGCCGAGCGTGTCGGGATCGACGTCGCCGACCACGGCGACGCGCAGCGTATCCTTCGCGATGTTGCGGCGGACGTAGTCCTTGAGATCGGCGATCTCGATCTTGGGCACGCTGTCGAGCGTGCCGGTGGCGGCGCGGCCATAGGGCTTGAGCATGCGCAGCGAGCCGCGGAACTGGTCGCGGGTCGACTGGAAGCTGAGCTCGATGGCGCGGCGGTCCAGCCGCTCGTGATAGGATTTGGAATCGAGATCGCCGGAGCCCTCGTCGAGCAGGTCGGCGACCAGATTGCCGACGCCGGGCTTGCCGGGCGGGTCCTGGCTGGCGCCGCCGCCGAAGGCATATTCCATCGCGATCAGCGGCACGGTGGCGTCCTGTACGAACCAGGCCTCGATGCCGCCCGGCGAGACCAGCCGCTGGATCTTGGCCGCGGCCTGCGAGGGCGCGGACGACAGCGTCAGCAGCGCGGCGCAGGCGCCGCCGATCAGCGCCGCACGGCGGGTGAGGGAATAGATCACGAGCGCTTCTCCTCGCGTTTCGGCGCAGTATCCTTGATCAGATAGCCGGTCACCGAGCGCTTCCCGTCGAGCCATGCGGCCGCGGCGGCACGGACCTGCTCGGCGGTGACGGCGCGGATGCGGTCCGGCCAGCTCCTGATGTCCTCGATGCTGAGCCCGGTGGTCAGCGCCCCGCCATACCAGCGCGCCAGCGTCGCCTGGTTGTCCTGGGCGTAGATCGCTTCCGCGATCAGCTGGGTCTTGACCCGTTCGAGGTCCTCGGCCTTGGCCGGGTTCTGCGCGAGGTCGGCGATCACCTTGTCGATGGCGTCCTCGATCTGCGCAAACTCGACGCCCGGCTTCGGCGTCACCGAGATCGAGAATTGCGAGGGATCGAGTGCGGTGCCCTGGTAGCCGGCGCCGGCCGAGATCGCGAGGCCCTTATCGATCACCAGCGAGCGGTAGAGGTAGGAGTTGGCGCCGCCGCCCATCAGCTGCGCCAGCACGTCGAGCGCCTGGCTTTCGCCTGCGGCCGCCGTGGTGGCCGACGGCACGAGATAATAGCGGCGCAGGCTCGGCTGCTCGACGCGCGGGTCCGACAGCGTCACGCTGCGCGGCGCCGCCGGCGTCGGCTCCTGCGGCCGCACGCGCTTCTCGGGGATCGCGCGCTGCGCGGGGATCGGAGCGAAATTCTTCTCCACCAGCGGCCGGACGTCCTTCAGCTCGACATCGCCGGCGATGATCAGGATCGCGTTGTTCGGGGCGTAGAAGCGCTTGTAGAAGGCCAGCGCGTCCTCGCGGTCGAGCTTCTCGATCTCCTGATGCCAGCCGATCACCGGCCGGCCGTAGGGATGGTTGAGATAGAGCGCGGCCATGATCTGCTCGGTCAGCCGGGCGTCCGGATTGTTGGCGACGCGCATGTTGTACTCTTCGAGCACGACGTCGCGCTCGGGCAGTACGTTCTCGTCCTTGAGGATCAGGCCGGTCATGCGGTCGGCCTCGAACTCCATCATGGTCGGGAGTTGCTCGCGCGGCACGCGCTGGAAGTAGCCGGTATAGTCGACCGAGGTGAAGGCGTTCTCGTTGCCGCCGACCCGCAGCACGGTCTGCGAGAACTCGCCGGCCGGGTGCCTGGCGGTGCCCTTGAACATCAGGTGCTCGAGGAAGTGCGCCAGCCCGGACTTGCCGGGCGTCTCGTCGGCGGAGCCGACCTTGTACCAGATCATCTGGGTGACAACCGGCGTGCGGTGATCGGGGATCACTACGACCTGGAGGCCGTTATCGAGCGTGAAGCTGGCCGGGCGTTCCGAGGTGACGGTGGTCTGGGCGCGCAGGCCGGTGGTCGAGAATGCGACCGTAGACGCAAGGACGGCGAAGACAAAGGCTACCGATCGGCGTGAGGACATCATCATCCTTGTTGCAGTCCGGCCCAGCCGACCGGGGTTGAGAGCGCGGCATCATACGCGGCGCCGATTGCGCCGGCCGTCACGAAACAGGGAGACCGGAGTTCTCCGGGATCACACGATTGCAAGGTCGAGCGGCCGCGGCCGAAACGCCGAAGCGACTACTGCAACGGCTTGCCGGTCTGGATGTCGTATTGACCTTCCTGCCCGATCGGCTTCATCGGTCCGGTGCCGTAGGCGAAATTCGACGACGGCGTCTGGTAGCCGGGCGGCGGCTCGGTCAGGCTTTCGCGGGTCGGCTCACCCTTGAACGGCTTGGATTCGGTGTTGGTTCCCTTGAACATGCCCATCAGGCCGCCGGTATAGCCGAGCTGGCTCGGCGACAGCGAGGGATTGTTGGTTACGCCCGGTTCGACCGGATCCTTCCGGTCGCGGTCGGAGGCGGACTGCTGCATGCGGCCGGCCTCGATCTCGGCCCGGGTCAGCGGCACCGCCTGCTGCCACGGCTCCTTCTTGACCTCCTTCTTGCGGGCCTCGATCGCCGCCTTGCGCTTGGCGATATCGGGGTCCTTCGGCCAGTTCGGCGCATTGGCCTGGGTGGCCGATGCAGGCGCCGGCAGATCGAGTTTCGGTGGCACCACCAGCGGCGAGCGCTCGCGGTAATCGATGTCCTTGTTGGCCATGCTCTTGGCGCCCAAGCCGGTCATCAGATTGTCGATGATCCGCTCCTCGAAGGTCATGCCATCGTCGCCGTCATCGTCGTCGCCGGCGCGCACCGGGCCGGCGGTCATGACAAGGCCGATCCCGGCCGCGACGAAGGCCAGGCGCACGCCGCGCAGCAGCGCCGTCCGGGATGTCTCGCTCAGGTCGTTGCGGGCCTTGGTGTTGCGCATCGCGCCATTCCCATTTTCAAAATTCGGTAAGGCGTTCACTGGCTTAGGCACAGTTCCGCCACAGGCAGCCAGTCCACGGCCGATCGGCTCGTATCTGCCCGGATCAGGGCGCTTTTGCGGCGGGTACCCCCAGCACGGAATCATACAATAGTGCTGCCACGCCAGCAACGATCGCCACATCGGCGAGGTTGAACACGTACCAATTGAAGGTCTTTCCGGCGATCTCGATGTGAAGCAGGGCAAAGTCGACCACGGCCCCGTAGGCGAAGCGGTCGATGCCGTTGCCGACGGCGCCGCCGATGATCAGGCCGAGGGCGACCGTGGCCAGCCAGGTCCGCGACCGCGCCATCCAGATCGCCAGCGCGATCACCGCGGCCGCCTTGATCCCCATCAGCGCGATCTGGGCCGCCGGGCTCTCGCTCTGGAACCAGCCGAAGCTGATGCCGGGATTCCAGGCCAGCACCAGGTCGAGGAATGGCGTCACCCGTACCGGCGCGTGGCGGGCGATTTCCAGTCCGTAGAGCAGCCAGAGCTTGGAGGCCTGATCGGCGATCAGGGTGATGACCGCCGCCAGCAATCCGGCGCGAACGGGAGGGCTCATTGCAGCCCCACCCTAGCCGTCGTCCCGGCGAAAGCCGGGACCCATACGCCGTGTCGAGTGTTGTTTGAATGACTCGGGGTCATCAACCTTCGTCCATTCTAGGCAGCGGTGGTTATGGGTCCCGGCCTCCGCCGGGACGACAGCGAATGCTAGACGCCAACCCCCAGCGCCTTCCATTCGCGCAGCGCCTTCGCGTCGCGCGGCGAGACGTCGGGATAGTCAGGGTCCTCGCCGACCGTCGGCAGAATCTTCCACGACCGCGCGCATTTGGTGCCGACCGCCTTCTCGACCACCACGGCAACGCCGGGCACGCCGTCGAGACGGAAGGCGCCGGCCGGCGCCTCGCCCTCGCGCACCTCGTAGCTCGAGGTGATGCAGACCTCCGCGAGGTCGACGTCGAACAGGACAGCCAGCGTGTCGCGGTCGGCGACGTAGATCACCGGCGAGGCCTCCAGCGAGGAGCCGATCCGCTTGGCGGCGCGTTCGAGCTCGAGCGCGCCGGTGACGACGCGGCGCACGTTGCGGATGGTCTCCCACTTGGCGGCGAGCGCGTCGTCGCGGAACTGCTCGAGACCTTCCGGGAACAGCGTCAGGTGCACCGAGGGCTCTGCGTTCGGCCGGTACATCCGCCAGGCTTCATCGGTCGTGAAGCTCAGGATCGGCGCCAGCCATTTCAGGATCGCGTCGCACAGCATGTCGATCGTGGTCAGCGCCGCCTTGCGCGCCACCGAGGACGGCGGATCGCAATACAGCGTGTCCTTGCGGATGTCGAAATAGAACGCCGACAGCTCCGAGTTCATGAATGCCGCGAGGCCCGCGACCACGGTCTTGTAATCGAACTCGGCATAGGCCTTCCGGATGGTCTCGGCATGGCCGGCCAGCTCATGCAGCATCAGCCGCTCGAGCTCGGGCATCTCGCTAAAGGCGACCTTCTCGCTCGGCTTGAAGTGATGCAGCGTGCCGAGCATCCAGCGGATCGAGTTGCGCAGCTTGCGATAGGTCTCGATGGTGTTCTTCAGGATCTCGGGGCCGATGCGCTGGTCGTCGGCATAGTCGGTGGCGCAGACCCACAGGCGCAGGATATCGGCACCGGAATCCTTGATCACCTTCTGCGGCTCGACGGTGTTGCCGAGCGACTTCGACATCTTGCGGCCGTTCTCGTCGAGCGTGAAGCCGTGGGTCAGCACGATGTCGTAGGGCGCGCGGCCGCGCGTGCCGGCGCTCTCCAAGAGCGACGAGTGGAACCAGCCGCGGTGCTGGTCCGAGCCTTCCAGATACATCACGGTGTCGTTGCCGCCGTCGATCTTGCGGACGATGTTGCCGAGCTGCGGAAAATTCTGGCGGTCCTCCAGCACGAAGGCGTGCGTGGAGCCGGAATCGAACCAGACGTCGCAGATGTCGTCGACCTTCTTCCAGTCTTCGCTCGCGCGCGCGCCGAGGAAGCGCTCGCGGGCGCCGTCCATGTACCAGGCGTCAGCGCCTTCCGCCATGAACGCCTCGGTGATGCGCTGGTTGACGACCTCGTCCTGCAGGATCTCGGCCGAGCCGTCGCCCCTCTCGCGCACGAACACGGCGATCGGCACGCCCCAGGCGCGCTGGCGCGAGATCACCCAGTCCGGACGGTTGGCGATCATGCCGTTGATGCGGTTCTCGCCGGCCGGCGGCACCCACTGCGTCACCGAGATCGCATGCAGCGCGCGGGCGCGCAGCGTGTCGCCCTTCTTGGCATGGCCGTTCTCCGCGATCGGCTTGTCCATCGCGATGAACCATTGCGGCGTGTTGCGGAAGATCACCGGCTTCTTGGAACGCCAGGAATGCGGATACTGGTGCTTGAGGCGGCCGCGCGCCAGCAGCATGCCGCCTTCGATCAGCGCCTTGATCACGGCCTCGTTGGCGTCGCCCTTCTCGCCCTTGTCGGTGATCACGCGTTTGCCGATGAAGCCCGGGGCGTGCGCGGTGTAGGCGCCGTTTTCGTCCACCGTGTAGGGGATTGCCGTCGAGATGCCGCGGGCGTCGAGCTCGCGTGCATTGGCCATCCAGACATCGAAGTCCTCGCGGCCGTGGCCGGGCGCGGTGTGGACGAAGCCGGTGCCGGTGTCGTCGGTGACATGGTCGCCGGCGAGCAGTGGCACGGTGAATTCGTAGCCGCCACCGACGCCGCGCAGCGGGTGGGCGCATTCCACGGCATCCAACGTGTCGCCGGGGATGTCGCACACCTTCTCGTAGGCCGTGACGCGCGCCTGCTTGAACACTTCGGCGGCGAGCGCGTCGGCGAGGATCAAGAGGTCGCCCGTCTTCGCCCAATTGTCCGCCGGCGCATCGGTCACCTTGTAGAGGCCGTAGGCGATCTTCGGCGAGAACGAAATGGCGCGGTTGCCGGGCAGCGTCCACGGCGTGGTGGTCCAGATCACGACCGAGGCGTTGGCGAGCGCGCCATGCGCCGGCGAGGTGACCGGGAATTTCACCCACACCATGTCGGAGGTGTAGTCCTCATACTCGACCTCGGCCTCGGCGAGCGCGGTCTTCTCGACCACGCTCCACATCACAGGCTTGGAGCCGCGATACAGCGTGCCGTTGGCGGCGAACTTCATCAATTCGCGCGCGATCTGCGCTTCGGCCGGATAGGTCATCGTCTGATAGGGATGATCCCAATCGCCGATGATGCCGAGCCGCTTGAACTCCTCGCGCTGCACGTTGATCCAGTGCGTCGCATAGGCGCGGCATTCCTTGCGGAACGCGACCATCGCGGCGGAATCGCGGAAGTCGGGCTTCGGCTTGCCCTTGGAGCGGTAGTTCTCCTCCTCGATCTTCCATTCGATCGGCAGGCCGTGGCAGTCCCAGCCCGGCACGTAATTGGAGTCGAAGCCGAGCATTTGCTGGCTCTTGGTCACGACGTCCTTGAGGATCTTGTTCAGCGCGTGCCCGATATGGATGTTGCCGTTGGCATAGGGCGGCCCGTCATGCAGCACGAATTTGGCGCGGCCCTCGGCCTCCCGGCGCAGCCGGTCGTAGAGGCCGATCTCGTTCCAGTATTTCAGGATTTCCGGCTCGCGCTGCGGCAGGCCGGCGCGCATCGGGAATTCCGTCTGCGGCAGGTAAAGGGTCTTCGAATAGTCGTTGGCGTTTTGCGGCTTGTCGGACATGAAAGCTCTGATTTGGCAGGTGCGGGCGCGGATACGCGATCAATCGCGGGTTAAAACGGCAAAGTCCCGGTCTTGCGCCGAGCCTTCAGGCTCAGGCGGAAGCCGGGCCGGTAATCCGTATGATGCGCCGCGAAAACATGGGGTTTCCATAGCAGCCAAGCGGGGAAATCGCAAAGGCCCCCGGTAGCCCGACGGATTGCTCCGAGGGACCGCCCCTCCAGCGGGATGAAGGTTAGGTTCAATCGGTTTGACCGCGGGTTCGGTGCACCTCTCCCCGACGGGGAGAGGTCGGCGCGAAGCGCCGGGTGAGGGCTCTTGCTCTCTCGATAGACCGTAACCCCTCACCCGATTTGCTGCGCAAATCGACCTCTCCCAAGGGAGAGGTGGACCTCGCCGCGGCTCCGGCTCAACCCAATCGCATCCCGCTCTACGCAGCCCGCGGCCGGGCCGGGTTTCCCGCCACGGTCGCGCCGGGGGCGACGTCGCGCGTCACCACGCTGCCGGCGCCGACCAGTGCGCCGTCGCCGATCGTCACCCCGGGCAGGATGATGGCGCCGCCGCCGATCCAGACGTCGCTGCCGATCCGGATCGGCCGGCCGAATTCGAGCCCAGTGCGCCGGGTCTCGGCGTCGCGCGGATGGTCGGCGGTATAGATCTGCACCGCCGGGCCGATCTGGGTGCGGTCGCCGATCACGACCTCGACAACGTCGAGGATCACGCAGTTGAAATTGAGGAACACACCGTCGCCGAGGCTGATATTGGTGCCGTAGTCGCAGAAGAACGGCGGCCGGATCACGGCACCTTTGCCGACTCGTTTGAGACGTTCGCGGAGCAGGGCGTGCCGTTCTGATATCGGCGATGCCAGCGCCGCGTTGTAGCGCACCATCCACACCTTGGCCGCGGCCTGATCGGCGGCGAG
The DNA here is from genome assembly GCF_020329505.1 of Bradyrhizobium semiaridum. Classification (GTDB taxonomy): domain Bacteria; phylum Pseudomonadota; class Alphaproteobacteria; order Rhizobiales; family Xanthobacteraceae; genus Bradyrhizobium; species Bradyrhizobium semiaridum. Next base: position 74,176 of record NZ_JAGKJJ010000007.1, read on the forward strand.
TTCATCGTCGGTGTAATAGAGCTCGCCCGCGAGCATCTTTTGCTTTTCGGTCTTCAATCAATCACTCCGAGCTTCGGGAACGCATCCGGCGCCGCGGCCAATGCCGCCCGCGCGCGGGCGCTGTCGTCATCCATCTGGCGTATCAGCGCCTCGATGGTGTCGAATTTCAGCTCGTCGCGAATGAAACCGATGAAGGCGACATCGAGCACCTTGCCGTAGAGGTCGCCCTTGAAATCGAACAGGAACACTTCGAGCAGCGGCGCGCCGTTGTCGAAGGTCGGGCGGCGGCCGAAACTGGCGACGCCGTCGATCCGCTGGGAACCGAGGCCGACGCGCACCGCGTAGATGCCGTGCTTCAGCCCGCAATGCTTGTCGAGGCAGATATTGGCGGTGGGATAGCCGAGATCGCGGCCGCGCTTCTCGCCATGGATCACCTCGCCGGTGACGAACCACGGTCCGCCCAGCATCGTGGTTGCATCAGCGATCTCGCCCTCGGCGAGCGCCATGCGGATCGCGCTCGACGACACTGGGCGCTCCTCGATATCGACATGCGCCTGCACGTCGACCTCGATGCCGAGCCGTGGCGCCTCGCTGACCAGAAGGCTCGGCGAGCCGACCCGGCCCTTGCCGAAATGGAAGTCGTAGCCGACCGCGATGCCGCTGATGCCGAGCCGGTCGATCAGGTCGTGATGAATGAAGTCCTGTGCCGAGGTGCCGGCGCGCGCCTTGTCGAAGGTCATCACCACGGCGCCGGCAAGCCCGGTGGCCGCCAGCAGCCGCAGCTTGTTGGTCTCGTCCGTGAGGCGGAATTGCGGAGTGTTCGGGCTGAAGAATTTGCGCGGATGCGGCTCGAAGGTGACGGCCAGCGCCGGCACGCCGTGCGCCCGGCCCATCGCCAGCGCGGCGCCGATCACGGCGCGGTGACCGAGATGGACGCCGTCGAAATTGCCCATCGCAACCACGGCGCCTTTCGGAATGGCGCTGTCGGGGGTGGTGTCGCGGATAACGGTAAAACCGGTGCTCATTTGGTTTCGATTCTTCAGGGATTCTTAAGCATGATCGTTGCGCGCAGGACCGTGACGCGGCAGCGCCGTGGAAGTCAAGCGTAGGCGAAAATCGCGCTAAATCCGTAACAATCCGATTTCGCCCGGTTAACGCGCTGTTTAATGCCTTACTGTTAGTGGTTCGCAGGAAAGCTGCGGTCCGCAGAAGCGTATTTTGTGAGCGTCGTTGGGGGAAAGATGGCGGTTGATTTGTCCATGCCGGTTCTGGTGGTCGATGACTACAGCACCATGATCCGCATCATCCGGAATCTCCTCAAGCAGCTCGGATTCGAGAACATCGACGACGCCTCCGACGGCTCGGCGGCGCTCAACAAGATGCGTGGCAAGAAATACGGGCTCGTGATCTCCGACTGGAACATGGAGCCGATGACCGGCTACGACCTGCTCAAGGAAGTGCGCGCCGATCCGAACCTGGCGACGACGCCCTTCATCATGATCACCGCCGAATCCAAGACCGAGAACGTGATCGCGGCCAAGAAGGCCGGCGTCAACAATTACATCGTCAAGCCGTTCAACGCGGCGACGCTGAAGACCAAGATCGAGGCGGTGTTCCCGGACATGGCGACGGCGTAGACGCGCGTTCGTCGCAGCAGCCGAAACTCACGTCGTGCCCGGGTTCGTCCCGGGCATCTGCGTCTTTCTGGGTTCAATTGCACAGGCCTCCCCGCGGATTCGCCTCGCCTCTCCCGCTTGCGGGGGAGGCCGGATCGCGTCGCAGATGCGATCCGGGTGGGGGTTATTTCCGCGATACGACTCGTTGAGGGACCCCCACCCCAAACCCTCCCCCGCAAGCGGGAGAGGGAGCCAACCGCCGATGTCGGCAACACTGCGATCCTGATCAGATACGCTTGCCGAGGTGAGTGTCTGCGCAGTTTCGGAATAATGGAATAGTACCGCTGAGTTGCCCGACATGTCAAGTCGCCCGTCACCTCGACTGGCTCCTTTGCATGGGGTTGTTTTTTGAGATTTTGGTTCCAGGCCCCGGCGTCCGCCGGAACGACACTGAGATTGGCTTCGCGGCGCCTGCCAAGCCACGCGGTGTCATCACGCGCGCAGGCGGGTGATCCAGTATTCCAGAGACCGAACTACCCTTACAACTCGCGGAAGAAGCCCTCACCCCAACCCTCTCCCCGCATCCGCCTTCGCAGGAAGGCGGGCTTCGGCAGACAAGAGAGCGGGACGAGGGAGCGCAGCAGTGCTCCTGGCTACCACTTCAGCTCGCGCATCAGCGCGCGCGGCGGATGGCCGAACAGCTCCTTCACCGAGGCCGCGTCGAGCTGGTCGATGCCCTCGAACTGCTCGGAATGGATGCCGCGGGTGACGAACAGCAGGTCGATGCCGAAGCCATGGGCGCCGGCGAGGTCGGTGCGCACGGAGTCGCCGATCGCGAGCATGCGGCTCTTCTCGACCGGACGCCCGCGGCGCTCGGCGGCCAGCGCCATCGCGCGCTCGTAGATCGGCCGGTGCGGCTTGCCGTAGAAGATCACCTCGCCGCCGAGCTCGCGATAGAGCTCGGCGACCGCGCCCGCGCAATAGATCAGCCGGTCGCCGCGCTCGACCACGATGTCGGGATTGGCGCAGACCAGCGTCAGCTTGCGCTCGAGCGCCTTGAGCAGCGTGTCGCGATAGTCCTCGGCGGATTCGGTCTCGTCGTCGAACAGGCCGGTGCAGATGATGTAGTTCGCCTGCTCCAGCGGCACGAGGCTGGCGTCGAGGCCGCGATGGATCGAGCTGTCGCGCTCCGGGCCGAGCCAGTAGATCTTCTGGCCAGGATGATCCGCCACGAAGTGCCGCGTCAGGTCGCCCGAGGAGACGATGGCGTCATAGGTCTCGTCGGCGACGTCGAGCTTGCGCAGCTGGCGCTGCACGGAATCGGCCGGTCGCGGCGCGTTGGTGATCAGGATGACGGTGCCGCCCTGCCGGCGGAACGTGTGCAGCGCCTTGCAGGCCTCGGGGAAGGATTCTAGCCCGTTATGCACGACGCCCCAGATGTCCGACAGCACGACATCGACGTCGCCGACGAGATCGCGCAGCCGCTCGACGAAACGCAGCGACGTCATGACGGGGAGAACCACTTAGTTCGGGCCGATGGCGCGGCGCGCCAGCGCGGCATTGCCGGTTGCGCGCGGTGCCGCGGGACCGGAGACGGGTGCTGGATTGCCGGCGCCATTGAGTTCCTGTGGCTTAGTCTGGGAAGGCTCGGCGGTAGCAGATGCTCCCTCCGGCCGCAACGGCCGCGGCGGGGCGAACAGAAAACCCTGGCCGAGCCGGACGTCGTAGTCGAGCAGGTCGACGACGGAACGCTCGCCCTCGATCCGCTCGGCGATCAGGTCGATGCCGTAGCGTCCGAGCAGGTCGGACAGATCGGAGGGATGGATGTCCGTGGTCGCGATCTGCGTGGGGTCGAGCAGAAGCGCGGCCGGCACCTTGATGAAGCGGACGCCGCGATCGGCCAGCTCGCGCGGCTCGAGCCGGAGGTCGGTGACATGGTCGATCGAGAAGCGGTAGCCGCGCTGTGCCAGCGCGGCTAGGTTCTCGCTCTCGACCGGGCCGAGATGGCGGAACGTCGCCTGCTTGAATTCGAGCACGAGCGAGGGCGCCAGCGCGCGGTTGGCTTCGAGGAAATCGAGGCACTGGGTGAAGGTGGCGGGGCTGGCCAGCGTCGCCGCCGAGACGTTGCAGAACACGCCGACATCCTTGCTGCGCACCATCAGGCGGCGCAGTACCTGGACGCAGCGGACCATCACGAGGTTGTCGATGCGGCCGATCAGGCCGCCGGCCTCGGCGACGCTGATGAAGTCGTCGGCGGCCAGGATCTGGTCGCCCTCGTCGCGCAGCCGCGTCACCGCCTCGTAGTAACGCACCTTGCGCTGCGGCAGCGTCACCATCGGCTGCAGGTAGATGTCGAGGCGGTTCTCGTCGATCGCGTTCTTGATCGCGCCGAGCAGCTGGCTCTGGCTGCGCGGGGTCGCGGCAACTGGAGCAGGCGCAGGCTCGGGAGGCGCAGCGGCGTCAGCCGGGGCGGGTGCGGCTTGCGGAAGCAGATCGTCGCGCGGCGGCGGGGCGGCGTGGGCCACCGGCGCCGCCGCCAGCATGTCCTCGTGATGGGCGACGGATGCCGCGAGCTGCCGGACCAGGCCGCCCAGCTCGTTGATCTCGCCGGCCAGGGCCTGGGTCCGGTCGGCGCTGGTGGAATTGGCCGAGGTCACCCGGCCCTCGACCGCGGCGAGGCGGCGGCCGAATTCGGCGACCTGGCGCGCGAGGTCCGCCGTGCCGCGCGACAGGTCGGCGATCTGATTGCCGACATCGCTGCGGTCGCGCAGCCGCATCGAGACCGCGTTGTAGAGGATCAGGAAGGTGAGGGCGGTGAGCGCCACGATCGCCGATTCCGATCCGCTGATGCCCGCCACCGAATACAGGACGAAGCCGAGCGAGGCCGCGACCAGCACCATGCAGATGGCGATGAAGATCGTCGAAATGCGAATCATGTCGCGCGCTGCGCCCTCGGTCCAGTTATCCCCAATTCTGCAAGCTTAGCACCATTGTTGATTCGCGGTGCGAGCCACTTTCGGAACCGGCTGGAACTGCACACGATTCGCCTCGCTCCCGACCGGGCCCGCAATAAAGTCCGGCCGATCAGAGGTCGCTGGCCGCGATCCAAAACACCTCGCCCTCGGACTCCTCGGTGTCGAGCCAGAGCAACGGCAGGTTCGGATAGGCCGCCTCGAGATTGTCGCGGCCGCGGCCGATCTCGCACAGCAGGGTGCCTTCCGGGGTCAGATGCTGTTTGGCCTGGTCGAGGATGCGGCGGACGATGTCGAGCCCGTCGGTGCCGCCATCGAAGGCGATGGCCGGCTCGGTGCGGCATTCGCGGGGCAGCCCCGCCATGCCCTCGGCATCGACATAGGGCGGGTTGGTGATGATCACGTCGTACCGGTTCTTGCCGATCGGCTTGAACAGGTCGCCGTGGTGCAGCGTCACTCGCGCCTCGAGGCCATGGTCGGCAACGTTGCGCGCTGCGACCTCCAGCGCGCCCTTTGAAATGTCGACCGCGTCGACCGTGGCATTGGGGAAGGTGCGGCTGGCCAGGATCGCAAGGCAGCCCGAGCCGGTGCAGAGGTCGAGCACGCGCTCGACCTCGGCCGGATCGCCGATCAGCGAGGTGCCGTCCTCATCGCCGCCGAAATGCGAGTCGAGCAGCTCGCCGATGAAGGAGCGCGGCACGATGGTGCGCTCGTCGACGTAGAACGGCAGGCCGCGCATATAGACCTTGTTGACGAGATAGGCGGCCGGCTTGCGCGTCGCGATGCGGCGCTCGATCAGGTCGAGGATCTGCTTGCCCTCGGCCACGGTGATTCGTGCGCCGGCAAAGGTTTCGAACTGGTCGGGATGCAGATGCAGCGTTTCGCAGATCAGGAAGGCCGCCTCGGCAACCGGATCGGTGGTGCCGTGCGCGAAGGCGAGTTTTGCGGCGTTGAAGCGGCTGACCGCGTAGCGCAGGAAATCGACCAAAGTGTGCAGCTCGCCCGGGCCGACCCTGGGCGGTTTCGGCGCGGGAGTACGCTTTGCCGGCGCCTTGGCCGGCGCTTTGCTGCGCTTGGCCATCAGGATTTGGTCCATCGCGCGGCGGCGGCGTCGTCGTGGTCGCGGGCCTCGATCCAGCTGGTGCCGCGGGCGCTTTCCTCGCGCTTCCAGAACGGCGCGCTGGTCTTCAGATAGTCCATCAGGAAGTCGGCGGCCTCGAACGCGGCCTGGCGGTGCGCCGAGGCGGTCACGACCAGCACGATGTTCTGGCCGGGCTCGATGCGGCCGAAGCGGTGGATGATGGTGAGACCCTGCAACGGCCAGCGCGACAGCGCCTCGTCGGCGTGGCGCGCGATCTCGGCTTCCGCCATGCCGGGATAGTGCTCGAGCGTCAGGGCCGCGATCGGCTCGCCCTGCTCGCTGCCGCGGCAGATGCCGCTGAAGCTGACGACCGCGCCGATGTCGGTGCGGCCCCGGCTCAGCGCCGCGATCTCCTGCGCGACGTCGAAGTCGGCTTCCTGAATGCGGATGGTCGCGGCGACGGTCATCGTAAGGCTTAGCCGCCGGTCATCGGCGGAAAGAATGCGATCTCGCGGGCGCCGGCAATGGCTGCATCCGGCTTGACATGGGCATGGTCGATCGCGGCGCGGATCACCTTGGGCTTCTCGAACGCATACGCATAGGCGTCGTCGCGCGCGGCGAGCCAGCCGATCAGGTCGCCGACGGTGCGCACCTCGGCCGGCGGCTCGACGGTCTCCTCCGCTTTGCCGATCCGTTCGCGCACCCAGGCGAAATACTTCAGCTTCATCCCTCATCCTCCTTGATGAGATGGTGGATGCCGGCGCGGAAGTAGTCCCAGCCGGTGTAGATCGTGAAGAGCGCCGACATCCAGAGCAGCACGATGCCGATCAGGGTGGTCGGCGGGAAGATCTGCTCGCCGGCCTCGCCCGCGATCAAGAACCCGATCGCGATCAGCTGGATCGTGGTCTTCCATTTCGCCAGCTTGGTGACGGGCACGCTGACCCTGAGGCCAGCGAGGTATTCGCGCAGGCCCGAGACCAGAATCTCACGGCACAGGATCACAATCGCCGCCCACAGCGTCCAGCCATGGATCGAATTGTCGGCGGCCAGCATCAACAGGCTGGAGGCGACCAGCAGCTTGTCGGCGATCGGGTCGAGCATCCTGCCGAAGGCCGACTGCTGGTCCCAGATCCGGGCGTAATAGCCATCGAGATAGTCGGTGACCCCCGCCGCGATGAACACCGCCAGCGCTACCCAGCGCAGCCAGAGCGGGCCGTCCATGATCGACTGCCAGTAGACGCAGCCGATCACCACCGGGATCGCGGCGATCCGGGCGTAGGTCAGGATATTCGGAAGGGACAAGGTCTTGGGCTGTCCCCGGGTCGTCGCGATGTTCATCCGTCCTACCAATACCGCTGAAACAAGAAGGTCAACAGGGCCGACCCAAGATGGCCAGTCGCAGGCGACGCCCTGATGAACAGCTTCTCCTTTAGCCCGGCTGGGCGTGGAAAAACTCGAAAATCTTGCGGGCGCTCTCGGCGCTGACGCCCGGAACCTTGCCGAGGTCCGCGATCGAGGCCCGCTCGATCTCCTTGAGGGTTCCGAAATGATGCAGCAAGGCACGTTTGCGCGACGGGCCGATGCCCGGGATCTCCTGCAAGCCGGCCTCGCGGATGTCCTTCTTGCGCAGCTTGCGGTGCGAGCCGATCACGAAGCGGTGGGCTTCGTCACGCAGCCGCTGGATAAAATACAGCACCGGGTCCCGCGGCTCCAGCTTGATAGCCTCGCGATCCGGCATGAACAGGGTTTCGCGCCCTGCATCGCGCTCCGGCCCCTTGGCGACCGCCATCAGCGCGACCTGGGTCAGACCGAGGGTCTGGAAAATCTCCCTGGCGGCGTTGAGCTGGCCGCGGCCGCCGTCGATGATCACGAGATCGGGCCATTGCGGGAACGCATCCTCGTCCGCCTTCTCGTCCGGCTTGGCTTTGGCGGCGTCGCCCTCCAGCGGCTTCAACAGGCGCTTGAAGCGCCGCTCCAGCACCTCGCGCATCATCCCATAGTCGTCGCCGGGCGTCAGCCCCTCGGACTTGATGTTGAACTTGCGGTACTGGTTCTTCATGAAGCCGTCGGGCCCGGCCACGATCATCGCGCCGACCGCGTTGGTGCCCATGATGTGGCTGTTGTCGTAGACCTCGATGCGCTTCGGTGCATGCGGCAGGCCGAGCGTGGTGACCATGGCCTCCAAGAGGCGGCTCTGGGTCGCGGTGTCGGCGAGCTTGCGGCCGAGCGCCTCGCGCGCGTTGGTCAGCGCGTGGCCGATCAGCTCCTTCTTCTCGCCGCGCTTCGGCACCGAGACCTCGACCTTGTAGCCGGCCTTGACCGACAGTGCGTCGGCCAGCAGTGCGCTCTCTTCGATCTCGTGCGACAGCAGGATCAGCTTCGGCGGCGGCTTGTCGTCGTAGAATTGCGCGAGGAACGAGGCCAGCACCTCCTCCGGCGTGAAGGTCTTCTCGGCCTTCGGGAAGTAGGCGCGGTTGCCCCAGTTCTGGCCGGTGCGGAAGAAGAACACCTCGACGCAGGAATAGCCGCCCTCCTGGTGGATGGCGAATACGTCGGCTTCCTCGACCGTGCGCGGGTTGATGCCCTGCTGCGACTGGATCGCCGACAGCGCCGCGAGACGGTCGCGATAGAGCGCCGCGGTCTCGAATTCGAGCTCGCCGGACGCCTTCTCCATCTCGGCCGCCAGCAACTCCTTCACGGCATGGCTGCGGCCGGACAGAAACTCGGTCGCCTCGCGCACCAATTCGCTATAGCCGGGGAAATCGATCTCGCGCGTGCAGGGGCCGACGCAGCGCTTGATCTGGTAGAGCAGGCAGGGCCGCGTGCGGCTCTCGAAGAAGCCGTCGGTGCAGGAGCGGATCAGGAACGCGCGCTGCAGCGCCGTGATGGTGCGGTTGACCGCGCCGGCATTGGCGAACGGGCCGAAGTAACGGCCGGGCCGCGACTGCGCGCCGCGATGCTTGAGGATCTGCGGCGCCCAATGGTCGCCCGTGATCAGGATGTAGGGGAACGACTTGTCGTCGCGCAGCTGCACGTTGAAGCGCGGCCGGAGCTGCTTGATCAGGTTGGCCTCGAGCAGCAGCGCCTCTGTCTCGGTCATGGTCGAGACGATCTCGACCTGCGTCGTCGCCGCGATCATGCGCAGGATGCGCGCCGGCAGCGGCGCGCTGGCCCGCGCATAGTACGACAGCCGCTTTTTGACGTTCTTCGCCTTGCCGACATAGAGCACGTCGTTCGCGGCATTGAGCATCCGGTAGACGCCGGGCGAGGTCGGCGCGAGGCGCACCGCGTTCTCGATCGCGGCGTGCCCGACGGCAAGGGTCCCCTCGACGAACGCCTCGCTCGCGTCATCGGACGCGTCGGGCAGCCGCGATTCGTCGTCGTCCTCGGTCGCGGAGGTTTCGGGATCGACGTCGCTCGTATCGAGCCTGAGGTCGTCCTGCGGCGGATCGGATCTTGAACCGCGCCTCGCCTTGCGGGGAGCCGGCGCCGGATGCTCGGAAGAATCGTGAACCATGGCCGTAAACTAAGCGCTTGAGGAGCCGGTCGCCAGCGCCGGCGAGGGCAGAAACAGGCCCGATTGCAGGCAGTTATCGGCCCCGTTCGCCTGCCGCGGATGGTGTGTAATACATTGTTAAGACTGATGAGCGGGGCGGTAACCGGGCTTAACAGGCCTTTAACTTAAAACTCTCGATAAATCTTAGCGAAACAGGTGGAAAACCGTAACCACGCTGGCCCCGCGGCCGGCGGGTTCCGGCAGTTGCGTGGTGGAGAGTCCGATGGGCCGGTTGGTTGCGCGTGCGCTGGCGTTGATCGTCGCAGGCTGGACGACCTCGGCGGCGTCGGCCGACCTCAGCTACGGCTCGCCCTACACCGTCAACCAGCCGCTCAACGCCTATAGCTGGGCCGGCCCTTATCTCGGCGGCAACATCGGCTATGGCTGGGGCTCGGTCGACAACAACCCGACCAAGCCGTCCGGCTTCGCCGGCGGCGTGCAGGCCGGCTACAATTTCCAGAACGGCACGCCGTGGGTGTTCGGCATCGAGGGCGACATCCAGGCATCGGCAGCAGACGATCGCTTCGCGCCGTGGAAATTCTCCAATCCCTGGTTCGGCACGGTCCGCGGCCGTGCCGGCTACGCCGTCAACAACGTGCTGTTCTACGCGACCGGCGGTATCGCCTTTGGCGAGCTGCGCGGCGAGACCTTCGGCCTGTCGGAGAGCCACACCAATGTGGGCTTTGCGGTCGGCGCCGGCGCCGAAATGGGCTTTGCGCCGAACTGGAGCGCCAAGGTCGAATATCTCTATGTCGATCTCGCCAGCAGCCACTTCGGAATTACGGGCACATCGAACGGCTACGGCTTCAGCCTGGTCCGCGCCGGCATCAACTATCACTTCTGAGAAGAAAACGTCGACCATCAACTCACGGCCGCGCCTGGCGCGGCCGTTTTTCTTTGGCGGTGGTCCCGATGTCGTGGCGGAACGCAGCCGCGTGCGCGCCGCGAGTTGAGCAAAGCCAACCGGCGCGAGCATTCGGTCGGCCGCAAATTCCAACACTGCGGAATCCGCCGATCGGGCGTCCGCGTCATCAAGTGTTCGCGCGACGAGCACGGGTCACATGCCCGGCTGTCGACTTACACGCAACGCTTCATTCCGTTTTCACCGCGAGCCCGGGATCATGATGCGATCGCACGCAACCGCGGCACGATCCCAGGTCTTACGTGTCCGCATGATCCATTCGGAAATCCGGATTCGGCTTTCCGGATCACGCACGCGCCTACGATGAAATCACCAGGTTGACCGCCTTGGGGCCCTTGCCCTTCTTGTCCGGTTCGACCTCGAATGTAATGCGCTGTCCTTCAGTCAGGTCCTTCAATCCGGCCCGCTCGACGGCGGTGATGTGAACGAACACATCGCGGCCGCCATCGTCAGGCTTGATGAAGCCGTAGCCCCGCTCTCCGTTAAAGAACTTGACTGTCCCAGTCATGGCCATCGGGAAAACTCCTCCCCCGTATTGCTCTCCCGCTACGCGCATATCGCGTAGCGGTTGACCGACATTCGCTTGTCGGAAGCCTGGCCACCTGAACAATCCGGCGTCACGCCGCCGGTCTGCCTGGATTTTATTTCGGCCTTGTCACTCCGCCGCAACCATTCGCGGAAGCGGAACGTAAAGCCAGTCGTAACAGGACGAGCATAATACGGTTCCGCGCGGATTGACTACGATCAAATCGCACTTTTCAAATGGTGCATCCGGGTTAGGTCTTGGGCGTCTCGAGTCTGAAGCGTCCGGCGCCGCCTTGACCGAGTGGTTTCTCGAGTTCGGGCAAGATGAGTCTTAACTCACCTGCGAGTGTCCAGGGCGGATTCACCATCAAAAGCCCCGTGGAAACCAGGCCTGCGCCGGCTTCTTGCGGCGCCACACTGAATTCCAAACGCAAGCACTTGCCGGGCGGGCGACTTGTTGCCGCTGCTGCGGCGACGCTGCGTGCGAGTTCGTCAGTGGCTCTCCGTGTTTTTACGGGATACCAAATCAAATACGTTCCGGTTGGCCATTTTGCGAACGCATCCGCAAACGCGCGGGCCAGCCGTTCGAACTCGTCCTTGGCCTCGAACGGTGGATCGATCAGCACGAGACCGCGCCGTTCGTTCGGCGGCACGAAGGCAGGCAGCGCCATCCAGCCATCGAGATCGACGACACGTGCCTGCGCGTCGCGCCGCAGCGCATCGATCAGTTGCTTGCGCGCCATGGGTTCGATCTCGCAGGCGGTGAGACGATCCTGCGGCCGCAGCAGCGCCCGCGCGATCAACGGCGAACCGGGATAGGCTTTCAATTCGCCCTTCGGATTGAAGGCCCTGACGATATCGAGATACGGCGCGACCAGCGGCAACACCTTGTCGGAGAGCCGCGCCTGCATCAGCCGCGCGATCCCGGTGAGCCATTCGCCGCCGCGCTGCGCCTCGCTCGAGGTCAGGTCGTAGAGTCCAGCGCCGGCATGGGTGTCGATGACGCGGAACGCGGCCTGCTTGTCCTGCAGATAGGTCAGCATGCGCACCAGTGCGATGTGCTTGATGACATCGGCGAAGCCGCCGGCATGAAAGGCGTGGCGATAGTTCATGAGCCAGCGCTTACCACGTCATTGCGCGCGGAGCGACCTCTTCACCCGTGCGAAGGCGGGAAGCAATCCATTCGGCCCGCGAACGCGAACCGATGACTTCGTCATGTATCTCGCAACGAGAGGATCCGAGCCTATCCGCCGCGCATCGGCGGCATCAGCACCTGATCGCGGCGGCAGGCGCGGCGGTCGATCTCCTCGCAGGAGCGGAATTGCAGGTCCTTGCTGAGGCAGATCCGCACTTCGCTGAGCCGCTTGCTGTCGCAGGTCACCGAGATCGCGGCATTGCTCAGCCCCGGATTGATCTTGATGAAGGCGGCTTCCAGCTCGTCGGGCGCGATCGTCTTCGGCTCCGACAACTGCAGGAATTCCTCCGGGATCTTCACCGTGGCGCGAGCCTTGCGGATGGTCTCGAAATAGGCGCGCTCGCCGAGACCGGAGCAGGTGCCGTGCTTGTCCCATTCGTTGAAGACCAGGCCGGGTGCCGGCATCAGGTCGAGCATCGAGGTCATGATACCCCGGGCGAGTCGCGGCGACGGCCGTTGGCAATATTCCGGGAAGCCGCGCTCATATTGCGGCCACAGGCCATGCACGACGAAGGAATATGGCCGTCCGCTGCACTGGGCCTGCGTGCCGCGGCCGGTGTTACCGCGCTCGTTCGCTGCTTCGCAGAAGGAGGGCGACCATGACAGCGCCAGCACGTAGAAATCGAACTCGCCCGGCGCATTCTGCCGGCGGTCTTGCGCCGAGGCTGCTACCGCGCTGCACAGGACAAGCGCTGCAGTTGAAATCAGGAATCGGGAAATTGCGACCGACCGAGGCATCAAACGCTCCCTAAACTCGACGGTCCCCAGCCTAGCACGTGATGAGAACATTTCAAGAACAAAAAGAGGCGTGCCCGGAAGCGAGCCATCCGAGGCCCCGAGTCCTTTGGCCGATCGAAGGTCGGATCAGGGCCGCGCGGCCCGGCAGGAGGGGTTGTAGGCCCAGTTGCGGTCGAGGCCGGTGACGCACCATTCGACCCCGGGGCTCAGGCTGACCATGTCGCTGATACCGCCAAACCCGCCATCCTCGATGATCGAGAAGTGCACCGAGCGCACCTTGCCGTCGCTCAGCATCACGTCAGCCGAGCAATAGCGGCGCGGAATGTTATCGGCCTGCCAGGGGCGGAATGCGGTCTCGTGGATCCGGCTGAAGCCGGTGATCGCCAGCGGGGAATTCCAGAAGGTGGCTTCCTTCTCGCGAAACTGGTCGCTGATGACCGACAGGGCCCTCTCACACGGGGCCACGCGGCCGTCGTAGCGCGGGCCGGACAGCCAGAAGTTCAGCTCGAGCGGATTGGCGGCCTGCGCCGTGCCCCCAAAGGCCAGCAGGCCGACCACGGCCGCGGCACCGAGGCCGAGCTTGCGGCCGAGTTTTCTGGGGGCGATGAACAGGTTGCGCATGGGAATCCACCCGATGATCCGATGCGCCGGACGGTGCCGCGAAGCCCCGGCAAGGTCAAGTGCAGCGCGGCAACACCTGCGGACAAGTCCACTTTTGGCCGCCCGCTCGTTCTTTTCACGGCCTGCGGCGCACTCTATGTTGGTTGCAAGCGAAATGGAGACTGCGATGCGAAGGAAATTGGCTGCGACCCTGGTTGCCGTGTGCGGGATGCTGGCCGCGGTGCCGGCGCAGGCCGACTGGATGCAGCCGGTGCCGCCGTTCAAGGGCAACGATACCGGCGGTATCATCGCCTACTCTCTGGCAATGCAGTCCGATGCCCGACAACTCGCCGTCGATCACTGCGCCACTTACGGCAAGGTGGTGAAGTTCCTGTCGAAGCAGGCCTATCCGGGCGGCTACATCTCATTCGCCTGCCGCTGGGTGCCCTACGGCTCAGCGCAACGGCCGATCCGCACGCTCTACTGAGCGCGCACTCATCGTTCGATTATCCAGTCCGGGAGGCTCGCGGATGACGCGGCAGCTTGCTTTGCTTGGTTCGGCCGTCGCCCTGATGCTTTCGGCCGGCGCCGCGGGCGCCGTCGACCTGCCGATCCGCAAGCCCGGTCTGTGGGAGATGAAGATGGTGCACACCGGCGGGCCGGTGCCGGAAATGACCATGCAGCATTGTACCGACGAGACCACCGACAAGGAGATGAGCACGGCGGCCTCGCCGATGGCCAAGCAAATCTGCTCCAAGCAGGACATCCAGAAGACCGCGACCGGCTATGTCAGCGATTCCGTCTGCGGCATCGCCGGCGTCAACGTGACCTCGCATGCCGAGATCACCGGCGACTTCAATTCGGCCTACACGATCAAGAGCACCTCGCATTCCGAAGGCGGCGCGCACGGCAGCCGCGACGCCACCATGACCGTCGAGGCGAAATGGCTCGGCGCCTGCAAGAGCGACCAGAAGCCCGGCGACATCATCATGCCCGGCGGCATGAAGATGAACGTCAAGGACATGGACAAGCTGAAGAGCCTGCTGCCGAAGCAGAAGTAGCGCGCGGCCTGCGCCTTTGCGCTGGGACGACAGGTTGGTGCTCAACTTGCTCGGTGTCATCGTCCGGTCCATGTGCGCGATTGCGCACGGGCCGGGCGATGACAGCGGTGGGTGAGGACAAAGCTTCACATCCTCTCAGGATGGCGGTTCGGGATCGTGGGGTTGTGCCGCTTGCTTTACTGTCCCGACGCGTTTGAACCCGACAGAGCAAGCGATTCACACGGCGCACTTCACGCGGCAAACACTTGTGCTTATCGTTTTGAATCATTCCAGCATTGCAGCTTGTGTCCGGTTCAATCGATTCTATTTTGCGCGTGTGGAATTTCGATCATCCCGCCGATAGAAGTCCGCCCAATCGATGCCCGCTTGATGACGGACGCGCGGCTCGATCGATATCAGCCCAAGACGATGTGGGGATTGTTCGGTGGGGATGGCTTCGTTGCGAAGCAAGCGCGGCTTGCTTGCATCAACGGCTGCGATCAATGCAGCGTTTCTCGGTTCGGTGGTGTCTGTAACGGTGGGCGCCAGCATCGGCGGCGCTCAGGCGCAAACCGGCCCCGTGCAGAACAATGTCAGCGTGCTTCCCGCAGTGACGGTGGATGATGCCGGCGCCGCAAGGAAACGTAGTGGCGTGGTTTCGAGTCAGCGCGCCCGATCGTCGCGCGCGGTCACGGTGAACGGGCGCCGTCACGCTGCCGCCCCGTCACAGAGCCAGACTCTGCTGTCGCAAGGCATCGGCATGGCCGGTGCGGCGACCGGTTATGTCGCGACGAGCGGCACTGCGGGCACCAAGACCAACACGCCGCTGATCGAGACGCCGCAATCGCTTTCGGTCGTGACGCGCAAGGAGCTCGAGGATCGCAACGTGCAGACGCTCAAGGACGCGGTCAACTACACGCCCGGCGTCACGACGACGGCGTTCGGATACGATCCGCGGTTCGACAGTTTCTACATCCGCGGTTTCGATGCGACCTATACCGGGATCTATCGGGACGGCCTGCGTCAGGGTGGCGGCAACTTCGCCATTCCGAAGATCGAGCCTTACGGTCTCGACAGCGTGTCGATCCTGCGCGGGCCGGCCTCGGGGCTCTATGGCCTCGGCTCTCCGGGCGGCATCGTCGACGTTACCACGAAGCGGCCGCCATTGACACCGTTCGGCGAGGTGCAGCTTCAGGCCGGCAATTACGACCGCTACCAGGGCAACTTCGATATCGGTGGTCCGGTGCCCGGCAGCGATCAGCTGTACTACCGGCTGACGGGCGTGCTGCGCGATGCAAAGACGTGGTATCCCGGCAACGACGATGATCGCGCCTATATCGCGCCTGCCCTGACCTGGCGGCCGGACGCCGATACCTCATTCACGATCCTCAGCGAGTATCAAACCAGCCGGACCGCTGCGAGCATCGGCAACTTCCGCACGCCCGACGGACGGCTGACCAACATCTACTCGAACGATCCGGCCTTTAGCGCCATGGATCAGAAGCAGTATCGTATCGGTTACGCGTTCGAGCACAACGTCGACGACGTGTGGACGGTGCGGCAGAATTTCCGCTTCTACCAGGTCGACGTCGACGCGAAATACACCCAGATCGATTCCATCGACAGCAGCACCAATCTCGCGTCGCGTTCCGCCTGGCGCATCCTGGACAGCTTCCGTACCACGACGCTCGACAATCAGGCCGAGGCCAGGTTCATGCTCGGCGCTATCAAGAACACGGCCCTGCTCGGCGTCGACTACGGCCACTCCTATTACAACGACAAGATCGGCTACGGACCGGCTCCCGATCTCAACCTCGCGACGATGAATTACGGCGCCCAGGCCATTGCCACGCCGGCATTCTCGATCTTCAACAGGCAGTCGACGGACGAGGTCGGTATCTACGCGCAGGAGCAGGCGAGGCTCGGCGGCTTCATCCTGACGCTCAATGGCCGCCAGAGCTGGGTCTCGCAAACCACGACCGCGGGCCTCGATGGTGTGCCGTCGACGCAGAAAGCAACCGCCTTCACCGGCCGGGCGGGCCTCAGCTACGTCTTCGACAACGGCATTGCGCCCTATGTCAGCTACGCGACGTCATTCAGCCCGCAGGTCGGCGTCGACGCATCGGGCCTGCCGTTCAGGCCGACCACCGGCGAGCAGACGGAAGCAGGCATCAAGTACCAGATGCCGCACCTCCCGGTGCTGCTGACCGCCGCCGTGTTCGACATCACGCAGAACAATGTCCTGCGCACCGATCCCGACAACATCGCTTTCCAGGCGGCAACCGGCCAGGTCGAGTCGAAGGGCGTCGAGCTCGAGGCGAAGCTGGCGCTGAAGCCGGGATTTGACCTCACGGCGGCCTACACCCATCTCAACGTCGTCATCACGCAAGGCAATCCCGACACGACCGGCAATGAGCTGTCCGGGATTCCGAGAAACTCCTTCGCCGCCTTCGGCAAATATACCTTCCAGTCCGGCGTGCCCGTGGAAGGGCTCGGCCTTGGTCTCGGCGTCCGCTACATTGGGACCAACTTCGGCAACGACCAGAATACGTTCGAGAATGCGGCGACGACGTTGTTCGACGCGGTGATCGATTACGATCTGGGCAAGCTGGACCGCCGGTTCATCGGCGCCACCATGCGCCTGAACGCGACCAATCTGTTCGACAAGCACTATGACACCTGCCAGTCCGGCTACTGTTACGCCGGCGCACGCCGCCAGGTTATCGGCACCTTGTCCTACCGCTGGTAGCCGTCCTACACCGGCACCCGAACGGCGGCCCTGAGCCCGCCCATCGGGCTTTCGCTGAGCATGATGTCGCCGCCGTGTGAGCGGGCGATGTCGCGGGCGATCGCAAGGCCGAGGCCGCTGCCGCCTTCGTCCTGGTTGCGCGCATCGTCGAGCCGCAGGAAGGGCTTGAACACCTCTTCGCGCATGTTGGCGGGAATGCCCGGGCCGTCGTCGTCGATGGTGACGGTGAGATAGCGGTGGTCGCGATGGCCGGTGATCGAGATCGTGTTGGCGTGGCGCGCCGCGTTCGACACCAGGTTGGCAAGGCAGCGCTTGAACGATGCCGGCTTCACCGTCACCACCGGCAGGCCGTGGAACGCCACCGTCGCGGTGTGGCCGTGACGCTCGGCGTCGCTGCGCAATTCTTCCAGCGCCAGCGCCATGTCGGTCGGCTGCGCCACCTCGCCGGAATCGCCCCGCGCGAAGGCGAGGTAATCCTCCAGCATCATCGACATTTCGTCGACGTCCTTGCGCATCGCGTCGATCTCGGGACCTTCGCCGAGCAGCGCCAGCTCGAGCTTGAAGCGGGTCAGGATGGTGCGCAGATCGTGCGACACGCCGGCCAGCATCGCGGTGCGCTGCTCGATCGAACGCTCGACGCGCGCCTTCATCTCGATGAAGGCCTGCGCCGCGCGCCGCACCTCGCGCGCGCCGCGCGGCCGGAAGTTCGGCGCCTCGCGGCCCTTGCCGAAGCTTTCGGCGGCATCGGCCAGTCGCAGGATCGGCTTGATCTGATTGCGCAGGAACAGCACCGCGACGATCAGGAGGATGGTCGAGGTGCCGAGCATCCAGAAGATGAAGATCTCCGAATTCGAGGCATAGGCCGCGCTGCGCTGCGCGAAGATGCGCATCACGGAATCGTCGAGCTGGACGCGGATCTCGACCAGATTGGATTTGCCGACGGTGTCAATCCAGAATGGACGGTTGATCTGCCGTCCGAGCTGCACCGACAGCGTCTGGTCGAGCAGCGAGAAGAACGGCTTTGGCCCCGGCGGCGGCATGTCGCCTGCGGGCAGGAAGTCGACCACGAGCTGCAGCTTCTGGGCGATGCGGCGCAGCTGCGTGCGGTCCTTATCCTGCGGGTAGTTCTTGTAGACGTCGATCAGCGCGGCGATGTCGGACACGACAGCGGCCGACAGACGGCGCGTCACCGTGTTCCAGTGCCGCTCCATGAACACGAAGGCGACCACGGTCTGCAGGATCACCATCGGCACGATCATGATCAGCAGCGCGCGGGCGTAGAGGCCGGTCGGCATCCAGCTCTTGAACGCGTTGCCCATCCAGCCATTGGCCTTCGAGACGCGCTGCGACGCGTTCTTGATCAGGGTCAGGCCGGAATCGAGCGTGCTCATCTAATAATCTTGGATGTCCTACGGCGAGGCCACCAGGCGATAGCCGATGCCGCGCACCGCCTGCAGGAATAGCGGATTGGCGGGATCGCGCTCGATCTTGCGGCGCAGGCGGTTGATCTGCACGTCGACGGCGCGCTCGTTGACGGTGCCGCCGCTGGTCAGCTCGGCGCGCGGCACGGTTTCGCCGGGCGCGTTGGCGAGGATGCGCAGCATCTCACGCTCGCGGTCGGTGAGATGGACGATCTCCTCGCCCTGGCGCAGTTCGCTGCGCTCGAGATGGAAGATGTAGGGCCCGAATGCGATCTGCTCGACCACCGCGACCTGCGGCGGCGCGGTGCGCTTGAGGATGTTGCCGATCCGCAGCACCAGCTCGCGCGGCTCGAACGGCTTGGCGACGTAGTCGTCGGCGCCGATTTGCAGGCCTTCGATACGGGCCTCCGCCTCGTGGCGCGCGGTCAGCATGATGATCGGCACCGTCGACGAGCTGCGGATGAAGCGGGCGAGGTCGAAGCCGTTCTCGCCCGGCATCATCACGTCGAGGATCAAAAGGTCGAAATGCAGCCCGAGCAGCTTGGCGCGGGCGTCGCTGGCGCTCATCGCCGTGGTGACGCGGTAGCCTTCGCCGCACAGGAAGCGCGACAACAGGTCGCGAATGCGCCGGTCGTCGTCGACCAGCAGAAGATGCGGCGCGTCGTCGGCCGGCTCGGCCGGCGCCCGCACCATGGTTGCAGCCTGCGCCACGGTCACTCTCTTGCCTTTTTGCTGCTGCCGAAGATCGCCTCGAGCACCTTGTCGGGATCGTCGCGGTCGATCATCGCGCGCAGGAACTGACGCACGGTCTCGGCTCCGGCGGCATCGATGCCGGCGAGCGCGCGGTTGATGCGGTCGGTCTGTAGCCCTGCGAGCTTGGCGACCAGCGCCTCGCCCTTCGGCGTCGCGTAAAGCAGGCGCTGCCGGCGGTCGTTGTTGCCGGTCTTCTGCACGATGTAGCCCTCGTCGAGCAGCTGCTTGAGCACGCGGCCCAGCGACTGCTTGGTGATGCGCAGCACGTCGAGCAGATCGGCGACCTTGAGCCCGGGATAGCGGGTGACGAAATGGATGACGCGGTGGTGGGCGCGGCCGAAGCCGAACGCTTCCAGTTCCTGGTCGGCATCGCCGACGAAGTCGCGGTAGGCGAAGAACAGCAGCTCGATGATGTCCCAGCGCAGTTCGCGAGCACCGGTCCCGGAAGCGGCGGACGCGGGCTCGCTTCCCTGCGAATCGGGCTTGGCAGCCATGCCTGAGTAATTTATGTCAGCCATATTGACGTATCTTGGGTCCAATGTTACAAAACAGCATGCCGCGACGAAATATTAGGTCGTTTCGTCTCCGGCAGCGTTTGAGGCGGCCTGAAAGAGCCAGCGATGGCGGTTTGGGCCGCAAATGGGACTACCGTGCGATTGTCGAGCGGCATTTCGGCAAACATACTGGACTTCGCCAATCCGCAAAAGCATGTCTAGCCGGCATGTTGGTACGGAAACCCGGCCCGGTCGGCCGGTGGCGGCGAGGTTCAGGCCGACCAAGCTTTGAGACCCCCGGGGAAACGGGCCGACGCCGGATATCGCGCCGGTTCCAATAGCGGAAAGCAACAAGAAGATGAGTTTGAAATTCGACATCCAGCCAACGCCGAACCCGACGCCCGAGAAGGAGCGCGCGGCAAAGCTCGTGGACCCGGGCTTCGGCCGGATCTTCACCGATCACATGGCCATCGTCCGCTACAGCCAGGCCAAGGGCTGGCATGGCGCGCGCATCGAGGCGCGGGCGAATTTTCCGCTCGATCCGGCCGGCGCGGTGCTGCACTATGCGCAGGAGATTTTTGAGGGCCTGAAGGCCTACAAGCGTGACGACGGCGGCGTGAACCTGTTCCGTCCCGACGCCAATGCAAAGCGCTTCCGCGATTCGGCCGAGCGCATGGCGATGGCGCCGCTGCCCGACGAGGTGTTCATCGACGCAGTCGAGCAGCTGGTGCGGATCGACCGCGCCTGGATTCCGGGCGGCGAGGGCAGCCTCTATCTACGGCCCTTCATGATCGCGAGCGAGATCTTCCTCGGCGTGAAGCCGTCGGCCGAATACATCTTCTCTGTGATCGCATCGCCGGTCGGCTCCTACTTCAAGGGCGGGCCCGCGCCGGTCTCGATCTGGGTGTCGGAGAATTACACGCGCGCGGCGATCGGCGGCACCGGTGCCGTCAAATGCGGCGGCAATTATGCGGCGAGCCTGCGCGCGCAGGCCGAGGCGATCCAGTACGGCTGCGACCAGGTGGTTTTCCTCGACGCGGTCGAGCGCCGCTACATCGAGGAGCTCGGCGGCATGAACGTGTTCTTCGTGTTCGACGACGGCTCGCTTTCGACGCCGCCGCTCGGTACCATCCTGCCCGGCATCACCCGCGACTCGATCATCGCGCTCGCCAAGGATGCCGGCACGCCGGTGCGCGAGGAGCCCTATACGATCCAGCAATGGCGCGCGGATGCCGCCAGCGGCCGGCTGAAGGAGGCGTTCGCCTGCGGCACCGCCGCGGTGATCTCGCCGATCGGCAAGGTGTGCTCGGCCAGCGGCGACTTCACGATCAGCGGCGGCGTCGCCGGTCCGGTCGCGATGGGGCTGCGCAAGAAGCTGGTCGACATCCAGTACGGTCGCACCAACGACCCGCACAACTGGATCCGCAACGTCGCGTAACGGGCCGTGGCAGCACGCCCCCGGGTTGCCGGTCGGCGCGGCGGCTGGTAAACGCCGCCGATGGCCGACAAACCGAAAAAACCGCAGAAACTGAAGGCGCGCCTGCCGCGCGGGCTGGAGGATCGTGGCCCGGCCGCGATCAACGCCACGCGCCGGATGGTGGAAAAAATCCGCGCCGTCTACGAGCTCTACGGCTTCGAACCGGTGGAGACGCCGGCAATGGAATACACCGACGCCCTCGGCAAATTCCTGCCCGACCAGGATCGCCCAAACGAGGGTGTGTTCTCGTTCCAGGACGATGACGAGCAGTGGATCTCGCTGCGCTACGATCTCACCGCGCCGCTCGCCCGCTATGTCGCGGAAAACTTCGACGCGCTGCCGAAGCCGTACCGGTCCTATCGCTTCGGCTACGTGTTCCGCAACGAGAAGCCCGGTCCCGGCCGCTTCCGCCAGTTCATGCAGTTCGACGCCGACACGGTCGGCTCGGGCTCACCCGCGGCGGATGCCGAGATCTGCATGATGGCGGCCGACACGATGGAAGCGCTCGGCATTCCGCGCGGCTCCTATGTCGTGAAGGTGAACAATCGCAAGGTGCTCGACGGCGTGCTCGAGGCGATTGGTCTCGGCGGCGATGAGAATGCAGGACGTCGTCTCACCGTGCTGCGCGCGATCGACAAGCTGGACAAGTTTCCCGCCGACGAGGTGCGCAAGCTGCTCGGTCCCGGGCGATGGGACGGCGGCGAAGAGGGTAAGGGCGATTTCACGGAGGGCGCCGATCTCAGCGCGGCGGATGCCGATGTCGTTCTGGCCGTCACGCAGAAGCGCGACGACTGGAAAGAGGCGATCGCTGTCGCCGAGATCTATCTTGCCAAGAGCGAGGTCGGTCAGGCCGGCGTGAGCGAGCTTGAAGAGATCGCCAAGCTGGTTGCTGCATCGGGCTATGGAGCGGATCGCATCCGCATCGATCCTTCCGTCGTTCGCGGCCTCGAATACTACACCGGTCCGGTCTACGAGGTTGAGCTGCTGCTCGACACCAAGGACGAGAAGGGCCGCCCGGTGCGGTTCGGCTCGGTCGGCGGCGGCGGACGATATGACGGGCTGGTCTCGCGCTTCCGCGGCGAGCCGGTGCCGGCGACCGGATTCTCGATCGGCGTGTCGCGGCTGCAGGCGGCGCTGACGATGCTCGGCCAGCTCGATGCGCGGGCCGAGTTCGGGCCCGTCGTCGTCACGGTGTTCGATCGCGATCGCGTCGCCGATTACCAGAAGATGGTGGCTGAGCTGCGCCAGGCCGGCATTCGCGCCGAGCTCTATCTCGGCAATCCGAAGAACATGGGCAACCAGCTCAAATATGCTGATCGCCGCAACTCGCCCTGCGTCATCATTCAGGGCTCGGACGAGAAGGCGCGCGGCGAGGTGCAGATCAAGGATCTGATCGAGGGCGCCAAGGCCGCGGCCGCGATCGCCTCCAACCAGGAATGGCGCGAGACGCGTCCCGCGCAGTTCTCCTGTGCCGAGGCCGATCTGGTCGGCAAGGTCCGCGAGGTGCTGGCGCGGCATGACGTGAACTGGGGATAGCTGGATTGCCGTGCGCGGGCTTGACCCGCGCAGCCATCTTCAAAAAGATGGCGCGCCGAACCCGGCTATGACCGGTTCATGCGTCAACGACAACCAGGGAGTTCTTCCAATGCCCGAGATCACCGTAAGCATGGCCGCCGGCCGCACCGACGAGCAGAAGGCCGGCATGATGCGCGACATCACCCAGGCGCTGGTGAAGAATCTCGGCGTCGACGCCGACGCGGTCGTGATCCAGATCAACGAGGCGCCGCTGCATCACAAGATGAAGGGCGGCAAGACCTTCGTCGAGCGCGCGGCCGCGGCGAAGAAATAGCCCACCGCGTCGTCCCGACTAGTGCGCAATTGCGCACGGGGCCGGGACGACAGTCTTTATGAGGCACCATGGACGCACGCGACTTCATCACAATCGGCATGAGCGCCGAGCGCATGCTGGTGGTGCCGCCGGAGCGCACGGTCGGGCATTTCGTGCCCGGGATGCCGATGGTCTACGCGACGCCGATGATGATCCTCGACATGGAAATGGCGTCGGGCGACGCCATCCGCGAGGTGCTGCAACCCGGCTGGGTCACCGTCGGCACGGAGGTCGACATCCGCCATCTCGCCGCGGCGCTGGTCGGCGCCACCGTGCGGACGACGTCGAAAGTGGTCGCGGTCGAGCGCCGCGTGATCCGCTTCGAGGTCGAGGCATTTGAAGGCACGCGCAAGCTCGGCGAAGGCCGCCACGCCCGCGGTCTGATCAATGTCGAGACGTTCAACAAGCGGCTCGCCGGAACGTCGGGCTCCTGAGCCGTAAGCACAGTCGCTGACGCGCAATCTCCACTTGTTTGGACGTCATCCTGAGGTGCGAGCCCAGCAGCGCAATTGCGCTGCTGGGCGAGCCTCGAAGGATGGGCCGCGGGCCGTGCACCCTTCGAGGGCCGCTGCAGAAGCGGCCACCTCGGGGTGACGGGGTTGGTGGAGGCCTACTTCGCCAATTCCTTCGAGCGCCGGGTCGCCGCGGCGATGGCGCGGGTCATCAGCGGGTGCATGCCGTCGTTTGCCATCAGCACCTCGAGCGCCGCCGCGGTGGTGCCGCCCGGCGAGGTGACGTTCTGGCGCAAGGTCGCCGACGGCAGCTCCGAGCGATGCAGCAATTCGCCGGAGCCGGCGACGGTGGCGCGTGCCAGCGTCGTCGCGAGCTGCTCGGGCAGGCCGGCGGCGACGCCGGCGCGGGCGAGCTCTTCGGCCAGCAGGAACACATAGGCCGGGCCGGAGCCGGAGACGGCAGTGACCGCGTCCATCAGGCCTTCATCCTCGACCCATTCGACGAGACCGGTCGCCCGCAGCAATGCGTCGGTAATGTCGCGCTGCGCGGCGCTGACGCGCGGTGCCGGCACCGCGACGGTGATGCCGCGGCCGATCGCCGCCGGCGTGTTCGGCATCGCACGCACCACTGCGCCGCCGACGACCTCCTCCAACGCGGCGATGGTGGTGCCGGCCATGATCGAGACCACCAGCGTCGACGGCGCGACGAACGCCTTCAGCGCGGCGCCGGCCTCGCGGAACGATTGCGGCTTCACCGCCACCACCAGCGTATCGACCGTGCCGACATCCTGCGCTTTGGGATTCAGGCGGACGCCTTGCGTGGCGAGCGCGGAGATCTCCGGTGAGACATGCGGATCGATCACCACGACCCGCCCGGGCGCCAGCCCCTGCGCCAGCCAGCCGGTCAGCATCGCGCCGCCCATCTTGCCCGCGCCCGCAAGCGCGATGGTGCCGGTCGTGTTCGTCAATGCGCTGCTTGTCGTGTTCACGAGAGGCTCCACAAACTCGCCGTCGTCCCGGCGAAGGCCGGGACCCATAACCACAGGTCGTTTTAGTGAAGCGAGGGGCGAGCCACAAGCTCAACTGTCATTGCCGGGCTTGACCCGGCAATCCATCGACATGGAATATCGTTGCCGGATGGATGCGCGGGTCAAGCCCGCGCATGACGAGCGAGTTTGCGAAGCTCTTACGCCTCACCCTCGGTGTCGAACATCGCCGCCGACATCGCTTCGGCGGCCGACTTGCCGGCCCACACCACGAACTGGAATGCGGGGAAGTAGCGCTCGCAGGCGTGGATCGCGTTGACCACCATCGCCTCGCATTGCGAGGTGGAGGCGGTGAGGCTGCCGGGCAGCACCAGCGCCTGGCGGTGCATCACCATGCCGGTGTGGGTCCACAGGTCGAAATGGCCGACCCACAATTGCTCGTTGATCGCAGCGACCAGCCGCTGCACCTCGGGACGCCGCGCCGGCGGAATCTTCATGTCGAAGGCGCAGGCAAGATGCAGCGCGTCGATCTCGCCCATCCACGTGAACGAGAGCTGATAGTCGGTCCAGTCGCCCTTCGAGACGATCGTGACTTCGTCTTCGCCCGAACGCTCGAACGCCCAGTTGTTGTCGGTGGCGATATCCTCGACCACCGCAAGCGGGTTACTCCGGGACTCGATAATGCTTTCGAGGAGGGACATGCCGTCTCGACCCTTATTCTTTGATCGCTTGATACGCACACGGAAGCCGGCACGTGCGACAACTGCGTCGTGGCCGAGTGCAGTTCCTTGAAGCGGGCTTCCGGATGCCCCTGGACCTGACGCGGATGAAGTGATGTGATTTGCGGAATCCGCGCAACCGCACGCCGAGTCCGTCCACAGCCAAAGCGCGCGTCGTCCACAACTGATCTCCGCCACACTTTTGATTTTGAGAACAAATCGGAATCGACGTGGTGTCGTAACGGTTTGTTAACCATTTGCCGGCGCGTAAGGTTGCCATGAATCAGCCGTGAATCGTCGCAAACGGCGTCGCCTAGAGTCGCAGCGGGCTCATGGGGACATGCCGATTCTCCATGGCGGAGGCCTTGCCCGCCCATCGCGGTTTGGTCATATTTCCGGTCAGGCACGTCCATTCCGGGCGTGCCGATGTTCTCAGGGCGGGGTGAAAGTCCCCACCGGCGGTAAGGGTGATGAGCCCAAGCCCGCGAGCGCCTTCTTCCGCGAAGCCGGAGGAAGGGTCAGCAGATTCGGTGCAACTCCGAAGCCGACGGTTACAGTCCGGATGAAAGAGAACGGTTGCGGCAGCCCGCGCGAATTCGCGTGGGGCTCGTGTCGCTGTCCGTGTGCCCTGATTCTGGTCCTGAAAGAGGAAAGCCATGAATCAGATGTTGCAAGACCAAGACGTCCAGACCTCCCAAATCCAAACTTCCGAAGTCCAAACCTCCGAACCGGACAATGCTCCCGACACGCCGGCATCGCCGCCGGTGGTGGAGCATCCGCGCTTCGCCAAGCCGCAGCGCGTCGCCTTCGTGCAATCGTCCTGGCACCGCGAGGTGGTGGAGGAATGCCGCATCGCTTTCCTCAAGGAGATCGAAGCGCGCCACATCACCAATGTCGACGTGTTCGAGGTGCCGGGCTCGTTCGAGATCCCGCTGCATGCGCAGATCCTGGCGAAGACGCGGCGCTACACCGCGATCGTCGCCGCCGGGCTGGTCGTCGACGGCGGCATCTACCGCCACGAATTCGTTGCCGACACCGTGATCAAGGCGCTGATGGACGTGCAGCTGCGGACCGAGGTGCCGATGTTCTCAGCGGTGCTGACGCCGCAGCAATTCCACGAGACCGAGGTGCACTACGATTTCTTCCGCAGGCACTTCGCGATCAAGGGCGTCGAGGTCGCGGAAGCCTGCGCCAACACGCTGCTCAGCCTGGAACGCCTGCGCGGCCAGGTCGCGGCGGGCATCGTCGGCTAGCACTCGTGCAAATGCGATCCCGGCATGCGCGCCGGGATCGCTCGCCTGCGGCACTTTCGGTTATGCTCGAGGACATAAAACAAATGCCCGGGAGACGTCCATGACCGAACAACGATCCACCGACTGGCTCGGCCTATCCGGCCGCGTTGCCGTCATCACCGGCGGAGGCGGCGGCATCGGCCGCGCCACCGCGATCAGCTTCGCCCGCGCGGGAGTCAAGGTCGCCGCGATCGATCGCGACGAGCGCGGACTTGCGGGGACGCAGGAGAAGCTGCGCGAATTCGGCGACGGCCATCTCGTCGCGACCTGCGACACGACGAGCGAGGCAAGCATTGCAGCTGTCGCCGAAAACGTGGAGCGCACGTTCGGGCCGTGCGACATCCTGGTCAACACCGCGGCGGTGTTGCGCCCCGGCGGGCTCGACACGCTGTCGATCGCCGAATGGAATTCGGTGCTGGCGATCAATCTCACCGGCTATTTGATCTGTGCTCAGGCGTTCGGCCGGCAGATGCGGAAGCTCGGACGCGGCAGCCTGATTCACGTCGCTTCGATCGCGGCCAGCAATGCGCAGGGCCAGAGCGGCGCCTACAGTGTCAGCAAGGCCGGCGTCGTGATGCTGTCGCAGCAGCTCGCCGCCGAATGGGGCCCGCATGGCATCCGCAGCAACGTGGTCAGCCCGGGTCTCGTGCTGACGCCGATGAGCCAGGCATTCTACGACACGCCCGGGGTGACCGAGCGGCGCACCGCGGTGGTGCCGATGCGCCGGATCGGCGCGCCGCAGGACATGGCGGATGCGACGCTGTTCCTGGCCAGCGACCGCTCGTCCTATGTCAATGGCGAGGAGATCATCGTCGACGGCGGCTATGTGCGGACGCTGATGAGCCACGTGCCGCGGCCGGGATTCTGAAAACGGCGGCGCCGCCGGTCGGCCATCAATAACGGCCGCCATTGCCTTTTTGCTGCGTAATCCATTCTGACAAGGTCTTGGGCCTCGAGGTGTTGTTGAACCTTGACGCCGCCGCGCTGCGATGTGATTGGTCCGCGATGGCCTTAAGACCCTTTGGGCGTTGTCGGAGCTCCCGCGCGTCCGGCTTCGCGGCGGCCGTTGAGGCTGCGGCCAGATGGTCGGCAGCTTCCTTTTCGAGGCGCAGTTTCTTCAAGCGGGCCATCTTATCACGCTCGGCTTCGGCCTCCGCGCTGTCGGACAGCAGCGTTTTCTGGTGAGCCGTCTCGGCGGGGACGAGGAGCGCGATGATGGTTTCTTCACCAAGAGCCTTGCAGGCTTCGAAGCGGTGCAGCCCCTCGACCAGAACGAAGCGATCTTCGTCGGACCGAACGAGGATGGGAGCCTGTTGGCCGATGGACAAAATACTTTCGGCGATTTCCTGAACCAGCGCAGGCTTGAGAGCTTTCTTCCGCTTTACGGGAACGTAAATCTTGTCGATTGGGAAGCTTTCCGGTTTGGGCATAGCTTCACCTCCGTCGTGATCGGGCCAGAGCACCAGGCGCCGGGAGCGGAATTGTAGGGATGAAGCGCCAGAGCGCCAAGGTAATTCCGTCGGGCATCATGCCCGATGGCCGCGCAATCAGCGACTCAGCGGCTTGGCGAAGCCCATACCAGTATTCCAGAGGTGGTTGTGCTTGACCGGATCGGCCGCGGCGTACTGGATCGCCCGGTCGAGCGGGCGATGACAGCTTTGAATGGGGAAGACGATAAGACCTAAAGCATGATCCGGAAAAGTGCGAAGCGGTTTTCCAAAAAGATCATGCTCAAACAAAGAGCTAAAGCGCGATGACGATTCAACCAAATCTCATCGCGCTTTAGTCGAACAGGCTCGAGACTGACTCTTCCGCGGCAGTGCGGCCGATCGCTTCGGCGATCAGCCCGGCGATCGAGATGGTGCGGATGTTTGGGGCCTTGTTGACCGCCTCGGTCGGCAGGATCGAGTCGGTGATGACCAGCTCCTTCAGCCGCGACGAGGCGATGCGGGCGGCGGCGCCGCCGGACAGCACGCCGTGGGTGATGTAGGCCGAGACCTCCTTGGCGCCGTGCGCGATCAGCGCCTCGGCCGCGTTCACCAGCGTGCCGCCGGAGTCGACGATGTCGTCGACCAGGATGCAGTTGTAGCCGGAGACGTCGCCGATCACGTTCATCACCTCGGACTCGCCGGGGCGCTCGCGGCGCTTGTCGACGATCGCGAGCGGGGTGTTGATGCGCTTGGCGAGGCCGCGCGCGCGCGCCACGCCGCCGACGTCGGGAGACACCACCATCACCTTGGCGAGGTCGAACTTTTCCTTGATGTCGCGCACCATCAGCGGCGCCGCGAACAGATTGTCGGTCGGAATGTCGAAGAAGCCCTGGATCTGGCCGGCATGCAGGTCGAGCGTCATGACTCGGTCGACGCCGGCGTGCGAGATCAGATTGGCGACGAGCTTGGCCGAGATCGGGGTGCGCGAGCCGGACCTGCGATCCTGCCTTGCATAGCCGAAATAAGGCACCACCGCGGTGATGCGGCGCGCCGAGGAGCGGCGCAGCGCGTCGGTGATGATCAGGAGTTCCATCAGATTGTCGTTGGCCGGAAACGACGTCGACTGCAGGATGAACATGTCCGAGCCGCGGACGTTCTCCTGGATTTCGACGAAGATCTCCATGTCGGCGAAGCGCCGGACCACGGCCTTTGTCAGTTCGAGGCCGAGCCCCTTGGCGATGTCCTGCGCCAGCGCAGGATTGGAGTTGCCGGCGACGAGCTTGATTGATCCGTTCTTTGCCGACATCGATGCTTCCCCCCGCGCCTTGCTGGATACGACGTGCAGCATCTCAAGTCCTTACAGAACCGGCGGGTTTTCGGTGCGCGAGGGAATATCAGGATGGCGGCTCCGCTGGCAACCCATTAGCCCGGCCCGGCCAGCGTTTTCTTGGGCAAAAATGCCCTGCCTCCGGGGAATGACGGGGTTTTAGTTAGCGGAATATCCGAGCGCGACGGTCTCGGTTGCCGCCGGCGCCGGGGCGTTCGCCACGGCGGGGCCGCGCAGCTCGGGAGCCGGGCCGGGCGCCGGGCTGGCCGGGCCGCCATTGATCATGCTGGAGAGGCCGCTGAGGCCGGCCTGGGCGATCTTGCGCAGCACAAGGTCGTCGGCGGCGGCCCAGGCGTCGCGGCCGGCCTTGCCGGCGGGCTCCTCGCCGGAGAGGCGGAGCGCGCGCTGCTGATTGTTGTCGTAGACGTCCCACACCCAGGCGATCATGGTGCGGCCGCGCACCACCTGCGCCGACAGATAGCTGCGGACGCGATAGGCTGCGGTGCCTTCGCGCGACACGATCGACAGGCTGCGCAACTTCGATTCGCTGTCGAGCACGCCGACCATGCGGTCGAACACCTGAGGCGGCGGGCCGTCGATCGACTCGAACGTCACCGTCGCGCCGCTGCTCGCCGGCGTGGCCATCGCGTAGGAATCGGCAGCATTGCCGCCGGCGGCGCAGCCGCCGAGCGCGCCGGCAATCACAAGCCACGTGGCGGCAATCGCGCAACGCACGATCGTCCCAGTTTGAAACTGGCTGTTTGACGCTTCCCTCATTGCGTCCTGCGATATCGTTAAAACCGCTTAACGTCTAGGGCAGGGAAGCCACGCGCCGCTGCGGGCGAGCATCCTCACGCGAGGCATGTGTCCAGATCGCGGCAGGAATTCACGCCGAAACAAGACCATAGAGCTGGGTTCTGCGTCGATCGCAACCCGGCTCCAAAGACTAGATTTTCCTGTTCAGTCGGCCAGATGGTGCCGCATGGCGTCGACGATCCTGACCCCATTTCCGGTTCGGGCTACTGTCGCGCCGCTGCCGTCGCCCTCAGCCTTCCAGCGCGATCGCGTGAACCAGCCGGCCGTAATCGGCTTCCTTGCGGTGCACGGAGCGGCGATAGCTGAAGCAGCGCTCGTCGGAATAGGTGTCGATGCCGAGGTCGTCGATCATCAAGACGCCGGCATTCTCCAGCCGCATCCGGATGAAGCCGGCGAGATCGAACATCGCGTGGCCGTCGCGCGCGCCGGGCACGAAGAACATCCCGTACTCGGCATCGGCCTCGATGAAGCGTTCGACGAATTCGTTGCCGACCTCGTAGGACTCCTTGCGGATCAAGGGGCCGATCGCGGCGACGACGCCGCTGCGGTCGGCGCCGAGCGTCTCCATCGCCGCGATGGTCGATTCCAGCACGCCGGTCAGCGCGCCCTTCCAGCCGGCATGCGCCGCGCCGATCACCCGCGCATTGGGGTCGACGAACAGGATCGGGCCGCAGTCGGCTGTCGTCACCGAGATCGCCAGGCCCTCGGTCCGCGTCACCAACGCGTCCGCCCTGGGACGCGGGGCGCCGTTCCACGGCTCGGTGATAACGGCGACGTCGGGCGAATGGACCTGGTGCACGCTGATCAGATGCGCCAGCGGCACGCCGAGCTGCTCGGCCATCCGCCGCCGGTTCTCGGTGACCTTGGCGGGATCGTCGCGCGAACCGAGGCCGCCATTGAGGCTGGCATAGAAACCTTCGGAGACGCCGCCCTCGCGGGAGAAGAACGCATGGCGCAGCCCCGGCACGGCCGACAGCAGCGGTGATCCCAATGTCATGGTTTACTCGTCCTGGTCGGGCTGATCGCTCAGGCCGGCGATCGAGGTGATGCGTGGATCGGAGACGGCCATCGCCTTGAACATCGAGCCCATGCCGCCGCGGCCGGAATCGGTCAGCCGCTTCAGCGCGCCGGCGATGTCGGCCGACACCTCCGGTGAGGCCTTGGCCATCAGGCCGGCGGCGCGCGCCTCGACGCCGAGGCGCTTGAGGAAATCGCCCTGCGTCACCGGCCCGTGGACGTTGGCGCCGACATCCTCCGCGGCGCGCGCCAGCGCCTGGAAATCGACATGCGCTGTGACGTCGGCCTCGCCAGGATTCTTCAGGGGATCGGCGAAGCTGTGGCGGGCGATCGCCTGAAAAGTATCGCCGGCGTCGCTGCGCAGATGGCCGTAGTCGATGATCAGCGCGGCGCCGTCCTGGTCGCGCACCCGCGTCGCGAGCTTCATGATCTCGGTGTCGGGACGCCATTCGAACACTGCGCCGACCGGCGCGGCGCGCACCAGCGGCGGCAGCAGTACCTCGAAGCCCGGTGTCGGCTCGGGCGCTGGCGCGAAGTACAGATTGCCGTTGGCATCCATGCCGACGGTGCGTTCATGCCAGCCGGTCTCGCGCCGGACCATCTGGTGGATCGGCAGCACGTCGAAATATTCGTTGGCGAGGATCACTGCCGGGCCCTCCGGCACCTCGTCGATGCTGTCGTACCAGGTGACGTCGCGGACGCCCGCCAGCGTCGCGCGCTGCTTCTCGCGCAGCACCGGATTGACCTCGACGAGGTGGATGCTCAGCGACTGGTAGAGCGGCGGCAGCACGCGGAGCGCCCGCAGCGCGTCGGCGATCATGGTGCCGCGGCCGGGCCCGAGCTCGATCAGATGCAGGGCCGGAGGCGAGCCGATCGCGCGCCAGATCGAGGCGCTCCACAGCCCGAGCAGTTCGCCGAACATCTGGCTGACTTCCGGCGCCGTAGTGAAATCGCCCTCGCGCCCAAGCGGATCGCGCGACACGTAGTAGCCGTAGCGCGGATGCATCAGGCACAGTTCCATGTAGCGCCAGACCGGCATCGGCCCGGACAGCTTGATCAGCTTCCTGATCTCGTCCAGCAGCGGGGAGGGTTCGTTCACGGCCTTCCTTGGGTTGAGCTCGCAACGGAGCCTTGCGCCGGCTCCGTTGCCCCGCGGCGGATCGACGCCACGATGAGGATAGCGCCCACAATAAGCATTGGCACCGACAGCAGCATCCCCATGGTCAGGCCGCCCCACAGGAATCCGAGCTGCGGGTCGGGCTCGCGGAAGTGCTCGCCGATGATGCGGGCAATGCCGTAGAACGCGATGAAGCTGCCGAGGATCAGGCCGGGCCGCCGCAGCGCGCCCATCCGGATCATCACGGCAAGCGCCGCGAACAGCACGATGCCTTCGAGCCCGGCCTCGTAGAGCTGGCTCGGATGGCGCGGCAGCGGCCCGCCATTGGGGAAGATCATCGCCCAGGGCAGGCTCGGGTCGGCGGCGCGGCCCCACAACTCGCTGTTGATGAAGTTCGCGATCCGGCCGAGCAGCAGCCCGATCGGCGCCACCGCGGTGGTGATGTCGCCGAGCGAGAGGATCGGGATGCCGTTGCGGCGGGCAAACCACATCACGGCGACGACACAGCCGAGGAAGCCGCCGTGAAACGACATGCCGCCCTTCCACAGTTCGAAGATCTCGGCCGGATGGGCGATGAAGAACGGGAGATTATAGAACAGCACATAGCCGGTGCGGCCGCCGACGATGATGCCGATGGTGACCCAGAGGATGAAGTCGTCGAGCTGCGGCAGCGTGATCGGCACCTCGCCGCCCCACAGCCGCTCCTTCTTGATCAGCGAGCGGGCGTAGATCCAGCCCAGCACGATGCCGACGATGTAGGCCAGCGCATACCAGCGGATCGCGATCGGCCCGAGCGAGACCGCGACGGGATTGAACACCGGAAAGTCGATCAGCAGGAACGGCATCGTGCGCCTTGAGGCTCAGCTTGCGAGGTTGCGTCGATAGAGCGCGAGCAGCCGCTCCCAGTGGCGTTCGGCGGCGTCGCGGTCATAGACCGGGCGCTTGGGGAAGGCAAAGCCGTGATGCGTGCCGGGATAGATCTCGACTTCGTTGTTCGATCCTTTCATGCCGTCCTTGACCTTCTCGATGATCTCCTGTGGCGCGTAGATATCGGTCTCGGCGCAGGCGAAATAGAGTTCGGCCTTGGTCTTTTGCGCGGCAAGGTGCGGGCTGTCGGCCTGGTCGGTCGCCAGGTGGGTGCCGTAGATCGAGGCGGCGGCCTTGACCCGATCGGGGAAATGCGTCGCCGCGTTGATCGCATAGCGGCCGCTCATGCAGTAGCCGACCGTGCCGATGATTTTGGTGTTGGCGGCCTTCTGCGTCTCGGCATAGGCGAGCAGGCCTTTGGTGTCTTCCATCACCAGCGGGATGCTGAGCGAGTTCATCAGCGCGAACATCCGCTTGCGCTCCGGCGATTCCGGATCGGGATTGATCGGGCCGAGCTCCATCACGCCGGCGCGGTAATACATGTTGGGCAGCATCACGTAGTAGCCGGAGGTGCCGAGCCGGCGCGCCATGTCGCGCAGCTCTTCGCGGATCGCCGGCGCGTCCATGTAGAAGATCACGACCGGAAACGGGCCGCCGCGCTCGGGATGGGTGATGAAGGTGGTGGTCTTGCCGTCCCTGGTCTCGATCTCGACGGTGTGCTCGATCATGGCGTTCCTGCTCGCGTTGCTGTGCGATTTCTGTTGTGCGTTCAATACGATTGCAAGGAAACCGGAGCATGACAAGGCAAGCCGCGGGAGGCCTGCCATTCGCGCCGCACTTGAACCTGTCGGTGCAGATCGCCATTGTCTTGCCGCGACCTCAGTGAACGCGGAGAGCTTGTGAGATGACCCAAACCAGCAACCGGTTTTTCGACGAGATCGGCCGTCTGATGAACGACGCCGCGGGCGCCGCCCAGGGCGTCAAGCGCGAGGTCGATCAGGTCATGCGCAACCAGGCCGAACGCATTTTGCGCGACCTCGACGTGGTCAAGCGCGAGGAGTTCGAGGCGGTCAAGGACATGGCCCGCCTGGCGCGCGAGGAGAACGAGGTGCTCAAGGCGAGGATCGCGGCGCTGGAAGCCAAGCTCGGCGGCAGCGCCGGATAAGGCGCTTGTGGCCCGGATGAGCGAAGCGACATCCGGGATTCGTCCCGCGGAGGAACCGGTCCCGGATATCGCTTCGCTCATCGGGGCTACGCGGGCGCCGTTTGGCCACGCAAGAAAATTTCCTTCATTTCCTTGTCATTTCGCCCCTTTGGGGCTAAAAGCCCGCCACGTCTACGGCCCCCGCACCCCTGGAGGCTTGCTGTGGACCTGAGCATGGGCCGCGTTGCGGCCTTTAACTTTTCAAATACAAGGACTTAACGCTATGGCGACCGTCAAGGAATTGAAGGCGACCGCGCGTCCGAAGAGCGGCAAGGGGGCCGCCCGGGCAGAGCGTCGCGCCGGGAGAGTTCCCGGAGTGATTTACGGCAACAACCAGCCCCCGGTGACCATCTCGGTCGACGACCGCGAACTGCGCCAGCGCATCCTGGCGGGCCGGTTCCTGACCA
Organism: Bradyrhizobium semiaridum; assembly: GCF_020329505.1. Classification (GTDB taxonomy): domain Bacteria; phylum Pseudomonadota; class Alphaproteobacteria; order Rhizobiales; family Xanthobacteraceae; genus Bradyrhizobium; species Bradyrhizobium semiaridum. Next base: position 108,837 of record NZ_JAGKJJ010000007.1, read on the forward strand.
CGATTTACGACATCGACCTCGAGGGCAAGAAGCACCGCGTGATTCCGCGCGACTTCCACCTCGATCCGGTAAAGGATTTTCCGCTCCACGTCGACTTCATGCGGCTCGGCGAAGGCGCCACCATCCGCGTCAGCGTTCCGCTGCATGTCGTGGGCGCTGAAACCGCGCCCGGCGTCAAGCGTGGCGGCACCGTCAACATCGTCACTCACGCGCTCGATCTCGAGTGCTCGGTCGACAACATTCCGCAATACATCGAAGCCAATGTCGGCAGCCTCGAGATCAGCCACTCGCTGCATCTGTCCGACGTCAAGCTGCCTACCGGCGTGAAGTCGCTGGCCCGCGAGGACGCGACGCTGGTCACCATCGTGCCGCCGTCCGGCTACGCCGAAGAGCAGAAGGCCGCGGCTGCGGCGGCTGCCGGTGGCGCTGCTCCGGCCGCAGGTGCTGCGGCTCCGGCCGCCGCTGCGGCTCCGGCTGCGGGCGCTGCGGCGCCGGCCGCGGGTGCCAAGGCGCCCGCCGGCGGTGGCGACAAGAAGAAGTAACGGGTCAGGTCGGCGCGCGATCGTCTGATGGCGCGCCGGCATGGGATGCCGCGCCATGCGCCTCTTTGTCGGTCTCGGTAATCCCGGCGCCAAATACGCCAGCAACCGGCACAATATCGGTTTCCTGGCGGTCGACGAGATTGCACGGCGTCATGGTTTCGCACCATGGCGCCGTCGCTTTCAGGGCGAGACCTCCGAAGGCGTGCTCGACCATGCGAAGGTCGTGCTGCTGAAGCCGACCACCTACATGAACGAGTCCGGGCGCGCGGTGCAGGAGGCGGCGAACTTCTTCAAGCTCGCGCCTTCCGACGTCACCGTGTTCCAGGACGAGCTCGAACTGCCGCCGGCCAAGGTGCGGGTGAAAATCGGCGGCGGCATCGCCGGCCATAACGGGCTGCGCTCGATCTCGGCGCATATCGGCAATGAATATCGGCGCGTGCGGCTCGGGATCGGTCATCCCGGCATCAAGGAGCTCGTGCACAGCCACGTACTGTCGGACTTCGCCAAAAGCGACCGGCCGTGGGTGGAGGCCTTGTGCCAGGCCGTCGCCGACAATGCCGGCCTGCTGGCGACGGGGCATGACGCCTCGTTCGCCAACAAGGTGCATCTGACGATGCAGGCCAAGGGATTTTTCGACAAGGATGAGAACGGCACGCCTTGAGGCGCTGCGCGGCTCCAGCGGGGTTCGGGACGGACAATGGGATTCAAATGCGGGATCGTCGGGCTGCCTAACGTCGGCAAGTCGACGCTGTTCAATGCGCTGACCGAGACGGCGGCCGCCCAGGCGGCGAACTATCCGTTCTGCACCATCGAGCCGAATGTCGGCGAGGTGGCGGTGCCCGATCCGCGGCTGGAGAAGCTGTCGGCGATCGCCAAATCGGCGCAGATCATCCCGACCCGGCTGACCTTCGTCGATATCGCCGGCCTCGTCCGCGGCGCCTCCAAGGGCGAAGGGCTCGGCAACCAGTTCCTTGCCAACATCCGCGAGGTTGACGCCATCGCGCATGTGGTGCGCTGCTTCGAGGATTCCGACATCACCCATGTCGAAGGCAAGATCGCGCCGCTCGCCGACATCGAGACCATCGAGACCGAGCTAATGCTCGCTGACCTCGACAGCCTGGAGAAGCGCGTCGACAACCTGACGAAGAAGGCCAAGGGTAACGACAAGGACGCCAAGGAGCAGCTCGAGCTGGTCAACCGCGCCCTGGTGCTGCTGCGCGACGGCAAGCCGGCCCGCGCGCTCGAGCGCAAGCCGGAGGAGGAGCGCGCATTCCGCATGCTCGGGCTGTTGACCTCCAAGCCCGTGCTCTACGTCTGCAATGTCGAGGAAGGCTCGGCCAAGGACGGCAACAGCTTCTCGAACGCGGTGTTCGAGCGCGCCAAGCAGGAGGGCGCGGTCGCCGTCGTGATCTCCGCCAAGATCGAATCCGAGATCGCGACGCTGTCGCGCGAGGAGCGCGCCGACTTCCTGGAGACGCTGGGCCTGGAAGAGGCCGGGCTCGACCGCCTGATCCGCGCCGGCTACCAGCTGCTCGACCTCATCACCTATTTCACCGTCGGCCCGAAGGAAGCCCGCGCCTGGACCATCGACCGCGGCACCAAGGCGCCTGCCGCAGCCGGCGTGATCCACACCGATTTCGAGAAGGGTTTTATTCGCGCCGAGACCATCGCCTATGACGACTATATCGCCGGCAACGGCGAAGCCGGCGCGCGCGACGCCGGCAAGCTCAGGCTCGAAGGCAAGGACTACGTCGTCGCCGACGGCGACGTGATGCATTTCCGGTTCAATAACTGACCTTGAATTTGGGCGATCTCACTCCCCACGTCGTCCCGGGCAAGCGAAGCGCGACCCGGGACCCGTAACCACAGGATTGAGTTGCTGAAGCGGGCTGTGGCCCGAGCGTCGCGCAACAATGATCTGCGGTGGTTATGGTCCCGGCCTTCGCCGGGACGACACTGAATATGTGGCAACGGCAGCGCTCCTGATTTCATCGCGAGCACCGGCGTGGCGTCACCTATCCGCTCGCCCGATCACATCCATCAGCTCGGCTATCTTGCGCCGCTGGTCGGCCTTGTCGCCGGATGAGATCGCGTGCTCGACGCAATGGGCGACGTGATCGCGCAACACTTCCTCCTCGACGCGGCGCAGCGCCGCGCGGGCGGCCGCGATCTGCGTCACCACGTCGATGCAGTAGCGGTCGTCCTCGACCATGCCGGCGAGGCCGCGGATCTGGCCCTCGATCCGTTTGAGTCGCTTTAAGCAGGATGCCTTGATCTCTTCCCTCATAAGCGTCATATACCCCCCTAGGGTATCTAAATCAAGAGGCCGGGCGCCGGCCGGGAAGACGCTTCGTGGCACACGCAGAACAGAACCATTCGCACGCCCATCATCATCACCACGGCGCGGCCGCCCACGCCTGTTGTGGCGGCAAGCACGATCACGGCGCTGCGCCGGCCGAGACGGTGTTCGCGATCGATCCGGTCTGCGGCATGAAGGTCAATCCGGCGACCGCCAAGCATCGCTTCACCTACCAGGGCGAGGAGTATCTGTTCTGCAGCGGCCGCTGCCGCGAACGTTTTGAAGCCGAGCCGGAAAAATTCCTCAAACCCCGCGAGGCAGAGCCGCCGGCGCCCGCAGGCACGATCTACACCTGTCCGATGCACCCGGACGTGCGCCAGGTCGGTCCCGGGAGCTGTCCGATCTGCGGCATGGCGCTGGAGCCGGAGCAGGTCTCGCTCGATGACCGCCCCGATCCCGAGTTGATCGATATGACGCGCCGGTTCTGGATCGCGCTGGCGCTCACGCTGCCGGTGTTCGTGCTCGAGATGGGCAGCCATCTCGGGCTGATGCATCTGGTGCCGCAGACCTGGTCGAACTGGATCTCGTTCGTGCTGGCGACCCCGGTCGTGCTGTGGGCCGGCGCGCCGTTCTTCGTGCGCGGCTGGCAGTCGCTGGTTACCCGTAACCTGAACATGTTCACGCTGATCGCGATGGGGACCGGCGTCGCCTACGTCTACAGCGTGATCGCGACGCTGGCACCAGACCTGTTCCCGCCGGCGTTCCGCGACATGCATGGCGCGGTCGCGGTGTATTTTGAGGCGGCCGCCGTCATCACGGTGCTGGTGCTGCTCGGACAGGTGCTGGAGCTGCGGGCCCGTGCGCAAACGTCCGGCGCGATCCGCGCGCTGCTCGGCCTTGCGCCGAAGATCGCGCGGCGGATCACCGAACATGGCGACGAGGATATCGACATCGACGCGATCAAGGTCGGCGACCGCCTGCGCGTGCGCCCGGGCGAGAAGGTTCCGGTCGACGGCGTCGTCATCGAGGGCAGCGCCGTGATCGACGAGTCCATGGTGACAGGCGAATCGATGCCGGTTGCGAAGGCCGAAGGTCAGAACGTGATCGGCGGCACCGTGAACCAGAACGGCGGACTCGTGATGCGCGCCGAGAAGATCGGCCGCGACACCATGCTGTCGCGCATCGTCGACATGGTCGCCAAGGCGCAGCGCTCGCGCGCGCCGATCCAGCGGCTTGCGGATCGCGTCGCCGGCTGGTTCGTGCCGGCGGTGATCGCCGCGGCGGTGGTTGCGTTCATCGCCTGGGCGACGTTCGGCCCCGAGCCGCGCCTGACCTTTGCGCTGGTTGCCGCCGTCACGGTGCTGATCATCGCCTGTCCCTGCGCGCTTGGGCTCGCGACCCCGATGTCGATCATGGTCGGTGTCGGCCGCGGCGCGCATTCCGGCATTTTGATCCGCGATGCGCAGGCACTGGAGCGGATGGAGGCGATCGATACGCTGGTGATCGACAAGACCGGCACGCTCACCGAGGGCAAGCCGAAGGTCACGCAGATCATTCCTGCCGAAGGCTTTGACGAGGACGGCGTGCTGCGCCTTGCGGCCAGCGTCGAGCAGGGCAGCGAGCATCCGCTGGCGCAGGCGATCCTCGCGGCGGCAAAAGTCCGCGCGCTCGCTCCGGCGGCGGTCAGCGGCTTCGCCTCGCCCTCCGGCAAGGGCGCGACCGGCACCGTCGACGGCCGGCAGGTCGCGCTCGGCAACGCCGTGCTGATGGGCGAGTTGAAAGTCGCAACGGCCGCGCTGGATGAGGCCGCCGAGGCTGCGCGCAAGGACGGCGCCACCGCGATCTATGTCGCGGTCGATGGCCGCATCGCCGGCGTGATCGCGATCGCCGATCCGGTCAAGCCGTCGGCGGCGAACGCGCTGCAGGCGCTGCGCGGCGAAGGCCTGCGCATCGTGATGCTGACTGGCGACAATGAGACCACGGCCCGCGCGGTGGCGCGCAGCCTCGGCATCGACGAGGTCGAGGCCGGCGTGTTGCCGGAACGCAAGAGCGCAGTCGTGCAGCGGCTGCGCGGCGAAGGCCGCGTCGTCGCGATGGTGGGCGACGGCGTCAATGATGCGCCGGCATTGGCGGCCGCTGATGTCGGCATCGCGATGGGCGGCGGCACCGATGTTGCGATCGAGAGCGCCGGCATCACGCTGTTGACCGGCGACCTGTCGGGGCTCGTTCGCGCGCGGAAACTCTCGGTCGCGACCATGCGCAACATCCGCCAGAACCTGACGTTCGCCTTCGTCTACAACGCTGCCGGCGTGCCGATCGCGGCCGGCGTGCTCTATCCGCTGTTCGGCATCCTGCTCTCGCCGATGCTCGGCGCCGCTGCGATGGCGCTGTCCTCGGTCAGCGTGATCGGCAACGCGCTGCGGCTGTCGCGAGTGAAGCTGGATTGAGCTCCTTTCTTGCCTCGCCCCGCCTGCGGGGAGAGGCCGGAACGCATCGCAAGATGCGTTCCGGGTGAGGGGGAGTCTCCGCAAGTGCAACTCTTTGCGGAAGCAGCCCCTCACCCCGACCCTCTCCCAGTAAGAACGGGGAGAGGAGAAGAAAGATCACGCCGGCTGCAACGCCTGCGCGCGGCGCGCGATCTCGGCATCGAGCCAGGTCGCGAGGTCCTCGCTGACCTCGACCATCGGCAGCCGCACCTCGGGGCTGTCGATCAGTCCCTGACGCCACAGCCAGTGCTTGGCCGGGGCCGGGCTCGGTTCGGCGAACAGCAGGCGGGTCAAGCCGGCAACGCTCTGCCAGGCCGCCAGCGCCGCATCGCGGTTGCCTTGCTTCAACAGCGTCCGGATCGAGGCGAAGGTCTTCGTCTCCAGATGTGCCGACAGCAGGATCGCACCGTCGGCGCCGTCGGAGAGCGCATCGAAGGTCTGCGCGTCTTCGCCGGTCAGCACGCGGAAGCCGGCCGGCCGCCGGTTGAGCAAGTCGATCGACTGGGCGCGGTCGGCGCTGCAATCCTTCATGCCGACGATGTTCGGATGCGCGGCGAGTGCCAGCAGCGTCTCGTTGGTCAGGTTCACCGCCGTGCGATAGGGGATGTTGTAGAGCACGATCGGCCAGGCGGCGTGATCGGCGAGCGCGTTGAAGTGCTGCAGCAGCCCGCGCTGCGACGGTCTCGTGTAGTAGGGGCTTGCGATCAGATAGCCGTCGATCGGCCAGTCCGCAGTGTCGTCCAGTGTCTCCTTCATCTTCGCCGTGCTGGCGCCGGAGAGCCCCAGGCAGATCGGCAGATGGCGGGAGCTGGCAGTAAGTTCGGCGAGCACCACGCTCACCAGCCCTTCCAGTTCGTCCGTGCTCAGCGACATGCCTTCGCCGGAGGTTGCGCCGAGGATCAGGCCGTCCACCGGGCCGCCGGCGTAGTGCCGCACGAGACGGCGGAGCGATGCGACGTCGAGTGCGCTGTCGCGAAACGGCGTGATCAGGGGCAGCCAGAGGCCCTGCAATCGGGGTCGTAGGTCAGTCATGTTCCATCTCCTAGGGGGCAAAGCCGGAGACGGGACCAACAAAAAACCCCGTCCAGGCGGCGGGGTTTTCGGGATCGGCTGAATGCGATGGTGATCTTATCGCGCGCGATCTCGTGTCCCCGGGAGGGGAGCTTTTTTCGAGACCAGAGCTGCGCACGAAGTCGTGATCATCTGCCAATCATGCTGCGCCGCGAGGTTGTTGTCAATCCGCAGGCTCACTGCGGCGCGAGATGCAAATTTCGCGCATCGAAGCAACGCGATGATGATGGCACGCGGAAGAAAAAAAGCCGGGCTCAACAGAGCCCGGCTTAAGGTATTGGCCACGTGAGGCCGACACAATCACCTTCCAAGAGGGATTACTGAACTTCCGCGCCACTGGAGGAGGGGGACATATGCGCGACGCGACCGCTCAGCGTGGAAACACTATGATCCCTGATGGCGCCATGCAGCAACCGTCCGAGCCGCATGTCAGACATGCGGAGTCTTGGGGGGCATCCAACGCATCTCGGAGCAATGCCGGCCGCGTATAATGAAATCGTATAAGGGCCGCTTAATCAGGACGGCCAGCGCTGCGCCTTGCTGACGACGAAGTCGCGGAACACCTGCACGCGCGCCACCGTCTTCAACTCCTCGGGATAGACGAAGTAGGTATCGAGCGCGATCGAGTCGGATTCGCCGAACAGCTGCACGAGGTTGTTCTGTTCGACCAGATAATCCGGCAGCGCCGCGATGCCGAGGCCCTGCTGGCAGGCCCGTACCAGGCCGAGGATGTTGTTCACCTTGAAGTAGGGCTCGCGCGGTCCGGAGCCGTTGCGGCCGGCGTCGATCAGCCAGCTGCGGTTCTGCAGATGCGGCGGCACCTGCGCGTCGCCGAGCATGATGATGCGATGCGAGTCGAGATCATCAAGCGTGCGCGGCGTGCCGAAGCGCTTGATGTATTCCGGCGAGCAATAGGCGTGGAAGCCGATCGAGAACAGCTTGCGCTGGATCAGGTCGGGCTGGGTCGGCTTGCGGGTGCGGATCGCAACGTCCGCTTCGCGCATCGAGAGGTCGAGGTCCTCGTCGGTGACGATCAGCGAGATCCGGATGTCCGGATAGAGCGCGGTGAATTCGTCGAGCCGCGGGATCAGCCAGTTGATGCCGAGCGCCGGCGGCGTCGTGATCTTGAGATCGCCGCTCGGCCGCTCGCGGCTGTCGGTGAGCTTGGCGCGCGCCGCCTGCAGCTGCATGAACACGTCATGCGCGGTGCGGAAGAGCAGGTCGCCCTGCTCGGTGAGGATCAAGCCGCGGGCGTGGCGGTGGAACAGCGACACCGAGAGCTCCTGCTCCAGCGCGCTGACCTGGCGGGAGACCGCCGATTGCGAAAGCCCAAGCTGCTCGCCGGCATGCGTGAAGCTGCCCGCTTCCGCCGCTGCGTGGAAGACCTTCAGCTTGTCCCAGTCCATATCCGTAAATCCGTCGCGAGATCGTGCCATGGTTATTCCGCCGCTGCGCGATCGCTCGCGCGAAGTGCCAGGAAGCGTTCTGCCTCGAGTGCCGCCATGCAGCCGAGGCCGGCGGCCGTGACCGCCTGCCGATAGGTCTCGTCCGCCACGTCGCCCGCGGCGAACAGGCCGGGCACCGAGGTTGCCGTGGAGTTCGGCGCCACCTCGACATAGCCGGAGGGTTTCAGTTTGATCTGGCCCTTGACCAGCTCGGTCGCCGGCGCATGGCCGATCGCGACGAAGACGCCGTCGGTCTTGAGGTCCGTCAGCGTGCCGGTCTTGACGTTCTTCAGCCGCACATGGGTGACCTTGTTCGGGTTCTCCGTGCCGCAGATCTCATCGACGACGGCGTCCCAGACCACCTTGATCTTGGGATGCTTGAACAGCCGCTCCTGCAGGATGCGCTCGGCGCGGAAGTGATCGCGGCGATGCACGATGGTGACCTGCGAGGCGTGGTTGGTCAGGTACAGCGCCTCCTCGACCGCGGTGTTGCCGCCGCCGACCACCACCACGTCCTTGTTGCGGTAGAAGAAGCCGTCGCAGGTCGCGCAGGCCGACACGCCGCCGCCCTGAAATTTCGCTTCGGACGGGATCCCGAGCCAGCGCGCCTGGGCGCCGGTGGCGAGGATGACGGTCTCGGCGAGATAGACGTCGCCGCTGTCGCAGGTCAGGCGGAACGGGCGCTGGCCGAGCTCCAGCTTGTTGACGAGGTCGGTGACGATCCTAGTGCCGACATGGGCCGCCTGCTTCTCCATCTGCTCCATCAGCCAGGGGCCCTGGATCACGTCGGCGAAGCCCGGATAGTTCTCGACGTCGGTGGTGATGGTCAGCTGCCCACCCGGCTGGATGCCCTGGATCAGGATCGGTTCGAGCATCGCGCGCGCCGCGTAGATCGCTGCGGTGTAACCGGCGGGGCCGGACCCGATGATGACGACCTTGGCATGGACAGGCGCAGGCATTTTGTCGATCCCTCTGTTTTGGGGACTTTGATGAGGACTTGTGCGGGGGGCGCCCCGGAAAGACGTCGCGGCGGCGCCAAAAGTGTCAAATCCAAGTCTAGGATATCTGGGGAGCCATGCAAGAACTGCAATCCATAGCAGCGATTTTTCCCCGGAACTGAAGTCAAATTCGCGAAACCAGCCAATTTCTGCGCAATAAAATTGCGCAGCGATGGTCGACTGGGCTAAGAGAGTTGCCAGCAACCGAGCCAAGCACTCAAGTTCCAAGGAACCGTAGTCGCGTGTCGAAGAACCTTGACGAGATCGACCTCAAAATCCTCGCCGAAATCCAGGCCGATGGCCGAATCACCAATGTGGAACTGGCCAAACGGGTCGGCATCTCGCCGCCGCCCTGCCTGCGCCGGGTCCGGGCGCTCGAGGAGGAAGGCTACATCCAGGGCTACCGCGGGCTGCTCGACCCGCGGCGTCTCGGTTTCGACGTCACGGTGTTTGCCGCGGTGCACCTGTCGAGCCAGGCCGACGCCGATCTGCGCGCGTTCGAAAATTTCGTGCGCGCCGAGCCGCTGGTGCGGGAATGCTGGATGCTGTCGGGCGAGGTCGACTTCATCCTCAAATGCGTCGCGCCCGACATGGCGACGTTCCAGGAGTTCGTCACCCAGCTGACCGCGGCGCCGCATGTGCGCAATGTGCGGACCTCGCTGGTGCTGCACAATTCCAAATACGAAGCCGCGGTGCCGCTGGATTTGAAGGCGGCGGGTTGAGGCGCTCTGCGCGTCATTCCGGGGCGATGCGTTAGCATCGAACCCGGAATCTCGAGATTCCGGGTTCGCTCATTTCCTTCGCGCAATGACGACTACGTCGTCACTTCTTCCGCATCTCGTCGACGCTGATCGGGCCCGGGCCCGAGGTCGCGAGATAGAGGCAGGCGAAGCAGAACAGGATCGCCGCGGTGCCGCCGTTGAGCAGCGGCAGGAACACCGGCTCGGCCGGGTTCTTGAACATGTGGCCGAGGAAATAGGCGAAGGCCATTTCGCCCGACAGGATGAACGCGACCAGCCGCGAGAACAGGCCGATCATCAAGAGCGCGCCGAGGATCAGTTCGAGTGCGCCCGCGGTCGTGATCAGCGGCGGGATGTTGGCGAAGTACGGCAGCACCGGAAACTTGAAGATCTTGGCAACGCCGTACTGGAACAGCAGCAGCCCGGTGATGAAGCGAAACAGGCTCAGCACCACAGGCCGAAATTTCGAGAACGTCTGGTCCATTGTCATTTACCCCCTGATTGACACGCTGGAACATTGCACGAAGCGGAATACACGGTGTCTGCCACTACAGTGTGATGTCAACACCTTGCACCCTGGAATCATTCCTCGGCGATCGAAGCAGCTGCGGAGCGCGGCAGCGGGACGCTGACGCAAAAGAACTCAAGGTCGCCTGCTGCGGCGCAATCGTCGTGTGCCGATCCCAGTCCCCCGACATGATGATTTCGGATAATCATGTCACAGCCTGACTAATATGGGCCGCGGCGCCCCTTCCACTCACATTGCCGTCAGACGGCGGGGCAAATGCGCGCACAAAAAAAGCCGCGTGTTGAACGCGGCTTTCCTGCATCAGTCACTTGAGAGTAACTATCGCCACTCGACCTTGGTGATCTCGTAGGCCTTGGCGCCGCCCGGCGCCATCACTTCGACCGTCGCGCCTTTGGTCTTGCCGATCAGCGCGCGCGCCAGCGGCGAGGTGATCGAGATGCGTCCCTTCTTGGCGTCGGCCTCGACCTCGCCGACGATCTGCCACACCGCCTTCTTCTCGGTGTCCTCGTCGACCAGCGTCACGGTGGCGCCGAACTTGATGGTGTCGCCGGAGAGTTTGCTGATGTCGATGACGTCGGCGCGCGCGAGCTTGTCCTCGAGCTCCGCGATGCGGCCCTCGTTGTGCGACTGCTCTTCCTTGGCGGCGTGATACTCGGCATTCTCCGAGAGGTCGCCGTGCGAGCGCGCCTCGGCGATGTGTTCGATGATGCGCGGACGATCCACCGATTGGCGATGCTTCAACTCGTCCGTCAGTGCGGCGTATCCATCCGCAGTCATCGGAACCTTATCCATCATCTTCGTCCTTCGTCGCGCACGCCCCGCGGCGTGCACGAATGTCCAGTTCAGCTAACGCAGGAATCAGGACGCAAGCGCGCCCGGAAGCCCAGTGATATTCGGCCCCGCTGGGGGCCGTGACAACATCTAATCGCGCGGTGAGTTCCAGCCGTTCGGCTAATTGCTGACCGTTTCGGACCTTCTAGCCCGGGCAGCGGTCAGCTTTCGGAAAAGTAACTCTGAAGCGTGCGGACCTCAAGGTCCCCGTCCCGATAGGCCCGGATGCCCCGTGCGGCCGCCACCGCGCCCGAAAGAGTGGTGTAATACGGCACTTTATGCAAGAGGGCAGCGCGCCGCAGCGAACGGCTGTCGGCCAGCGCCTGCGGGCCCTCGGTGGTATTGAACACCAGCTGGACGTCGCCATTGGTAATGGCGTCGACGATGTGCGGCCGTCCCTCGAGGACCTTGTTCACCTTTTCGGTCGGCACGCCGTTGTCGCTGAGATAGCGCTGGGTGCCCGAGGTCGCCATCACCTTGAAGCCGAGCGAGTGCAGCAGCCGCACCGCATCCGCAATGCGCATCTTGTCGTCGCCGCGCACCGAGACGAACACGGTGCCATGACGCGGTACGCGCGTGCCGCCGCCGAGCTGGCTCTTGGCGAACGCGACCTCGAACGAGCGGTCGATGCCCATCACCTCGCCGGTCGAACGCATCTCCGGGCCGAGCACGGTGTCGACGCCGGGGAAGCGGGCGAACGGGAACACCGATTCCTTGACGCCGACATGGCCGAGCTGCTTCTTCTTCAGTTCGAAATCGGCGAGCTTCTCGCCGGCCATGATCCTTGCTGCGATCTTGGCGACCGGCGTGCCGACCACCTTGGCGACGAACGGCACCGTGCGCGAGGCGCGCGGATTGACTTCGAGCACGTAGATCTCGCCGTCCTTGATCGCGTACTGCACATTCATCAGACCGACCACGTCGAGGCCAAGGGCCAATTCACGCGTCTGCCGCTCCAGCTCGCTGATCGTGCTGGCATCGAGCGAGTGCGGCGGCAGCGAGCAGGCGGAGTCGCCGGAATGGATGCCGGCTTCCTCGATGTGCTCCATGATGCCGACGACGAAGGTGTCCTTGCCGTCGGACAGGCAGTCGACGTCGACCTCGGTCGCGTCGGACAGATAGCGGTCGAACAGCAGCGGGTTCTTGCCGAGCACGGTGTTGATCTGCCCGGTCTTGTCGTTCGGATAGCGCGCCTTGACGTCGGCCGGCACCAACTCGGGCAGGGTGCCGAGCAGGTAGTCGTTGAGCTGGTTCTCCTCGCGGATGATCTGCATCGCGCGGCCGCCGAGCACGTAGGACGGACGCACCACCAGCGGCAGGCCGAGATCGGCGGACACCAGGCGCGCCTGCTCGACCGAATAGGCGATGCCGTTCTTCGGCTGCTTGAGGCGGAGCTTATCGAGTACGCGCTTGAAGCGGTCGCGGTCCTCGGCAAGGTCGATCGCGTCGGGCGAGGTGCCGAGGATCGGCACCTCGGCGGCTTCCAGCGCGCGCGCGAGCTTCAGCGGGGTCTGGCCGCCGAACTGCACGATCACGCCGTGCAGCGTGCCGTTCTTGCGCTCGGTCGCGATGATCTCCAGCACGTCTTCCGCGGTAAGCGGCTCGAAATAGAGGCGATCAGCGGTATCGTAGTCGGTCGACACCGTCTCCGGATTGCAGTTGACCATGATGGTCTCGTAGCCGGCGTCGGCGAGCGCGAAGCAGGCATGGCAGCAGCAATAGTCGAACTCGATGCCCTGGCCGATGCGGTTCGGTCCGCCGCCGAGGATGATCACCTTCTTGCGGTCGGACGGATCGCTCTCGTCGGCGGGTGCGCCGGCGAACGGCCGCTCATAGGTCGAATACATGTACGCAGTCGGCGAAGCGAACTCCGCGGCGCAGGTATCGATGCGCTTGAACACCGGGCGCACGCCGAGTGCGTGGCGCTTCGCGGTGATGTCGGCCTCGGTGGTTTCCGTGAGTACGGCGAGCCGCGCATCCGAGAAGCCCATCGCCTTGAGCATCCGCATCCCGAATGCATTGTCCGGCAGGCCGTTGTTGCGGACCTTGTCCTCCATCTCGACGATGCCGCGCAACTCGGCGAGGAACCAGGGGTCGATCCGGCAGGAATTGAAGATCTCCTCGTTGGTCCAGCCGAGCCGCATCGCCTGCGCGACCTGCAGCAGGCGGTTCGGCGTCGGAGTGCCGAGCGCGGCGCGGATCGCGTTCTTGTCGTCGCTGCGGCCGAGGCCCTCGATGTCGATCTCGTCGAGGCCGGTGAGCCCGGTCTCGAGCCCGCGCAGCGCCTTCTGCAGGCTCTCCTGGAAGGTGCGGCCGATCGCCATCACCTCGCCGACCGACTTCATCGAGGTGGTCAGCGTGGAGGAGGCACCGGGGAATTTCTCGAATGCGAAACGCGGGATCTTGGTGACGACGTAGTCGATCGTCGGCTCGAACGAGGCCGGCGTCGCGCCGCCGGTGATGTCGTTGGCGATCTCGTCCAGCGTGTAGCCGATCGCGAGTTTTGCGGCGACCTTGGCGATCGGGAAGCCGGTCGCCTTCGATGCCAGCGCCGAGGAGCGCGACACGCGCGGGTTCATCTCGATCACGACCATGCGGCCGTCGTCCGGATTGATGCCGAACTGCACGTTGGAGCCGCCGGTCTCCACCCCGATCTCGCGCAGCACCGCAATCGATGCGTCGCGCATGATCTGGTATTCCTTGTCGGTCAGCGTCAGCGCCGGCGCCACCGTGATCGAATCGCCGGTGTGCACGCCCATCGGATCGACGTTCTCGATCGAGCAGATGATGATGCAATTGTCCTTCTTGTCGCGCACCACCTCCATCTCGAACTCTTTCCAGCCGAGCACGGATTCCTCGATCAGCACCTCGTTGGTCGGCGAGGCGTCGAGGCCGCGCTCGATGATGTCGAGATATTCTTCCTTGTTGTAGGCGATGCCGCCGCCGGTGCCGCCGAGCGTGAAGGAGGGGCGGATGATCGCGGGCAGTCCGATGTCGGACAGCGCCATCAAGGCTTCTGCCAGCGCCTGCTGCTGGTAGCGCTTGCGCCGCTCGTTCTCGCCGGCATCCCACAGCCGCTCGAACTCCTCGAGCTCGGGCCCGGACAACTTGGCGCGGTCGGCGAGGTATTTATCGCGGTCGGACTTCTTCAGCGCCGAGGCGTTGGCGAGGCGCGACCGCGGCGTCTGCAGGCCGATCTTGTCCATCGCGTTGCGGAACAGCTGGCGGTCTTCGGCCTTGTCGATCGCGTCGGCCGTGGCGCCGATCATCTCGACGTCGAATTTCTCGAGCGTGCCCTGCTTGCGCAGCGACAGCGCGCAGTTCAGCGCGGTCTGGCCGCCCATGGTCGGCAGCAGCGCGAAGCCGCCGGGGACGACATGGCGCTCCTTCTCGATGATCTTGGCGACGATTTCGGGCGTGATCGGCTCGATATAGGTCGCGTCCGCCAGCTCCGGGTCGGTCATGATCGTGGCCGGGTTGGAGTTGACCAGGACGATCCGATAGCCCTCCTCCTTCAGCGTCTTGCAAGCCTGCGTGCCGGAATAGTCGAATTCGCAGGCTTGGCCGATCACGATGGGACCGGCGCCGATGATCAGGATGGTGGAGATGTCGGTTCTTTTGGGCATCAGCTCTCGCGGACAGGAATTTGGGCACAAAAAAAGGGCGCGCGTTCCGCGCGTCCCTCGAGCCCTGCACTACATGTTGTAGCGCGGGAAGCGCGATCCCTCGCGCGCGGGTGGTCTTTAGACCAGTTTCCGCACCCGCGAAACCCCCAAAAAGGCCCAATCAACTGCGAATCTGGGGGAAATGCGTTTGTCTGGGGTGTGCTGGGCCGGCGGCCGGAGGAGGTGGGTGCGGGCTCACCGGGGGGCTGGGGTTGGCGCTTCGGGGCCACCCGCTACGGAGCGAGGGAGCTTGCCGAGCCGCAGCTTGCGAACCGCGCGAAGGCTGGAGGCCCGGCCTGGATTTGAACCAGGATAAACAGTGTTGCACCACTGCCGCGTCGACGCTTCCGCCACCGGGCCGGGCGGATCATTGCCGAATATTTCAGGGCAGGCCATGATTGATTCCGATTAAAGTTAACACTTGCTGCAAGCTAAGCTCGAAGCTGCGCAACGAACGTCATTCGCCAAGGATTGTGGCCGATATTGCGCGGCGCGCGCGTGACGCTGAAGCCCGCGGCGCCGAGCTTTGCGATCATCTCGGCCTCGCCGTAGCGCTGCAGCCCGATCCGGGCGCGCAGCTGGCGGTAATCAGAGAGTGCCGTGCTGACCAACCCGATCAGCGCGTCGCGCAGGAAGCCGTGGGTCGCGGCGAACTTCAGCAGCGCCAGCACGTCCCTGACCATGCCGACTTCGGGCCGCAGGATGTCGCCAAGCACGAAGCGGCCCGACGGCTTCAGCAGACGGTGGATCACCGCAAATGCGCCATCCAGCTCCTGCGGCGTCATGTATTGCGCGACCGAATTCATTACGACGAGGTCGATCGAACCTGCATCCAGGGTGTTGAGCTCGTCGAGCGAGCGCACGCGGATCTTGCTGTTGGGCGCAAAGCGTGCGGCAAGCCGGCCGCGCACGCCGGGCGCCGGCTCGGCGAGATAGAGCGTGGCGCAGGCGTCGGCGACCTTCGTCGCCGAGAGCGCTTCGCCGCAGGCGTAGTCCAGCACCACGGCGTCGGGTGTCTTGATGTAGCCGATGATGTCGCGCGCGATGACCTCAAAATGCAGGTCGCGGTGCAGCCTGCTCGCATAGATCGTATGCGTGGAATCGTAATAGTCGATCCATTCATCCATCGCGTTGATTTTCCGATGAGCCGGGGTTCCCGGACGCAGGAACCGGTGGGTGGGTGATGCGTTAGCGGTCCGGCAGCCAGCATGCAATGCGCCGATCGTCCGGTTCCTAACAGGAAGGTTCACCGTGAGCAAAGCCAACGACAAATCCAGCAAAATTTCCCCTGATCTCGACACGCCGAGCGACCTGCCGCAGGCCGCGGTGGACACGATTTCGGCCTCGCTCAACACGCTCCTGGCGGATGCTTTCGCGCTCTACCTGAAGACCAAGAATTTTCACTGGCACGTCAGCGGCCGGCATTTCCACGACTATCACCTGTTGCTGGACGAGCAGTCGGAGGCGATCTTCGCCACCACCGACCAGCTCGCCGAACGGGTGCGCAAGCTCGGCGGCATCACGCTGAAGTCGATCGGCGATATCGCCAGGCGCCAGACCATCAAGGACAATGACGACGACTACGTCCCGCCGCGCCAGATGCTGCGCGAATTGATGGAAGACAACAAGCACATGGCCGCCGCGATGCGCAAGGCGCACAAGCTCGCCGACGATCACGAGGATTCCGGCACTGCCGGCCTGCTCGAAACATTCATCGACGAGACCGAGCGCCGCACCTGGTTCCTGTTCGAGGCCAGCCGCCAGGAAGGCAGCAACGCGGCGTAGGATTTACCGTCTCCCCTTGTGGATGGCTTCGATGCAGTGAGCATCGAAGCCGGGTGAGGGGTATCTATCCGCGGAGAGAGACCCCTCATCCGGCTCGCATCTGTCGATGCGAGCCACCTTCTCCCACAAGGGAATCTTCCCTTCTCCCACAAGGGAGAAGGCAAGATGCTATCGCTTCCACAGCCGCACCAGCGGCCCGTCCTTGCCTAGCACCGGATCGGTTGCGGGGATCGCGACCTGCGGGATCGTCTTCAACGCCCTCGCGTGGTTCTCCGGCGTCGGCCGTTGCAGATCCATCGGCGGGCCCGGCGGATAGGCGCCGACCACGGAAAAATCGTCGCTCGCCGACAGGCACTGATGCCCGGTGCCTGCGGGCAGGATCGCGACGTCGCCGGCCGCGATCTCAAGCGCGCGGCCATGCTCGCCGCCGAACTGCACGCGGGCACTGCCGCGCGCGACGCCCAGCACCTCGTGCACCGTGGCGTGATAATGCGCATAGTCGTAGACGCCATTGCGCCACATCTTGCCCCAGCCGTTGCTGCCGAACAGCTGCTCGATGGTGGCTTCAGGGTCTTTGCCGACGTCGACCGCACCCTTGTAGACCAGGAACGGCATCGGGTTGTTCGGCACAAGCCCGTCATCACTGAAGACGATAGCCAGCGGCTCGGCTCCGGCTTTGACTGCGGACATCGTGATCCTCCGGGAATGCTGCGCAGCCGCGTCGATCTTCCAAAGACAACCGGACTGTCCAAAGCCTGGTTCCTACGCGATCCTGAACTTCAGCACGTCGTCCTTGAACTTGAGCCCGTGTCCCGGCCGCTCCGGCGCCGTGATCATGCCGCCGCTGATCTCGGGCGGATCGACCCAGAGGTCGTCGATCAGCGCCATGTTCTCGCACCAGATGCCGTTCGGGATCGAGGCCAAGAGGTGCACGTTCAGCTCGGGAAACAGATGCGGCGCGATGGTGACGCCCCAGGTATCGGCGAGCGCCGCGATCTTGCGCAGGTCCGTCATGCCGCCGCGCATCGGATCGGGCTGAAGGATCGGCAGGCAGGGATTGAGGAAGAACGGCCGCAGATCGTAGCGCGTGAAATGGGTCTCGCCGCCGACGACGCGCATGTCGAGCGCGGCGGCGATGCGCTGGTAGCCGGCGAAATCATCGGCCGGCACCGGCTCCTCGAGCCAGTAGATGTCGTACTTCTCGAACTTGCGCCCCATCTCGATCGCGAGATCGGCGCTCCAGCCCATGTTGACGTCGATCATGATGTCGATGTCGGGGCCGAGCGCCTCGCGCATCCGCCGAACATTGTCGAGGTCCTGCGCGGGCGTGTGGACGTGCGCGACCTGCATCTTGATCGCCTTGTAGCCCTGTTTGACGAAATGCAGCGCCTTCTCGATCATGCCGTCGCCGCCTGCGCCGCGGAAGCAGCCGGAGCCGTACACCGGGATTTGCGAGCGATAGTGTCCCCACAGCCGGTGCAGCGGCAGGCCGGCGCGCTTGCCGACCGCGTCCCACAGCGCGATGTCGAGCGCCGACATCGCCATCGCGGCGATGCCGCCGCGGCCATAGGTCATCGTCGCGGTCCAGAGGTCGCGCCAGATCGCTTCGATCGCGGTCGCGTCCCTGCCCTTGACGCGCGGGATGATGCATTCGTCGAGACAGGCGGCGATCGACTTCATCGCCGGGCGGAACACGAACAGATAACCCATGCCGGTGATGCCGCCTGCGGTCTCGACGTCGCAAATCAGGATGTCGCGGGTATCGCCCAGCGCCGCGCCCTTCAACCAGGGATCGTCGGCCCAGGGCAGGCGCAGCATCGTCACGCGGATGTCACGGATGGTCATGTCCGGATTGGCTGAAAGCATCGCGCGTCTCCCTGTCGCTGCCGGATCATGTTGGCCTGATCTCGGACCGGGAAAGTCAATCACACAACGCCAGCACTGATCCAGCGCACGCTGTCATGCCTCCAATGCGCGCGGACCTGATCGCGTTCGGGTGGTTTTCGGCAGCTCGAACAAGGCAGGTCGTGATCGCATGCGCGATCAGCTTTCCCTTGTCGTCGGTGATGCGGGCCTCGGTGGTCTCCATCGCCCCATGCGGGGATAGATGGATTGCTTCGTCGCTGCGCTCCTCGCAATGACGAAGGTGCTAAGCCGCGCTCTTCTTCTGCCGCATCAGATCGGCAAAGCGCTGGAATAGATAGTGCGAGTCGCGTGGGCCCGGCGAGGCCTCGGGGTGATACTGCACCGAGAACACCGGCCGGCCGTCGAGTGCGATACCGCAATTGGAGCCGTCGAACAGCGAGACATGGGTCTGCGTCGCGCCCTTGGGCAGCGTCGCCTGGTCCACCGCGAAGCCGTGGTTCATCGAGGTGATCTCGACCTTGCCGGTGGTCTCGTCCTTGACCGGATGATTGGCGCCGTGATGGCCCTGATGCATCTTCCTGGTCTTGGCGCCGACGGCGAGGCCCAGCATCTGGTGGCCGAGGCAGATGCCGAAGGTCGGCGTGCCCGAATTGATCACTTTCTGGATCACGGGCACGGCGTATTTACCCGTTGCGGCCGGATCGCCCGGGCCGTTCGACAGGAACACACCGTCCGGCTTCATCGCCAGGATGTCTTCGGCCGTGGTCGTCGCGGGGACCACGGTGACCTTGCAGCCGACGCCGGCGAGCAGACGCAGGATGTTGCGCTTGATGCCGTAGTCGATCGCGACCACGTTGAATTCGGGCGCCGTTTGCTGGCCAAAGCCCTTGCCCCACGCCCAGGGTGTTTCGTCCCAGGTGAAGCGTTGGCCGGAGGTGACCATCGGTACCAGGTCCATGCCCTCGAGGCCGGGCCATTCGCGGGCCTCTTCCTTCAGGGCGTGCAAGTCGAACGCGCCGTTCTTGGCATGGGCGATCACTGCGTTCGGCATGCCCTTGGAGCGGATCAGCGCGGTCAGCGCGCGGGTGTCGATGCCGGACAGGCCGATGATGCCGCGCGCCTTCAGCCACTGGTCGAGATGGCGGGTGGCCCGGTAGTTCGACGGGTCCGTGATCGCCGAGCGCAGGATCACGCCGCGCGCCCCGGGCGTCGCGGCCATGTTCACCGTCTCGATGTCTTCCTCGTTGGTACCGACATTGCCGATATGCGGGAAGGTGAAGGTGATGAGCTGGCCGGCATAGGACGGATCGGTGAGGATCTCCTCATAGCCGGTCATCGCGGTGTTGAAGCAGACCTCGCCGACGGCATGGCCTTCCGCGCCGAGGCCAAAGCCTTCCAGCACGGTGCCATCGGCCAGCACGAGGAGCGCGGTCGGTTTGTGGTCCGGCCAGGCGGAAGCGTTTTCGGATGTTGTCATGAGCCCTTTAAATAGACGCCGCACCTTACGGCGTCAAAGCGAAAGGGCACGGATTCACACCGCAGTGCCGGCCGAATTGACAGGCCGAAACGGCCTTTTAATCTAAAGTTCCCTGAAGCGGCCGTTTGCTTGCCGAAAATGACCCGGTCCGGAGCCTCGCATGGACAACACGATGCCGATCCTGTTCGTCCCCGGCCTCATCTGCTCACCGCGGATTTTTGCCCCTGTGATCCCGGCACTGTGGCGGTTCGGGCCGGTGACGGTCGCCAACCATGTTAGGGACGACAATATGGGCGCGATCGCCCGGAGGATCCTGGCGGAGGCGCCGCCGCGCTTTGCGCTCGCTGGCCATTCGATGGGCGGCTATATCGCCTTCGAGATCATGCGGCAGGCGCCCGAGCGCGTGGCCAGGCTGGCGCTGATGAGCACCCAGGCGCGACCCGACACGCCGGAGGCGTCCGCGCGCCGCCGCGGCATGATCGAGCGGGCCAGAAGTGGCCAGTACCGGAGCGTGGTCGACGAGGTGTTTCCGGGCTTCGTGCATCCGTCGCGACAGGGCGATGCCAGCCTGCGCAAGATCGTGGACGAGATGAGCGAGGATGTCGGCGCGGAGGCCTTTATCCGCCAGCAGACCGCGGTGATGAGCCGGCCCGACTCGCGGCCCACCATGGCGTGGATCAAGTGCCCGACCTTGGTGCTGACATCGGATACCGACAACACCGTGCCGAATTCGCTGTCGGACGAGATGGCCGGCGGCATCCCCGGCGCGAAGCTCGTCGTGCTGCGCGATTGCGGCCACCTGCCTCAGCTCGAACTGCCCGGGCCTTGCGCGGATGCGTTGGTCGAATGGTTGCGGAACTAGGTTGTTCTATCGCCGCAAACTGCCTACATGAAGGGATTGCGAGAAGGACATCAAATGCTGCGTGACGACATCAACAATGCGGTCAAGGAGGCGATGAAGGCGAAGGATGAGCGTAAGCTCTCCACGTTGCGCATGGTCAATTCGACCATCAAGAACGCCGACATCGACGCGCGCGGGCAGGGCAAGCCGCCGCTGTCGGATGCCGATCTGCTCGGCCTGTTGCAGAAGATGATCAAGCAGCGCCAGGAATCCGTCGAGCTCTACGACAAGGGCGGCCGCGCCGAGCTCGCCGCACAGGAGCGCGAGGAGATCGCGGTGATCTCGGCCTATCTGCCGAAGCAGATGTCCGACGACGAGGTGAAGGCCGCGATCTCGGCCATCGTCGCCGAAACCGGCGCCGCCGGCATCAAGGACATGGGCAAGGTGATCGGCGCGCTGAAGGCGAAATACGCCGGCCAGATGGATTTCGCCAAGGCCAGCGGCCTGGTGAAGGCAGCACTGTCGGCGTGATGCTTGTAGCCCGGATGGAGCGAAGCGAAATCCGGGTAGGCCCATCCGCCCGTTGAGGTCCCCAGATTGCGCTTCGCTGCATCCGGGCGACGGATTCCGGCCTTGTGCCCGGCATCCGCGTCCTTAAAACTGGCGCCAAATTGAAAACGTCGACGGCCGTAACAACGGCCCGTCGCAACGCCAGGGACGAGCCGCCGCCATGCTCAAGGAAGCCGCCACCTACGACGAGCTGTACCGCAACTTCCGCTGGGACGTGCCGGCGCGCTTCAACATGGCGACCGCCTGCTGCGATCGCTACGCCGAAGGCAAGCGGCGGCTGGCGCTGATCTATGTCGATGAGGACGGCCGCAAGACGCACACTTCGTTCGATGAGGTCGCGGACGCCTCACGCCGCTTCGCCAATGTGCTCGCTGCCGATGGCCTCGTCCGCGGCGACCGCCTCGCGGTGTTCCTGTCGCAATCGCTCGAACTGCCGGTTGCACATCTCGCCGCGTTTCGCGCGGGCTTCATTTCGATCCCGCTGTTCGCGCTGTTCGGCGAGGACGCGCTCGAATTCCGTCTGTCGAATTCCGCCGCCAAGGCCATCGTCACCGACGAGGCCGGCTGGCAGAAGCTCGCGAAAATCCGCGATCGGCTGCCCGAGCTGCAGCGCGTCTACATCGTCGGCGAGCACACGCCGCCGGGCACCGCATCGTTCTGGGACGCGATCAAAGCGGCCTCGAATGAGTTCGCAACCGTGGACACCTCGGCCGATGATCCCGCGCTGATCATCTACACCTCGGGCACGACTGGAAACCCCAAGGGCGCGCTGCACGCGCACCGCGTCGTGCTCGGCCATCTGCCCAATGTCGAGATGTGCCACAACTTCCTGCCGAGGCCCGGCGACCTGATGTGGACGCCGGCCGACTGGGCCTGGATCGGCGGCCTGATCAACGGCCTGCTCGCGTTCTGGTATCACGGCATCCCGATGGTCGGTCACCGCGCGCGCAAATTCGAGCCGCAGGCGGCGATGCAGATGATGGCCGAGCTCGGCATCCGCAACGTGTTCCTGCCGCCGACCGCGCTGAAGCTGATGCGGCAGGCCAATGTCAGAAATCCCGGCGTGCAGCTGCGCAGCATCTTCACCGGTGGCGAGTCGCTCGGCGGCGAACTGCTCGGCTGGGTCCGCGACACCTTCGGCATCGATGCGCACGAGGTGTTCGGCCAGACCGAATGCAATCTCGTGATCGGCTCCAACTCCAATCTGTTTCCGATCCGCCCCGGCGCGATGGGCCGCGCCACGCCCGGGTTCGACGTCCGCATCGTCAACGACAAGGGCGAGGAGTTGCCGCGGGGCCAGCGCGGCATCATCGGCGTGCGTCAGCCGTGTCCGTGCACCATGATCGAATACTGGCGCAACCCCGAGGCGACCGCGAAGAAATTTGCCGGCGAATTCCTGCTGACCGGTGATCTCGGCGTGCAGGATGAGGACGGCTATTTCTGGTATGTCAGCCGCGAGGACGACGTCATCACCACGGCCGGCTACCGCGTCGGCCCGTCGGAGATCGAGCATACGCTGATGAAGCATCCGGCAGTCGCGATGTCGGCGGTGGTCGGCATTCCGGATCCGATCAGGACGGAATCCATCAAGGCCTGGATCGTGCTGCGCCCGGGCTATGCGCCGAGCGATACGCTCGCACGCGAGATCCAGGAGTTCGTCAAGGTGCAGCTCGCGGCCCACGAATATCCGCGCTTCGTGCAGTTCGCCGAGAGCCTGCCGATGACGGCAACGGGGAAGGTGCTGCGGCGCGAGCTGCGGGCGTTGGGCTAGATTCTTTCCACCGTGGTCCCGGCCTTCGCCGGGACGACGGCAGAATATGCTCACGAGGGCATCGGAATCCCCAATTCCTTCAGCGCGGCCATCATGCGCTCCGGGGGCTGCATCGGGATCACCATGGCCTTGCCGGATTCCAGGAGGCTCTTCAGGCTGGAGAGGATCGCCGGCCAGCCGGTGCGGCCGCCGGACAGGATGTCGTCGCTGATCGGACGGTCGTGCGACTGCAGCAGCGTCAGCTTGACGCCGTCGCCGGCCGGCTCGATCTCGTAGGTCACAAGCGTCGGCCCGAGTTTTTCCACCAGCTTCGGCCAGTTGACGTTGAAGGTGACGGTCAGCCGCTTCAGGAGATCGCACTCGATCACCTCGCCGGAGATATGCACTGCGCCATCAGGCGTGCGCACGACGAAGGCGCCGCCGACCTTCAGGTCTACCTCGACGGCGTTGCCGGAAAAATACTGCCGGCTGAATTCGGCATTGGTGAGCGCCTGCCACACCTTCTGCGGCGTGGAAGCGATGTAGATCGTGTAGACGATCGCCGGCTTGAACTTCTCGATGTTCATGTCCGCACGCACCCTTCGATAGATTTTCATGGTCATTCCGTGCCGTCGATCCCGAGCGCAGCGAGCGGGATCGCCGCCGCCTTGCCGGTTTCGAGCAGGCTCTTGAGGCCGGACAGGATCGCCGGCCAGCCCTTGGAGATGCCGTCGAGCAGTTTGCTGCCGGCGCCGAAGCCTTCATGCGTGACGGTCAGCTTGACGATATTACCGTGCTGCTCGAGCGTGAAGACGACCTTGGTCGCCGGCTCCTTGCGCATCTCCGGATCGGCTTCGTGCTTGAAGGTGTATGACAGCCGGCGCGGCCGGTCGGCCTCGAGGATCTTTCCGGTGTCGGTGGTCTGCCCGCTCATGACGAGTGCGAGCGGCGAGCCGACCTGCCAATCGGATTTCAGCTCGGTGTCGAACCAGTATTGCCGGGTGAACTCGCTTTGGGTCAGTGCGTCCCATAGCTTTTCCGGCGTGGTCTCGATGTAGGTGACGTAGACGAATTCGGGCTTCTTCATCGCACCTGCTCCGTCGCTGTCTCGTCCTCGTACCAGGGCGCGTACAGCACCTTGCCGCATTCGAGATAGCTCTTCAGGCTCGACAGGATCAGCGGCCAGCCGAGGCTGATCTTTTCCAGCACCGGGCTGCCGGGCTCGAAGCGGTCGTGGATCATCGTCAGCCTGACCTGGTCCCTCTGGCGTTCCAACTGAAAAGTGACGCGAGAGGCCTTGCCGTTGTCGGAGCCGTCATGGGCGAGGAACGAATAGGCGAGCCGCCGCGGCGGATCATATTCGAGCACCTCGCCGGAGACTTCCTTGTCGTGCCGCGGCATCCGCAGCACGAAGGATGAGCCGACCTTCCAGTCCGATTCCACGAAATTGCCGTGCCAGTACTGCTCCGACATCTTCGCGTCGGTCAGCGCCGCGAACACCTTCTCCGGAGTCGAGGCGATGTAGATCGTGTAGACGAATTCCGGCTTACTCATCACGCTTCTCCAATTGTCTTTTCAGTTCGCTAAGCGCGGCAAGTTTCCCGCGCTCGAATTTCCTGATCCACCGCTCGCCGATCTGATGGATCGGAACCGGGTTGAGATAGTGCAGCTTCTCGCGGCCGTGCTTGATCGTGGTGACGAGGTTGGCCTCCTCGAGAATCACAAGGTGCTTGGTGACGGCCTGACGCGTCATGTCGAGACCGTCGCAGAGCTCGCTGAGCGTCTGCCCGTTCTGGTCATGAAGCCGGTCGAGCAGCGTGCGCCGTGAGGCATCCGCAAGCGCTTTGAAGACTTCATCCATGGACCGGATAATAGGCAACCAAATGGTTGCATGTCAAGAGGCGGCCGCTGAGCCAGCGCCTCTGCTTCACCTCTTCCCGCTTGCGGGGAGAGGTCCGATCGCATCGCCAGATGCGATGCGGGTGAGGAGGAACAGGTCCAACCACCGCGCCAGACTGGCGGAGAGTCTCCCTCATCCCGACCTTCTCCCCGCAAGCGGGAGAAGGAGAAGTGCACGGCTTCCATCCACTCCCGCCGCATGCATAATGCCAGGACCAACCGGAAGAGCCCCCAATGTCCCTGCAAGCCTATCTCGCCTTCGTCGCTGCCTGCATTGCGCTGGCGCTGTTGCCCGGTCCGATCGTCACGATGGTGATCGCCAACGGACTGCGCTACGGCACGCGCGCTGCGATGATCAACGTGCTCGGTGCGCAGGCGGGGCTGGCGATCGTGATCGGCATCGTCGCGGTCGGCCTGACCTCGCTGATGGCGACCATGGGCTACTGGTTCGACTGGGTGCGCTTTGCCGGCGCCGCCTATCTGGTCTGGCTCGGCTACAAGTTGATCCGCGCGCCAGTCGAGGGCGTCAGCACGGATGAGCCGCTGGCGCCGCCGCGCGGCGGCTTCTTCCTTCAGGGCTTTCTGGTGCTGCTGTCGAACCCGAAGGTGCTGGTGTTCTTCGGCGCCTTCATCCCTCAGTTCATGGACATGGACAAGCCGCACTTTCCGCAGGTCGCGCTGCTCGGCATCACCTTCATGGCGACCGCCGTGCTGACCGACGGCGCCTATGCGCTGGCGGCCGGCCGCGCCCGCAAATTCTTCTCCAAGGAGCGGACGCGGCTGATGTCGCGCATCTCCGGCGGCTTCATGATCGGCGGCGGCATCTGGCTGGCATTGACCCGGGCACGCTGAGGCGTCGCCCGAAGCGGCGCTATCTCGCCAGCGATCCAAGCCCGTTCAGGCGGCGACGCGCTCGACCACGTCGCGCACCAGGCCGGTCAAGAGGTCGAGCTTGTAGCCGGTCATCGGCAACGGTTTTGCGCCCGATGTCGCGAGCGTGGCGGCCTGCGCGATGGTCTCCGCATCGGCCGGCTTTCCCAGCAGCGCCGCCTCACATGCCGTCAGCCGCAGCGGCACCGGCGCGATGCCGCCGGCGCAGATGCGAACCTGCTGAAAGCTGCCGCCCGACATCACGGCCCGCACGCAGATTTCGACCAGCGGCCATTCCGCATAGGTTCGGCTGATGGCGCGCTTGTAGACCGCGCGTTCGCCGGCGAGCGGGGCAGGGAGCTCGATCCGCTCGATCCGCTCGCCCGGTCCGAGCAGATTGTCAACGCCGCCGTTGCTGCCGTCACCCAGCAGGTCGGAAATCGACAGTCCGCGGCGGTAGTTCGTCGTGACGCCGGCGTCATAGGCCAGCAGCGCCATCGCCATCGTCGACGGATGCGGCGCGACGCAAGGGCCGAGATCGAAGGCGACATGATAGAGATGGTTGCCTGTGCGCGCCGGGCAGTCGGAGCCACCTTTCTTGAGACAGGCGATCTGCGGATTGCGGTAGTACCAGCAGCGCGAGCGCTGGGCGAGATTGCCGCCGACCGTCGCGAGCTGCCGGATTTGCGGCGTCGCGAGGCCCTGTGCGGCGGCGGTGATGCCGGGATAGGCCTGCGCGATCCGACGGTCGGACGCGATCGCCGCGATCGAGGTCAGCGCCCCGATGCGCACCGAACCGTCGGTAATCCAGTCGATCCTGCGCATGTCGGGGCCGGCGTCGAGGTCGATGATCGGTCCACACGACACGCCGCTGCGGCGGCGCTCGGAGAGGTCGGTGCCGGCGGCACGGAATTCGGGCACTGTCGTTGGAGCGGTGGTTGTGGTGCTCATGCGGCGGCCCTCCCGTTCAGCGCCGCGAGAATGCGGTCGGGCCTGATCGGAATCTCCGTAAGTCGCACCCCGATCGCATCGCGGATCGCATTCGCGACCGCGGGCGAGGTCGGCACCGTCGCCACCTCGCCGATGCCGACGCTGTTGCCGAGCACGTGGTCGAAGCCCGCTTCGTCGAAATGCACATCGATGGCGGGTGTGTCGGCGATGCCTGGGATGCGATAATCCTCCATCCCGCCGGTCAGCACATCGCCGCTCCGCGGATCGAGCTCGCGCGCCTCGTAGAGCGCATAGCCGAGGCCCTGGATCACCGCGCCGCAGGCCTGGCTGTGTGCCAGCACCGGCGCCGCGACCTTGCCGACCGCAAGGCCGGTATGCACGCTCAGCACACGGACATGGCCGAGCCAGGTGTCGACCTCGACCTCGATCACCTGCACCGAGCTCGGCACGCCGGCGCCGATCACGATGTTGGAGAAGCGGCGCATCATCCAGCCGAAGATGATGCCGATGAAGCCGACCTCGCGCAGCGGCGAGCGGATACCGGGCGCGGTGTTCTTGCTGTCCTCGCCGCGGGTCTCCGTCACGGCGATGTCGGGGGCGCGCGCGATCAGCTCGCGCCAAGGCGCATTGGAGCCGGGCGCCGGCTTTCGCGTCGCCTGTTCGAGGATCGCAGCCTTCAGCTTGCGCACGGCCAGCAGCGTCGGCGGCAGCACCGAAGCGGTGACGCGGCTGCCGCCGGAGCCGGGCCCTTCGGGCAGCGACGAATCGCCGATCCGCACCTCGATGTCGGCGGGCTCCAGATCGAACTCGCGCGCGACGGCCTCGGCAATCACGCTGCGAGTGCCGGTGCCGATGTCCTGCGTCGCGGTGCTCGCGACGATGCGGCCGCCCTTGACCGCGACCTCGACCTTCACCTTGGGCTGCCAGAGATAGAGCCAGTAACCGCTCGCCACGCCGACGCCGCGGCGATAGCGGCCGCTCTGCGCCGAAGGCCGCTTGCGCCAGACCTCGAGCCCGGCGGCCCAGTCGTAGAGCCGCTGGCGGTTGGGATCGGGATCCCAGCGCTTGCGCAGCGCGATCGGGTCGACGCCGAGCCGCAACGCAGCCTCGTCGACCGCCTGCTCGAGCGCAAACGCCATCGGCGGGCCGCCAGGGCCGCGGAAGGGGGCGCCGGGCGGCAAATTGCTGATGACGTCGAAATCCGAGAGATCCTTGGCCTCGGCAGGATAGATCAGCCGCGCCAGGCCTGCGATCGTCGAACTGATCGCCGCACCCGTATCGGCATGCGCGGTGACGGAGAGCGCCTTCAATGCGCCCTGCTCGGACGGCAGCAGCGCGACCTTCAGCTCGGCGGCCGGCCGATAGCCGGCGACCGAGAGCTCCTCATGCCGGTCGTAGGCGACGCGCACCGGCGCTTTCGCCTCGCGCGCCAGCTCGATCGCGGCGATGGACTCCGCGCCGAGGCCTCCCTTCGAGCCGAAGCCGCCGCCGACATGATCGGCGATCACGCGAATCTTGTCGTGATCGAGCTTGAAGCGCTTGGCGATCTGTTCCTTGAGGTGAAACACCCACTGCGACGAAGCATGCACGGTCAGCCGGTCGCCGTCGAAACGCGCCACCGCGGCGTGCGGTTCGAGGCAGGCGTGCTGCTGCGTGCCGGTGCGGAACGTCCCTTCCACCAGCAGCCGGCTGTTCGCCTGGCGCGCCTCGTCCACCAAGCTGCGCGCCTTGCTGGCGCGGTGCGCGAACACGGTGGTCGGGCCGCGGACGTTCTGCTTCCAGGGCGCTGGCCCGCCAGCGCCTTCCGAGACATTGCCCGCCCGCTTGCGGCTCGCCTTGTCGAACACGACCGGCGCGTCCGCCTTGCGTCCGGCGTCGAGCCCGATCACCGCCGGCAGGCGCGCATAGTCCACTTTGATCGCGGCGAGCGCGGCCAGCGCGCTTCGGCGGTCCTTCGCCGCGACCGCTGCGATCGGCTGGCCGACATAGCGCACGATATTGTCGTCGCCGAGCAACGACACCGCGGCAACGCCGGGCAGCGCGCGCGCCGGCGCAAGGTCGAGCGCGCCGATCCGCGCATGTGCTTCGCGCGAACGCAGGATCACGCCCTCGAGTTGGCCGTCATGGTGGATGTCGACGGTGTACTTCGCCGCGCCGGTCACCTTGTCGCGCGCCTCGATGCGCGGCGCGACGACGTTGTCGCCGTCGAAACGGCCGGCGCAGGCGTCCGCCACCGCGCGATAGATCCCGTCATAGGCGCCGCAGCGGCAGAGATGGCCCGACAGCGCCGCGCCGATCTCCTCGCGCGACGGCACGGCCGTTCCCCGCGAGGCGCGCCAGGCGTCGCAGAAGGCAGCGGCTTCGACGATGAAGCCGGGCGTGCAGAAGCCGCATTGCAGCGCGTCATGCGCCATGAACGCCTTCTGCACCGGATGCAGGCCTGCCGCGCCGATGCCTTCCACCGATGTCACCGACTTGCCGGCGGCGGCGCGGGCCGGCATCAGGCAGCTCGCGACCGGCGCGCCGTCGACCAGCACCGTGCAGGCGCCGCAGACGCCCGCGCCGCAGACCAGCTTGGTGCCGGTCAGCTTGAGCTGATCGCGCACCACGTCGATCAGCAGTGCGTCGGGATCGTCGGGAAGGACCTCGACGCGGCCGTTGATGGTCATCGTGCTCATGGAGAACCTCCAGCTTTGCTCCGTGACGGTGTCTTCGCCGCTGCCTTGCGGGCGGACGGCTTTCGGTTCGGCACGGCGCCGGCGCAGAGTGCCCGCACCATCAGCGCCATGTCCTTGAGGAACGCATCGGCCGGCTGCATCGCCGGATGCTGCGACTTCGATCCATGCACCGCCATCTCGACCAGGCGGGCGAATTCGGCCGGCGACATGCCTTCCGGCAGCGTGAGCTGCAGCCGGCGCGCGGTCCGCGCGACGGTGGCGACCAGGCCTTCCGCATAAACAGCCGAATATTTCTGGTAGAGGTCGCGCGCCTGCACCAAGTGCTCGGAATACAATTCCTCGATATGCGGCGAGCCGTCGAACGAGGCGATGATCGTCCCCATCCGCGCCATCATGCCGGCGACGAGAATGTCGGCAAGCGAGCCGCCCTCTTGCTCCGCCTTCTCGATTGCCGACCGCTCGGCGGCAATCGCGCTCTCATGCACGCGCTCGATCACGGCGCGAAACAGCGCTTCCCGCGATTCGAAATGATGATAGAGCGCCTGCCGCGTCAGGCCGGCGGCTTCGGCCACCTGCTCGATCGAGGAGCGGCGAAAGCCGTGCCGGCGAAACACCAGCATGGTCGCATCCAGAATGCGGGTCTTCGGTCCCATTTGTCGAATTTGACAAAATAGCCAAAACTGTCAAATCGCGATTTGGTGAAGGTGTCACGTCACCGTGCCGGCGGATTCCCGGCGGACGCGATGACGGGATGCAGCCTGCGCTGACGCCGTCGCGTTACGTCAATACGTCTTACGGAAGGTCTCGCGGCGCCACACCGCCGGGCTGACGCCCTCCACGGCGGAAAACACCCGCGTGAAGTGGGTCTGATTGGCAAAGCCGGCCGCGATGGCGATCTCGGACAGCGGCACGTCACGAACCGCCATCAGCTCCTTGGCCACTTTCAGGCGCTGGCGCAGCAGCCACTGATGCGGCGGCAGGCCGGTCGAGGCGCGGAAGGCGCGCGAGAAATGGCTGACCGAGAGATCGAACTCGGCCGCGATCTGCTTCAACTGAAGCTTGCCGCCGAGGTCGGCCTCGAGCCGCTCGCAGGCCTGCTGCGCCTGCCATTTGGCGAGACCGCCGCGCGGCTGTGCCCTTATGCTCCGCAGCCCGCCATAGGTCTGCGCGACATGGGCGGTGAGGGCGAGCATCATGTGGTCGACGAACAGCTGGTTGGTCTCCTCCGGCCGGCGCAGCGCTTCGCGCAGGGAGGTGCCGAGATGGCGCATCACGCCGTCGTCGTGGCCGATGCCGGCCCGATAGGCGAGTTCATCGACGCGCCGCGCGCCGGCCTGTTTCGCGATGTCGTCGAGCGCCGAGCGCGGCAGGTAGAAAAAGATCGAGTGGAACGGCTTGTCGATCACGTAGCGCGGATCGCGCTTCAGATCGTACAGATAGGTGGCGCCGCTGCGGATGTCCGACTTGATCACGCAGCGGCCGCGCTCCCAGCACTCGCAGTCCGGATAATCGCGAAACTTGAGGCTGACGAGATAGGCGTCGTCGGCAGGCAGCGATCCCGAGAGATCGCGCACCGGCGCATCGTTGCGGGTCTCGGTGACTGCGAGCTCGGCGCTGCGCAGCGAACGCGTGATGAGCGCGGGCGCATCGGCCAGTTGCAGCGGCTGCCCGAGCCTCCGTCCATAGACGCCTGCCTGTGCCATTTGAAAGATTTCCGTGCCTCACGTCCGACCGCCGCACCGTGATCCGTGCCGCGGCGTGATAGCTTATTGGCAAAATTCGGCAAGATGCAGTCCGCCACCTCGCGCGATGGCGAGAGCTCGCAGCGGAGATCGCGGCAAAGCGATTTCAGAGCAGTTTCAAGGGGCTTGGCTCGCTCGATCGGAGTGCGCACAGAATGTCGCAGGCCGCGGCCGACAGCGGGATTGGACAAAATGTGGGCGTTTCAGGAAAGACGCCCGCCTTGCGCGGCGTCTATTGCTCAAGCTGTCAGTTCGCGCCTCATTGGTCGAGAGACCGATCCGCTGGGAGCGAACGCATGACCCAGACCCGAGCACCCGTCATGAGCAACCCGGTCCCGCACGATCCTTTGCTGGATACGACGACCGATGCGCACCGGCCCGAGACCGGCCCGCGCAGCCCTGCCGATCAGGAGATGGCCCGTGTGCTCAAGACACGGCCGCTTCGCATGGCGTCGGATCCGTCGAGCGGCGCAATCGCCTACTGGACGCATGAGGCCCTGCACGACGTCGTCAGGCCGATGGCCGATCACGTCGTCATGACCTATCCTGCCGGCTCGCAGTTGCTGGAGCGGCGCAACGGCAGATCGGTCGCGATCGGAACGGCGCGTCCCGGCGTCGTGACCATCATTCCGGCCGGCTCGACATCGCGGTGGGACATTCACCAGCGCATGCATGTCATCCAGATCTACCTTCCGCAGACTACGCTCGAGCGCGTCGCCGGCGAGGCCAAAACGGCCAGGCCCGGCGATCTGCTGGAGCAAACCGCGCATCCCGATTCCGTCACATCGCAATTGCTGATGAGCGCGGCGGATGCGCTCGAGGGCAGCGCGACGCTCGATGCGCTGTTCAGGCAGCAATTGACCGAGCTGGTGGCGACGCGCCTGCTGGCCGTCCACGCCGGTGCGCCGGCCAGCGTCGAGCCGACCGTCGGCGGCCTCGCGCCGACGGTGTTGCGCCGGGCCATCGAGCGTTTGCGTTCGGACAGCGATGCGGACGTATCGTTGGTCGCGCTCGCCGCGGATGCGCAGCTGTCGCGCTTCCATTTCTGTCGCGCCTTCAAGGAAAGCACCGGGCTCTCGCCGCATGCCTGGCTGCGCCAGCACCGCCTTGAGCAGGCCATGAACCTGCTGCGCGACACCGACGAAACGGTGATCGCGATCGCAGCCAGGCTCGGCTATTCCTCGCAGACCGCTTTCGCCGCGGCGTTCAAGAAGCTGACCGGCGATACCCCGAGCGATTGGCGCCGCCGCATGCGGTAGCCGCAATCGCGATGCAGGTCCGGCAATCGCTCTGGGGCAGCCGTATCTCCAATTCGCTAGATCACCATGGCGCCTCACGCCAATCAATGGAGATCAGCGATGGCCTTGAAGAATATCGGCAGCTCCCTCGTGCTCGCGCAGCGCCGCAGGGTCGTTGCCACCGCAATCGTATACGGGCTGTCATTGACGGTTCGCTTCACGTCGTCCGCCGGCGAGGAAACGCCGGCACAAGCCGCTCAAAGCGGCGATCCCATGACGTCGATCATGCTCAATGATCGGGTCCAGCGCGAT
Source organism: Bradyrhizobium semiaridum (assembly GCF_020329505.1). Classification (GTDB taxonomy): domain Bacteria; phylum Pseudomonadota; class Alphaproteobacteria; order Rhizobiales; family Xanthobacteraceae; genus Bradyrhizobium; species Bradyrhizobium semiaridum. Next base: position 141,422 of record NZ_JAGKJJ010000007.1, read on the forward strand.
TGGCTTGCCGGATTCGCACGGCCGGTCGCCTTCCGGCACGGCGCCGGGCCGGCTTCCAGCGGCTGCAATGCGGCATGTGAGGTCCCGATGCGGATGCCGTTGGCATCGAACTGCGTCTCGCAACACTAGCGGCGATTTCGTTTCAGCGCTTCGCGTCATCGATCGCGACACGGCCTTGCCGGCGATTGGGGCGCGCGGACGTCCGACTGTCAAACCCACAGGAGACACGACATGCGACTTGTTATCATTGGGGCCGGCTTCGCCGGCATGTACGCCGCTCTTTCCGCCGCCCGCCTGCGCGACATCCGGGGGGTGTCGCCCGAAGATCTCGAAATCGCGCTGGTGGCGCCGGAGCCGACGCTGGTGGTCCGCCCGCGGCTCTACGAGCCGAAGCCGGAGACGCTGACGGCACCGCTGCTCGACGTCTTCAACGCGATCGACGTCGTCTACGTGCAGGGCAGCGCCGAGGCTGTCGACACCAAGGCACGCACCGTGCAGATCGTGACCAACAAGGACGCGCGCAAGACGCTGCCCTATGACCGGCTAGTCGTGGCCACCGGCAGCCGGCTGTTCCGTCCGAACTTGCCGGGTCTCGCCGAACATGGCTTCAGCGTCGACAGTCTCGCGGACGCGGTCGCGCTCGACAGGCATCTGCATGGGCTCGCCAAACAGCCGCAGTCGGCGGTGCGCAACACGGTCGTGGTGGCCGGCGGCGGCTTCACCGGCATCGAGGCGGCAACCGAGATGCCGTCACGGCTTCGCGCCATCCTCGGCAACGACGTCAAGCCGCGCGTCATCATCGTCGATCGCGGCGCCGCGATCGCGCCCGACATGGGTGCGGGCCCGCGCCCGATCATCGAGGATGCGATGCGCAAGCTCGGGGTCGAGGGCCGCTTCGGCGCCGGCGTCGCCGAGGTGAGCAAGTCCGGCGTCACGCTCTCGAACGGCGAGCATATCGAAGCCGCGACCGTGATCTGGGCCGCCGGCATCCGCGCCGCGCCGCTGACCGCGCAGATCCCGGCCGAACGCGACAATTTCGGCCGCCTACTGGTCGATCGCGACCTGCGCGTGCCCGGGGTCGCCGACGTGTTCGCGACCGGCGATGCCGCCAGGGCCGCGTGCGACGATGCCGGCAATTACGCGCTGATGTCGTGCCAGCACGCCACGCGGATGGGCGCCTTTGCCGGCAACAACGCCGCGGCCGAGCTGTTGGGCGTTCCGACCAAGCCCTATCACCAGAAGGGCTACGTCACCTGCCTCGATCTCGGCGAAGCCGGCGCGCTGTTCACGCGCGGCTGGGAGCGCGAGGTGACGATGGTCGGCGACGTCGCCAAGAAGACCAAGCAGGAGATCAACACGGTCTGGATCTATCCGCCGCAGGCCGAGCGTGCCGCCGCGCTGGCATCGGCCGATCCGGAGCGTGTGACCGACGTAAGCGCCTTCTTCTAGACGCTGCACGCGAAACGGGCCGCGCTTCTGCGCCGAAGCGCGGTCCGCCGACCGCCGACAAACCTGGAGCTTACCAACGGCATCAGCAAGGAGGACGCGACGCGGGAGCTGCTGGCCGAGAAGCAGCCGTCGCTGCAGTTCGTGTCGCCTGCGCAACTCGGCGGCACCGTCGCCTTCCTGTGCTCGGGCGCGGCGGATCAAATCACGGGAACGGCGATCTCAGTCGATGGCGGCTGGACCGCGCAATAGGTGAGGGGTGTGGGCGGCATCGTGCCGCCCACGCGCGCGTGTCAGGTGATCGCGATCGGGCAGCCGTTGCTGCCGGTCGCGCCTTTGATCGGCGACGGCGTGAAGCTGTACACGAATTGGTACTTCTTCGCCGCGATCAGCTCATCGAAGATCAGGTTCTCGTGGTTGAGGATGCCGTGCTTGGTCTGCAGCTCGGAGTGCACCGCGAAGGCCAGCGACTTGTCGGGATTGGGCACCACCTCCACCGCCCAGGTGTCGGCGCCCGTCAGCGCGAGATCCTTCTCGATCACCCATTTCGCGGCGTCGAGGCCGATGCCCGGCTCGCCGCTGTTGAAGCGATCATTGTTCTTCATCCAGAGCGAGCCCCAGCCGGTATGGAACAGGATCGCGTCGCCCGGCTTGATGTCGCTCTCGTCGATGTTCTGCTTCTGCAGCGCCGCCTTGATGTCGGCCGCGGTGATTTCCTGGCCGGCATCCATCATGCCGGCCTTCAGCGCGACCATGTCGATCAGATGGGCGCGGGTGAACAGCGGCTTGAGCTTTTCGATGCCGAGCTTCTTCAGGCCGTAGGCATCGCACATCTCCTCGGCGGTATGGCCGTTGTAGAACCGCATCTCGTTCTTGTCGCCGGGCTTGCCGAGCTGGATGCCGATGTGGCCGAGGCCGTCGAACTGCGTGCCGGTCTGGCCGATCTCGGTGGCGAGGAACTCGTCATTGTAGACCATCTTGTTGTCGCCGAACGGGCCGCCGGTCGGGCCGCCCGGAATGCGCAGCGAGAACGCGCGCGCGCCGAACAGCGGCATGCCCTGCTCGTAGACGCGGCCGATCTTGTAGATCTTGCCTTCCTTGATCCACTTCACGGCGTCGAGGACCTTCTCCGGCGTCATGTGGTTGGAGGCACCGGCCTCGTCATCCTTGCCCCATTTGGAGGGCCACCACGGCTTGTCCGTTCCCTTCGGCATCGCGGTGGCGGTCTGCGCCTGGGCTTCGCTGATCGGCGCGAGCGAGAACTTGCCGTGCATGGCGCCGGCGAGCGCCGCGCCTGCCGCGCCGGCGAGGCCGGCGGTGCGGAGCAGGGTCCGCCGATCGGTGGTCATCCCGGCCGGCTCGCCGCTCGTGATATCCCGTTCACCGGTCCTGGCGTCGCCACCCTTGATATCATTTTGCATTGCACCCTCCCAGGTTGTGGCCCGGACAATGCCGGGCTCAAAATTGTTTTCGCCATGCTCCACCTCCGCTAGGCTGTTGTCCAGCGACAAAAATACGACAGCAGGGACGAGGACGCGCCGATGAGCCTGTTCGAGCACGACAAATCCGCCGAGCGGCTTCCGGTATCGCTGATCACCGGCTTCCTCGGCAGCGGCAAGACCACGCTGCTCAATCGCCTGCTGCGCCACGACGGCATGAAGAACAGCGCCGTCATCATCAACGAGTACGGCGAGGTCGGTCTCGACCATCTTCTCGTCGAGCGCATCGACGGCGAGGTGGCGGTGCTGGCGAGCGGCTGCATCTGCTGCACGGTGCGCAGCGACCTCGAGGAGACGCTGCGCACGCTGCTGGTGCGGCGCGACCGCGGCGAGGTGCCGCCGTTTCGCCGCATCCTGATCGAGACCACGGGTCTGGCGGATCCCGCGCCGATCGTGCAGCTGCTGCTGAACAATCCGCTGGTCTCGCATTTCCTGCGGCTCGACGCGGTGGTGACGACGGTCGACGCCGTCAACGCACAGCATCAGCTCGATCGCCAGTACGAAGCGATCAAGCAGGTGGCGCTGGCCGACCGGTTGCTGGTCACCAAGCGCGACCTGGCCGCGGACATCGACGCATTGCAGGCGCGGCTGCACCGGCTCAACCCCGGCGCCACCATCGAACATGTGACCAACGGCGAGATCGATCCGGCCCGGCTGTTCGGCGCCGCCCTGGTCGATCCCGAGCGCAAGACCGCCGATGTCGCCCGCTGGCTCAACGAGAAGGCCTTTGCAGCATCCGGCGAGGCAGCGCACGGGCACGGCGCGCACACCCATCACGAGGGACACGATCACGCCCATCACAGTCATGATGCGTCGATCACCAGCTTCATGCTGACGTTCGACGAGCCGCTCGACTGGATGGCGGTGTCGCGCTGGCTGGCGCATCTGCGCCACGTCCGCGGCGAGGACCTGCTGCGGGTCAAGGGCATCCTCAACCTGCGCGATGAAGCCGCGCCGGTCGCGATCCACGGCGTCCATCACGTGTTCCATCCGCCGGTCGCGCTGGCGCAATGGCCCGACGCCGACCGCCGCTCGCGCATCGTGTTCATCACCCGCGGCATCGCGCGCGAGGAGGCGCTCGCGCTCTGGCAGGCCGGGCGCGTGGCGGCCTGAAGCAGCTCCCAGCCGTCTCTTAGAAACGTTCAAAAAGTCCGGAGCAGATTGCCGCAACCTACGGCGTCTCGTTGCGGGCTCGCCACACCTGCCGCGATAAGCCCAATCTTGGACGTGTTCTAAACCGCGAAACCGCTGCCTGCGGAGTCCATCATGTTAGTGACGGCGATCCATGCCGGCCACGACACGGCCAGGCGCCAGGCGGTTTAGGCAATTCAGTTGACTGCGACGACGACATCCTTGCGGCGCTGGGGCGCGGTCCACAAATGGACCAGCCTGATCTGCACCCTGTTCATGCTGCTGCTCTGCGTCACCGGCCTGCCGCTGATCTTCCACGAGCAGATCGACGAGCTACTGCACGACCAGGTCAAGCCGGCGGAGGTGCCGGCCGGCACGCCGCGCGCCAATCTCGATCGATTGCTCGCCAATGCGATGGCGCAGCAGCCGGGGAAGGTGCCGCACTTTTTGATCTGGGATCGCGACGATCCGAACGCGATGTTCGTCAGCGTCGGCCCCACCATCGATGCCGATCCGACCAAGAACCTCCTGGTCCGGATGGATACCCACACCGGCAGCTATCTCGATGCGCCCGATTTCACCACGCGCTTCACCTTCATCATGCTGAAGCTGCACACCGACATGTTCGCGGGCCTGCCCGGCAAACTGTTCCTCGGCCTGATGGGGATCCTGTTCTGCGTCGCGATCATTTCGGGAATCGTCGTCTACGCGCCCTCGATGCGTAAGCTGCGCTTCGGCACCTATCGGGCGAAGCGGACGCGCGTCGTGCGCTGGCTCGACGTGCACAATCTCGCCGGCATCCTGCTCGTCGCCTGGACGCTGGTGGTCGGCTTCACCGGGGTGATCAACACCTGGGCTGATCTCGTGCTGAAGATGTGGCAGTTCGGCCAGCTCGCCGAGATGACCGCGCAATACCGCGACCGGCCGGTGCCGACGAAGCTGACCTCGGTCAATGCGGCGGTGGAGGTGGCCTCGCAGGCGATGCCCGGCATGACGCCGAGCTTCGTCGCGTTTCCCGGAACCACCTTCAGCAGCAAGAGCCACTATGCCGTGTTCATGCATGGCGACACTCCGCTGACCTCGCGGCTGCTGAGGCCGGCGCTGATCGATGCGGAGACCGGCAAGCTGACCGACAGCCGCGACATGCCCTGGTACGTGCTGACGCTGTTCGTCTCCCAGCCGCTGCATTTCGGCGACTATGGCGGCATGCCGCTGAAGATCGTCTGGGCGCTGCTCGACATTCTGACCATCTTCATCCTGGTCACCGGGCTCTATTTATGGTGGCGCCGGCGCAAGGCGGGCGTCAGCCAGGAACGCGCCATCGCCAATGCCGCGGCCATCGATACTCCTCGTCGTGACGCCGCAGAATGATCTCGCACCGCTCTTTGGCCCAGATCTTCGCGGCCCCGCTCGTCATCGCGATCCTCAGCACGGTGGGATTGATCAGCGCGCTGATCGGTGACGGCTGGTGGGACGCCGTCTCCTGGGGAGCGCTCGGCCTGCCCGTGCTGCTGTATCTCGTCTTCGTCTGGCGGCGGCAGCCCAATTGACCGGCGCAAGCGGCTCGCCAGCCTGATCAGACCGCCAGTGCGCGCGACGCGGCCCGCCGCTCGCGCCACAGCCTGCCGAAGATCAGGATGTGGAGGGCAATGAAGATCGGCACCCCGAACAATTGCAGGCCGAACTGGCCGGGCAGTCCGCGCTGCTCCGCCCACGGCCGTACCACCAGCGCGGCGCTGATCAGCACATTGATCAGATCGGCGAAGCCGATCGTGTTCCAGAGCAGCACGGGTCCGCGCGCCACGCCGCCGGAGGCCGTCCGCATCGCCAGAACGACCACCATCAGCAGCGTCACGGCGATGTCGCCGAGACCGGCGGAGATGGCGAAGTCGGCCGGCAGCCGTCCGACGGCGCCGGCGGCCAGCAGCAGCGCGCCGAACACCGCGCGCCAGTAGAAAAAGGTCAGCAGCGAGGCGAGCGGGATGCTGTCGAAGATCCTGCGGCCGCTCGCGCGCCACGCCGCCACGACCGGAGCTGTGATTGCGGCGAGCAGCAACATGGGCTGCAGTCCCGGCGTCAATCCTATGAAGCCGCCGAAGGCGGGAATGTGTGTCGCGAGCAGCGCCAATCCCGCCCAGGCGGCGAGGATCGCGCCGAGTGCCACCGGCCGACCGTCCCCGCGCGACGCCTCTGCCGCCCGGCGCCAGAGGTCGAGTGCAAAGCACAGCACGCAGGCGCTGATCACGGCAGGGATCAGGTCGAACAGAGAATAGCTGGACTGGAACACGGGTGGCTCTCCTCTCGCCGGCGGCGAAGCCGTCGCGCGACACATTGTCGAGGCATCGGGCGGTGACGACTACGCCCGCCGTGCTATGCTCAGTGCAAACCTGGAGTTTGTAATCCATGGCGACCGACAGCATGCGCGGAGTGCTGAGCTTCGTGAAGACGGTGTCATCGGGCAGCTTCGTTGCGGCCGCACGCGAGCTCGGCATCACGCCGGTCGCGGTCAGCAAGAACGTCGTCCGGCTCGAGCGCGAGCTCGGCGTCCGGCTGCTGCAGCGCTCGACCCGCAAACTCGGCGTCACCCGGGAAGGCCGGCTGTTCTACGAGCGCTGCGCCGATCCGTTGCGCGAACTGGAGGACGCCCGCAGCGCGGCGCGCGAGCGGGCCAGCGCCATGACCGGCGTGGTGCGCGTCACCGGGGTCGCGCCGTTCACCCAGAGCTACGTGCAGCCGCTGATCGCCGCCTTCGCCCGGGTTTACCCCAACGTCGAGATCGAACTCGATCTCGACGACACCGTCACCGACATGATCGGGCAGGGCTACGACGTCGGCTTCCGCGCCGGCCGCGTCGAGCATGCCAGCGTGGTGGCGCGGCGGATCGCCATGCTGCCGTTCGTGGTGTGCGGCTCGCCCGACTATCTGGCGCGCCAGCCGCCGCCGCAGGCGCCGTCCGGTCTCGAGGCGCATAACTGCCTGCGGCTCCGCCATCGCGGCTCCGGCCGCCTGATCGACTGGACCCTCGTCCGCGGTGACGAGCGGATCACGCCACAGGTGCATGGCAACCTCGTCTCCAACGATCTCACGGCGCTGATCACCGCCGCCGTTCACGGGCAGGGACTGGCCTACGCGCCGCTGCCGCGGGTGCTGCCGCTGCTGCGGAGCGGAGAGCTCAAACTCGTGCTGCCGGACTGGATCTGGCCCGGCTTCGAGGTCTCCCTGCACTATCCGAGCCGCAAGGGCGTGCCGGCGCGGGTCCGGGCGTTCGTCAAGTTCATGCTGGAGCATCTGCGCCGGCATCCCGACCTGCAAACCGATCCGCACGCACTGCTGGCGCCGTTCCGCGGCTAGCGGCGCTGGCGTCGGCCGTTGTGACCGGCTGCAACCTGTGACACCATAACGAGTTAGTGATGTTTCTGGAGACCCATGCCGCAACGGAAATTTGCCTGGGAGAAGCTGTCGGATGCGCAGCTGCTTGAGCAGCGCCTCAGCAGTCTGAGGGTTACGGTCGAAGGCACCTGGCTCGAGGACTGTCTCGGCACGCTCCATGAAGAGCTCGAGGAGCGCGGCATCCGGCTGCGGCCGCACGCATGGATATCGAGCGAATGGTTCAGTCCGGCGAATGTGCCCGGCATCGCCATCCCGTTCTATCTCACCCATCCCCGCTTGATGAAGCTCGAGAAGAAGATGATGCTCGACGTCGAGGGCGGCACGTGGCCCCAGTGCATGGCCATCCTCCGTCATGAGGCCGGCCACGCCATGCAGCACGGCTACCAGCTGCAACGCCGCCGGCGCTGGCAGCAATTGTTCGGTCCGTCGTCGAAGCACTACCCGCGCTACTACCGGCCCAATCCGGCCAGCCGGAACTATGTCCAGCATTTGCGGCTGTGGTACGCGCAAAGCCATCCGGACGAGGATTTCGCCGAAACCTTTGCGGTGTGGCTGCGGCCGCGCTCGAACTGGCGGACGCGGTATGCCGGTTGGCCGGCGCTGAAGAAGCTCGAATATGTCGACGAGCTGATGGCTGAGATCGCCGGGAAGCGGCCGCCGCTCATGAACCGGGAGCGCGTCGATCCGCTGCACAGCCTCAGCCAGACGCTTGGCGAGCACTACAAGAAGAAGCAGGCGTTCTACGCCTTCAATCCGCCGAAGACCTACGACCGCGATCTGTCCCGGCTGTTCTCCGCCGATCCCCGGCATCTGCGCTCGCCGACGGCGGCAAGCTTCATCCGGCGCCACCGCGCTCGGATCAGGGAGCTGGTCGCGCAATGGACCGGCGAAAACCAGCTGACGCTCGATGCGGTGCTTGACGACATGATCTCCCGTTGCCGCGAGCTCAATCTGCGCGCCGTGGGCCCCGAGCACAAGCTCGTGACCAACTTCACCATCCTTTTGACCGCTAAGACCATGCACGCGCTGTTCGGTCCGTCGCGGCGGAAGTGGATCGCGCTATGAGGCGGCTTCGTGTTCTGGTGCTGATGCATCCTGACTTCGTGCCGCCGGATTCGAGCGACGGATACAGCGCGCAGGAGATCAACGCGTGGAAGACCGAATACGACGTCGTCAGCACCTTGCGCGCGGCCGGCCACGAGGTGCGTCCGCTCGGCGTGCAGGAGGAAATCAAGCCGGTCCGCGAGGCGATCGACGATTTCAAGCCGCATGTGGTGTTCACCTTGCTGGAGGAGTTCCACTACGAGGTGGTGTATGACCAGCACATCGCGAGCTTCCTCGAGCTGATGCGGATTCCCTACACCGGGTGCAATCCGCGCGGCCTGATCCTGGCGCGCGGCAAGGACCTGTCCAAGGCGCTGGTGCATCATCGCCGCATCGCGGTGCCGGCCTTCGCGGTGTTTCCGATGCGCCGCAAAGTCAAGCGGCCGCCGCGGCTGGCGCTGCCGCTGATCGTCAAGAGCCTCCACATGGACGGCTCCTTCGGCATCTCGCAGGCCTCCATCGTCGATACCGACGAGAAGCTCGCCGAGCGCGTCGCCTTCATTCACGAGCGGATCGGAACGGCCGCGATCGCCGAGCAATATATCGAGGGGCGCGAGCTCTATGTCGGCGTCATCGGCAACAACCGGCTGCGCGCGCTGCCGGTCTGGGAACTGAAATTCGGCAGCATGGGCGGCCCGCGCGCGCGGCACATCGCCACCGAAAAAGCCAAGCACGACACCAGCTATCAGGAACGCGTCGGCATCGTCGACGGGCCCGCCAAGGACCTGGCGCCGGAGGTCTCCGCCAGCATCCAGCGAATCGCGAAACGCATCTACCGGGCCTTGGGGCTCGATGGCTATGCGCGCATCGACTTTCGTCTCTCCGCCGACGGCACCGCCTACTTCATCGAAGCCAATCCGAATCCCGAGATTGCGAAGAGCCAGGAGTTCGCCACGGCGGCGCAGCATGACGGGCTTGCTTACCCGAAGCTGCTGCATCGGATCCTGACCCTCGGATTAAGCCGCGCAAAGGCGGGCGTCTCTCTGGGCTGACCGGCGCGCCGCGTCTAAATCACCGCCTGCTTGCGCAGCGTCGTCTCGATCTCGCCGAGGATGCGCGCCAGCCGCTCGGCCCAGGCGGTCTCGCCGGCCTGGTCGGAGATCAGGTCCTGGCGGATTTCGATGCCGGAATTCATCAGGCCGCGCTGCTCGCCGTGCACCGGGATCGTGTAGTCGGTCTCGTCGCTCACCGCATAGGGCTCGTTGTCGCCGACCACGAGATCGCCCTCGCTGCGCAGATGTCTCAGCAGCAGCGGCGGCAGCACGGTGTCGCGGTGATAGAGCGTGCCGATGTGCCACGGCCGCGCGATGCCGGCATAGACCGGCGTGAAGCTGTGCAGCGACACCAGCACCGTCGGCATGCCCTCGCGCCGACGCTGGTCGATGATCTCGTCGATGCGGCGGTGATAGGGATCGAAGATCTGTGCGCGGCGCGTCTCGGCGTCCTCGCGCGACAGGCCTTCATTGCCGGGCACGGTGGTGGCCTCGCTGATCAGCGGGATCGAGCTTGCGACATGCGGCGGACGGTTGCAGTCGATCACCAGCCGCGAATAGCGCTGCGCCACCAGGTGGGCGTCGAGCCGGTCGGCGAGCTGCGTCGCGACGCCGGCGATGCCGATGTCCCAGGCGATGTGGCGTGTGAGCTCGCTCTCGGGCAGGCCGAGGTCGCCGAGCGGCGCCGGGATCAGCCGCCCGTAATGGTCGCAGGTCAAAAGGAACGGCGAGCGGCCGCCGGAATTATGTTCGAGAACCGGTGAAGCATCGGTGCTTGCGAGCAGGACGGATGGACCACCAGCGTAGTTCAACAGGCTTTTTCCTCAACTTTGCCTATTCAAGCGGCATGCTGATCTGGAATCGAGCAGCACCCTCTATAGATTATCTCATCCAGAATCACGATGATTGTTTGACGATGCCGCTGCTGACCATCCATCACAAGACCGTTTACCGCTATACGCGCCCGGTGGCGTTCGGCGAGCACCGCATCATGCTGCGCCCGCGCGACGGCCACGATCTGCGCGTGCTCAAGAGCGAGCTCGTGATCGATCCGCAGCCGATGTCGCTGCGCTGGATCCACGACGTGTTCGGCAACAGCGTGGCGATCGCGACCTTCGACGAGCGCGCGGACACGCTGTCGTTCGTGTCGACAGCGACGGTGCAGCACGACCCCGCCGAGAAGTTCGCGCTGACGCCGGACGATCCCGCCTATTTCTATCCGTTCCTCTATGACGACGAGGAATTCCCCGATCTGCAGCAGTTCATCACGCCGCAATATGGCGATCCGAACGGCGAATTGTCGGCCTGGGCGCTGCGCTTCCTCGACGCCGATGCGCCGACGCCGACATTCAACATCCTGAGCGGCATGACGCATCACATCCGCGAGAGCTTCCGCTATCGCAAGCGCCACGAGCACGGCACCCAGCATCCGCTCGACACGCTGCAGACCAAGTCGGGCACCTGCCGCGATTATGCGCTGTTCATGATCGAGGCGCTGCGCCGGCTCGGCATCGCGGCACGCTTCGTCTCCGGCTATCTGGCGATGCCGTCGGACGGCGCGCATGGCTATGTCGGCGGCGGCTCGACTCACGCCTGGGTGCAGGTCTACCTGCCAAGCGCCGGCTGGATCGAGTTCGATCCGACCAACGGCATCGTCGGCACCCGCGACCTGATCCGCGTCGCGGTCGCCCGCGATCCGCGCCAGGCGATCCCGCTGCACGGCGTCTATCTCGGCGCGGCCGACGCGTTCGTTCGCATGGATGTCGATATTGACGTGGTTTCGGCTGCGACGGATGCTGAACGGGAGACCGCCTGACGATGCAGATCAAGGTCGGCTTCGAGATCGCCTATACGGCTCCGCAGCCGACGCCGATGGTGATCATGTTGTCGATCCATCCCTCGCGCTACGCCGACATCGTCGGCACCGAGACGATCGTGACCGAGCCCGATGTCCCGATCGGTTTCTACCGCGACGGCTTCGGCAATGTGTGCGGACGGCTGGTCGCGCCGGCCGGCGGCGTCACGTTCCGCGGCAGTGCGCTGCTGCGTGATTCCGGCCTGCCTGACGCCGTCAATCCGGCGGCGCAGCAGGTCGCGATCGAGCAATTGCCCGACGACATGATGCTCTATCTGATGCCGAGCCGCTATTGCGAGACCGACAAGCTGACCGATATCGCCTGGTCGCTGTTCGGCGCCACGCCGCCGGGCTGGGCGCGGGTGCAGGCAATCACCGCGTTCGTGCACGACCACGTCTCATTCGGCTATCAGCACGCCCATCACATGAAGTCGGCGCATGACGTCTACGAGAGCCGCGCCGGCGTCTGCCGCGACTTTGCGCATCTCGCGCTCACCTTCTGCCGCTGCATGGGCATCCCGGCGCGCTACTGCACCGGCTATCTCGGCGACATCGGCGTGCCGCGCGATCCGGCGCCGATGGATTTTTCCGGCTGGTTCGAGGTCTATCTGTCGGGCCAGTGGTACACCTTCGATGCCCGCCACAATACCCCGCGGATCGGCCGCATCCTGATGGCAACCGGCCGCGATGCCGCCGATGTTGCACTGACCACGAGCTTCGGCCGGATGACCCTGGCGAAGTTCGTGGTGATCACGGATGAGGTGGTGGCGGGTTGAAGTAGATCCTCACCTCTGAGCGGTGCTGCCTCCCCATGCTCGTCGTCCCGGCGAAAGCCGGGACCCATAACCACAGGTTGGATTGTAGAATGACGGTGTGGCCCCAGCGTTGCGAAACGTTGACCTTCGGTGGTTATGGGTCCCGGCTTTCGCCGGGACGACACTGACTGTTTGGTGCCGCTTGCAAGCCGAGGCGGAAGCAATCCATTTCGCGGCTCGATGGATTGCTTCGCTTCGCTTGCAATGACATAGAGGGCTATGACCTCCGACCTTCTCTTCGTCTACGGCACGCTGATGCGCGGCTTCGACCACCCGATGGCGAAGCTGCTGTCGGCCAATGCCGATTTCCTCGGCGCGGCGCAGTGCCGCGGCCGGCTGTATCTCGTCAAGCACTATCCGGGCCTGGTGACCTCGGACGATCCCGACGACATCGTGCATGGCGAATTGTTTCGGCTTCGCGCGCGCGACGCCATGCTCGGCGAGTTCGACATGTATGAGGCCTGCGGCGAGGGGTTTCCGCCGCCGACCGAATATATCCGGGAGATGTTGTCGGTCACGCTTGCCGACGGCAGCACAGGCGAAGCCTGGACCTATCTCTACAATTGGCCGGTGAGCGGTCTGCCGCGGATCGCGTCGGGGAAATTCCTCGAGCACTGAAGCGCGGCGAGTCGCAGCATCACGCGGCGCGTTATGCTTCCCGCTCGACGCGGATATCGACCTCGCGCTCGACATAGGTCCACTCTTCGGTGGCGCGCAGCACGCCGAGCAGTTCGTCGAACAGGCCGTCATGCTCGGGCGCGAACTCGAACCAGGTCAGGAAGTCGAAGGGCACGCCGAGGTCGCGCGAATGATAGAGCTGCCGCGCGATCGCCGGCAGGAATCGCAAGGTGCCCGCGATGTGCTGCGACTTGTCCTCGAAAATCTTGCGCCGCTCCTCCTGCGTCAGCTCCCACCAGGCGGCGGATTTCCTGATCGGGATCAGCGCGGCGTGCGTCGCCTCGGGTCGGCCGAGCCCGGCCTGCACGGCGGTGAGCTTGTCCTTCTCCGCTCGCTCGGTGTAGCGCAGATTGCTGGCGACGCCGGCGAGCCGCCAGGCGGTCTGCGACGGCAACAGCGGCAGCGCGATCGCCTCGCTGGCGATCACCGACAGCGCCGCCACCCGCGGCAGCGTCTCGCCTTTCACCCGCGCGATGGAAATCACTTTCCAGCCGCCGCTCTGTCCGCCTCTGAACGTCGTGAACATGGCGCTATCGAAGCGCGGAACAGCAGCCGGGGCAAGCCAGCCGGTTGGTCTCTCCACCTGTCATTCCGGGGCAGCCCGAAAGGGCTGAGCCCGGAATCCATGGACCCACACTGTGGATAACTTGGATAGCGGGAGAAGCCGGAGATTCTTGCTACGTTGGGCGCCGGCTCACTATATCGGTGTCCGATTCTACGCTGGACCCGCGACCTGGACGATGCGTTTCACGCCCGAATTCCTCGATGAGCTGCGCGCCCGGCTTCCGGTTTCGGAAGTCGTGGGCAGGCGCGTCAAGCTCAAGAAGGCCGGGCGGGAGTGGAAGGGACTGTCGCCGTTCCAGCAGGAGAAAACGCCGTCGTTCTTTGTCAACGACCAGAAGCAGGCCTGGTTCGACTTCTCGTCCGGGCTGAACGGCAACATCTTCGACTTCCTGATGAAGACCGAGGGCGTGACTTTCCCCGAGGCGGTCGAACGCCTCGCCGCGATGGCGGGTGTGCCGCTGCCGGCTGTGACGGTCGATGCGGCGCGGCATGAGCAGCATCGCCGCACGCTGCACGACGTGATGGAACTCGCGACAAAATTCTTTGCCGACATGCTGGCCTCGCGCCATGGCGCCAAGGCCCGTGGCTATCTCGCCGACCGTGCGATTACCCCGGCGACCCAGCTCCAGTTCCGGATGGGCTACGCGCCGCCGGATCGTTTTGCGCTGAAGGAGCATCTCGGCGCGCAGGGCATCTCGACCGAGGACATGGTGGAAGCGGGGCTTTTGGTGGCCGGCGAGGACAAGCCGGTGCCGTTCGATCGATTCCGCGACCGCGTGATGTTTCCGATCACCGATGGCCGCGGCCGGGTCATCGCGTTCGGCGGGCGCGCGCTGGAGAAGGACGTTCCGGCGAAGTACCTGAACTCGCCGGAAACCGCGCTGTTTCACAAGGGCGACAATCTCTACAACCTGTTCACGGCGCGGCAGGCCGCTCATGACGGCGCGCAGCTGATCGTCGTCGAAGGCTATGTCGACGTCATCGCCATGGTCACGTCGGGCTTTCCCGGCGCCGTCGCGCCGCTCGGCACCGCGCTGACCGAGAACCAGCTCGCGCTGCTCTGGAAGATGGTGGACGAGCCGATCCTCTGCTTCGACGGCGATCGCGCCGGACAGAAGGCGGCTTATCGGGCCGCGGATCTTGCCATGCCGAACCTCAAGCCGGGCAAGAGCCTGCGCTTTGCGCTGCTACCGGAAGGGCAGGATCCCGACGACCTCGCGCGCTCGGGCGGCCGCGGCGCGATCGAGGAGGTTATTTCGGCAGCGCGTCCGCTCGCCGACATGATCTGGTCACGCGAGATCGAGGGCGGCAATTTCGCCACGCCCGAGCGCCGCGCCGCGCTGGAGGCGCGGATCGGCGAACTGACGGGCGGCATCCGCGACGAGGTGGTGCGGCGCTATTATCGCCAGGACTTGCAGGAGCGCCTGCAGCGGACGTTCGCGCCGGAGGGCGGCCGCGGCGGTTATGGCAGGGGCGGTTACGGCCGCGGCAATTTCGGCGGCCGCGGCGGCGAATCACCCCGGCCGTTTGCGCCCCGCGGCCCGGCATCGGGCGGCCGTTTTGCCGCCAAGGGCGGCCCTGTCCCGATGTCGCGGGGGCCGTATCAGGCGGCCAGCCCGCAGCTGGCGAACAGCCCGATCATGCGGGGCCAGCGCAGCGCGATCTCGCGCCGCGAGGCCCTGATCCTGCAATCCCTGATCAACCACCCCTGGCTGCTGCACGATCATCTGGAGGAGGTCGCCGCGCTCGAGCTCGCCCATCCCGAGGCCCACAAGCTGCGGGCCGCCGTCATCGCCGCCTTCGCTAACGACCATCACCATTCGCCTGACGCCGAAGAGCAGGCCGAGAAGATGCGGGCCGACCTCGAATCTGGTGGATTTTCGCATATTCTTCAAAGGGTTGAGAAGGCGGTCACGACCCAGGCGGTGTGGGGCGCCAGGGTCGGCGCGGCACGCGAGGATGTTTTATCGACCTGGCGCCAACTCGTTGCCTTGCATCAGAAAACCCACGCCTTACTTAGGGAAATGAAAGACGCGGAGGCGGCCTTGGCTGAGGACACCAGCGAGGCCAATCTGGCATGGTTGCAGGATATCCAGGCCCGGATGGCAGAAGCCGACGGGACCGAAGCCCTGATTGAAGGGTTCGGCGAATTATCGGGCCGGTTCCAGCGAAATGTTTGATAACAAAATGCTGCGGACGGCGCATGCCGACCCCGCAAAAAGACTCGCCAAATCCATGGTTTGGCTGCAAAAACAGGGTTAAGCGAAACTTAATAGCCTCGCGGCTATTTCAAAATGGAAACCGTCGAGACGGATCAAAGGGGTGGCGATGTTGCGCCGCCCTTTGCGCGTCGAGAGTTGATCAGTGAAATTGTGCGAGATGCGCGCCTGGCGCCATTTCGCATGGACCGCGTTTCGGGAGCTTAGTGAATGGCCACCAAGGCAAAGACGCTGCAGGTTAAGGACAAGGAAAAGGACGACAAGGCCGCGGACGCTCCTGAGAAGGATGCCGCCGAGGCGCCGTCCCCGTTGCTCGACCTGTCGGATGCCGCGGTGAAGAAGATGATCAAGCAGGCCAAGAAGCGCGGCTTCGTGACCTTCGATCAGCTCAACGAAGTGCTGCCCTCCGACACCACCTCGCCCGAGCAGATCGAGGACATCATGTCGATGCTCTCCGACATGGGCATCAACGTCACCGAGGCCGACGAGAGCGACGACGAGGACGACGACAAGGACACCGAGGACGATACCGACAACGAGCTCGTCGAGGTCACGCAGAAGGCCGTCACCGAGGTCAAGAAGAGCGAGCCGGGCGAGCGCACCGACGATCCCGTGCGCATGTATCTGCGCGAGATGGGCACCGTCGAGCTGCTGTCGCGCGAGGGCGAAATCGCGATCGCCAAGCGCATCGAGGCCGGCCGCGAGGCGATGATCGCGGGCCTCTGCGAAAGCCCGCTGACCTTCCAGGCCATCATCATCTGGCGCGACGAGCTCAACGAAGGAAAGATCTTCCTTCGCGACATCATCGATCTCGAAGCGACCTATGCCGGCCCCGAGTCCAAGGGCGGCATCAATCCGAACCTGATCCAGGGTCCCGGCGCCGATGGCGCCGCGGAGGCGGGGGCCAACGGCACCGACGCTGCCGCCGCCACCCATGTCGCGCCGCCGGCGGCGCCGCCGTCGCCGACCCCGTTCCGTGCCGCGCCCGCGGGCGGCGAGGCCGAGGGCGAGGAGAAGGATCCGGGCGAGGCTGCGGCCGAAGCCGACATGGACGAGGACGAGTTCGAGAACCAGATGTCGCTCGCCGCGATCGAGGCCGAGCTGAAGCCGAAGGTGGTCGAGACCTTCGACAAGATCGCGTCCGAGTACAAGAAGCTGCGCCGCCTGCAGGAGCAGGACATCGCCAACCAGCTGCAGAGCGAGTCGCTGTCGCCCTCGCAGGAGC
Organism: Bradyrhizobium semiaridum; assembly: GCF_020329505.1. GTDB lineage: Bacteria > Pseudomonadota > Alphaproteobacteria > Rhizobiales > Xanthobacteraceae > Bradyrhizobium > Bradyrhizobium semiaridum. Next base: position 158,340 of record NZ_JAGKJJ010000007.1, read on the forward strand.
GCAAGTACAAGAAGCTGAAGGACGAGATCATCGTCGAGGTGAAGTCGCTGCGCCTCAACCAGGCCCGCATCGATTCGCTGGTCGAGCAGCTCTACGACATCAACAAGAAGCTGGTCTCGTTCGAGGGCCGCATGATGCGCCTCGCCGACAGCCACGGCGTCGCGCGCGACGACTTCCTGCGCAACTACCAGGGCTCGGAGCTCGATCCGCGCTGGCTCAACCGCGTCTCCAAGCTGTCGGCCAAGGGCTGGAAGAACTTCGTCCATCACGAGAAGGACCGCATCAAGGATTTGCGCCACGAGATCCAGTCGCTGGCCGCGCTGACCGGGCTCGAGATCGGCGAATTCCGCAAGATCGTGCACAGCGTGCAGAAGGGCGAGCGCGAGGCCCGTCAGGCCAAGAAGGAGATGGTGGAAGCCAACCTCCGCCTCGTGATTTCGATCGCCAAGAAGTACACCAACCGCGGCCTCCAGTTCCTCGACCTGATCCAGGAAGGCAACATCGGCCTGATGAAGGCGGTCGACAAGTTCGAGTACCGCCGCGGCTACAAGTTCTCGACCTACGCCACCTGGTGGATCCGGCAGGCGATCACCCGCAGCATTGCGGATCAGGCCCGGACCATCCGCATCCCCGTGCACATGATCGAGACGATCAACAAGATCGTCCGCACCTCGCGCCAGATGCTCAACGAGATCGGCCGCGAGCCGACCCCGGAGGAGCTCGCCGAGAAGCTCGGCATGCCCTTGGAGAAGGTCCGCAAGGTCCTCAAGATCGCCAAGGAGCCGCTGTCGCTGGAGACGCCGGTCGGCGACGAGGAGGATTCGCACCTCGGCGACTTCATCGAGGACAAGAACGCGATCCTCCCCATTGATGCGGCGATCCAATCCAATCTGCGCGAGACCACGACGCGCGTCCTGGCCTCGCTGACGCCGCGCGAGGAGCGCGTGCTGCGCATGCGCTTCGGCATCGGCATGAACACCGACCACACGCTGGAAGAAGTCGGCCAGCAGTTCTCGGTCACCCGCGAACGCATCCGCCAGATCGAAGCCAAGGCGCTGCGCAAGCTGAAGCACCCGAGCCGGTCGCGGAAGCTGCGGAGCTTTTTGGACAACTGATTTTTCCGTCGTCATGCCTGGGCTCGCCCCGGGCATCCATCGAGACAAGACGGCGGGCGAGGCCCGCCGTTTTTGTTGGACTCTCGCCAGGTTTCTCACAGCAGCGCCCGCGGCCACCCCTCTCCCCAACCCTCCCCCGCAAGGGGGGGAGGGAGCCTGAATGGCGTGCTCACCTGACATCGCAACGCGCCTCGCACCTTGCATGAGGCCTGAAGCCGACCGCAAGTGAGCGAAGCACCGGCGAATGGGCTCCCTCCCCCCTTGCGGGGGAGGGCTGGGGAGAGGGGTACCGCTTGCTCCGCTATCGATTGAAGGCGAGGACAACACGCTCGCCGCACGACCTGCTCGATGCTGGTCCGGATCGCCATCACGCTTCGTCATCCGGGGCGGCGCGCAGCGCCGAGCCCGGAATCCATTGGGCCGCAAGTCGAGTGGTGAAATGGATTCCGGGCTCGCGCTGAGCCTGTCATGGGGCCGCGCTTTGCGCGGGACGCGTTGGCGCGCCCGGAATGACGACGGCGAGATAGGATCGCCTACTTCTTCTTCGCCCCGACCCGTTCGAGACGCTTGATCTCGAGCGGCGGGCGGCCGCTTTTTTCGGCGATCTCGCGGTCCTGCTCCATGATGAAGCCGCGCGCCGGCTCGTCGCCGTCGAGGCCGCCGAGCAGCTCCGCGGGCACGCGGCGGTTGGAGCGCTGCGAGCCGTCCTCGTAGAACACGTTGAAGAAGGCGAATTCGCCTTTGGGATTGGTCCCGGGTTTTTTCGGCATGCGCGGCTTGTGGTCGATGGCAGCGCCGCTGTCAAAGCAAATCGCACGCGCCGCCGCGCCGCTCAGCATTGCGCGATTGCGCGGCGCGGGTCTCTTGCGCGATGCCTCACCCCTCGAACAGCACGAACGCCGCCATACCGCGGGACCGCGCAGCCGATCTCGACGCGGCAACGGCCGGCGGCTACGTTCTGGAACGCCATGCCCGATCCGCTTCTCACCGTCTGGTATAATACGCGCTGCCCGGTCTGCGACGCCGGTATCGGCTGGCAGCGCAACAAGCTAATTGCGGCGGCCCGCGCCAGCACCATCGTCTTCAAGGACATCAACGAGCAGCCCGACGCGCTCGACGCCCATGGCGCATCGCTCGACGACGTCCGCCGCCGCTTGCATGCCACCGACGAGAAGGGCGGGCTGATCGTCGGGGTCGACGTCGCGGTCGCAATCTGGCGGATCACGCCGGGCGAGGGATGGCTGGCGGCAGTGCTCGGCAACCGCGTGATGTTACCGCTGTCGCGCTTTGCCTACGACTGCTTCGCCGACCTGCTGTTCGCCTGGAACAGGCGCAACGGCCGCTGGTGATGCGCGAAGCTCCTTGCGTCCTTGCGGCAACCGGCTTTCGCATCGCGTTCGAAACGCGCGGCAGCCGAAAACGAGCGGATTTCTGACCATCGTCACTTGCGCGGTAACCAATGATTCGCGTATGAGGCGTACCCTGCGTTTGCTGCAACCCGCCGTTCGAGAATCGTTTCCCGATGACCAACGCCACCCTCGACGCCAACAAGGCGCTCGTGCTCGCGCATTGCGATGCGGTGATCAACCGCCATGACCCCGATGCGATCCGCAACCAGCTCGCGCCCGACTTCTTCGACCACGCCTCGGGCCGCAAGATGAGCGCCGACGCCGTGATCGCGCATTCGGCGTTGCTGCACGAGGCGTTCGCCGATCTCTCGGTGGTCGCCGAATGCCTGGTCGCCGAACGCGACATCGTCGCCGGCCGCCTCGTCTGGCGCGGCCGCCACCGCGAGGAATGGCGCGGCATCGCACCGACCGGCCGCCACGTCGAATTCCGCGGCATGACGTTCTGGCGGATTCAGGACGGGCGGATCACGGAGAGCTGGACGGAAATCGATTTCGCGGGGCTGGAGAAGCAGCTCACGGAGTGAGGGAAATCTGCACAACTTGGTCGCGCTCTGACCGCGATCTGCTGTCATCGTTTTCGGCATGCAACAGCCGACCGTATCCGATAGACATGACAAGTTCAGCGTTTCCTGTTTCATATGGGTGATGCTGATCGCACTGCTTTTTGCAGCCGGTAACGACCTCGATCGCATTTTCAATCTCTGGCTGGCACTGGTGCCGCTGCTGTTCCTTCCGGCCCTTGCGGTGGCTGTCTATTGGACCGTTGCGCTGGTGCGTCATCTCTGGTTCAGGCGATGGCGGCGCGTTGCTTCGATCATCGCGGCACCAATCGCGGCGTGGCTCATTTTCGCCGGCGCGCGAGGCGTCGGCATCACTCGCGAACGGATCCGCTTCGAGATCGAGAAACACCACTATGTCGAGCTCGTCGATAAACTTGCGCGAACGGGTGAGCCGCGTTTGGCGCTGATGGATTGGGAACAGACCGGCGGGGCGGGTACTGCAAATTCCATCTACACGCTGGTGTTCGATGAAGCCGATGAAATCACGCTCGGACCGGAACGGCGTTCGAAGGCGTGGCGGGACAGGGCGCGACGGTTATGTCCGGGCACAGCGATGTGTGCAGTGTTAGAACCTCCGGTGGAGCTTTCGATCACCGTCAACAAGCTTGATGGCCACTTCTACCTGGCGACCATGGCTTGGTGACGAGTATCGATTGCCAGGACCCCGCCATTTTGACGGGCGCGATTTTCCCGGGCATGATCGGCTATTCGAAGCAGGAGGGAATATTGCATGCTCAGGTGTCGTTTTGCGGTCTTCATCGGCGCCTTGTTGCTTGCCACTCCCTCCTACGCCGCCCGCTGTGGCGGCAATTTCAACGCCTTCATCCAATCCTTCTCGCAGGAAGCGGCTGCGGCCGGCATCTCGCAGAACGTGATCTCGTCGGCGCTCGGCGGGGTGCAGCAGGATGGCGGGGTGCTCGCGTTCGACCGGCGGCAGCGCTACACCTTCAACAAGACGTTCGAGCAGTATGTCGCGACCCGAGTCGGGCCGGGGCGCATCAATGGCGGGCGGGCGATGCTGCAGCGGCACGCGGCGCTGCTGGCGAAGATCGAGCAGCAATACGGCGTGCCGCGCCAGATCCTGGTCGCGATCTGGGGGCTGGAGACCGATTTCGGCAAGGGCGACATGGGCAAGTTGCCGGTGTTCCGCGTGCTCGCGACATTGGCGCATGATTGCCGCCGCACCGACCTGTTCCAGGGCGAATTGCTGGCGGCGCTCAAGATCGTGCAGCGCGGCGACCTCGCGGTCGGCGACATGATCGGCGCCTATGCCGGCGAGATCGGCCAGACGCAATTCTTGCCGTCGTCCTACATCAAATACGGCGTCGACTTCGACGGCAACGGCCATGTCGATCTGCGCCACTCGGTGCCCGACGTGCTGGCCTCGACCGCGAACCTGTTGCACACCAGCGGCTTCAAGATGGGCCAGCCCTATGGCGAAGGCACGGCGAATTTCGAGGCGATGCGCGAGTGGAACAGGGCGGTGATCTATCGCAAGACCATCGGGTATTTTGCCGATCAGCTGATGGGGCGGTGACCAAGAGCCGCGGCCGTCCCACCGCCGTCATTCCGGGGCGCGCGAAGCGCGAGCCCGGAATCCATTGCTCAACACGTTGCGTGGCCCGATGGATTCCGGGCTCGCGCCAAGGGCGCGCCCCGGAATGACGGGGTGAGAGTTTGGGTGTTCAATGGAAACCATCGGCAGCCAAAAGATCTGGTCGTTCTTCGATCGCCGCGGTTGCCAGATCGCGAAGAACACGGCGGTGCGGCAGGGAGCGGGCCATCGCGTCGGCTCTTACCTGGAGCTCGCCACCAAGATCGCCGAGCTGCAATTCCTCAACCGCGATCATGTGCTGCTGTTTCGCGGCCAGGGCACCGACCACCGCAACGTCAAGGACAACTCCTCGCTGAAGCCGTCGCTGTTTCGCGCCGGCCGCGGCAATCCGGACCGCGCGACGCTGCTGGCGCGGTTCGAGACGCTCAAGCGCGCCGAGCAGATCCTGATTGCGGATTATGCCAAGGCAAAGCTGCTCGGGGTCGAGCGGCTGAAGCGGCATCGCATCCTGCGCTGGTCGATCCTGCAGCATTACGAGGTCTGCACCACGCCGCTGCTCGACGTCACCCACTCGATCCGGATCGCGGCCTCCTTTGCCTCGCTGGCGGAGACTTCGACCGCCTTCCTCTATGTGCTCGGCGTGCCCAATCTGAGCGGCGCGATCACCGCCAGCGCCGAGGCCGGCTTGCAGATCGTCCGCCTCTCCAGCGTCTGCCCGCCGTCGGCGGTGCGGCCGCACATCCAGGAGGGTTATCTGCTCGGCGAATACCCCGACGTGGCCGGCCACGAGCAGAAGGAAAACTACTTTCCCTACGAGATGGATTTCGGCCGGCGGCTGGTCGCGAAGTTTTCGTTCACGCCGGCAAAATTCTGGAACAATGATAGCTTTCCGCAGGTGCCGCGGAGCGCGCTTTATCCGACCGAGACCAGCGACCCGATCTATCGCCTCGCGCTCGGGGTGAAGAAGCAACTGGGCGGGTGAACCGATGCGACACTTTTTCACCTTTAGAAAGATATAACGATTTCAATTGTTTGGTGGGGTGCAAACGTGCCGTTCCATTCATCTCGCGTTCAGGGTCAAAAGCTATTATATTCACCGTTAGATTGTTGGCCTCGAGGAGGAGGCTGCCATGAAGCGCTTGCAGAAGCTCTGGACTGTGCTGTTCACGCTGTCGGTGACCTGCGCCATGCTGTACTCGTCCGTCGCTTTCGCGATCAACGATCCGAAGTAGGCGCAACGCCAGATCATGATGCGATCGGCCGATCGCATCATCTGCCTCATCATTCAAAGCCTCATCATTCAGACATGAATCCCGGGCCCGCGCGCCGGCTTTACTGCCGGACGTGACGTCGACTCAATTGGCGATGTCGCGCTCCGAGAAGCTTTGCAGCTGCGCCTGGGTGGCCAGCAGCGTCTCGTAGACCTCGAGCACTTGCGGGGTCCCGAGGTGGTTTTGGATCGGCCCGGACTCGATGTCCTTCTTGGCGTCCGTCACCTGCTTGCCGATGATCTGGAAGGCCAGCGTCAGGAGTTGCCTGGACTCCCGGATCTTGTTGTCGATCTCGTCCTTGGATTTCAGGCGGGACGTCGTCTCCAGCATGTTGAGCTCGCTGCGGACATAGCGCTCGATGTGTTCGGCGCGCATGCGCCGCTGGCCGGGCAGGGCATATGAGATGCATGTGAGGCTGATCCGCATCAGCTTCGCGATCTCGTCCTCGATCAGCGCGGCCGATCTCACCTTCTCGATCGGGTGCTTGAGCGAGTGATCGACGTGATCCTTCTCGGATGACAGATAGGTGTTGTAGATCGACTTGAGCCGCCTGTTCACCTCGTCCTGCTTCAGTTCGTCGGGCGCTGCCGGCTGGCTGACGCCGACCGTGCTGACGGCGCTCGCGACCGGCCTGGGCAATTGCGGCACATCGCCGGATTCCGAGGCGCCGAACGTCCCGAACGCCCAGTCATATCGGTTGTTCTTCCGGCTGATCTCGGAGATCACCGAGAAGTCGCGCATGCCGTCGACGATGTCCTTGAGATTGTCGATGTGGTACTTGCGCAGCGGGCTGGACGCGGCCGCGCCGCGCTCCCTGATCCACTCCTCGAGGAAGATCGCCTGCGTGATCTGCGCCCGCAGCCGGTACCATTTCTGCTCGGCCGATGTGAGGGGGGTGTAGTGCTCGCGGATCCACGCATCCATGGTGATCGCGGCGGCCTCGTAACGGCGGCGCGCCGCCATGACGCTGGCGTAGCTCATGGCAAAGTAGGGGTATTTGGCGTTGGATTTCCTGAAGCGCTCGAGCGACTCGTCGGACAGGGCAGCAGCGGGGTCGTAGTCCTTGGCGGTCAGCCGATCGCACGAGGTGCGCTGGTCGAGCTCGGGTCTGAGCTGCGAGGCCATGATCTTGAAATCATCGCGCCTGCCCTTGTCGTATTGCGCGACGACCTGCACCGCGCGCGTCAGCAGCTCGCGGACATGCTGGTGAGGCTCGCCGGCGATCAGCTCGCGCAGCGCGACGGTGACCGGCCCGAGCTGCTGCTCGACGAAAGCGTCGTCGCCATAGAGGCGCGAGATCCGCGACAGGCAGGACGCGAGCGGGCTGAGCACGTCGAATGAAACCCGGCCGACATCGGGGCGCGCCGGCACCGGCTCCTGCTCATAGCGGGCGAGCACCTCGATGAACTCCCAATCGCGCTCGATGTTGGGCTGATCGTTGACCGATCCGATGTCGTAGAGCTTGCCGAGGCCCGCCGAGCCGCCGCCGCTGCCCTTGCTGCCTTGCGTCGTTTGCAGCGCGCCGCCCGGCTGTTCGGCCGAGATCCGCGAGGATTTCGGCGCCGTGTCGGCGAACGAGATCTCGGTCGTGGTCCCGACGGAGATCTTGTTGATGCGCTGGGCCGACGACCGCACGATCTCCTCGCCGCCGATCCCGAGCAGGAACAGGATGAAGATCAGCGCATATTCGAAGCGGTCGCTGGCGGTGAACTTGTAGTCGGCGTCGCTCTTCAGCACGCGGTTCAGGAGATTGCCGAGCAGGATGCCGACCAGGCCGCCGAACACCACCGATGCCATGCGCGGGCCGGTGAGCGCATCGACGAACCGGTAGGGGAACCCGTTCGCCGGATGGGCGAACTGGGCGTTGAGCAGGATCGCGAACAGGATGAACGCGACCGCGGCGAGCGTTGCGAGGGTCACCTTCCACGCCACATAGGCCCCGTTGTCGATCTCGATGACGATCCGCCGCCCGAGCTTGACGATCCGCGCGCTGGAGTCGAGGGCGATGCTGGTCGGCTGGATCAGTGAAACCAGCTGGTGCAGGCCGAGCCCGGCCAGCAATGACAAAATGAAAATCGACATCAAGTCCTCGACATCTCATCGAGACAGGGCCAGGCGCCAGGCGCATCGTCGCCTGGAGATAGCGGATAAAAGTTATACACGCGGCAATAGATGCCCATCTTACTCAATCTTGAGATGTCAGAAAAGAAATTTCTCGCAGGGCGGGCGGCCTGTGATGCAATCTGAGGCTTGTGATGCAATCTGAAGGGTTCGCGGGTAACTCGGGAACAGCGCGGGTTCTTTGCTTTTCTCAAATTGGAACTGAACCATCCAGCGATTTGCGACATTAGACACGGATTACGTGCTCGAACCGAGCGCTCACGCGGAAGGGAGGCGCGGCCATGGGACAATCGAGACCCTATCGTGCGAAGGCCCTAGTCGTCGAAGACGACCCGACGCAACGCGAAATGATCGGTCTGCTGTTGGAAGAAAGCGAGTTTGACGTCGTCGCCTGCGAGAGCGCGGAAGCCGCCGAGCTCGTGTTGCAAGGCAGCGGAGACAATGTCGTGCTGATGATGACCGATGTCGAGCTGGCCGGCCGCATGACCGGCGTCGAGCTCGCGCATGCGGCGAAGAAATACAACCCGGACCTCGACGTCATCGTCACCTCGGGCAAGCCGTTGCGGCAGCGCCTGCCCGACGGCGCGATGTTCTGGGCAAAACCCTGGGCGCCGCTGGACGTGATCCGCGTCGCCGAGATGAAGGCAACCGCGCTTTCGGGCGGCAGCGGGTCGCGCTAAAGCGCGATCCGGACGCGGCCGAGCCGTGCGGAATCGGGGCGCATGGCAGCCGCATCGGCGATCCGCCTCCCGCCTGCTTGCGGGAGAGGATGACGGTGGGGTATCTCCAGGAGAGAGCCTGTCCGCCTGCGGAGCACCGAATGACCTGGTCCTTCCTCCTGACCACCCTGATCGTGGTCGCGTCTCCCGGCACCGGGGTGCTCTATACGCTCGCGGTAGCGCTGACGCGGGGCTCGCGGGCGAGCGTCGCCGCCGCGTTCGGCTGCACGCTCGGCATCGTGCCGCAGATGATCGCGGCGATGCTCGGGCTCGCCGCCATCCTGCACACCAGCGCGCTGGCCTTCGCGGCGCTGAAATGGGGCGGCGTGGTCTATCTGCTCTACATGGCCTGGCAGGCGCTCCGCGAACGCGGCGCGCTGGCGGTCGACACCGAGGCCAAACCGCGCTCGAGCCGGCGGGTGATCGTGACGGCGATCCTGATCAACATCCTCAATCCAAAACTATCGATCTTCTTCCTCGCCTTCCTGCCGCAGTTCATCGCCGTCGACGAGCCGCATCCGCTGGCGCGGATGGCCGAGCTCAGCCTTGTGTTCATGGCGATGACGTTTGCGGTGTTCGCGCTCTACGGGCTGTTCGCCGCCGCGGTGCGCGACCGCGTCATCACCCGGCCGAAGGTGATGGCCTGGCTGCGGCGCAGCTTCGCCGCCGGCTTCGCCCTGCTCGGCGCCAGGCTGGCGCTGTCCGAGCGCTAGCGCATGATGAAGTAAGTTTGGATCAGTTTAGCCGCGGGTTTTGCTCCACCTCTCCCCAGCGGGGAGAGGTCGATTTGCGCCAGCAAATCGGGTGAGGGGCCGCGGCTGCACAGAGGGACCGTAACCCCTCACCCGGCGCTGCGCGCCGACCTCTCCCAAGGAAGGATCTCCGATGCCGCTCCAGTTCGACCTAGTCTCACGAAGCGCTGATCGCGCGCCCCCATTCGGGCTGTTGCGGGCAATAAAAAAGCAGGCCTTGCGCCTGCTATGTCCGAACCTGCGGTGATGCTCGGGATCGCGGTCCGCTGGGTGCCCGGGCAGGGCTCAGGCCGCTACCCGGGCGAGAACCGGGTTACTTCTTCTTGGCGGCCTTCTTCTTGGTGGCCTTCTTCGCCTTTTTCGCCTTCTTCGCTTTCTTAGCCATAGTATCCTCTCAAGGTTTCATGGATTGAACGCGACTTCCGAGGCATGCTTGGCGGAGGGCCAGCCTCGCAACATCCTCGATGATAAACTCAGCAGATTCGCGGGCGACTGCCGCGTGGTGTCACGATGCCGTCATCACGTTATCCACAGCTGTTATGCGTTTTCAGCACGTTTTCGTCACGTTGCTCGCTGCGCAAGCAGCCACACCGACGGTTTGACGCATGATGCCTCGCCGGCTCGCCGTCCTGCTCGCGCTGCTGCTGTCGTCTTCTGCGTTCGCAGAAGCGCCCGACCTCGCGACGATCGCGCGCGCGCAAGGCACGCCGGAGATTCTGGGCCTGAAGATGGTCTGGCTTTCGCCCTGGGGCGACGTCGCGAAGTCCCATCCCTGGCGCAACATCATCGTGCACCAGACCGAAGGTCCGGCCGGCTCGGCGCGCTATGGCGCCCAGGAGCAGCACAAGAACCCAACCCGGCGCGGGGTGATGGTCTGGGTCGAGACCGACGGCACGGTCTATTGGGCGGTCGCTGACGGTCTCGTCCCAACCCATGGCGACGGTGGCAACCGCAACGACAACAAGTACATCGACAACCGCACGACCTACCGCCAGGTGGTCGGCAACAACTCCATCGGCGTCGAGTTCGCCGGCAATTACCCCGATGTCGCGAAGGCACCGACCGAGGCGCAGATCGCAGCCTGGCGCGTGCTCGTGAAGGTGCTGCGCGCGCGTTACAAAATTCCGCTCGAGCGGGTCTACGCGCACAACTGGATCGACTTCAAGGACGCCCGCTATTGCGAAGGCTGCGCACTGGCGACCATGGCGCGGGAGTGGGGCGAGTAGGCTCGCTTCAGGCAGCCGGCACGGCGGCCTTGTGTCGCGACGCCATCGATGGGTATCGCCCGCTCCTCGCACACCGTCTCGTCATTCCGGGCGCGCCTCTCGGCGCGAGCCCGGAATCCATTCATCCGCCGAACATATGGCCCGATGGATTCCGGGCTCTCGCTTCGCGAGCCCCGGAATGACGAGCGGAGCGAACTGCGTAGTACGGGTGCTGGGTATCACCGCGCTGCACCGATCCTTGCACACCGTCTCCCCATCATTCCGGGTCGCGCCTCTCGGCGCGAGCCCGGAATCCATTCATCCGCTGAACCTGTGGCCCGATGGATTCCGGGCTCTCGCTTCGCGAGCCCCGGAATGACGAGCGGAGCGAACTGCGTAGTACGGGTGCTGGGTATCACGGCGCTCCACCGATCCTCGCATACCGTCTCCGTCATTCCGGGGCGCGCCTCTCGGCGCGAGCCCGGAATCCATTCATCCGCCGAACATGTGGCCCGATGGATTCCGGGCTCTCGCTTCGCGAGCCCTGGAATGACGAGCGGAGCGAACTGCGTAGTACGGGTGCTGGGTATCACCGCGCTGCACCGATCCTTGCACACCGTCTCTCCGTCATTCCGGGGCGCGCCTCTCGGCGCGAGCCCGGAATCCATTCATCCGCCGAACATGTGGCCCGATGGATTCCGGGCTCTCGCTTCGCGAGCCCCGGAATGACGAGCGGAGCGAACTGCGTAGTACGGGTGCTGGGTATCACCGCGCTCCACCGATCCTCGCACACCGTCTCCGTCATTCCGGGGCGCGCCTCTCGGCGCGAGCCCGGAATCCATTCATCCGCCGAACATGTGGCCCGGTGGATTCCGGGCTCTCGCTTCGCGAGCCCCGGAATGACAGCGGGCTCGGAACGCTTGCGTTGCCGCACCGATGCTCGCGTTAACGACACTTGGCGATTTCCGGCCTGGGCGGGATCGCTTCTCAGCTTGTTAAAATTTGCTGCGTACCTGTTCCAACCCAAGTGATCAGGGGAACAGAAGACATGGGTAAGCGGGCCAAACGTGGAAAGACAGAGGCGCTCGCGATACCGGTGGCTGGACGAGTAGCAATCGGCGTCGTGGCCGCTGCTGCGTTGGGGTACGGTTTGCTATCGTCGCGCCCGGCGAGCGTTCAACCGACGCGGAAGCCGTCCACGCATCAGGCCGCGGCTCCATCCACGCCAACTCGCGCAGCGACTCCGGTTCGTGCAGTAGCGTCAGCACTGGCACCGGCGCCCGCTCCGGCACCAGCGGTCGCCTCGGCACCAGTGCCGATGCCGACGCCTCAGATCGAAACACCAAAGGCCGCTGACGTTCCCGGACGGCTTGTTCGGCAGGTGGTCAACTACGTCAGTCACCAGGCGCCGGGCACCGTCGTCATCGATACCGGCAGCACCTTCCTCTATCTCGTTCTGAACGACCAGCAGGCGATGCGCTACGGCATCGGTGTCGGCCGCGAAGGTTTCACATGGTCGGGTGAGCAGACCGTGGCGCGCAAGACGGAATGGCCGGACTGGCGTCCGCCCGCCGAGATGATTTCGCGACAGCCTTATCTGCCGCGGTTCATGGCAGGCGGCCCGGGCAATCCGCTCGGCGCCCGGGCGATGTATCTGGGCGAGACCGAGTACCGAATTCACGGCACCAACAAGCCCGATACGATCGGCAAGCGGGTTTCGTCCGGCTGTATCCGGCTGACCAATGAGGACGTCGTCGACCTCTATGAGCGGGTGAAAGTCGGAGCGAAAGTGATCGTGCTGCCGGCGTCCGCTGCCAATCGACCATCCCGGGACGCGCGGCCCGACACCGCCTCCCGATCACCGGATCCGGCACCGCCGTCGAACCGGCCCGCGGCAACGGATTCGCAGGCGCAACCGTCGTGGGATGGGTAGCGGGGCGAGACGGATCGACCGAGCGCCCGCGGCGGGATCCAACCGACGAAAACAAAAAAGCCGGCGTTGCCGCCGGCTTTCGTGTCTGTTGGCTGGTGGCCGCGGTTAGTGCGCGGCTTCCAGAGCTGCCTCCTGACGGGCAATCGTGCCCTTGACGGCCGACTGCACCTTTTCGAACGCGCGGACCTCGATCTGCCGCACGCGCTCGCGCGACACGCCGAACTCGGCGGCGAGGTCTTCCAGGGTCATCGGCTCGTCCGCGAGGCGCCGCGCCTCGAAGATGCGGCGTTCGCGCGGGTTGAGCACGCCGATCGCACCGGTCAGGGCCTGACGGCGATGATCGAACTCCTCGCTCTCGGCCATCATGGCCTCGGCGTTGGGGGAGTTGTCGACCAGCCAGTCCTGCCATTCGCCGGCTTCGCCATCGTCGCGGATCGGGGCGTTGAGCGACGCGTCACCGCCGAGGCGGCGGTTCATGTCGATCACATCCTGATCGGTCACGCCGAGGCGCTTGGCGATCAGCTTGACCTGGTCGGGGTGGAGATCACCCTCTTCCAGGGCCGAAATCTTGCTCTTCGCCTTGCGCAGGTTGAAGAACAGCTTCTTCTGGTTCGCGGTGGTGCCCATCTTCACGAGCGACCAGGAACGCAGAATGTACTCTTGTATCGACGCCTTGATCCACCACATGGCGTAGGTGGCGAGACGGAAGCCCTTCTCGGGCTCGAATCGCTTCACCGCCTGCATCAGGCCGACATTGCCTTCCGAGACGACCTCGGATATGGGCAAGCCGTAGCCGCGATAGCCCATGGCGATCTTGGCCACGAGCCTGAGATGGCTGGTGACGAGTTTATGCGCCGCGTCGCGATCGTCATGCTCGCGCCAACGCTTGGCGAGCATGTACTCCTGCTGGGGTTCCAGCATGGGGAATTTGCGGATCTCGGCGAGGTATCGAGACAGGCCGGATTCTCCATTGAGAACCGGCAACGTAGCTGTACGGGCCATTCGAGCGCCCTCCAGTGGTTCAGGCCCCCGATAGCGGCGGGCCCGGCAGGTGGCCGCTGGGTTAAAGCCGGCCGTGCTGCGATGTTCCGCGTTGGATATTCAACGCAGGTGCAACATACACTAAACGGTCCGTGATAGGGAAGGATTGCTGACGTCACGTCCCCGTGTGCCAGCCATAACCTACTGTCATAGCTAGGGTTTTCCGGAAGGGGTGCGTCATACCGCCGCTTCGAGCGCCTGTTGCAGGAGAAGCAAATCCTCCGGCAGGGGCGCCTCCCAGTGCAAAAGTTCCCCGGTCCGGGGGTGCTCCAGAGCGAGCAAATAGGCGTGTAGGGCCTGTCGGCCGAGCGCGGTGAGTGATTCTTTACCTACCGGGCTGAGCTGTCCGGCCTTGGTCTTGAAGTGGGCGCCGTAGACGGCATCGCCGAGCAGGGGGTGGCCGAGATGCGCGAGGTGGACCCGGATCTGATGGGTCCGTCCGGTCTCGAGCTGGCAGGCCAGCAGCGAGGCCACAGGCTTGCCGTCGCGCCCGGTGAAGCTCTGCTGGACCTCGAAGTGGGTGATGGCCTCGCGGCCGCCCTGGCGCACCGCCATCTTCTCGCGGGCGTGCGGGTGGCGGTCGATCGGCGCGTCGATGGTCCCGTGCGGCCGGTTCGGCACGCCCCAGACGAAGGCCATGTAGCCGCGCTGCATCGGGCCGGTGCGGCCGTGATCGGCGAACTGGGCCGTCAGCGACTGGTGCGCCTGGTCGTTCTTGGCGACCACCATCAGCCCCGTGGTGTCCTTGTCGAGCCGGTGCACGATGCCCGGCCGCTTCACGCCGCCGATGCCGGACAGGCTGGAGCCGCAATGGGCGATCAGCGCGTTGACCAGCGTTCCGGTGGCGTGGCCGGCGGCGGGATGCACGACAAGGCCCTTCGGCTTGTCGATGACGATGATGTCGTCGTCCTCGAACACGATGTCGAGCGCGATGTCCTCGCCCTGGGGCTCGGCGGGCGCGGCCTCCGGTACGTCGATTATGATCGTATCGCCCTTGGCGACATGATAAGCGGGGTCGCGGACGGCGGCGTCCTTGACGGTCACGGAACCGGCGAGGATCAGCGCCTTCAGGCGGGAGCGCGACAGCTCGGGGGTGCGCTGCGCCAGCACGCGGTCGAGCCGTGCCGAGCCCTCGTCGCCCGCGACGATGACCTCCAGCTTCCGACCGCCATTGGTAGAGACCTGTTGCAAAGAAGAGCCTTGTGATGACCGACACCGCCGTGACCGAACCGACCCCCGAGCAGGCCGCGCTGATCGCGCGGGTCCGGCGGATGATGCTGATCGCGGGTCTGACCTCGGCACTGGCCGTGGCCGTGGTGTTGATTGCCGTGGGCTACCGCCTTTATCGCGGCGAGGGAAGCCCCGTCTCGGTGTCCGACGTCACCGCTGCACTGCCGAAAGGCGCCCACATCGTCTCCACCGGCGTCGCCGGCGAGCGGCTGGTGGTCACGCTCGATATAAGCGGTGCAACCGAAATCCGCACATTCGATGCAAAGACGCTGAAGCCTGTCGCCAGGCTTACATTCGTCAGCGAGCCGTAACCGCGATAATCGCGAACGCGCGCGGCCGACCAACCAAAGGCTGCAAAGTGTTTTGTGCGTTTGCGTTCACGCATCGCGAATGCACGCCGCCATCTTTTTGGCCGAGTTGCACGTTCAGCTTGTGCCATGTCGCAGCCCAACTCCACCGCCTCCATCGAACAGATCGATCAATCCAGCGCGGCGGATTCGTGCACCGATCCGACGCGCCGCGCCGTGCTGCTGGGCGCCTTGGCAGGCTGCGCCTGTCTCGCGGCGATCGAGCCCGCATCGGCCGACGACGAGCCGCCCGGCGCCAGTGAGCGGCCGCAAAAGGCCGACGTGCTGGTCCGCGCCGAAGGCGACAAGGCCGGCGAGATCATTAAGGCCGATGATCTGACGCTCGGCGGCCCGCCGGTGCGCGCCTGGCCGAAGGACCCGAAGACCTCGGTGGTCCGCAAGGGCTCGCGGCTGAACGAGGTGGTGATCGTCAAGCTCGATCCGAACGAGCTGGACGATACGACCCGCGCCCGCGCCCCTGACGGCATCGTTTGCTACTCCGTCATCTGCTCGCATGCAGGTTGCCCGATCACCGCCTGGGTGAAGGAGGAGCAAGGCGACAAGAAGGTCCTCAAATGCATGTGTCACAATTCCGAGTTTGACCCGCGCCAGAATGCGCAGGTGGTGTTCGGACCGGCCCCGCGTCGCATCGCGGCGCTGCCGCTGACGGTGGCCGACGGCGCGATCTCGGTTGCCGCGCCGTTCATCGGAAAGGTGGGTGCTCAGCAGGGAGGATGAGACCGCATCGGGGAGTTCTGCACGATTCAAAATCAAAACTGAAAAATAAAACAGAGCAGGGAGGTAGCATCTCATGACCAGGAAGCATTTGTTGTTGTCGAGTTGTGTCGCGTTCACGTGCCTCGTCTCGACCTGG
This sequence comes from Bradyrhizobium semiaridum, assembly GCF_020329505.1. Classification (GTDB taxonomy): domain Bacteria; phylum Pseudomonadota; class Alphaproteobacteria; order Rhizobiales; family Xanthobacteraceae; genus Bradyrhizobium; species Bradyrhizobium semiaridum. Next base: position 174,472 of record NZ_JAGKJJ010000007.1, read on the forward strand.
GCCGCTGCAGGGCCGATCGAAAACTACAGCCCGGTGACCTCGGCGCGTCTCGAAAATCCCGAACCCGGCAACTGGATGCTCTATCGCCGGACCTATGACGGACACGGCTTCAGTCCGCTCGACCAGATCAACACGTCGAACGTCAAGGACCTCAAGCCGGCCTGGACCTTCTCCACCGGCGTCATCGAGGGGCACGAGGCGCCGCCGATCGTCAACAACGGCGTGATGTTCGTCGCGACTCCGATGGGGCAGGTGATCGCGCTCAACGCCAAGACCGGCGAGGAATACTGGCGCTACAAGCGGCAGCTTCCGGACGACCTGTTCCAGCTGCATCCGACCAGCCGCGGCGTCGGCCTCTGGCAGGACAAGGTCTATCTCGCCACCACCGACGACCATGTCGTCGCGCTCGATGCCAAGACCGGCAAGGTGGTCTGGGACACCAAGGTCCAGGACTACAAGAAGGGTCAGTACATGACGCTGATGCCGATGGTGGTCGACGGCAAGGTTGTCGTCGGCGGCTCCGGCGGCGAGTTCGGCGTGCGCGGCTATGTCGCCGCCTACGACGCCAACAACGGCAAGGAGCTGTGGCGCACCCACACCATCCCGGCCCCGGGCGAGCCGGGCAGCGAGACCTGGCAGGGCGACGACTGGAAGACGGGCGGTGGATCGGTCTGGATGACCGGCACCTACGACAAGGACACCAAGACGATGTATTGGGGCGTCGGCAACGCCGCGCCGTGGCCGGGGTCGGGGCATCCCGGCGACAACCTCTACACCTCGTCGGTGCTCGCGCTCGATCCCGACACCGGCAAGATCAAGACCCACTTCCAGTATCACCAGAACGATTCCTGGGACTGGGACGAGGTCGACGCGCCGATGCTGATCGACATGCAGCGCGACGGACGCTCGTTCAAGAGCCTGGTCCATCCGGGGCGCGACGCGATCTTCTGGGTGCTCGAGCGCAAGGCCGACAAGATCAACTACGTCGCCGGCTGGCCGTTCGTGAAGACCGACGTCTGGAAAGGCATCGAGGCCGAGACCGGCCGCCCGATCGTCGATCCCGAGCACAAGCCGGTGATGGGCAAGCGGGTCGAGTTCTGCCCGTCGCTATGGGGCGGCAAGGACTGGCCGTCGGCGGCCTACAGCCCGAATACCAAGCTGGTCTACGTTCCCGCCAACGAAAACTTCTGCGGCGGCTTCACCGGCGAGAAGACGCCGCTGGTTCCCGGCCAGCTCTGGCTCGGCACCAAGCCGGAGGACATCGGCCTGACGCCGGCGCCGGGCGCCACTCACTTCGGCGAGTTGCAGGCGTGGGATCCGGCCACCGGCAAGAAGGTCTGGCAGCACGACTTCAAGACCTCGCAGCTGTTCGGCTCGGTGACGGCGACGGCCGGCGATCTTCTCCTCGCCGGCGGCACCAATGATCGCATGTTCCGCATCTTCAACGCCAAGACCGGCGAGCTGCTGTGGGAGCAGAAGACCAACTCCGGCATCATGGCGATGCCGATCTCCTATGAGGTCGACGGCACGCAATACATCGCGATCCAGTCGGGTTGGGGTGTCGACGCCCAGCGCATCCAGGACGCGCTGGCGGGCAAGGTTCCAGGTTTCGAGAACAACGTGCCGCAAGGCGGCGTGATCTGGGTCTTTGCGCTCAACAAGAAGTAACGCGACAGGGGGCGATGCGATCGGGAAGCGGCGGTTGGGGAGACCGCCGCCTCCCGGTCCGCGACCCGTCATTCCGGGGCATGCGAAGCATGAGCCCGGAATCCATTTCACCTCATGTATTGTGGCTTGATGGATTCCGGGTTCGCGCTTCGCGCGCCCCGCAATGACGGATTGCGCCGAGCGAAGCCGCAGCTATTTCCCCTTGGTCTCGACCTTCCGCTTCTCGTCGTCATTCATCTTCTGGATGGTGGGATCGCGACTCGGTTCGCCGGTGCTTTGACCTGTCGTCGCCGGTGGGGCGTTGCTCGGCGTCGAGGTCTGGTCCGGCAGCACCTTGGCCGGCCGCGTTGCCGTCGTCGGTGGCGGCGAGTTGCTCTGTGCGAGCGCAGCATGCGTGCCGAAAAGAAAGACGCCCGCGAACAGGGTTGCCGCGAGCGTCCGGAAAGTCATGGAAGGCGTTCTCATCGGTCTGCTCCTGTCAGATCGATGAGAACCGTTTGTCGCGCCTAACGTTCCAGCCTCACGCTTCCAGCTGCTTGCCGATCGGAAGCGCGCGGATGCGCTTTCCGGTGGCGGCGAAGATCGCGTTGATCAGCGCCGGGGCGAACGGCGGCACGCCGGGCTCGCCGACGCCGCTCGGCGGCGTCCCCGGTGCCGGCGGCACGATGTGGACGTTGGTGATCGCAGGCGACTCGTCGATCCGGATCACCGGGAAGTCGTCGAAATTGCTCTGCTGCACCTTGCCGTCCTTGAAGGTGATCTCGCCGTATTTGGCGAGGCTCAGCCCCATGATCGCGGCGCCTTCGATCTGCGAGTAGATGCGCTCCGGGTTGACATAGGTGCCGCAATCGATCGCGGTGTCGACCCGCGGCACCGTCAGCTTACCCTTCTCGTCCACGGCCACCTCGACGATGGTCGCGATGTAGCTGACGAAGGAGCGATGCACGGCGATGCCGAGGCCGTGGCCCTTCGGCACCTTGCGGCCCCACTCGCCCTTCTCGGCGACCAGCTCGACCACCTTGCGCAAGCGCCCGGTGTCGATCGGGTAGCTCTCATACGGCTCGCCGTAGTTCCAGGGATCCTTCACCGAGGACAGGTCGACGATCCGCGGCTTGCCGATCAATTCGAGCAGCATGTCCTTCGGGTCGCGGCCCGTCGCCTGCGCGATCTCCGCGACCATCGACTGCACCGCGAAGGCGCGCGGGATGTTCGACACCGAGCGGAACCAGCCGATCCGCGTGAACGCGGCCGCTTCCGGATTCTCGCATTGCAGATTGGCGATCTCGAATGGGTTGTCGATCAGGCCCATGCCGAGCTCGAACGGCGCCTCGTGATTGGCGCCGGCCGCGAACGTCGACGCAATGGTCGGCGCCACGCTGCGGTGCCGCCACGCGATCACCTTGCCGCTCTTGTCGAGACCGGCCTCGATCCGCTCCACCGACACGGTGTGCAGGAAGTCGTGATGGACGTCGTCCTCACGGGTCCACTGCACCTTGACCGGCGCGCCGAGCTCCTTCGACAGCAGCGCCGCCTCGATCGCGAAATCGCACTTGGATTTGCGTCCGAAGCCGCCGCCGAGCAGCGTCACGTTGACGGTGACGTTGCCCTCGGGGATGCCGAGCGTCTTGGCGACGTCCTCGCGGGTGCCGCCGGGGCTCTGCACCGGCGCCCAGATCTCGCACTTGTCGCCCTTGACGTCGGCGACCGCGACCGGCGGCTCCATGCTGACATGGGCGAGATGCGGCAGATAATACTCGCCGACGATGACCTTGTCGGCGCCCTTTAGCGCCGCCTCGACATCGCCTTCCTTGCGCACGACGAGGCCGGGTTTTCGCGCGGCTTCCTCGAGCGACGCACGATAGGCGACTGAATCGTACTTGGCGTTGGCGCCGTCGTCCCAGACGATCTTCAGCGCATCGCGGCCCTTGATCGCGGCGCCGGTGTTGCGCGCGATCACGGCCACGCCGCCGAGCGGCTGGAATTTGGACGGCCACGGCCAGCCCTTGACCTCCATCACCTTCTCGACGCCGGGTACCTTCTCGGCCGCGCTGCCGTCGAACGACTTCAGCTTGCCGCCGGTGACCGGCGGCCGCGCGATCACGGCGTATTTCATCCCGGGCAGGCGGATGTCGGCGCCGTAATGCGCCTTGCCGGTGGTGATGTCGTGCAGGTCGACGATCGAGACCTCGCCCTTGCCGAGATAGCGGAAGTCCTTCGGGTCCTTCAGCTTCAGCCCCTCGATGCTCGGCACCGATTCCTTGGTGGCATCGGCGGCGAGCTCGCCGAAACCGAGCTTGCGGCCGCTGGCGGAATGCACGACCTCGTGGTTCTGCGCCTTCACCTCGCTGGCCGGCACGCCCCATTTCTTGGCGGCGGCGGCCTCCAGCATCGAACGTGCCGAGGCGCCGATCTGGCGCATCGGGATCAGATAGTGCCGCGTCGAGCGCGAGCCGTCGGTATCCTGGTTGCCGAACTTGACCTCGTCGCCATGGGCCTGCTGGACATGGACGCGGCTCCAGTCCGCCTCCATCTCCTCGGCGACAATCAGGGGCAGGCTGGTGCGGACGCCGGTTCCCATCTCGGAGCGGTGCGCCAGGATGGTGACGACGCCATCAGGCGCGATCGCCACGAACACGCGCGGATCGACCACGACGCCATGCGGCATCTTGCCGGCGCCGGTCTCATAGGCGAAGGCGGTGCGCGACATCACGGGCGCGGCGAGCACGAACGAGCCGGCGATGCCGAGGCCCTTGAGGATGCTGCGGCGCGAAACGTTCTCGACCTTCACATGCTTCTCGAAGCCGCGAAGCTGTCCGGGATTGGTGCGGATATTCATGTCACACCCCCGTCGATGCGAGATGCACGGCATTCTCGATCCGCTGGTAGCAGCCGCAGCGGCAGATATTGCCGGACATCGCTTCGCGGATCTGGTCGTGGCTCGGCTTCGGGTTCTCGTTCAAGAGCGCCGCGGCCTGCATGATCTGGCCGGCCTGGCAGTAGCCGCATTGCGGCACGTTGACCTGGCGCCACGCCTTCTGCACCGGGTGATCGCCGGTCGGGTGCAGGCCCTCGATCGTGGTGACCTCGCGGCCGGCCGCGTCGGACACCGAGGTAATGCAGGCACGCACCGCCTGCTTGTCGATGATCACGGTGCAGGCGCCGCACAGCGCCTGGCCGCAGCCGAACTTGGTGCCGGTCAGGCCGGCTTCGTCGCGGAGAAACCAGAGCAGCGAAAGATCCGGGTCGCCGTCCCAATTCTGTTCCTGGCCGTTGATTTTTAGTTTGATCATGGTCTGTCCTCGCTCTTCTTAAGCATTGACCTGGAGCGGAGCAGGAGGGACGGAACGTCTTCCGCCGCCCGCGGCCGCCTTGATGTTTTGTTTGCCAAGATGTTCGGTGAGCTGAATTGCCGTGCGCCAAGGGCCAGCGCTGCGTCCAAGCACTCCTCTCGCTTCTCGGGCGCCGCGCCGGCGCAGCATGGTGAAGGGCTGCGATGCTAGCAGAGGTCGGCGCCGAGTGACTTCACAGACAGGTGTTGTGCATGCGCGATTTGTCAAAAGCGGGGCCGTGCACGACAGCGGCGTGACATCTCAAGGTGGCCTGCGCTGCAACCGGCGGGGGCGGTGCCGCCGGCGCGGCGGCTGGGCCGTGCGGGGCCGAAACCGCCTTCGCCCCGGTCAACGACGCATGGCAAAATCCCCGCCGCAATGCACAAGCCATCTTGCGGCAGTCCGATTTCAAGGCTATTGCCTTGCCTTCACGCTCCCTTCGTCTAGCGGTTAGGACGCGGCCCTCTCAAGGCTGAAACAGGGGTTCGATTCCCCTAGGGAGCGCCATTTATCCCAAAAACCCTGAAATTCTGGGCCTCGGCAGCTCATCATCAGCTGAAGGACGTTCGCGATCGTGGACAACACGCCGCAATTCTCGCTCGCCAAGGACAAGATCCGCGTGCTGCTGCTCGAAGGCGTCAATGACAGCGCCGTCGAGCTGATCGAGGCGGCCGGCTATTCCAGCGTGACGCGGCTGTCGAAGGCGCTGGAAGGCGCGGCGCTGAAGGAGGCGATCAGGGGCGTCCACATGCTCGGCATCCGCTCGCGCACCCAGATCACGCCTGAGGTTTTGGAGGCCGCGGACCGGCTGATCGCGATCGGCTGTTTCAGCGTCGGCACCAACCAGGTCGACATCGACGCGGCGCGCCGCACCGGCATCCCGGTGTTCAATGCGCCGTTCTCCAACACCCGCAGCGTCGCCGAGCTGGTGATCGGCGAGATCGTGTTCCTGTTCCGCCGCATCCTCGCGCGCTCGAACGCCGCCCATGAGGGCCGCTGGGACAAGTCTGCGAGCGACAGCCTCGAGGTGCGCGGCAAGACGCTCGGCATCGTCGGCTACGGCAATATCGGCTCGCAGCTCTCCTACCTCGCGGAAGCGATGGGGATGCGGGTGATCTTCTACGATCACACCGACAAGCTGCGCCACGGCAACACCGAGCCGACCGCGACACTGCACGAGCTGCTGGCGCAGAGCGACGTCGTCAGCCTGCACGTGCCGGAGACGCCGGCCACCGCCGGCATGATCGGCCGCGAGGAGATTGCCGCGATCAAGCCGGGCGCCTTCTTCATCAACAACAGCCGCGGCACGGTGGTCGATCTCGACGCGCTGGCCGAGGCGCTGCGCGCCGGCCGGCTGCGCGGCGCCGCCGTCGACGTGTTCCCGGCGGAGCCGAAGTCGAATGCCGATAAATTCGTGTCGCCGCTGCAGGGCCTGCCGAACGTGATCCTGACGCCGCATATCGGCGGCTCCACCGAGGAGGCGCAGGAGCGCATCGGCGCCGAGGTGGCGCGCAAGCTGGTCGATTACAGCGACACCGGCTCGACCATGGGCGCGGTCAACTTCCCGCAGGTGCAATTGCCGGCGCGCCCGCTCGGCACCCGCTTCATCCAGGTGCAGCGCAATCTGCCCGGCATGCTCGGCCGCCTCAACGAGGTGCTGGCCCGCCACGCCGTCAACATCGCCGCGCAATATTACGAGACCGCGAACGACGTCGGCTACGTGGTGCTCGATGCCGACGCCTCGGCCGCCGACAGCCAGCGCGTGCTCGCCGACATCCGCGCGCTGGAGGGCACCATCCGCGCCCGGCTGCTCTACGAGCACAAGATCTAGAAATTCGACAGGCCGTGTCGGGACCGGCGCGGCCGGTTCGTCCTTGGGCCGGACCCACCCGGAGCACCCCGCCCGATGCCCAAGCTGATCTTCATCAACCTGCCCGTCCTGGACCTCGCCCGCGCCACCGCATTCTATCAGGCGATCGGCGCCGTCAGGAACGAGCAATTCTGCGACGACACGGCATCATGCATGGTGTTGTCCGAGACGATCCACGTGATGCTGATGACCCACGACAAGTATCGGTTCTTCACCAGCAAGACGATCGCGGACCCCAAGACCACCAGCCAGGTGCTGCTCTGCATCTCGGCCGACAGCCGTGCCGAGGTTGATGACGTCGTCACCCGGGCCGGCCGCGCCGGCGGCGTGGTCGATCCGGCGCCCGTCGACGAATACGACTTCATGTACGGCCGCAGCTTCGAGGATCCCGACGGCCATCTCTGGGGCGTGAACTGGATGGATATGGCGGCGTTCGCGAAGGCGGCAGCGCCGGCTTAGGGGCATCGACGCAACGCCGGCCTACGCGCAGAAGAACGAGGCCGGGCGAGAGCCCGGCGTCGCCCGCGTCCCGGCATGGAGCGTTTTTCGCGCCATGCCGGGATCAGGCCGGGGCCGTCGCGATCACCAGGCGGCGTAGTAGGGGCTTCCCCATCCGCCATAGTACCGGGGGCCGTAATAGCCGCCCCATGCATACGGCCGATAGTAGACGCGCGGCCGGTAATAGCGGGGGCCGTAATAGCCATAGCGCGGGCCGTAATAGGCGGGGTAATAGCCGTAGCCGGGCCCATAATAGTAAGGTGAGGCCGCCGCCGCGGCGCCGAAAGCCAGCGCTCCGGCCGCAAGGCCAAATCCGATCCCCGGACCCCACCCGCCGCGCCAGCGCGCTTCGGCGGGAGCAACCGTGGCGACCGAGATCGCACCGACCGCCAGGGCCGCGAGTGCAATTTTCCGCATCGTAACCTCCATAATCGTGTGGAATGTTAATGCGGGCAACTGCGGACCTGTTCCTGCGACTTTCGGCTGCGGTCGCGATGCGGCAGGACGACCGGATCGGCCTATGCCGCGTCGGGCCGGGCCGTCTCCATGATCCGCCTTTCAAGCATGGCGATGGTCTGCTTGAGATTGGCGCACCGCTCGTTCAGCGACCGCGCCAGGATCGGATACCGTGCGTCCGATCGATTGAAGATCCCCGCGCGCTGCTCTTCTGCCGCGATGTCGGCCTCGATCTGCCGGCAGGCCAGCACGAGGTCGGACAACATCCTGCCGATCTTCGACTCCAGCGTGGTGCTGGCGCGAGCTGTTCCAAAACGACGATGCAAACCCATTTGCGTGCTCCGCGTGTTCGAGTTCAGCACACCCGTATATCCGGCGCCGAACGGTTCACGCGGACATCGCAAATTGCCTGCCAACGGCAGGCACGTGAGAGCACGGAGTGTCTGACGGACGGATCGATTGCTTCGGAGCCATGGAGCGGCTCAGCCGACCATGCCCTGCATGCACGAAGGGCTGGCCCCGTTGCTACGGGACATCACCTTGCGGATCGGCCCGACGCTGTAAGGCTTGTTCAGGAAGAACTCGCGGTTGCCCAGCGCGGCTTCGGCGTACTGGTCGATAGCAAGCGTAGCCCGGATGAGCGCAGCGAAATCCGGGAATGGTCCGCCCCCGCATGTCGCTGCGCTCATGCGGGCTACTTGCGTGGGCCTCAGGGAGGGTATGGGTGCATTGGTTGACATCACGCCCGATGCTCGCGCGGCAAATGGTGCCGCCACGAACCGATCAAGTTTTGTCAACGTGTGACGGTGCGACGATTTTCAACCTCGCCGTTCGAGCAACGCATTTGGTATGTCCCATTGTCCACCGGGAATCTCGGCTGGCAACTCAGCCTTGTTGGCAACTGCTACAATCGCCCTAGTGATCCTTGGCTGAACGATTGCAGCGCGGTCATGCTGCGCGCATTTCGAGAAGGATCAAGTGCATTGTCATCGTAGTGAATCTTCGATTTCGTCGAGCATCCGCAGAATGATCGGCTGCAATTTCGGCATATGAACCGTCGCGATTTCCCAAAGCTGCTTGTCGTCGAGCCGTTGATATTCATGCCGCAAGATATTCCCGATGCCGATGATGGACGGCCACGGTGCATCGGGATAGCGGGATTGAATATCCGGCGACAGTGCGCCTGCCGCTTCGGAAACGATCTGCACTGCACGTTCCACAGCGCGGCGATGGATATAGCTATCCTGATATCGCGCGAACGAGAGGCCGCGAATGGTCAGCGCGACGCCTTCGATTTCATCACGAATATGAAGAAGGCGCGCGCGAGGACTCTTGCTGGCCATTAAAATATCCGGACGGCCTCGCGCTCAACATCATCAAGGATGTAAGGTGACAGGCCGCTTCGCGTGGAATAGCCGATCTCTACCCGATCACCGAAGGCCTGTTGAATGGCAGCGTAGGCATCCATGAACGGCAAGAAGCCGAAGTCCCGGTCGGACGCAGGATCGACGAAAACATCCACGTCGGAGTCGTCGCACGCTTCATCGCGCGCATGGGAGCCGAACAGGTAAAGCGCCGCCACCCCGAATGCCCGCAAGGCGGGTTCAGTTTCTTTCAGGCGGGCAATGACCTCTTCACGGCGCATGCCAACAAATATATGCCATCAGGTATGAATTTTCCATGTGTGCGGGAATGCGAGTTTCTTCGTGAAATCAAAGCCATAGATGCGGGCAGCCCTAACGGCGGTTCAGCCGTACTTGATCCCCTCCAACATCTTCCGCACCTCTCCCAACAACAACCGTATCTCCCTCCGCTCTGCGATCGCGCCCCGCGTGAACAGCCCATGCTTCCACGCATTCCGGTTCGCCCTCGGCGCGCCGGATCCCTCGGCGCCGCCGTGCATGCGGCAGCGCGCCTTGCCGTGAACCGCCGGTGCGCGGCAGGCGCCGCCGGTGCGGGTCTTGGCGCCGCAGCGCGGGCTTGCCAGCATCGCCTCGGGATGTGCGATGGAATCGCTCATGCCTGAGCGTCCCGCGGGCTCTCTGCGCAATCGCGCCGGTGTCTGGTGCGCGCGGGCTTCGGCGCGATGCGCGGCGCGACGGGCGGGGTTTGGTCGGACACGATCACGTTCGCATGCTGGGTGATGGTGCCGACGATGGCGTTGCCGCCGTCCTCCACGTTCACGTTCTGCACGGTGATGGCCGGCTCGCCAGATCGTGGGCCTTCTCGTGTGCCTTGGCTGCGGTAGCGGTTGAGCGCCTCGATCTGGGCGGGGAAGGTGCGGGCGAGCCGGCCGAGGGCGCGCGCGGCGCTGTCGTGCTGGGCGAGGTCGTTGGCGTTTGCGAGGTGTTGGGCGCAGCGCATCGCCATCACGTGCACCGACACCATCTGGGCCACCAGCATGGCCTCGACGGAATCCCGCGGGCGGATGCTCTGCACCATCGAGATCATGAAGGCGAGGTTGACCTCGTCGGCCCTGCCGCCGTTGGCGCTGGCCTTGATCAATTGCCGCAGCATGCCCTCCATCGCGTCGCGATCGGCGACGCCGAGCGCGTTCGCCATCAGCTGCTCGCCGAGCGCGGGCTCGGGATGGTCGATGCGGAAGCCGTGCGAGGAGAGTTTGAGCCGCGGGGCGGCGGCGGCCTGGGTCGCTTGGGTCTGTTTCGGCGTGGCAATCGTCGTCGGCACGGTGGTCTCGGGCGCGGTGGTCATGTCGATCATCCTGGGAACGCGACGGACGCGCGCGGGCGAGCGTTCGCCGCGGGCGCGCCGGTGCTGGTTCAATGCGGGGTGAGGAGCTTCGGCGGCAAGCGCACCCGGTGCCCGCTGCTCGGGGCAAGGGAGGCGCTTGGCGCGATTTCGGAATATTGGAATTGTGCCACTGAGTTGCCCGACGTGTCAAGCCGTTCGTCCGCGCCGGCGGCGGCCGGCTCCTTTGCATGGGGTTGTTTTTCGAGATTTGGCCGGCGGGCACCCGCGTAGGCAGAGTAATCGCATACGCTGGTGCCTGCATGGGCGGTCGGCCCCCTCTCCCGCTTGCGGGGGAGGGTTGGGGTGGGGGTCTCTCGACGAGTCATACGCGGAACTAGCTCCCACCCGGATCGCATCCGCGATGCGATCCGGCCTTCCCCCGCAAGCGGGAGAGGCGAAGCGAGCCAGCGGCTCATCCAGCACCCGTCATATGCGATTGCCATGCCCCGCAAGTGGGAGAGGCGAGGCGGGCCAGCGGATCAAGCCGTGGCCGCCTGCGTTCCCGGCAACCCTGAACCCGGGACATTGCCGATTGGATCATGGTAGTGGTCCGGTTGTTGCGACAGGCGCGGCCTGATGCCGGCCTGCGGATGAAGGACATGCGATGAGCGATACACTCGGCCACCCCGATCCCGGTCTCGACCTGTCCGACGGCTTCATGCCGCACACCTCGCATTGGGGCGTGTTCTCGGCGCGGCTCGGCAAGGCCGGTCTCGAGGTCAGGCCGTATGCCGCCGATCCCGATCCGAACCGCATCATCGACAACTTTCCCGGCGCGCTGCGCCATCAGGCGCGCATCGCCCAGCCGGCGATCCGCCGCGGCTGGCTCGAGCGCGGCCCGGGGCCCGACGACCGCCGCGGCCGCGACGAGTTCGTCTCGGTGAGCTGGGAGCAGGCGCTCGACCTGCTCGGCGGCGAGCTGGCGCGGATCCGCGACACCATCGGCCCGCACGCCGTGTTCGGCGGTTCCTATGGCTGGTCCAGCGCCGGCCGCTTCCACCACGCGCAGAGCCAGGTGCATCGTTTTCTCAACATCGCGCTCGGCGGCTACGTGCGCTCGGTCAACACCTATTCCTCCGGCGCGTCCTCGGTGCTGCTGCCGCAGATCCTCGCCGGCTATGAGGAGATCACCAAGCGCAACGTCACCTGGGAGCAGATCGCTGAAGAAACCGAGATCCTGCTGGCGTTCGGCGGCATGGCGCTGAAGAACTCGATGGTAGCGGGCGGCTCGATCAGCAAGCATGTCGAGCGCGGCGCCATGGCCGCGGCGCGCCGGCGCGGCTGCGAATTCGTGCTGGTCAGCCCGCTGCGCGACGACCTTCCGGTCGAGGCCGGCGCCGAATGGCTGACCGCGTTGCCCGGCACCGACACCGCGCTGATGCTCGGCCTCGTCCACACGCTGGTCGCTGAGGGCCTGCACGACCAGGCTTTCCTTGACCGCTACACCGAGGGTTGGCCGGTGTTTCTGCGCTACCTGACCGGCGAGACCGATGGACAGCCGAAGAGCGCCGAATGGGCCGCTGCCATCTGCGGCATCGGCGCTGATGCGATCAGGACGCTGGCGCGCCGGCTCGCCGGGCGGCGCGCGCTGATCACGGTCTCGCATTCGCTGCAGCGCGCCGAGCATGGCGAGCAGCCGGTGTGGATGGGCATGGTGCTGGCGGCGGCGCTCGGCCAGATTGGCCTGCCCGGCGGCGGCTACGCCTATTCGTTAGGGGCCATCGGCTATTACGGCCGCCGCGTCAACGCGGTCGCCGGGCCGACGCTGTCGCAGGGTCGCAACGGCGTCGCCGACTTCATCCCGGTGGCGCGCATCGCCGACATGCTGCTCAATCCCGGCACCACCTATCGCTACGATGGCGAGACGCGGACCTATCCGGATATCCGTCTGGTCTACTGGGCCGGCGGCAATCCGTTCCATCACCACCAGGACATCAACCGACTGCGCAAGGCGTTCGCGCGGCTCGATACGCTGGTGGTGCATGAGCTGGCCTGGACCGCGACGGCGCGGCACGCCGACATCGTGCTGCCCTCGACCATGACGCTGGAGCGCGAGGACATCGGCTATTCCACCAACGATCCCCTGATGGTCGCGATGCACCGCATCGCCGAGCCATACGGCCTTGCGCGCGACGACTACGAGATCTTCGCCGATCTCGCCGAGCGGTTAGGGGCCCGCGAGCCCTTCACCGAAGGCCGCACGGCGCGGCAATGGCTGGAGCATCTCTACGAGCCGACCCGCCGCTCGCTCGCCGCGCAGGGGCTCGAGGCGCCCGACTTCGACGAATTCTGGCGGCGCGGCAGCCTGGTGGTGCCGCAGCAGGCGGACGACGGCGGCACGCTGCGGCGATTTCGCGAAGACCCCGTCGCGCGCCCGCTGCCGACGCCGAGCGGACGCATCGAGATCTACTCGGCCAAGATCGCCGCGCATGGCGATGCGGATTGCCCGGGCCATCCGGTCTGGCTCGACAAGACCGACATGCCGCGGCCGGATGCGCCTTGCTTCCTGGTCGCCAACCAGCCGGTGACGCGGCTGCACAGCCAGCTCGATTTCGGCGGCCATTCGCTCGCCGCCAAGCATCGCGGCCGCGAGGTCGCGCGCATGAACCCGCGCGACGCTGAGGCGCGCGGCATCAAGGACGGCGACATCATCCGCCTGTTCAACACGCGCGGCGCCTGTCTCGCCGCGGTTCACGTCACCGACGGCATCGCGCCCGGCGTGGTGCAGCTGCCGACCGGCGCCTGGTACGATCCGACGGATCCCGAGGAGGAGGCGCCGCTCTGCGTGCACGGCAATCCGAACGTGCTGACGCGCGATATCGGCACCTCGTCGTTCGCGCAGGGCTGCACCGGCCAGCTTACTGTCGTCGAGGTGGAACGCTTCAGCGGCAACCTGCCGCCGATCCGCGCGTTCGATCCGGTGTAGGGCGCGTCTCGCCGCCGGATCACGAACAAATCATCTGACGGCGCTGGATGGCGCCGCCGCGTTCGGCTACGGCATCGCGAGATCATCTCGATGCTCGGATTTGGCAAGATGCACCTCAAAACCCTGTTTCATGTCGCCATTGCTGCGGCCGTCACGCTCGGCGCGTCGCACGCATTCGCGCAGTCGGCAAGCGAAGAACCGGCCTACGGGCCGGAATTGCAGGGTTTTGAATATCCCTATCCGGTCGAGCACTATCGCTTCAGCTCGCAGGGGCAGGAGCTCGACATGGCCTATCTCGACGTCAAGCCGGCGACGCCAAACGGCCAGACCGCTGTGCTGCTGCACGGCAAGAATTTCTGTGCCGCGACCTGGGACGGCACCATCAAGGCGCTGAGCGGCGCCGGCTATCGCGTGATCGCGATGGACCAGATCGGCTTCTGCAAGTCGAGCAAGCCGGAACGCTACCAGTTCACCTTCCAGCAGCTCGCCGGCAACAGCCGTGCGCTGCTGGCTTCGCTCGGCATCGAGCATTCCATCATGGTCGGCCATTCCACCGGCGGCATGCTGGCGATGCGCTACGCCCTGATGTATCCGGCCGCCACCGACCGTCTGGTGCTGGTCGATCCGATCGGCCTTGAGGACTGGAAGGCCAAGGGCGTGCCATGGCTCAGCCTCGATGGCTGGATGCAGCGCGAGACCCGCGTCACCGCCGACAGCATCCGCGCCTATGAGCGCGCCACTTACTACGCCGACACCTGGGATGCGTCCTACGAGATCTGGGTGCAGATGCTGGCCGGGATGTATCGCGGTCCGGGCCGCGCGGCGGTGGCGTCGAGCTCGGCGCGGCTCTACGACATGATCGCGACGCAGCCGGTGTTCTACGAATTCGAGCAGATCAAGCCGCCGACGCTGCTGCTGATCGGCGACAAGGACACCACCGCGATCGGCAAGGACACCGCGCCGCCCGAGATCCGCAAGACGCTCGGTAATTACCCTGACCTGGGCAAGGCGGCCGCAAAACGGATTCCGCAGGCGCAGCTGATCGAATTCCCCGATCTCGGCCATTCCCCGCAGATCCAGGCGCCGGCCCGCTTCCACGCGGCATTGCTCGGCTGGCTGCAGCATCCGCAGACGGGCGGAACGCAGGTCAAATAGGCTGGCGCCGCAACACAGGAACCGCGCACTCATTTTGCCGTTCTGTTGATGGAATGAAGTCGTAAGGAGAGCGCCGGCAAGCTGAAAGGCGGACCAATGTCGCTCGGCCAAGCGTGCAAGGCCGGTCTGATGCTGGCCCTCATCCTGGTGACCGGCGCGGCGTTCGGCGCCGAGATGAACGCCGCTGCGATCGAAGCGGCCGAGCCGTCCAGCAAGACCCTCTCCAACGAAAAGCCGACGCCGGCGGGCGTGCGATTGCAGGTCCTGCTCGACCGGGCGCACTTCTCGCCCGGCGAGATCGACGGCAGGTTCGGCGAGAACGCCAGGAAGGCCCTACGGGCCTACGCCGAAGCCCGGCAGCTGCCGAGCGCCGATGCGATCACCGATGAGGTCTGGACAGCGCTGCGCGCGGACAATCGCCCGGTGACGGCCAGCTACACCATCACCGAACAGGATCTCGCCGGCCCGTTCCTGCGCAAGCTGCCCTCCAGGATGGAGCAGATGAAGAACCTCCCAAAGCTCGGCTTCACCAGCGCGCGCGAGATGCTCGCGGAGAGATTTCACATGAGCGAGCAGTTGCTGGCGGATCTCAACCCCGGGCAACGCTTCGACCGCGCCGGTGCAACCATCGTCGTGGTCGACACCGGCAGCGGAGTGCCGCCGGCAAAGGCGGACCACGTCGAGGTCGACAAGAACCGCCAGGTCGTCAAGCTGTTCGACAAGTCGAATGCGCTGGTCGGCTTCTATCCCGCGACGGTCGGCAGCAAGG
Source organism: Bradyrhizobium semiaridum (assembly GCF_020329505.1). GTDB lineage: Bacteria > Pseudomonadota > Alphaproteobacteria > Rhizobiales > Xanthobacteraceae > Bradyrhizobium > Bradyrhizobium semiaridum. The sequence goes on from NZ_JAGKJJ010000007.1 coordinate 189,894, forward strand.
AGAAGCCGTCGCCCACCGGCAATTTGAAGGTCACCGAGATCCACCGCAATCCGACCTATCGCTACAACCCGGACTATCGGTTCAAGGAGGTCCGGTCACGCAGGCCCTTCACCATCAAGCCCGGCCCCAACAATCCGGTCGGCAATGTCTGGATCACTCTGTCGGCCGAGGGCTACGGCATCCATGGCACGGCGTCACCGGGTAAGGTCTCCAAGGCCGAGTCGCATGGCTGCGTGCGTCTCACCAACTGGGACGCCGAGCGCGTCGCGAAGAGCGTCGCAAAGGGCACCGTGGTCGCGTTCGTCGATGATGCCCGGTGAGCGCGGTTCGCCGGGACCATCCGATCTAGTCCAGCGCGACGCCGCGCCTGGCGCGCTCCTGCGCTCTCGCATGCACCGGTGAGGATTTCCGCGCGCCGGGTCCGGGATGGACGTGGACAGCCTTCGCGCTCAGCGGTTCGCCGCATTCCGAGCAGACCATGACGGGGTCGAACATCTTCTGGCAGGCCTTGTGCTGGTGCAGCATCGGCCGGCCCCGGGAATCGACCATGTGGATGTTGCCCCAGTGCACGATCGACATGATGATCGGATAGAGGTCGAGGCCCTTCTGCGTCAGGATGTATTCGTAGCGCTTCGGCGCCTCCTGATAGGGAATCTTGCGCAGCACGCCGAAGCGCACCAACTTCTTCAGCCGGTCGGCGAGCAGATGGCGGGTGATTCCGAGCGAGGCCTGGAAGTCGTCGAAGCGGCGGATGCGCAGGAAGCATTCGCGCAGGATCAACAGGCTCCAGCGGTCGCCGATCACCGCCACGGTGCGGGCCAGCGAGCACGGCTCCTCTTCGAGGGCATCCCATTTCATCGGCGTCTCCAGCGATCTGCGACGACAGTATACATAAAATTCTAAAACAGAACTGACGTCATTTCAACAGGATGGCTTCATACAGGCGATTGTATGATAAATATCATATTGACAGTTCTAAAATAGAACTTAAGGTCTCCGCCCACGGTCAACCGGTGGCAAGTGCCACCGCAAATCCAAAGGGAAGGGCGTTTCCATGGCTGCTCCGCTCAAGGTCGAGTTCCACTTCGATTTTGGCAGCCCCAACGCCTATCTCGCCGAATTGGTCCTGCCGGAGATCGAAAAGCGCACCGGCGCGAAATTCGCCTACGTCCCGGTGCTGCTCGGCGGCGTCTACAAGGCGACCGGCAACATGTCGCCGGGCGAGTCGCTGCGCGGGATCAAGAACAAGCCGGAATACAACGCGCTCGAGACCGAGCGCTTCCTGCGCCGCCACAACATCACGAAATTCACGAAGAACCCGTTCTTCCCGGTCAACACACTGATGCTGATGCGCGGCGTCGTTGCCGCCGAGTTCGAGGGCCTGTTCGAGCCGTATTTCCGCGCCGCCTATCACCACATGTGGGTCGAGCCCAAGAAGATGGACGACCCGCACGTGTTTCGCGAGGCGTTCCTGTCCTCTGGCCTCGATATCGACCGCATCATCGTCCGGGCGCAGCGGGACGAGGTCAAGAGGAGGCTGATCGAGAACACCAGCACTGCCGTGGCGCGCGGCTCGTTCGGCTCGCCGACTTTCTTTGTCGGTGACGAGATCTTCTTCGGCAAGGACCGCGTCCGCGAGGTCGAGGAAGAGATCGTCGCGCAGCTGGCCGCAGGGCGGCGCAAGACCGCCTGAGCAGGGGTGCTTCAAGACAACAATCAAGCCCGAAGGGCAGTTCGAGGGAGGTTTCGGTGCTGGCGATGACGCAAGTGGAAGAAGGCAGCGTGGAAGGTCTGCCGAACCGTATCCACGAGGTGATGGATCGGCACGTTGAGGCGACGCCGGATCATATGGCGCTGGTCGACGACAAGATGTGGCTCACCTATCGCGAGCTCGATCAGGTCGTGAGACGGGTCGCGGAAGCACTGCGTGCGCTCGGCATTCGGCCCGGCGACCGCATGATGATCGTCAGCGAAAATTCCGTTCCGCTGTCCTGCCTGCTGTTCGCCGCAAGCCGGCTCGATGCCTGGGCGATCGTGGTCAATCCGCGGCTGTCGCCGCGCGAGATTGATCAGATCAGAGATCACAGCGGCACCCGCCGCGTCTTCCTGACGGCGGATGTCTCGCAGGAAGCGGCCGCCCATGCTGCCCGCTATGAGGCGACGGTGCAGGATGTCGGACCGTTGCAGGGCATCGCGGTCACAGGTTTGAACATCGCGACGGCGGCCGAGCCGGTTGAGGCGGATGGTGCAACGCAGGTGGCGGTTCTCATTTACACCTCCGGCACCACGGGTACGCCGAAAGGCGTCATGCTGACTCACCGCAATCTGCTGTTCAGTGCGCGCGGCACCGCCGCCTTCCGCAAGATGACGGCGGACGACGTGCAGTATTGCGTGCTGCCGATCTCGCATATCGTCGGCATCTCGCTGCTCATCATGACCTTGATGGTCGGCGCCACCGTGCGCCTGGTCGCAAAATACGATCCCGCTGCGCTGGTGAAGGCGATGGCGGACGAAGGGATCACCATTCTCAACGGCGTGCCGGCCACCTATCAGCGTTTGCTCGAGTATCGCCGCAATGCGGGCCTGCCGAAGCTCGACCGCGGTAGGCTGCGCGTGATCTCAGTTGCCGGCGCGCCGCTCGATCTCGATCTCAAGTCTCGCGTCGAGCAGGAGCTTGGACTGCCGCTGCTCAACGGCTACGGCATCACCGAATGCTCGCCGGGAATCTCCGGCGTCCGGCCCGACAATCCGCGCGCCGACCACGCCGTCGGCACCATCATGCCGGGCCTGGAGGCAAAGCTGGTCAGTCAGGACGGCAAGGGTGTCGCAGACGGTGAGGTTGGTGAGCTTCATGTCCGCGGCCCCAACGTGATGCGCGGCTATTACCGCGCGCCCGATCTGACCGCCAAGGCGATCGATCCCGACGGCTGGTTCAACACCGGCGATCTGGCCCGCTTCGAGAACGGTGCGATGTACATCGTCGGACGGACCAAGGAGATGATCATCCGCTCCGGCTTCAACGTCTATCCGGCCGAGATCGAGGCGGTGCTGAGCACGCACGACGCCGTGGTGCAATGCGCCGTGGTCGGGCGGCAGGTCGATGGCAATGAGGAGGTCGTGGCCTTCGTGCAGCTGATCAAGGGCGCGACGGCCACGGCAGAGGACCTGATGGCTCATGTCGCGCCGCAACTGACCTCGTATAAGCGACCGTCGGAGATTATCCTGATGGACGCGCTGCCCGCGACATCGACGGGCAAGCTGCTGAAGCACAAGCTGGCGGAGTCGCTGCGCAGGCAGGTCTGATGAACGAGCCTGACGCGGCGCCCGCAGAACAGTTCACTTGAGACAACGGCCGGAGGCCACCATGCAGAACAGAAACAGGACGGTTGCCGTGATCGGTGCTGGCGACTTCATCGGCGGCGAGATCGCCAAGAAGTTCGCCTCGGAAGGCTTTACGATCTTCGCCGGCCGCCGCAACGGCGACAAGCTGGCGCCGCTGGTCAAGGAGGTCGAGGCCGCCGGTGGTGAAATCCACGCCCGCTCGCTCGATGCGCGCAAGGAGGAGGAGATCATCTCCTTCCTCAATGATGCCGACAAGCATGCGCCGCTCGAGGTCTGCATCTTCAACATCGGCGCCAACGTCAATTTCCCGATCCTGGAGACCACCGAGCGGGTGTTCCGCAAGGTCTGGGAGATGGCCTGTTACTCGGGCTTCCTGGCCGGGCGCGAGGCGGCGCGGCTGATGCTGCCGCGCGGCGGCGGCAACATCTTCTTCACCGGCGCGACCGCGTCGCTGCGCGGCGGCAGCGGCTATGCGGCGTTTGCAAGCGCCAAGTTCGGTCTGCGGGCGGTGGCGCAGGCGATGGCGCGCGAACTCGGACCGAAGAACATCCACGTCGCGCATCTGATCATCGACGCCGGGGTCGACACCGAATGGGTGCGGCAGCGCCGCATCGAGGCGCTCGGCCCGAACGCGCTCGACGATCCGGATCTGCTGATGCCGCCGGCCTCGGTGGCCGGCGCCTACTGGCAGCTCTACCAGCAGCCGAAGAGCGCCTGGACCTTCGAGCTGGAGATCCGTCCCTTCGGCGAGAAGTGGTAGGGAGCACGGCCAATGGAACTCGCGCTATCTCCCGAAGATGCGGCGTTCCGCGACGAGGTCCGCGCCTTCATCCAGGACAATTACCCGGCGGAGATGCGCGTCGCCAATCCGGAAACCGATCTTTCCAAGGAGCATATGCTGCTCTGGCATCGCATCCTGCACAAGAAGGGCTGGATCGCGCCGCTTTGGCCCAAGGAATATGGCGGCCCCGGCTGGTCGATCACCCGCCGCTTCATCTTCGAGCAGGAGACGACGCGTGCCGGCACGCTGCCGCCGCTGGCCTTCAGCGTCACCATGGTCGGCCCGGTCATCTACACCTTCGGCAACGACGCACAGAAGCAGAAATTCCTGCCGCGGATTCTCTCCGGCGAGGACTGGTGGTGCCAGGGCTATTCGGAGCCGGGCTCCGGCTCCGACCTCGCCACCGTGCGCACCAAGGCGGTGCGCGACGGCGATCACTACATCGTCAACGGCCACAAGACCTGGACCACGCTGGCGCAGCATGCCGACTGGATCTTCTGCCTGGTCCGCACCGATCCCGCGGCCAAGCCGCAATCCGGCATCTCGTTCCTCTTGATCGACATGAAGTCGCCGGGCGTCACCGTGCGCCCGATCATCACCATCGACGGCTCGCATGAGGTCAACGACGTCTTCCTGGAGAACGTCCGCGTACCCGTTGAGAACCTGATCGGTGAGGAAAACAAGGGCTGGACCTACGCCAAATTCCTGCTGGGCAATGAGCGCACCAGCATGGCCGGCATCGGCCGTTCCACGCGCTATATCGAGCGGCTGAAGAAGATCGTGAAGGCCGAGATCCCGGAGGACGATCCGGCGCATCTCGAATTCATCCGGGACATCGCCCGCGTCGAACTCGATGTGCTGGCGCTGGAGGCGACCGAGTTGCGCGTCGTCGCCCAGATGGCCCGTGGCATCGATCCGGGGCCGGCGGCTTCGCTGTTCAAGATCCGCGGCACCGAAGTATTCCAGAATATCACCGAGCTGACCCACCGCGCGATCGGCAATTACGGGCTTGCGCTCCGCGAGCATCCGGTCAGCGCCAATCATTTCATGCCGGGACCGGACTACGGCCACACGGCGTCGGAGAAGTACCTCAATTCGCGAAAGCTCTCGATCTACGGCGGATCAAACGAGATCCAGCGCAACATCATCGCCAAAGCGGTGCTTGGTCTCTAGGGCATGATCCGGAAAAGCGTGACGCGGTTTTCCGAAGAGATCATGCTCAAACAAGAACTATAGGCAACGAGGATCGGATGGATATCCAGTTCACGGAAGAGCAGGAATTGTTGCGATCCAGCGTGCAGCGGCTGCTGCGCGACCAGTATGATCTCGATGCCCGCCGCAGGATCGTCGCGAGCGAGGAAGGTTTCAGCCGCAAGCATTGGGCCGCGTTCGCCGAGCTCGGCCTGCTTGCCGCGCCGTTTGCCGAGGACGTCGGCGGACTCGGCGGCGGGCCGCTGTCGACCATGATCATCATGCAGGAGTTCGGCCGTCATCTCGTGGTCGAGCCCTTTGTCGAGACCGTCGTGGTTGCCGGCGGTCTGATCGAGCAGGCGGGATCCGAGGAGCAGAAGCAGGCCCTCATTCCCGACATCGTTGCAGGCACAAAACTCTGGGCGCTGGCGTGGGCCGAGAAAGGCTCGCGCTTCGATCTCGCCACCGTCACCACTACTGCGCGCCGGGATGGCGACGATGCCGGTTACCTCCTCACCGGCGAAAAGACGGCCGTGCTGGCCGCCCCTTGGGCGGATCATCTGATCGTCTCGGCGCGGACCTCGGGCCATCGCCACGATCGCGGCGGCGTCAGCCTGTTCGTGGTCGATCGCCGCGTCGCCAATCTCGATCTGCAGAGCTTCAAGACCATCGACGGCCGCAGGGCCGCCGAGATCAGCCTGCGCGGCGTTCGCGGGCAGCTTTTGGGCAAGGAGGGCGAGGGTGTCGCCGCGCTCGAAGCCTGCCGCGACCGCGCGATCGGCGCGCTCTGCGCCGAAATTGTCGGCGCGATCGGCGAGCTGAACGCGGCGACGCTGGAATACTCCAAGACGCGCAAGCAATTCGGCACCACGATCGGCAGTTTCCAGGTGCTGCAGCACCGGATGGTCGACATGTTCATCGCGCATCAGGAAGCACTGTCCTTGATGCAGCATCTGTCCCTCAGCCTCGGCGCCAGCGATGCTGGCGTCTCGCGGCTCGCATCCGGCGCCAAGTCGAAGATCGGCTATTCCGGCAAGTTCGTCGCCGACCAGGCGGTGCAGCTGCACGGTGGCATGGGCATGACCGACGAGCTCAATGTCGGCCATTACTTCAAGCGGATTTCCTCCATCAACATCCAGTTAGGCGATCCCGCCTACCACGTGCTGCGCTATGCGCAGCTCGACGCGGCCGCCTGAGACAGAGAGGCAAGCATGTCATCACCTGAAGCAGTCATCGTCTCCACGGCGCGCACCGGCGTCGGCAAGGCCTATCGCGGCGCGCTGAACAACACCGACGGGCCGACGCTGGCCGGCCATGTCATGGCCGAAGCGGTGAAGCGCGCCGGCATCGCGCCCGGCGAGGTCGAGGACGTCGTGATGGGCTGCGCGATGCAGCAGGGCACCATGGTGATGAACGTGGCGCGCAAGGGCGCGATCCGCGCCGGACTGCCGGTGACGGTCGCCGGCACCACGATCGACCGGCAATGCGCCTCCGGTTTGCAGGCGATCGCGGTCGCGGCGCGTTCGGTAATGCTTGACGGCGTCGAGATCGCGATCGGCGGCGGCATCGAGTCGATCAGCCTCGTTCAGAACGAGCACATGAACAAGTTCCACGCCGTCGACGAGGAACTGATGGCGATGAAGCCCGACATGTACATGTCGATGCTGGAGACGGCGGAGGTCGTCGCAGCGCGTTACGGGATCGGGCGCGAGAAGCAGGACGAATACAGCCTCGAATGCCAGCGCCGCGTCGGCGCCGCGCTGCAGGGCGGCCGGTTCAACGACGAGATCGTGCCGTTCACGACCAGGATGGCCGTGCTCAACAAGGACACCAAGGAAGTTTCCTTCCAGCAGGTGACGTTGTCGAACGACGAGGGACCGCGTCCCGACACCACGGCCGAAGGCCTGGCAAAGATCAAGCCCGTGTTCGAGGGCAAGACCATCAGCGCGGGCAATGCCAGCCAGCTCTCCGACGGCGCTTCGGCCTGCGTCATCATGAGTGACCGGATCGCCGCGCAGAAGGGCCTCAAGCCGCTCGGCATCTTCCGCGGCTTCGTCGCGGCCGGCGTCGAGCCGGACGAGATGGGCGTCGGGCCGGTCGCCGCAATCCCGCGCCTGCTGAAGCGGCACAATCTGAAGATTGACGACATCGATCTGTGGGAGCTCAATGAAGCTTATGCCGTGCAGGTGATCTATTGCCGCGACAAGCTCGGCATCGATCCCGACAAGCTCAACGTCAACGGCGGCTCGATCGCGATCGGCCATCCCTATGGCATGACCGGCGCGCGGCTCACCGGCCACCTCCTGATCGAGGGCCGTCGGCGCAAGGCGAAGTACGGCGTGGTGACCATGTGCATCGGTGGCGGCATGGGCGCCGCAGGCCTGTTTGAAATCGTCCACTGATCGGCCATTTGGGAGAGACACGTGAAGACTGCAATCACTGAACTGTTTGGGATTCAGCATCCGATCATCCAGGGCGGCATGCACTATGTCGGCTTCGCCGAGATGGCGGCGGCGGTGTCCAACGCCGGCGGCCTCGGCATCATCACCGGGCTCACCCAGAAGACGCCGGAGCTGCTGGCAAAGGAGATCGCGCGCTGCCGCGACATGACCGACAAGCCGTTCGGCGTGAACCTCACCTTCCTGCCGAGCTTTACGGCGCCGCCGTATCCGGAATACATCGCGGCGATCCGCGAAGGCGGCGTGAAGGCCGTGGAGACCGCGGGCCGTAGTCCCGAGCAGTACATGCCGGCGCTGAAGGCGGCGGGCATCAAGGTGATCCACAAATGCACTTCGGTGCGGCATTCGCTGAAGGCCGAGAAGATCGGCTGCGACGCGGTCAGCGTTGACGGTTTCGAATGCGGTGGGCATCCCGGCGAGGACGACGTCCCCAATATGATCCTGCTGCCGCGCGCGGATGACGAGCTGACGATCCCGTTCGTCGCCTCCGGCGGCATGGCGGACGCGCGCAGCCTCGTGGCCGCGCTGTCGATGGGCGCGGCGGGCATGAACATGGGCACTCGCTTCATCGCCACCAAGGAGGCGCCGGTTCATCCCAATGTGAAGAAGGCGCTGGTGGAAGCCAATGAGCTCGACACCCGTCTCGTGATGCGCGCGCTGCGCAACACCGAGCGCGTGCTGAAGAACAAGGGCGTCGAGGAGCTGCTCGAGATCGAGCGCGAGAAGGGCGCCAAATTGAAGATCGAAGATATCCACGAACAGGTCGCCGGCGTCTACCCGAAGGTGATGATCGACGGCGAGATGGATGCCGGCGCCTGGAGCTGCGGCATGGTGGTCGGCCTGATCCACGATGTTCCCACGGTCAAGGAGCTGATCGACCGCATCATGAGCGAGGCCGAGCAGATCATACGCCAGCGCCTGACCGGCTTCCTCGACGGCGTCGTCGAAACCAAGCCGGCCCGCGCGGTCGCTTGAGGGAGAGTGCCATGACCGAACACGTCAAGACCGAGATCGCCGACGGCGTGCTGACGCTGACGATGCAGCGGCCGGACAAGAAGAACGCGCTGACCGGCGCGATGTACAATGCAATGTCCGACGCGCTCAAGCAGGCCGAGGCGGATGCGTCCGTCCGCGTCATCCTGTTCCAGGGCGACGGCGACAGCTTCACGGCGGGCAACGATCTGGCCGATTTCGCCAGCCAGGCGCGCGGCGAGGGCACCGTCGACAGCCCCGCGCATCGCTTCATCGAGACCATCAGCAAGGTCGGCAAGCCGATCGTCGCCGCGGTGCAGGGCAATGCGGTCGGCGTCGGCACCACGATGCTGCTGCATTGCGACCTGGTCTATCTCGCCGAGAACGCGCGGCTGATCACGCCGTTCGTCAACCTCGCGCTGGTGCCGGAGGCCGCGTCAAGCTGGCTGCTGCCACTTCGGATCGGCCATGCGCGCGCCTATGCGATGTTTGCGCTCGGCGAGCCGATGGACGCGGCGGGCGCGTTGGCAAGCGGCCTCGCCAATGCCGTGGTGCCGCAGGCCGATCTGCGCAAAAAGGCGCACGATGCGGCGGTGGCCCTGACCAAGCGTCCGGCCGGCTCGCTCAGCCTGACCAAGAGGTTGATGCGCGAGCATCAGCGGATCGCGGCGCAGATCGCCGAGGAAAGCGTGCTGTTCAAGGAACGGCTGACGACACCGGAGGCGCGCGAGGCTTTCGCCGCGTTCGCCGAGCGGCGCCCGCCGGACTTTTCCAAGCTGTAGACCGGCCCGGCCGCGTCAATCACGGACATCGAGGGAGATCGAGCATGCACGTCGTCGGCAGTCATCAGTATCCCACCATGGAATCCGTGACCTACGGCAGGCCGGCGGCCGAGGCGTTGCGCGAGGAGGCCGAGCGGCTCGGCGCGCAACGCGTCTATCTGATCGTCAGCCGGACGCTGAACACAACGACCGATGAAATCGAGAAGATCCGCAAGGCGCTCGGCGATCGCCATGCCGCGACCTTCGACGGCGTGCCGCAGCACACCACGAGGGACGTGGTGACGCAGGTCGCGCGGCAGGCTAGCGACGCCAAGGCCGATCTCGTGGTTGCGATCGGCGGCGGCTCGGTGGTCGATGCCGCCAAGATCGTGCTGATGTGCATGGAGCACGAGATCTTCGAGCCGGCCGGGCTCGACGGCTTCGAGACCACGCCGGACCGCCGCTTCGGGCCGTTCCGCAATCCGAAGGTGCGGATGGTCGCGATCCCCAGCACGCTGTCGGGGGGCGAGTATAATTCCGGCGCGCTGGTCACCGACACCAGCCGCAAGCTGAAGCAAATCTTCAACCACCCGATGATGATGCCGCGCGCCATCATCCTCGATCCCGCGATGACGAAGTACACGCCGGAAAAGCTCTGGCTGGGTTCCGGGACGCGGGCGATGGATCATGGCATCGAGGCGATCTGCTCCAGCCGCCCCAACGTGCTGGTCGACGCGGTCTGCCAGCAGGGACTGCGCTATCTGCATGACGGCCTGCTGCGCAGCAAGGCCGATCCCGGTGACGAGGCGGCGCGGCTGAGCTGCCAGCTCGGCTCGTGGCTATCGGCCTTCGGGCTGCAGTCGCGGGTGCCGATGGGCGCCAGCCACGCCATCGGCCATGTTCTCGGCGGCACCTGCGACGTGCCGCACTACTTCTGCACGGCGGTGATGATGCCGAGCGTGCTGACGTACAACCGTCCTGCGACGGAAGCCGCCCAGAGGTCGATCGCCGCCGCGCTCGGCGCACCGGGACGTGACGCCGGCGAAGCCTTCGCTGCCTTCATCGCTGAGCTCGGCCTGCCGCGGCGGCTCGCCGATGTCGGCGTCGCCGAGGACCGTTTCGAGCTGATCGGCAAGAACGCGATGCTGTCGATCTTCACGCGGGCCAACCCGCAGCCGATCCGCGACCCCGCCGACGTCGTCAAGATCCTCAAGCTTGCCGCCTGAACCGCCGCATCCGGAACGATCCACGATGGCCGATCTGCGCATCTTCTCGTATCTGCCGAATCCACGCGTCTGGAAGGCGACCATCGCCGCGCGGTTCTGTGGCGTCGAGGTCGAGGTCAGGGGCGCATCCGGCAAGGAACTGCGGGAATGGCTGTGGGACTATGATGCGCGGCCGCTGACCGAGCCGGAGCGCGCATCGTTGGCTTCGCTGGCGCGGACCGGGCGGGTCGGGCTGACCGGCGCGCAGCTGTTCAAGACCGACGCGTTCATGGCGGCACAGCCGTTCGGCAACGTGCCCGCGGCGTTCGGGCCCGACGGCAAGGTCGGGATTTTCGAATCGAACAGCATCATGCGGGCGGTCGCACGGCTCGGTGCGGCGAAGCATGCGCGCTACGGCCGTGATGCATATGAGGCCTCCCGGATCGACAGCTTCCTCGACGTCAGCCTGGTGTTCGCGCGGGACTCGCAGATCTATCTGCTTGCGCTCTCGGGCGGCACGATCGATGCGGCGATCCACCAGCGGGCCAGGGATGCGTTCGCGATCTACGCTTCGGGGATCGAGCAGGCGCTGTCTCCACGGCACGAGGCGCTGGTGGGTGAAACCATCACGATCGCCGATATCTGCTTCGCTGCCGAGCTGGCGCTGTTCATGAACGAGCATGCGCGAGCCGAGCAGCTGCGCGAGCGCGGACTGGAGAAGATCCTGCATCCAGGCGTGCAGCGGGACTATCCGCTGACGTTTGCCCATTTCGCCCGCCTGATTGCGCATGAGCATTTCAGCCCGGAGCTCAAGCCCTACGTCGAAAAACTGTTGTCGAAGGCTGCCGCCTGACCACGCCGCAGCACGGAGATCGTTCGCATGACCGCACCAGTCTGTCTGATATCCGGCGTCGGCCCGGGCACCGGTTCCGCGCTTGCCCGGAGGTTCACCGAAGGCGGCTATCGCGTCGCGATGCTGGCGCGGAACGAGGAGCGGCTGACCGCGCTCGCGAACGAGCTGCAGGGCGCCAAGGCGTATCGGTGCGACGTGTCCGATGCCGCGCAGATCGAGGCGATGGCGTCCGCTGTGGAGCGCGATCTCGGCAGCCCCGAGGTCGTCATCCACAACGCCGTCGACGGTGCGTTCGGCACCTTCCGCGAGATCGATCCGCAGATCCTCAATCGCAACTTCCAGGTCAACACGATGGGGCTGTTGTACCTGGCGCGGCGGTTTGCCCCGGCGATGATCGGCGCTGGCAAGGGCGCCATCGTCGCGACCGGCAACACCTCGGCGCTGCGCGGCAAGGCCGGCTTCGCCGGCTTTGCGCCGACCAAGGCGGCGCAGAGGATCCTCGCCGAAGCGATGGCACGCGATCTCGGCCCGCAAGGCGTCCACGTCGCCTATGTCGTGATCGATGCCGTGATCGACCTGGATTGGACGCGGAGGCGCTGGCCGGAGCGGCCGGACGATTTCTTTATCAAGCCGAGCGCGATCGCGGATGAGGTCTGGCACACCGTGCATCAGGACCGCAGCGCATGGTCGTTCAACGTCGAGATCAGGCCGTTTGGTGAGAGCTGGTAGCCGCCGCGCGGCAGCGCTCAATTCGCAAATAGATTTGGGAGGAGTTGATCATGTTGAAGACGATTGCGCTGTCCGCGGCGGTGCTGGCCTCGCTCGCCGCTGGCGCCGCCGTGGCGCAGACGCCCGGCGTCTCGGAGTCGGAGATCAAGGTCGGGGCGACGTTTCCGTTCAGCGGCCCGGCCTCGCCGCTCAGCAACACCGGCAAGGGGCTGATCGCCTACGTCAACTCGGTCAATGACCGCGGCGGCATCAACGGCCGCAAGATCAACCTGATCACTTATGACGACGCCTACACGCCGCCGAAGGCCGTCGAGCAGACCAGGAAGCTGATCGAGAGCGACGAGGTGGCGTTCCTGTTCAGCCCGCTCGGCACGCCCGGCATCGGCGCCACCATCAAATACGTGACGGCAAAGAAGGTGCCGCATCTTTTCGTCGTCAGTGGCGCCACCAAGTTCGCGAACTTCGCCGAATTTCCGATGACGACGACGGGGCTGCCGAGCTACAGCACCGAGGGACGCATCTACGCCAAATACATCACCCAGACCGCGCCCGATGCGAAGATCGCGATCCTCTACCAGAACGACGATCTCGGCCGCGATTTCGTCGCCGCGTTCAAGGAGGCGCTGAAGGGCGAGTTCGACAGGAAGGTGGTGACGTCGCCCTACGAGGTCACCGAGCCGACCATCGAATCCCGCGTGGTGGCGTTGAAGTCGTCGGGCGCCCAGGCGTTCCTGATCGCCGGCACGCCGAAATTCACGGCACAGGCGATCAAGAAGGCGAACGAGATCGGCTGGTCGCCGCTCATCATCATCAACTACGTGTCGAGCTCGGTCTCCGCCACCATCGTGCCGGCCGGAGCCGACAAGGCGGTCGGTGTCGTCGCCGCCACCGTGACCAAGGATCCGAATGACAAGAGATGGGCCGAGGATCCCGGCATGAAGTGGTACCACGCCCACTTCGAGAAATATCTGCCCGGCGCCGATATCGGCGACAACAACTATCTGTTCGGCACGCAGCAGGGCCAGATCCTGGAGCAGGTGTTGAAGCAGTGCGGCGACGACCTGTCGCGTGAGAACATCGTCAGGCAGGCGCGCAGCATCAAGGCCCTGGTGCTGCCGACGCTGATGCCGGGCATTGCAATCGACACCGGGCCGGACAACAGCATGGCCTATACGCAGCTTCAGCTGCAACGCTGGACCGGAAGCTCCTGGGAGCAGTTCGGCGGCGTGCTCAGCGCCGACCTCGACTGACGCGCGGTGCGAGCACCTACGCGCTGGTGAAGCTGCCTTGCGAGCGGCTTTGCCAGCGCGCGCTGCCATCGCCGTTCGATGACCGGTCGCGGGGACGAACTCCGCTCAGCAGCCCCGCGGTCTTGGGCTGAACCCGCGATCCGTCGATCACCTCGAGCGGGCCGCAGCGGTTGAGCGTGTGCAGCTTCCGTCCGGTCCACAGCGGACCCGGCTTGATCAGGTGGCGCACCGCCTGCCGGTACGTCGTCGGCGACAGTTCGAGGATTTCCGCAAGCCCCAGCGCCGCGCCATATCCGGTCGAGCAATCCTGCACCGGACGCCACAGCGAGCCGTTGATGGTCACGAAGTTGCCCGCCGGGCGCGTGGTTGCGCGGTCCATCAGGATCGGGTTGCTTGCATGCGGCAGCCAGGGGCCGAACAGCTGTTCGGCGTAATAGATCGCCAGCGTGTCGGAATATCCGCCGGTGCCGTCGCGCCAGGCGCCGAACATGTAGTGCAGGCCGTTGTGCTGCGTGATGGTCACGTCGGCCAGTTCGAGCCCGGACAGCAGCGTCGCATGACGTTCCCACTTGTCCGGAAAGCGAACGCATTTGTAGAGCGGAACGTCGCGATGCGCGGTGCTTTCCGGGATCATCCACAATTCGCCGTCGTGCTCGATCAGGAACGGATAGGACAGATGCCAGGGCTCTTCCAGCGCCGGCACCGTGCTGCCGACCGGCCCGTTGCCGTCGAATTCGACCGCGGAAATGGTGCCCTTGCCGACGCGGTGGTCGAGGTCCTCGAAGAAGACGAATGTGCGTCCCTGCCATTTGACCGGGAACGGATCAGCGTAGAAGCGGTGACCGGGATCATCAAGCACCTGCCAGGCCGGCCCGGACAGATCGCCGGTGCGCCAGACATTGGTGTTCTCGCTGTAGCGCCAGCCAACATGCCAGTGCGGCGCGTAGCAGCAGAGGCGGTAGATCTCCTTCGCGATCGACGCGGCCAGGCCGCGCAGGACATACGGCGCGGGCTTTAGCGCAGCGCCGGTCGGACGAGCGAACTGCGGCACCAGCCGCGGAGCGCCCGACAGAACCACCGCCAGCATGGACAGGGTCCGGGCCATCACCGTATCGAGCCCGCCGCTCAGGCCATCAGCGGTTTCCGCGGACGGATGACCGCGGTCCATGACGGTGCCGTCGGCCTCGTTGACGATCTCGATGACGGGCAGGTCGCCGGCGAGAATCGCCGCGAGCGCGGCGTTTTCACCCGCCGCCCCATTGAACCATGGGCGAAGATAGAGCCCGGCGGAACAGTTCGGATCGCGCGCGGCGCCGGTGAAATCGACCACCACGTCGGCATGGCCGGCCTCGGCCGGCGATCGTTGCGGAATTTCACGCAGCGCGTCGGCGCCGCCGGCCTTGCCTTTGCGCAGCAGCAGCCGTTCGAGCGCGAACAGCGCTTCGAGGCCCGCCGGCCGTGCCTCCACAGTTGCGGTCCAGGCGATCTGAACGGGAACATCCTCGCCATTGACGCGCAGCGTCTCCCGGCACATCCAGCGCCG
Organism: Bradyrhizobium semiaridum; assembly: GCF_020329505.1. Lineage (GTDB taxonomy): Bacteria > Pseudomonadota > Alphaproteobacteria > Rhizobiales > Xanthobacteraceae > Bradyrhizobium > Bradyrhizobium semiaridum. The sequence goes on from NZ_JAGKJJ010000007.1 coordinate 204,980, forward strand.
GGCATGCTCACGTTCGCAACGAAACTGGATGATCATGTCCGGCCCATCCGTCTAATGCGTGCCTCTTGCAAGGGCCGCGTCGAGAATCTGGACGTATTCCTCAATCATGCTGTCGAGCGAATAGCGCGACCTCAGTCCCTCGGCGCTTTGCCGCAACCTGTCGCGGAGCGATTGATCGGTCAAAATTCCGGAGACCGCGGCTGACAGCGCGGCCTGGTTCGCCGCGTCGACAAAGATGGCCGCGGGCTTTCCTTCGAAGGACAGAACTTCGCGCAGAACAGGAAGGTCGTTCACGACGCAGGGAATGCCGGCGCTGGCGGCTTCGACCGCGGCAAGGCCGAAGGTTTCGGCCTGCGAGGGAAACACGAATACGTCGAGGCAGGCCAGGAAGTCCGACATGCGGCTCGGCGGAATTTCCCCGATGAAGTGCAGCCGGTCGGAGACGTTCAGCCCGTCGGCCAGCGCTCGTAGCCGGGCTTCATCCGCGCCCTGGCCCGCGAGCGCCAGGTGCCATGACGGCTCGCCGGCGAGCAGGCGGATCGCTGCGTCGAGCCGCTTGTGCGGATGCAGCCGCGCCGCGCAGCCGAGCAGGACGCGATCCGCCGGCAGCTCGAACTGCTGCCGGGCGATCTCTTTGGGCAGGCTGCGCGACTTGTCGTCGAAGCCGTGCGGCACATGCTTCATGCGCGCACGATAAGGGGCGGGATACCGCGCGTATTCGCGCTCCATATCCTTTGAGTTCAACGTGATGCACTGGAAGAAGCCGACGCTTCCCATGACGATGTCGGCGGCGCGAACCGGCCAGCTCATCGACATCGCCGAGGACACCTGATTGGCGATCACGGGAGCGCGACTGACGAGGCGCGACACGCCGGCGCCGATGACATTGCCGAAGTGCTGGAAGGTCAGGACGACGTCAGGCCTGATGGTCCTGATATGACCGGCGAGGGTCCACAGCATGCGCAGCAGCGCCACGGGATTTCCGGGCCGGCTTTGTGCGCAGTAGAACGTATTGGGCGGCTCGTCGAAGGAGTCCGACTTGCGGAAGAAGAACAGGTTGGCGACGTCATAGCCGCGCGCGGTGAGGCCGGCGCCGAGCAGCCGCGAAATCTCCTGCGCGCCGGCGTTCTCGGCCTGGGTTTGCACCAGGAGGATGCGCCGCGCACGCCTGCCGTGCTCCGGCCGAGCGGGTGATACGGCCGGCACCGCGCGCAATTCCGTGACTGGCGTGAAATGGAGCACCGAGTCCTCACCCGTTGAAGGAGTGGATCCGCCCCCTCTACTTTTGTTTCTGTCCGTATCACGCGACGGTCGATCGTGCACCGGGTAGCGCGTGTTGAGGTTACTGCTCATTTAGGGCAATCAAACGTTGGTCGTGGATGGCAATGGATCGTCTCACGGGCAAGACTACAGACGGCTCGTTAAGTAATTGGTTACGGCCGCGGAAAGTAAGGGTAACCGGCGATTAACTATAGATATTTGCGTTGCGGAAGTCGGAATAACGACACCCAGCGCGACCAGCAGAAGGCGCTGGAAGATCAGCTGAAGGCTGCCGAATCGCAGATCCTGGTCGACGGCCAGGCGCTGGTCAGGCTGCAGGACCTGCAACGCGATGCGGACGCCAACAAGAACATCTACGAGCAGTTCCTGTCGCGCTACAAGACGAGCGAAGAGCAGCGCCGGCTGTTGAACTCCCAGGCCAAGATCGTTTCGCCGGCGACGCCGCCGGTGCGTCCGACCCTTCTTCCGCTTCCATTGCTGATCGCAGCGATCGAGCTCACTCGTTCGTGTCTGCAACGCGAACCCGATAGCCGCCGGCTTTCGAAGATCCAAGGTGAAATAGCGCCAGAACCGAAGGGTCAACGCCGGCCCGCCGGCGGCACAGCACGTTGAGCGCGACGGTGGCGAGCGTCAGCGACACGGTGGCCGAGATCGCGGCGCCGAGCACGCCGAGCCAGGGGATCAGGACGAGAAATCCCGCGAGCCGCAGCGTGACGTTCGCGACAAGGACGGGAACGTATTCGCGCTCGTGTCCGGTCAACTGGAGGATCGTCGCCGATGGACCGCCGGCCGCCTGAATCGCCGTCCCGAGCGCAAGCACGATCAGCACCCACTTCTGCTCGGCGAAATGCGGCCCGAACAGGCCCAGCAAATGCGGCGCACCGACCCAGACGATCACCAGCCCGGTGACGACGCAAAGCGCGGTGACCTCCGCCATCAACTTCAGCGTATGCTCGAGCCCGCGGAAATTCTGGCTGAAGTACAGCGAAGGCAGCCGCCGTGCGCCGAAGGTGTACAGCGCGGCCGAGAGCATGGCGAAGATGTTGGCGAGGCGGGAGGCCGCGAAGTAGATGCCGGCGGTTGCCGGATCGAGCATCCAGTAGACCAGGATGACATCGAAATACTGGTTTGCCGCCTCGAGAATCGAGGCAAGCCAGTAGCGGAACCCGCTCGTTCGCCAGCGCGACGGCTCGGAACGGGCGGTCACCTCACGCAGGTTCGGCAGCGCGCGCACGATTGCAACGATCTGTACGAGCAGTCCGACGAACATGGCCGCCGTCATCGCCGTCAGCATTTCGGTGGGGCTGAGTTGCCGGTGACCGAACAGCGCCGCGATCAGCAGCAGGACGACGGCGACCCGCCAGAAGAACTCGCGGTTGCCTTCGCCCATCAGGATGCTGACCAGTGCTCGCGCAGTCTGGCTGCCGAGCATCAGGCCGGCATTGACAGCGGTGAACGCGGCGACCGCGAGGATCATCAGCCACCACTCGCCGCGAAGCCACGCCGCGGCCGAGATGGCGGCGATCGCGATCAGCATGCCGATCGCGGAGTTCCTCAGGCTGGACAGCAGCACACCCTTGGTGAGATCGGCCTCGCCCCGCACCTGATACTCGTTGAGGAAGCGGACCAGCAGCAGCTCCTGGCCGACCAGACCGACGACGGAGGCCATCTGGGCAACGGAAAGCCAGGTGGCGAAATCGCCGAACGCGTCGGGCGACATGGTTCGCGCAGCCAGCGAGAACAGCGCGAACGCAAGCCCACCGCTGCCGACCTTGAGCAGGATGGTGCCGGCCATGCCGCGCGTCACATCGCGCCGCATCAGTTGGAGAAGTGAGGAAAACATGACGGCCAGGGTCGCAATCCTGTCAAGCTGTTGAGCGTACCACTCGGTGCATTCTGGAGTGTTAATGAAATCTTGCTGAGATTCCGTTAGTCTTGGCTAGGCTCGCACCGATGCAGGCCGGGCCGTCTTGCTCCATTCTGGAACGGCTGTTTCTCCGCTGTCTCCAAACGGCGCAGGCAGAGGCCATACCGGACCGCTGGCGCGACAGCACCGACGGAACGGAGGGAGCATCGAAAGCGCGTGACCGCACGCCCCGAGGGGCGAAATCGAGCCGTAGACCGATCATCCGGCAACAGAACCTTCAGCAAATACCGCTTCATGACGCGCGTTGAGGTGCAAGCCGCGTGCCGGGAGGGCTGCGTCAGCGGTCTCGGCGGCACCGTTAACCTGAATGCCGAACGCGCAGCGTCCAATCCCGCGGCCCGGCACGGCAGGCAAGGATATTGCAGTTCCGCCGGCAGTCACCGCGGAGCGGAAATAAATGATTGTTGACGAAAGCATTGCCAGGTCGGTCGCAAATCCCGAGGCCGAAACCATCGACGTAGACGTCGCCATCGTCGGCGCCGGGGTGGCAGGGTCGCTTGCACGCGCCGTCTTGGTGCGAGCCGGATACCGGGTCGCCCTGATCGACAAGCGCACCGTCCCGCCGGACGAATTCCGCGTCGAGAAGATCGGCGGCCAGCAGCTCGATCTCATCCGCCGACTCGGTTTCATTGACGGCATGGAGGCCGTCGGCTCCCCATACGGCCGGATCATCAATATCAAGCAAGGCAAACTGGTGGATGTCAGCGTCGGCCAGGCCTACGGGTTTTCCTATGCCAGCATCGTCCACATGGCCCGTGGCCTGACGTCTGACCCATCCAGCGTCATGTTCGATCAGGTGACCAAGGTCAGCTGCAGCGACGATCGTCAACATCTCGAACTGGCGTCGGGAAGGCGTGTCACCTCGCGCCTCGTCATCATCGCGACCGGCATGGCGAATGCGCTGGGATACAGCCTTGGGATTCAGCGCCGGATCATTGCCGAGCGCCATTCGGTCTCGTTCGGCTTCATGATCGCGCGTCCGGACAATGCGCCGTTCGGCTTCGAGGCGCTGACCTGCTATGGCGAACAGACCGGTGACGGCGTCGACTATCTCAGCCTGTTTCCGGTGGCGACCGGCATGCGGGCGAACCTGTTCATGTTCCGCGATCCGAACGATCCGATCATGCGCGACCTGCGTCGCGATACCAGGCGCACGCTGCTGCGCCTGATGCCGGGATTGCAGCGCTATCTCGGGGATTTCGATGTCGTCGGACCGGTACAGAACTGGGTGATGGACCTGTCGGCGGTCGAGGGACATCTGCAGCCCGGCGTCGTGCTGATCGGCGATGCGTTCCAGACCAATTGCCCCGCCGCCGGAACCGGCTTCGGCCGGCTGCTGGTCGATGTCGAACGTCTGTGCACGGAATATGTGCCGCGCTGGCTCGAGACCGACGGCATGGGCATGGAGAAGATCGCGCAGTTCTATTCCGACCGCGACAAGCTCGCCGCCGACCGCTACTCCCTGCAGATGGCGTTCTTCCGGCAAGCCCTGACGCTGAGCAACGATGTGAAGTGGAGCCTGCGCCGGCGGCTGCATTTCCTGCGGCGCATGATCGCGTACCGAATCGACCGGATTCAGCCGGGCTGGATCGCGCGCGTCCGGGGTGCGCTCCGATAGCCGGCTAGCGCGGCCTTTCAGAAGATCAGGCTCAAAAGGAACTGATGCGGGACGGCGGTTCGAACCGACCCTGTCGCGAGTTAGCGTGTCCAGGTCGATGTGCTGATCGGCGACATCCTGAGCTCGGCCACGCGCTTGGCGGCCTGCTTGATCCACGGCGCCTGCTTCAGCGCAAGCAGGGCGATCGCGCCCGCGGTGCTGCCGGATTGCGTTACGCTCGACATCGGGGTCGGCTGCCCGCCGAACTGCTTCTTGTACGGCTCGTCGCCGATGGTGAAATCCAGCACCTGGTCGCCGCGCGCGATGCAATCCCTGGCGACGCTTTCAAAGGTCAGTGCGCCGATCGACTGGCTCTTGTATCCCTCGATGTCGAACCCGGTCATGATCACGAGCAGGCTGTCGCGGTGCGATAGTCCCAGCGCGGTCGCGATCACGTTGCCGTCCATCTTCATGGCGTAGAGGCGCGAGAACGAGCCGAGACCGCGAAGCGCCACGTCGGAGTAGAAGTCGAAATATTCCGGACGCTGCAGCAGGTCGCCGTCGCCCTGGGCGTGAAACCGCGGGCCGCGGAACTTCTTCATCGTCTCCATGGCCTCGCGGATGGAGCTGCTGTCATTGCAGCAGGAGAATGTCAGATTGCCCTTCCTATGGATCTGACGCCATTTCTTGGCGAGCTCCTTCTGATAGGACTTTCCGAGCGCGTTGATCTGCCACTGCTCGAACGGCGCGGTCAGCACCGTCGCATAGGCGTTGGTGTCCATCGAGACGCGGTGCGGCGCCCCGAGCAGGGTCTCGATCGGCATCCTTGCGTCGAGCAGCTTGGGAACGCGCAGCAGGTCGAACGGCCGAAGCAGCTGCCGAAGCTTCCGGCATGCGGCTTCGTCGCGGAGCAGATCGGCGAACGTCTTCACCGTGCAGACCGGCGCCAGGTAATCGGAGACGCGCAGGTCCGCGAATTCGATCGTCCGCATCGGGCCGCGCCGCACGCGCAGCAGCGGCAGCACCGCCGCCAGCGCGCCACCGGCGCGGCGGCGAACGACGACGACCAGCGGCTTCGCCGCCATGGCGGTGGCAAGCTTGCGGTAGAGGCTGTCCAGCCACAGCGGATGCTGAAACGCGGTGGCGTCCGAACCCTTGAACAGTTCGGCATATTCTCGAGACAGGAAGTCGAATGTGTCGTCGATGCAGACATCGAACGCATCATCATTCTGAATCATGTGAAACCAAACGATCGCCGGTATGAGCGCGCCCGCCAAGCCGACGCTGCGGCGTTATAGCAGAGAGCGGCGGGTTGACGCACCGGCGGAATGCGATTTGTATTAACGTCTTGCCCGGATCGTTGCCTCGTATGTCTGCGTCGCCCCGCTTGTGCGCCGGCGCGCGTGCTTCACCGCCTGCCGTTCCAGAGACGTCGTTGGCGATCATGCCCCGGCGTTATCCTTAATGAAATCTTGACGGGGTTGAACCGATCGCCGCGGTACGCGCCATGGCTGCTCTGGACCGGATGTTGCAGTAAGGGACCCGGAAGTATGGGAGTCCTTGGTGAAATGTTGAGTCACAGTCAAAACGCCCGCGTTTCGCACGCAATTTCGCCCGCGCGACAGGATCGCGACCGGGCTCGGCGTGCCAATTCCGACACGGCTGCTCCGCTTGTCCGGATTTGCAACACTCCGCGTGGCACAAAATCGGAATCCGCCGCGGACACGTCGGACCTTCGATCGGCACGGGGCGAGGCCGCTGATATGACTGAGCGCCGGATCAACCCTGTCGGCCGCGCTGCGACCGCCGACGTTGTTCGCGCCAGCGTGGGCGGGCTGCGGCTTGCCGTGCTCGACTGCGAACAGACCGCCAACTTCATGGTCGACGCGGTGTACCCGAAGCGGCGGGTCAACCGGCCGCTGTACCTGACCTCGGCCAATGGCGAGGTGCTGTCGCGCTGCTCGAGCGAGCCGATCACCGACCGGCTGTTCCGCGCCGCCGACCTGATCAATGCCGACGGCCAGCCGCTGGTCATGGTGTCGAAGCTGCGCTCGCCGAATCCGCTCCCCGAACGCGTCGCGACCACCGACCTGTTCCACGTCGTTGCGCGCAAGGCCGAGGAGCTCGGCCTGACCTTCTACATGTTCGGCGCGGACGAGGCGGAGAACAAGACCGCCGTCGCCAACGTCCGCAGGGCGTATCCGAACCTGAAGATCGTCGGCCACTCGCACGGCTATCTGCGCGGCGAGGCGCTGCGCGCCAAGGTCGAGGAGATCAACGCATTGGCGCCCGACTTCCTCTGGGTCGCGCTCGGCGTGCCCTATGAGCAGGCCTTCGTCGACGAGTTCATGCCACAGCTCGGCAATGTCGGCGTCATCAAGACCTCGGGCGGATTGTTCAACTTCCTGTCGGGCTCACGCTCGCGCGCCCCGCGGTGGATGCAGATGGTCGGGCTCGAATGGGCCTGGCGGCTCTGGCTCGAGCCGCGCCGGCTGTTCTGGCGCTACCTCACCACCAATCCGCACGCGCTCTACCTGCTGTTCAACAAGACCCGGCCGTCGTTTCCCAAGCGCGACTGAGCTGTTCTACGATTTGTGATGACAGTGGAAAATGCGCCGATGTCACGCGCTCCATCGGATGACGGAGCGAAGCGATATCCGACTCATCCCACCAAGCGCAGCTGCCGGCATTCGCGTCAGGAGCGCGCGCCACCTGTGACGACCTGACCGTCGCGCGCCGTGAGAACTCCGCCCTTGTACACCGCGCGGCCCGACGGCCGCGCGACCACGGCCTCCTGGACATGCGCCGCGTTCAGCGTGACGAAGTCGGCCTTGGCGCCGACCTGCAGGCCGTAGTCTTCAAGTCCTAGCGCCCGGGCGCCGGCCGCGGTGACGAGATCGAACGCGACGGCGAGCTCCTCGTCGGTGTAGAAGCCGCTGCGGTATCCGATCATCATCGCGCGTCCCAACATGTCGCCGTCGCCATAGGGCCACCAGGAATCGCGGATGTTGTCGTTGCCGCTGAACACGGTGACGCCGGCGTTGCGAAGCAGGGCGACGGGCGGAAACGGCCGGCTGCCCGGCGCATTGGTCATGATCGCCACGCCTGAGCGCGCCACGATGTCGGCGGTCTTCTTCAGTGCATCGGCGGGGATGTCGCCGAGCCCGTAGGCGTGACTGACCGCGACATGGCCCGCCATGCCGAGCGCGCGCGTCCGCGCCGCGATCTGCTCGACCTCGAACGCGCCGAGCATGCCGCCATCGTGAAGATGAATATCGACATCGACGCCGTGCTTCTGCGCCACGCCGAACACGACATTGAGGTGCCCCTCGACATCGCGGTCGAAACTCGCGGGATCGAGACCACCGACGACGTCAGCGCCGAGCCCGATCGCCTCGTCGAGCAGTTGCGGCGTGCCGGGACTGCTGAGGATGCCGCTCTGGGGAAAAGCCACGAGTTGGATGTCGATCAGGCCCCTGTATTCCTCGCGGACTTTCAGGACGGTCTCGAGCGACGTCAGGCCCACCGAACCATCCACCATGACATGGCTGCGCATGTGCGTCGTGCCGTGGCCGATGCACAGATCGAGCTGGTTCCGCGCGCGCACGTCCATCGGCGCGGCAGCGGCGAGATTCTCGGCCTGGAAGGCCACGCGTTCGTGAACGTTGAAACCGTTGGTGCACGGCTTGTGCGGCCGCCAGGCGTCGCCGTAGAAGCTGGTGTCGAGATGGATGTGCCCCTCGACGAAGCCGGGAACGACCAGCGCATTGCCGAGATCGATGATCTCGGTCGCGTCGGGCTGTTCGCTGTTGCCATCGATTGCAACGATGCGGCCGTTGCGAACCAGCATGGTGTGGCTTGCGCCATCGCCGAATCGTGCATTGACGAATAGTTTGTCGGACGCCATGACCTTTGTCCTTGTCGATTGCAACCCGTATGCGATCGCGCAGGGGTTGCCATGCCTTGCCCGGCATGGCCGGAGGAATAATACTCCGCCGCGGCGCGTCTACAAGGAACCGAGATTTGTTGCCGGACAGCGAGATCAAGCAAGAGTTCGACGTCAGACGCGCAGCCTTTGCCGCGACCATCGGCAACATGCTGGAGTTCTACGACTTCATCACCTACAGCTTCTTCGCGACCGAGATCGGCCACACCTTCTTTCCGGCCACGAGCGAATACGGCAGCCTGATGCTGTCGCTCGCGACCTTCGGCGCCGGGTTCCTGACGCGGCCGATCGGCGGCATCGTGCTCGGCATCTTCTCCGATCGCGTCGGCCGGCGGCCGGCCATGCTGCTGAGCTTTGCGCTGATGGGGGCGGCGATCCTGACCATCGCGCTGACGCCGTCCTATGCGGCGATCGGCATCGTGGCCCCGATCATCGTCATCGTGGCGCGGATGGTGCAGGGATTTGCGCTCGGCGGCGAGGTCGGGCCGACTACCGCCTATCTGATCGAGATCGCCCCGCCCAGGGATCGCGGCCTCGTGGTGGCCTGGCAGCCGGCCAGCCAGGAGATCGCGGCAACCGCCGGCGCGCTGGTCGGCGTCGTCCTGAGCAGCACGATGGCGCCGGACATGCTGCAAGCCTATGGCTGGCGCGTCGCGTTCCTGATCGGGGCCGTCTGCCTGCCGTTCGGCATCTGGATGCGCCGCACGCTGCCCGAGACGATCCCGCACGGCGCGCACGCGGCTGATATCGCCGAGCGCTCGAGCCACCTCAAGCTGGCGCGCCGGCATCTGCGCGTCATCGTGCTGGCGGTGATGATCCTGGCCAGCGGCACGATCTCGACCTACGTCACCCAGTATATGACGACCTACGCCAAGACCACGCTGCACGTGGCGCCGTCGCTGGCCTTCACGGTCTCGCTGGTGAGCAACGGTCTGCAGGTGATCGGCGCGCTGCTCGGCGGCTGGCTCGCCGACCGCTTCGGGCGCAAGCCGATCATGATCTGGCCGCAGCTCGTGGTGTTGGTGCTGACCTATCCCGCCTTCCTGTGGATCGTGCAGGCCCCCGGCGCGTGGTCGCTGCTGTTCGGCTTCGGCATCGTGTCGTTCATTGGCTCGCTGCCGTTCACCGCGTTCTATGCCGCCTTCACCGAAGCGCTGCCGCAGAGCATCCGCGGCGGCGTGTTCGCGACCATCTATGCGGTTGCGATCGCGAGCTTCGGCGGCACCGCGCAGCTCGTGGTGACGTGGCTCCTGCACGTCACCGGCGATCCGCTGGCGCCGTCCTGGTACCTGCTGCTCGCGGCCGTGGTCGGGCTCATCGCGATGAGCCTGATGCCGGAGACCGCGCCAAGACCGGCGAAGTATGACACGTGAGATACGAGCGCCGAGACCGGCGCTCAATCCATATCGCGGAAGGCGTGGCCGTTGGCCTCGACCTCTTTCACGAGCTCGGGCGGCAGACTGGCCTGTGCGGAGGTGCCGTCGAACACCCATTCCTTGGGGTCGGCAAGGTCGGGCAGGCCTGCGCCCTTGCGGACATAGAGCCCGACCGATGCCTTCTTCGGGTTGATGTAGAGATCGTAGTCCTGCATGGCACAACTCCTCTCCATTCCGCGTGTGAACGACATCCCCCGCAAGGCAGCCGAGGCCGCCTGATGTGACGCCGCCCGTCAGGCAGGCTTCTTCGCCTCCGGCGCAAGCACCACCGACGCCTCGCTGGTCAGCATCAGGAAGGTGATCGTCTCCTGGAAGTAGAGCTGAACTGCGGTCGCCGTATGGCTGAGATAGCCGATCGAGAGGTCCTGGCCGATCGAGAGCTGGAAGTCGCCGCCGCGCGTCGTCAGCACGACGCCGCCTTCGATCGCGGGCGCCCAGATGATCTTGCCGTCGACCAGGCGCTGGATGTGCTGCAGCACCGGATAGCCGTCGTCGGTGGCGCCGCCGATCGCGGTGTAGGGCTCGGTGCCGAGCAGCAGCGTGTAGGGGCCGTTGACGCCGGCCAGCCGCAGCTGGCTGACCGCCTGCGCCACCACGCTGGGATAGTTCTTGACGCTCGACGGCAGCGTCAGCACCGGGTTGCTGGTGCCCTGGCGGATGCCTTGAATGCCGGCGGCGGCGTAACCGTCGAACACGGCGCGGTCCTCGGCGAAGGCGATCTTCCGCGCCGCTTCCTTCAGCGGGTCCCAGTCGGAATCATTGGCGCCGCGCTCGACATCGTCGATCGCCGCGCGCGACAGCTCGAACGGAACGCGCAGCTCGACCAGCGCCTTGACGTCGCGCTGGTTCGCTTCGACGCCGCTGCCCGGCGTCGCGATCTGCTTGAGATGGCCGGTACCGACCGCGGCGAAGTCGACGCCCTTCGGGCCGTCGACGTCGACGACATGGCGCGCCGCAAGATGACGCTTCAGCGTGCGGGAGGCTTCCTCTTCGATCTGGGCCCATGCCGCGTCCGAGATGGGAGCAAGTCCCCGATGGAGGTTATTCATATCAAGCCTCTCCTTTCAGTGAGCCGATTCCGAGCGAGCCGTCGGACGGCGGTATTCGTGGTGCTTCTGTCTGGCCGGCCTGATCGTCATCCAGCGCTGGTTGCGCGGGCGCGGGCACGACGTTCGCCGCGTCCTCCAGGAAGGTCGCCGACGGCACGAAGAACAGCATGCCGGTGACGGCGCGGCTGAAGTCGAGCAGGCGGTCGTAATTGCCCGGCGGCTTGCCGACGAACATGTTTTGCAGCATCTGCTCGATCCGCTGCGGCGACCTGGCGTAGCCGATGAAATAAGTGCCGAACTCGCCCTTGCTGATGTTGCCGAACGGCATGTTGTCGCGGACGATGTCGAGCTCCTCGCCGTTCTCCACGATCGTGGTCAGGGCGTTGTGCGCGTAGCTCGGCTTCACCGCGTCGTCGAGCTCGATGTCGGACAGCTTGGTGCGGCCGATGATCTTCTCCTGCATCTCGACCGGAACTTCATTCCACTTCGCCAGATCGTGCAGGTATTTTTGCACGATGACGTAGCTGCCGCCGGCAAACGCCGCGTCCTCGTCGCCGATAATGGTGGCGTCGAACGCTGCCTGATCCTCCGGATTCTCGGTGCCGTCGACAAAGCCCAGGAGGTCGCGCTCGTCGAAATATTTGAAGCCGTGCACCTCGTCGGCCGAGGCGACCGCATCGCCCAGCCGCGTCATGATCTGTGTCGCCAGCTCGAAGCACAAATCCATCGGCACGGCGCGGATGTGAAACAATAGGTCGCCCGGTGTCGCCACCGCGTGGTGAACGCCGCGGATCTCGCGGAACGGATGCAGATGCTGCGGCCGCGGCGCGCCGAACAGCCGGTCCCAGGCATCGGAGCCGATCCCCATCACACAGGACAGCCGGCCCTCGAGATCGCGAAATCCCACCGCGCGCACCAGGGCGGTGAGATCACCGCACAGCGACCGCACCACCGCGTCGAACGCCGGATCGGGCTTGATCGTGACGGCAAGGAAGATGGCGGCGCGCGTCAGCTTCGCAGCGACCGGTTGCGGAACGGCTGATGGCACGCATCTCTCCTTACTGGACGGCACTTTCACGCGACAGGGGGCAGGGCCGGGCAGCCAGCATGCGCAACAGGAGCACGCAACGGGAACCTTGACAAGGGCAGCATATGATGTCGGCAGACGACGCGGCGACGACATCGTGCATCGTCGATAAAATTCGCGCGTCTCACACCGATTCGAATTCGTCCGCCGCGGTGCTCTCCGGCTTCCTGCCGTTGAAGGTGAGGCCTGCCTTGGTCGCGGAGATGTTCACCTGCGAGCCGTCGCGCACCTCGCCGGCGAGGATCATCTCGGCCAGCGGGTCCTGCACGCTGCGCTGGATCACCCGCTTCAGGGGGCGGGCGCCGTAGGCCGGGTCCCAGCCTTTCTCCGCCAGCCAGTCGCGCGCCTTCGGATCGAGCTGCAGCTCGATCTTGCGATCCTCGAGCAGCCTCCTGAGCCGCGCGAACTGGATCTCGACGATCCGGCCCATCTCGCTCTTCTGCAGCCGGTGAAACAGGATGATCTCATCGACGCGATTGAGAAATTCCGGACGGAAGTGCGCGCGCACCATGTTCATCACCTGCTCGCGCACGGCGCTGGTATCCTGGCCCTCCGGCTGGTTGACCAGATATTCCGCGCCGATGTTCGAGGTCATGATGATCAGCGTGTTGCGGAAATCGACGGTGCGGCCCTGGCCGTCGGTGAGGCGGCCGTCGTCCAGCACCTGCAGCAGCACGTTGAACACGTCTGGGTGCGCCTTCTCGATCTCGTCGAACAGCACCACCTGGTAGGGCCGCCGCCGCACCGCTTCGGTCAGCGCGCCGCCCTCGTCATAGCCGACATAGCCGGGCGGCGCACCGATCAGCCGCGCCACCGAGTGCTTCTCCATGTATTCGGACATGTCGAGGCGGATCATCGCGGTCTCGTCGTCGAACAGATATTCGGCGAGCGCTTTTGCAAGTTCGGTCTTGCCGACGCCGGTGGGACCTAAGAACATGAACGAGCCGATCGGTCGGCTCGGGTCCTGCAGGCCGGCGCGGGCGCGGCGTACCGCGGTCGAGACCGCGCGCACCGCGGGCGCCTGGCCGACGACGCGCCTGCCGAGCATCTCCTCCATGCGCAGCAGCTTGTCCTTTTCGCCCTCCAGCATCTTGTCGACCGGCACGCCGGTCCAGCGCGACACCACCTGCGCGATATTGTCGGCGGTCACGGTCTCGCTCGCCGAGGAGGTCTCGCTGGCCTCGATCGCGGCGAGCCGTTTCTCCAGCTCGGGAATCTTGCCATAGGCGAGCTCGCCGGCCTTCTGGAATTCGCCGCGGCGCTGCGCATTGGCGAGCTCGGTGCGCAGTTGCTCCAGCTCGCCCTTGATCTTCTGCGCGTCCGAGAGCTTGCTCTTCTCGTTGCGCCATTTCGTCGTCATGTCGGCCGATCGCTTCTCGAGTTCGGCGAGGTCTTTCTCCAATGTCTCGAGCCGGCTCATCGAGCCGCGGTCGGTCTCCTTCTTGAGCGCTTCCTGCTCGATCTTCAGCCGGATGATGTCGCGATCCAGCGTATCCAGCTCCTCGGGCTTGGAATCGACCTGCATCTTCAGCCGCGCCGCCGCCTCATCCATCAAATCGATCGCCTTGTCGGGCAGGAAGCGGTCGGTGATGTAGCGGTTCGACAGCGTGGCGGCGGCAACGAGCGCCGAATCCGCGATGCGGACGCCGTGATGCTGCTCGTATTTGTCCTTCAGGCCGCGCAGGATCGAGATGGTGTCCTCGACCGTCGGCTCGGAGACGAACACCGGCTGGAAGCGCCGCGCCAGCGCCGCGTCCTTCTCGACATGCTTGCGGTACTCGTCGAGCGTGGTCGCGCCGATGCAGTGCAGCTCGCCGCGGGCGAGCGCGGGCTTCAACAGGTTGGACGCGTCCATCGCGCCGTCGGCCTTGCCGGCGCCGATCAGCGTGTGCATCTCGTCGATGAACAGGATGATGCGGCCCTCCGCCGACGTCACCTCCTGCAGGACCGCCTTCAGCCGCTCCTCGAACTCGCCGCGGTATTTCGCGCCCGCGATCAGCGCGCCGAGATCGAGCGCGAGCAGCGCCTTGTCCTGCAGGCTTTCCGGCACGTCGCCGTTGAGGATGCGCAGCGCCAGGCCCTCGACGATCGCGGTCTTGCCGACGCCGGGCTCGCCGATCAGCACGGGGTTGTTCTTGGTCCGCCGCGACAGCACCTGGATGGTGCGGCGGATCTCCTCGTCGCGGCCGATCACCGGATCGAGCTTGCCGTCGCGCGCCGCCTGGGTCAGGTCGCGGGCATATTTCTTCAGCGCGTCGTAAGCGTTCTCGGCCGAGGCGCTGTCTGCGGTGCGGCCCTTGCGCAGCGCGTTGATCGCGGCATTGAGGTTCTGCGGCGTGACGCCGCCCTTGGCGAGCAGCCTGCCGGCCTCGCTGTCGCGGTCGGCCGCGAGTGCCTGCAGCAGGCGTTCGACGCTGACGAAGCTGTCGCCGGCCTTGTCGGCGGCCTGCTCCGCCGCGGCGAAGGCGCGCGCGGTCTCCGGTGCCAAATAGATCTGCCCGGCGCCGCCGCCGCTCACCTTCGGCACCTTCGCCAGCGCCTCCTCGGTCGCCCTGAGGATCGCACGCGAATTGCCGCCGGCGCGGTCGATCAAGCCCGCCGCCAGGCCCTCATCGTCGTCGAGCAGCACCTTCAGGAGGTGCAGCGTCGAGAATTGCTGATGTCCCTCGCGTACTGCGAGCGATTGTGCCGACTGGATGAAGCCGCGCAGGCGGTCGGTGTATTTCTCTATGTTCATCGCGGCACCTCAAGGCAGCAATTGCTTGTCGAGAGTCCTGCATGCCACGCAATTCACGCCGGCGACAGATGGCGGAACGATGACATCCATCATTTGATCTGCCGAGCCGCAATGCCGGCTCGGCAGGCCACCCACCCTGGACTCATCGTGTGATCGTTTCCGGCCATAGTCAATGACCGAAGTTCCGGCCGATGACAGCCGCCGCGCAGGTGAAATTCAATTATTGCAAATGCAGCAGTTTTGCGCCCTCATGCTCGGGGAGAACTCATGATGTTGCGGAGCTTGCCGTGCGAAGTCCGTACGAGATTCTTGGCGTTGCCGCGACGGCGTCGGCGGCCGATATCCAGAAGGCCTATCGGAAGCTGGCGAAGAAGCTGCATCCGGATCTCAACCCCGGTGACAAGGCCGCCGAAGAGAAGTTCAAGGAAGTCACGGCGGCGTACGATCTGCTTGGCGATGCCGACAAGCGCAAGCGCTTCGACGCCGGCGAGATCGATGCGAGCGGTGCCGAACGGCCGCAGCATCGCTACTACAGGGATTTTGCCAACGCCGACCAGGCTCATCCCTACGCCGACGCGTCCGGTTATGCCGACTACATGGATTCGGACGATGCATTCGCCGAGCTGCTCCGGCGCAGCGAGCAGGCGCGCGCCAACCGGCGCGGGCGCGACCTGCACTACAGCCTGACGGTCGATTTCGCCGACTCGATCACGGGCGCGAGCAAGCGCCTGACCTTGCCCGACGGCGGCACCCTCGACGTGACGATCCCGCCGGGCCTCGTCGACGGGCAGATCCTCCGTCTGCGCGGCAAGGGCGCGCCGGGCGCCGGCAAGGGCGGCCCTGGCGATGCGCTGATCGAGGTCGAGGTGCGCCCCGACCCGCGCTTCACGCGCGAGGGCGACGACATCTCGCTGGAATTGCCGATCTCGCTGTCCGAGGCGGTGCTCGGCGGCAAGGTGCGCGTTCCGACACCGACCGGCGATGTCACCATGACCGTGCCGAAGGGATCGAACACCGGCACCACCATGCGGCTGCGCGGTAAGGGCGCGCCGCATGTCGGCGGCGGCCATGGCGACGAGTTCGTCAGGCTCAAGGTGGTCCTGCCCAAGGGCCCCGATCCCGAGCTCGAGGCGTTTGTCGAGAAATGGGATCGCAAGGCATTCAATCCGCGCGAGGATGGTGCGTCATGAACAAGCAGCAATTTTTGAGCAGTGCGGGCCTGGAGCTACGGACCCTGGAGTTCTGGATCGAGCAGCAGTGGCTGCTTCCGGATCGGGTCTCCGACGAGGATACCTTCTCCGAGACCGACGTTGCCCGCGCGCATCTGATCCACGACCTGAAGGGCGATTTCGGCGTCAACGACGAGGGCATCGACGTCATCCTGCATCTGGTCGATCAGCTTCACGGCCTGCGCCGGGCGTTCGAGCTGTTGCAGAAGGACATGCAGCGGTCATCGCCGCGCCAGGGCACCTAGCTGCTGCTGGACGACGGAAATCATCCAGGAGACGATCATGGTCGAAAAGGCGGCTCCGCTTGCTCACGGGCAGATCGACGTTCTCATCCTGCAGGCCTTGGTGCGCAAGCTTGTCGCAAAGGGCGTGCTGACGCCCGACGACGTCCGCGCGATGCTGCTCGAAGCCGCGATGAATCTCGACCTGGTCGGCAGCGCGCTGACGCCCGAAGCCGCCGGCATCATCGTGCAGGAGGACCTGGCGCCGGCGTTCCTCGGCGGCTGATGGCTGTCAGGTCTGGCCGCCGCGGTTGGAGACCAGGCGGATCAGAGCGACGACCTGATCGGCGTTGCCGGCAAGATAGTCCCGCGCATCGCGCACCAGCCGCTGCACGGCGGCCGCATCATAGCCCGGAGGGCGGGCGTTCAGATGCAGGTCGGTCTCGATCAGCATGACGTTGGTCATGCCATCGGCGCCAATCTCGACCGAGAACGACACCAGCGCCACATGCGGGCTCTTGAATGCCATCCGTTCTCCTTTCCACTCGCGCGGAGCGCGCTCAGGCCGCTGAATGCGTGGCCGTCCGCGTATCTTGCGTGGCGGCATTTGGATGCCTGTCGAGCTCTTCGATCATGCCGCGGGCGATCTCGCGCTCGCCCATGATCACGATATCGGCGCCGAGCCCCCTCAGATGGTCGACCTCGGCGTCCGAATGGGCGCGCGCGATGATCTGGATGCCGGCGTTGGCCGCGCGTGCCTGCTCGACGATCTGTCCGGCTTCGAAGGCTTCCGGAATGGCGATCACCAGCGATCGCGCGGCGGCTGGGTTGGTCGCCCGCAGCACGCTGGCGCGCGCGGCATTGCCCATCAGGGCTTCTATTCCGCGCTGCCTCAGCTTTGCGACCGTATCGTCGGAGGCCTCGACCGCGAGGAACGGTGCGTTGCGCCGATGCAGGGCGTCGCCGACGATGCTGCCGACCCGGCCGTAGCCGACCAGGATGGTATGGTCGGTCAGTGCGGTGACCGGGATGGCTTCCGACGTCGCGGCTACCGGCGACGAGACGTCGGGCTTCTCGAGGCGCGCGGTCAGCCAGTCGACCACCGCGAACACCAGTGGATTGAGCATGATCGAGAAGATCGCGCCCGCCAGGATCAAATCCCGGCCGGCTTTCGGCAGCAGGTCGAGTGCGACGCCGAGCTCGGCCAGGATGAAGGAAAACTCGCCGATCTGGGCAAGGCTCGCCGAGATCATCAAGGCGGTCGCGATCGGCCGGCGGAACGCCAGCACGATCAGGAGTGCGGCGAGCGACTTGCCGACCACGATAACGAACAGCGTCGCGACAAGCGGCCAGGGCTCGCGGACCGCGCTCATCGGGTCGAACAGCATGCCGACCGAAACAAAGAACAGCACCGCGAACGCATCGCGCAGCGGCAGGGTCTCCTGCGCCGCGCGCTGGCTGAGCGGCGATTCCCGCAGCATCATGCCGGCAAAGAACGCGCCGAGCGCCAGCGAAACTCCGAACAGCTTGGTGGCGCCGAACGCGATGCAGAGCGCGATCGCCAGCACCGTGAGGCGGAACAGCTCGCGCGATCCGGTATGCGCGATGTAGTGCAGCACCCACGGGATCAGCCGCCGTCCGACCACCAGCATCAGCGCGATGAACAGCGCGATCTTGATCAGCGTCAGCACCAGCACGCCGGTCAGCCCGAGGCCGAAGCGGGCGGCGAGCGGATCGGCGGCGAGCGCTGTGCCATTGCCGCCCTGGAAACTTGCCACCGCCGGAAACAGCACCAGCGCCAGCACCATCGCGAGGTCTTCGACGATTAGCCAGCCGACCGCGATCTTGCCGCGCTCGGTGTCCATCAGCCGGCGCTCCTGCAAGGCCCGCAGCAGGACGACGGTGCTGGCGACCGACAATGCGAGGCCGAACACCAGGCCGGCGCCGACGGTCCAGCCCATCAGCATGGACAGCCCGAGCCCCATCAGCGTCGCGACCGCGATTTGCGCAACCGCCCCGGGGACCGCGATCGCCCGGACCGACATCAGATCATTCAGCGAGAAGTGCAGACCGACGCCGAACATCAGCAGGATGATACCGAGTTCCGCGAGTTCGGTCGCCAGCGCCTGGTCGGCGACGAAGCCCGGCGTGAACGGCCCGGCGGCGACGCCGGCGAGCAGATAGCCGACCAGCGGCGGAACCCGGAAGCGCTGGGCGATTGTCCCAAAGACGAAGGCGAGTCCAAGACCTGCGACGATGGTCGCGATCAGCGGCGTGTCATGCGGCATTTCGCCTTGTCGCACAGCATCGCCGCTGATGCACCGCGACCAATTGAGGCGGTCGCACCGGTGCGAGGCGAACACTATCGCCGCCGAACGCCTGCGTTGAATCTTGACGTGGATCGGGCCATTTCGTGACATTGCGCGGCGGATTCGGCGCAGCAGGCTCGCTGCCTTGTCATACCGTCCGCAGCGCAGGAAACCTGGGACGGGCCGCTGCCCCCATCGACCGAGTGGCGCTTCCATCTGGACATCATGCGCGCCCGGCCCGATGCCGGCGCCGTCGTGCACACCCACTCCACCTATGCGACGGTGCTGGCGATCGCACGCAAGCCGATTCCGGCCTGCCACTACATGATCGCGGCGTTCGGCGGCAGCGACATCCGTTGCGCCGGCTATGCGCGCTACGGCACCAAGGAATTGTCGGAGCTTGCGATCGCGGCGCTCGAGGGCCGCAACGGCTGCCTGCTCGCCAACCACGGCATGATCGCGGTGGGTAGCGATCTCGACAAGGCGATGTGGCTCGCCGTCGAGCTCGAGACGCTGGCGCGGCAGTACTACCTTTCGCTCGCGCTCGACACCCGCGTCATCCTGACCGATGAGCAGATCGCCGAAACGGCCAAGGGGTTTGCCAGCTACGGCCTGCGGACGGAAAAGCCCGCGGTGCGGATCGCGAAGGCGGCGCCCCGCCGCGCCGCCAGGCGGCGAACCGGCAAATGACGAGCGGTGGGGCGGCTATCCCCGCGCGGTTCCTCGCGGAATCGTCAGGGGGGGCGCAAGAGTCCTGATCTATTGCTCATGCTGTGAGCATATGATCTCATGCCGGGATGGACGTCCGCTTGCCCGAGACCGATCTCGTCATCTTCGACTGCGACGGCGTGCTCGTCGACAGCGAGGAACTGAGCTGCCGCTGCCTGTCCGACGCGCTCGGCCAGGCCGGCGTTGCGATGAGCACGGAGCGGGCGCTTGAACTCTTTCTCGGGCGCAGCTCGGCGGCCGTGATCGAGTATTGCCAACAGGCGGGCCGGCCTCTGCCGGCGACCTTTCTCACCGACCTGGCACTTAAGGTCCGCGAGACCTTCAGTGCGCAGCTCAAGCCGATCGCCGGCGTCGCGGCGGTGCTGGATGAACTGCAACTGCCGCATTGCGTCGCCTCGTCGAGCGACCTCGCGCGCGTCAAATATTCGCTGGAGCTGACCGGCCTTGCGGCGTATTTCGGACCGCGGCTCTACACCTCGCAGATGGTCGCGCGCGGCAAGCCGGCGCCGGATCTGTTCCTGCACGCGGCGGCCCGTATGGCTGTGGCGCCGCGCCGCACGCTGGTGATCGAGGACAGCGTCAGCGGCGTCACGGCGGCGAAGGCGGCAGGCATGAAAGTCTGGGGATTCACCGGCGGCGCCCACTACCGCGCGCAGGATGGCAGTGGTCTGCTTCGGAACGCCGGAGCAGATCGAATCTTTGCTGCGATGACCGATTTCTGGACGGAAGGCTGACGCACGATCATGGCTGCGCCCGACAACGAAAGATCCCGCCTCGACGATGCGGCGCGCGCCGGCTGGCTCTATTTCATCGCGGGCCACACCCAGGACGAGATCGCGAAGATGCTGCAGGTGTCGCGCGCCTCGGCGCAGCGCCTGGTGTCGCTGTGCCTCGCCGAGCGGCTGATCACCTTTCGCCTCGAGCATCCGATCGCAGCCTGCATGGAATTGGCATCCCGCCTGAAGGCGCGGTTCGAACTGGTGCATTGCGAGGTGGTTCCGACCGATCCCGCGGCGCCGCTGTCGACCGCTGGCATAGCCGAGCGCAGCGCCAACTTGCTGGAGACCACGCTGCGCGCGGAAACGCCTGTGATCGTGGCGCTCGGCACCGGCCGCGCGGTGCGCGCCGCGGTCGAGCGCGTCTCGCCGATCGAGCGGCCCGATCATCAGATCGTTTCGCTGGTCGGCAACATCTCCGCCGACGGCTCGGCGAGTTTCTACGACACCGTCGGCCGGCTCGCCGACCGCACCGGCGCGCGGCACTACCCGATGCCGCTGCCGTTCCTGATGTCGAGCGAGGACGAGCGCAACCGCATGGTCCGCATCGACCCGATCGCGCGGGTGCGCGCGGTCGCCGCCAAGGCCGATCTGCGGCTGATCGGCATCGGCCAGATGGACCAGAAGGCCCAGGTCCATGTCGACGGCTTCGTCACTCGCGAGGAGCTGCTGGAGATGATGCGGCTCGGCGCGATCGGCGAAGTGACCGGCTGGGCCTATGACGCCAAGGGACGGTTGATCAAGGGTGGCACCAACAAGCGTCTCACCAGCATCCCGCCGCAGATCCCCGCGGAGTCGACCACGATCGCCGCCGCCGTCGGTGCAGCAAAAGTGCCGGCCATCAGGGCCGCATTGGCGGGACGGGTGGTCAACGGCCTGATCACCGACGAGGCGACCGCGCGCGCCGTGCTCGAACGGTAGGTGTTCAACCTCTCCCCGCTCTTTTGCGGGGAGAGGTCGGATCGCATCGCAGATGCGATCCGGGTGAAGAGCCAGGCACGCTGCGCAACAAATCCCGAAGTGCTCACCGGATAGAGCCCTTCACCCCAACCCTCTCCGCGTAAGAACGGGGCGAGGGAGCGCAATCCCGTTGCGGTAGCGATTCCACCGCAAACCGCTGGACGCGGCGGCGTTTCGCCTCCGCAACTTCCCTCCCTCCCAGCGTGTGCCGGAACCCGCCATCCCGCCGCCGCCGCCGTACCCGCGCTTGACAAAATCCGGCGACGGGATGAACATACGCTCAACACGTGGGCATATGCTCAACGTGGCATATGGGAGGTCACCTTGAAAAACGTCCTTTGCGCCGTTGCGGGCGCGGCTGCGCTTTTGATCTCTGCCCCCTCGATCGCCCAGACCACGCTGACGGTGGCGACCGTCAACAACGGCGACATGATCCGCATGCAGGGGCTCACCAGCGAATTCACCGCGAAGAATCCCGACATCACCGTGAAATGGGTGACGCTCGAGGAGAACGTGCTGCGCCAGCGCGTCACCACCGACATCGCCACCAAGGGCGGTCAGTTCGACGTGCTGACCATCGGCACCTATGAGGTGCCGATCTGGGCCAAGAAGAACTGGCTGGTGCCGCTCGACAAGCTCGGCGCGGACTACGACGTCGGCGACCTCCTGCCGAAGATCAAGGACGCGGTGTCGGTCGACGGCAAGCTCTATGCCGCGCCGTTCTACGGCGAGAGCTCGATGGTGATGTATCGCACCGACCTGTTCGACAAGGCCGGCCTGAAGATGCCTGACAGCCCGACCTGGGATTTCGTCATCGATGCCGCCAAGAAGCTGACCGACAAGTCCGGCGGCGTCTACGGCATCTGCCTGCGCGGCAAGGCTGGCTGGGGCGAGAACATGGCATTCCTGACCGCGATGGCCAATTCGTTCGGCGCGCACTGGTTCGACGAGAAGTGGGAGCCGCAGTTCAACTCGCCGGAATGGAAGAAGACGCTGACGACCTATGTCGACCTGATGAAGCAGGCCGGACCTCCCGGCGCCAGCTCCAACGGCTTCAACGAGAACCTTGCGCTGTTCAACGCCGGGAAATGCGCGATGTGGATCGACGCGACGGTGGCGGCGTCGTTCGTGACCAATCCGAAGGACTCCAAGGTTGCCGACAAAGTCGGCTTCGCGCTGGCGCCGAACACCGGGCTCGGCAAGAACGCCAACTGGCTGTGGGCGTGGAATCTGGCGGTCCCCGCCGGCTCGAAGAAGGTCGATGCTGCCGAGAAGTTCATCGCCTGGGCGACCAGCAAGGAGTACTCGAAGCTGGTGGCGTCGAAGGAGGGCTGGGCCAACGTGCCGCCGGGCACGCGGACCTCGTTGTACCAGAACCCCGAATATCAGAAGGCAGCGCCGTTCGCCAAGATGACGCTGGCCTCGATCGATGCCGCCGATCCGAACAAGCCGACGGTGAAGCCGGTGCCTTATGTCGGCGTGCAGTATGCCGCGATCCCTGAATTCCAGGGCATCGGCACCTCGGTCGGCCAGCAATTCTCGGCAGCGCTCGCCGGCTCCTCCACCGTCGACGCGGCGCTCTCGGCCGCGCAGTCCTCGACCGAACGCGAAATGAAGCGCGCCGGCTACATCAAGTAGCGGCGTTCCGAACGAGGTCACCCTCAAACGAGAAGCCTGGACGCCATCGACGTGCGCCCCGGCCTCAACCGGCCCGCTCATTCCTCCCGAGCCCGGCCACTGGCGACCATCCTGTCCCGCAGCGGGGTGGTCGCTCCTTTCGGTTTTTTGATTGACGCGTTTTCTTCACGCGAACCGGCGTCCACTTCGCTGGAAAACGCTGTTGGAAAGGAGGCGGAGATGGCGACCCAGCAGACCCAACTGCTCGCACGCACGCTGCTCACGCCCGCCGTGGCGCTGCTGTTCATCTGGATGATCGTGCCGCTGGCGCTCACAATCTATTTCGCGACGTTGCACTACAATCTGCTCGATCCCGGCTCCGAATCCTTCGTCGGCCTGGAGAATTTCCGCTACTTCCTGACCGACCCGGCCTTCCTTGCCTCGCTGCAAAATACCCTGGTGCTGGTCGGCTCGGTGCTCGCGATCACGATCCTGCTCGGAGTGCCGCTGGCGCTGCTGCTCGACCAGCAGGTGGTCGGGCTCTCGATCGTCCGCCTGATGGTGATCGCGCCGTTCTTCGTGATGCCGACGGTCAGCGCGCTGGTCTGGAAGAACTTGCTGATGCATCCGGTGTCGGGCCTGTTCGCCTGGATCGCGCATCTGTTCGGACTGCCGGCGATCGACTGGTTCAACGATGCGCCGCTGTTCTCCGTGATCCTGATCATCTCCTGGCAGTGGCTGCCGTTCGCGACGCTGATTCTGCTGACCGCGTTGCAATCGCTCGACGAGGAGCAGAAGGAAGCCGCCGAGATGGACGGTGCGAGCGCGCTCTCGGCCTTCATCTACATCACGCTGCCGCATCTGGCGCGCCCGATCACGGTGGTGATCCTGATCGAGACCATCTTCCTGCTCACGGTGTTCGCGGAGATCTTCGTCACCACCGGCGGCGGCCCGGGCCTGCAGACCACCAACATCGCCTTCCTGATCTATTCGCAGGCGCTGATCCAGTACGATGTCGGTAGCGCCTCGGCGGGCGGGCTGGTCGCGGTGGTGCTCGCCAACATCGTCGCCTTCTTCCTCGTTCGTATCGTCGGTCGGAATCTGGAGGCGTAACGTCATGGCGCGGATGGTCACGACACGGCGCAAGGTGATCTCGACGGTGGCGGCCTGGCTGGTCGGCTTCCTGATCTTCTTCCCGATCCTCTGGATGGTGCTGGCAAGCTTCAAGACCGAGCTCGAGGCGTTCGCGATCCCGCCGTCGTTCCTGTTCTTCCACTGGACGACGGAGAACTACGCCACGGTGCAGGAGCGCAGCGACTACCTGCACCATGCGCTCAACTCGATCGTCATCGCCGGCGGATCGACGCTGATCGCAATGCTGATCGCGGTCCCGGCGGCCTGGTCGATGGCGTTCTCGCCGACCAAGCGCACCAAGGATATCCTGCTCTGGATGCTCTCCACCAAGATGATGCCGCCGGTCGGCGTGCTGGTGCCGATCTATCTGATCTATCGTAATTTCGGCCTGCTCGACACCCGCAGCGGGCTGATCTTCATCCTCTGCCTCGGCAATCTGCCGATCGTGATCTGGATGCTGTTCACCTATTTCAAGGAGATCCCGAAGGACATCCTGGAAGCGGCGCGGATGGACGGCGCCACGATCGGCCGCGAGCTGATCTACGTGCTGACGCCGATGGCGGTACCCGGGCTTGCATCGACTTTGTTGCTCAACCTGATCCTGGCCTGGAACGAGGCGTTCTGGACGCTCAACTTGTCGACGCTCGAGGCCGCGCCGCTCACCGTGTTCATCGCGTCCTATTCCAGCCCGGAAGGTCTGTTCTGGGCGAAATTGTCGGCGGCGTCGACGCTCGCGATCGCGCCCATTCTCGTGCTCGGCTGGTTCAGTCAGCGGCAGCTGGTCCGCGGCCTGACCTTCGGCGCGGTCAAGTAGCAGAAAGGCTTTTGCCATGGGTCAGATTACGCTGCAGGGTGTGCAAAAATCGTTCGGGCCGGTCCACATCATCAAGGGCGCCGACCTCGACATCGCCGACGGCTCTTTCGTCGTGTTCGTCGGCCCCTCCGGCTGCGGCAAGACCACGCTGCTGCGGCTGATCGCGGGGCTGGAAGACGTCACCGGCGGCGCCATCCTGATCGACGGCCGCAATGTGGTCAACGTGCCGCCGGCCAGACGCGGGCTGTCGATGGTGTTCCAGTCCTACGCGCTGTATCCGCATATGAGCGTGCGCGGCAACATCGCGTTCGGCCTCAAGATGGCCGGTGTCGCCAAGGATGAGATCAACCGCAAGGTCGAGGCCGCCGCGGCGACGCTCAACCTGACGCCCTATCTCGACCGCAAGCCGCGCGAGCTGTCCGGCGGTCAGCGCCAGCGCGTCGCGATCGGCCGGGCCATCGTGCGCGAGCCGAAGGCGTTCCTGTTCGACGAGCCGCTGTCGAACCTCGATGCCGCGCTGCGCGTGCAGATGCGGCTCGAGGTGACGCGGCTGCAGAAGCAGCTCGGCACCACCGCGATCTACGTCACCCACGACCAGGTCGAGGCCATGACCATGGCCGACAAGATCGTGGTGCTGAACGGCGGCAAGATCGAGCAATACGGCTCGCCGCTGGAGCTCTACGAAAAGCCCAGCAATTTGTTCGTCGCCGGCTTCATCGGCTCGCCGAAGATGAACTTCATCACCGGCGAGCCCGCAAAACGGCAGGGCGCCGCGACGATCGGCGTGCGGCCCGAGCATCTCAAGGTCGAACGCGACGGGCAGGGCGGCTGGCACGGCACGGTCGCGGTCGCTGAGCATCTTGGCAGCGACACCTTCCTCTATGTCGACGCCGGGCCGCAGGGCATGCTGACCGCGCGCTATGTCGGCGAGCTCGGTCTCAGCCCCGGCGATCGCGTGTCGCTCGTCCCGGAGCAAGCGCGGATCCATCGTTTCGACGACAGCGGAAAGGCGATCCGCGCGTAAGGCGGACGGCCTCGCGGTCGATCCCCCTCCCCGGGCCGGGCGATGCGCCGGCTCACCGGAGCAAAGGCAAAGGAAGAAGAAAATGTATCTCGAGAAATTCAGGTTGGGCGGCAAGACCGCCCTCATCACCGGCGGCGGCCAGGGCATCGGGCTTGCCTGCGCCGAAGCGCTGGCGGAGGCCGGCGCAAAAGTCATTATCGGCGACCGCGATGCCAAGGTCGCGGACGACGCCAAGGCGGCGCTGAAGGCCAAGGGCTTCGACGCCGATGTCGCGCTGATGGATGTGACGGATTCGAAGCGGGTCTCCGACGTCGCCGACGAGCTGGTCGGCAAGTTCGGCAAGGTCGACATCCTCGTCAACAATGCCGGCATCGCGCGCAGCGAGACGCCGGCCGAGACCGTGACCGACGAGCACTGGCTCAACGTCATCGACGTCAATCTGAACGGCACCTTCTGGTGCTGCCGCGCCTTCGGCAATCACATGCTGAAGGCGAAGTCGGGGACCATCGTCAACATCGGCTCGATGTCCGGCTTCATCGTCAACAAGCCGCAGGAGCAATGTTTCTACAACGCCTCCAAGGCCGCGGTGCACCATCTGACCAAGTCGCTTGCCGCCGAATGGGCAACGCGCGGGGTGCGCGTCAATGCGGTGGCGCCGACCTATATCGAGACCCCGCTGAACGCCTTCGTGAAGAACAGCCCGCGGATGTACGACGCCTGGATCGGCGGAACCCCGATGGCGCGGATGGGGCAGGTCGACGAGATCGCCTCCGTCGTGCTGTTCCTCGCTTCCGAGGCGGCGAGCCTGATGACCGGCAGCATCGTTTTGGTCGATGGCGGCTACACTTGCTGGTAGGCTCGGCCCGCAACGAACGGAGTGGGCATGCGGCAAGCGTTCATCGGTGTGGATGTCGGCAGCACGAGCGCTCGTGCGGGGGTGTTCGACGAAGCCGGGAAATTGCTGGGATCGGCGCGGCATCCGATCCGGGTCTGGCATGAGCCCGGCGATATCGTCGAGCAGTCTTCCGACGATATCTGGGCGGCGTGCGTCGCCTCCGTCCGCAACGCGATGCGCGAGGCGGCGATCGCTGCCGAGCATGTCAAGGGCATCGGCTTCGATGCGACATGCTCGCTGGTCGTGCTCGACAGCGCCGGCAGGCCGCTCAGCGTCAGCCCGTCCGGCGATCCCGCCCGCAACGTGGTGGTCTGGATGGATCACCGCGCGATGGACGAAACCGACTTCGTTAATGCGACCGGCGACCGCGTGCTGCGCTATGTCGGCGGCGCCATTTCGCCGGAGATGGAGATCCCGAAGATCCTCTGGCTGAAGCGGCATCTGCCGGCCACCTTCGACGCCGCCGGGCACTTCTTCGATCTCGCCGACTATCTCTCGTTTCGCGCCACCGGATCGCTGGCGCGCTCGACCTGTACCGTGACCTGCAAATGGACTTATGTCGCGGGCGAGGGCGGCTGGAGCGAATCCTTCCTCGAGCGGGTCGCGCTCGAGGCGCTGGCGGCGGATCGCTTCGCGCGGATCGGCAGCGAGATCGTGCCGCCGGGTTCGCCGCTCGGCCGTGGGCTGTCGGACGTAGCCGCGCGCGATCTCGGCCTGATGCCGGGCACCGCGGTCGGCGCCTCACTGATCGATGCGCATGCCGGCGGCGTCGGCGCGATCGGCGGCCGCGACGGCTCCGGCACCGAGGTCGATGTCTGCCAGCGGCTCGCCTACATCATGGGGACGTCGGCCTGCATCATGGCGACCACGGTCGAGCCGTGTTTCGTGCCGGGCGTCTGGGGCCCATACTTCGAGGGCATGGTGCCGGGGTTCTGGCTGAACGAGGGCGGCCAGTCCGCGGCAGGTGCGGCGATCGATCACCTGCTGCGCTCGCATCCGGCGCATGCCGAGATGCAGGCTGCCGCGAAGCGCGACGGTGTCGACGTCATCGAATATCTCGAAAAGCGCATCCTGGCGCGTGCGGGCAACGCCGGTGCTGCGGCGCTGCTCGCGCGCAATGTGCATGTGCTGCCGGAATTCCTCGGCAACCGCTCGCCCTATGCCGATCCGGGATCGCGCGCCGTGATCGCGGGGCTCGATCTCGACACTGACGCATCAGCCATGGAGCGGTTGTTCGTTGCCGGCCTGTGCGGGCTCGCCTACGGCCTCGCCGACGTGATCGACGCGCTGCAAGCGCATGGCGCCAACGGCAGGACCATCGTGATCGGCGGCGGCGCCAGCCACAGCCCGCTGGTGCGCCAGATCATGGCCGACACCACAGGCTACACCGTCGCATTGCCGCAGACCCAGGAGCCGGTGCTGCTGGGCGCCGCGATGCTGGGCGCGGTCGCCAGCGGCGCGCATCGTTCGATCAACGCGGCGATGGCCGGCATGTCGGCGCTCGGGCGGCTGAGCGAGCCGACCCGGCCCGAGCTCGCGGACTTCCATTGCAAGAAGCGCGGCGTGCATAAAATGCTGCGGGAGCTCGATCGCGGCGCGCGCGAGGCGATGAAGCGGGCGCCCGGCGAGGCGCCGTCGAGCTGAGGTGTTTGCAACGATGCTGCTGAGCTGCGGAGATGCGCTGATCGATTTCCTGCCGTCGCGGACGGCTGATGGCCGCGAGGCGCTGACACCCGCGGTCGGCGGCTCCTGCCTCAACATCGCGGTTGGGATGGCGCGGCTCGACGTGCCCACCGGCTTCGTCGGCGGCATCTCGACCGATACGTTCGGCACGATGATCGCCGATCATGCCGCGGCCTCGGCCGTCGATCTCAGCCGCGCCACCCGCAGCGACCGTCAGGCGACGCTCGCCTTCGCCCGCGTCACCGGCACCGAGACGCAATACGCCTTCTACGATTCCGGCACCGCGTCGCGGACCTGGTCCTATCGGCGTGAAACAGTTGCGCTCGACGGCGTCGAATGCATCCACACCGGCTCGACCACGCTGGTCCATGACAAGGGCGCGGCCGAGACGCTGGCCCTCATCGACGATGCGCGTGCGAGCGTGACGATCTCGCTCGACCCGAATTGCCGGCCGAACCTGATCAAGGACAAGGACGCCTATCGCGCGCGCATGCTGACATTCTGCGGCAAGGCCGACATCGTGAAGATGTCCGACGTCGACTTCGCCTATCTGTTCGGCGACGAGCCTTACGCGGCAAGGGCCGAGATGCTGCTGTCGGGCGGTGCATCGCTCGCCGTCATCACCCGCGGCAACAACGGCGCCTGCGCCTGGCATCGCGAGGCTGGGTTGATCGAGGTCGAGGCGCCTGTGGTGCAGGTGGTCGACACCATCGGCGCCGGCGACAGTTTTCAGGCCGCGCTGCTGGCGGCGCTGCACCGGCTGGACCGGATCGCGCGAGCGCGGCTGCGCGACATCACGGCGGCCGAGCTGACACGCGCGTTGACCTTTGCCTGCCGATGCGCCGCCGTTACCTGCACCCGCGCGGGCGCCGATCCGCCGCGCAGCCGCGAACTGCCGCCCGATTCCTGGTAGGCCGTGCGGGATCGGCGAGGCTCGCAAGGGTTCGCACCTCCAGCGACAAAGGTGAAGCCTTTGCGCGGGGATGACGGGGATAAAGAGCGCATGACAAGGCAAACTTAGCCCGTCTTCTCCGCGCTTGCCCCAGCCACGGCACGCGCCACACTCGCGATCGCCGCGTTGCATTCCTGCGCCGGTGCGGTCGCGCCGGTCAGATACACCGTCACCACGAGCGGCTTGCGGCTCGGCGGCCAGAACACGCCGATGTCGTTGTAGGTGCCGCGCTCGCCGGTGCCGGTCTTGTCGCCGACCCGCCAATCCGCAGGCACCCCGGCGCGCAGTCTTGCGTCGCCGGTCTTGTTGGCGATCAGCCAGTCCGCCAGTTGCTGGCGGGACGCTGCCGACAGGGCGTCGCCGAGCACGACGTGCTGCAGGCTCTTCAGCATCGCGGTCGGGCTGGTGGTGTCGCGCGGATCGCCCGGCACGGCCTCGTTCAGGGCCAGTTCCCAGCGATCGAGCCGGCTGACGGTGTCGCCGATCGAGCGGAGGAAGCTGGTCAGGCCCTCGGGCCCGCCGATCTCGCGCAGGATCATGTTGCCGGCGGTGTTGTCGCTGCGCGTGATCGCGGCCTCGCAGATTTCGGCAAGCGTCATGCCGGATGCGACATGCTCCTTGGTGACCGGCGAGTTGGCCAAGATATCCTTGGCCTCGAACCGCACGCGCTGATCGAGGCGGGATTCGCCGCGGTCGACCCGGCGCAGCACCGCCGCCGACGCCAGCGCCTTGAAGGTGCTGCACATCGGAAAGCGCTCGTCGCCGCGCAGGCCAGCGCGCAATCCGGTTTCGGTATCGAGCGTCGCGACACCGAGCCGGCCGCCGGTTCCCTGCTCGATGCGGGAAAACGCCTGCCGTAGCCGCTGCGTCAGCTCGTCGCGCTCTGCGGCGGCGCTGTATCTCGGCAGCGCGAAGGAAACCGCAACGCCCAGCGTGCGTGCGCCAAATGTCCGTCTCGTCAGCATCTTGATTCTCCGTTGACGGCCGCAACCTGCCGGGCGGCGTGACGATCGACAAACAATCATTTATACAGCCAGGCATGAGAAAAACTTGGTCATGACGCCATGCGCCGCCATCTCCCGCTGAACGCGCTGCGCGCCTTCGAGGCCTCGGCGCGGCTGCTGAGCTTCACCCGTGCCGGCATGGAGCTGCGGGTGACGCAGACCGCGATCAGCCATCAGGTCAAGCAGCTCGAGGACACGCTGGGTGCGTCGCTGTTCCGCCGCCTGCCGCGCGGGCTCGTGCTGACCGACGAGGGCCTCGCGCTGCTGCCTGTGCTGACCGACGCGCTGGATCGGATCGGCGCCGCGATCGACCGCATCGAGGCCAAGGGCACGCGCGAGGTCGTCACCGTCGGCTGCGTCGCGACCTTTGCCACCGGCTGGCTGCTGCAGCGGATCGACCGCTTCAAGCGCGCCTATCCCTATATCGACCTGCGCCTGCTCACCAACAACAACCGCGTCGACATCGCCGGCGACGGCCTCGATCTCGCGCTGCGGTTCGGCGACGGCTCCTGGCACGGCACCGAGGCAATCCATCTGTTGTCGACGCCGCTGTCGCCGGTGTGCCGGCCCGACATCGCCGCGCGGCTGCGCCAGCCGTCCGATCTCGCGCGGGAATTCTTGCTGCGCTCCTACCGCGCCGAGGAGTGGCCGCTGTGGTTCGCGGTCGCCGGTGCGCCATGCCCGAAGATCCAGGGGCCGATCTTCGACAGCTCGGTGGCAATGGCCGAGGCCGCTGCGCGGGGCATCGGCGTTGGCCTCGTGCCGGTTGCGATGTTCGGCAACGAGCTGGCGACAGGCCGGCTGACCCGCCCGTTCGCGGCCGAAGTGCCGGCGGGCTCGTACTGGCTGACCTGGCTGAAGTCGAAGGACGTGACATCAGGCATGCGCGCCTTCCGCGACTGGCTGCTGGAGACGCTGCGGGTTGATGCGGGTGAGGCGGAGGCGCCTGCGACGCGGCCGAAGGCGAAAGTCAAAGCGAAGTCCAGGACGAAGGCGGCAAAGCAGCGGCGGCGCTAAACCAACTCGCTCCCCGCCAGCCTGAGACGATGTGAAGCTTTGTCCTTGTCCACCGCTGTCGTCGCCCGCCTGTGCGCAATGCGCACATGACCGGGCGACCCAGTACGCCGCAGCCTATCGGCTCAATAACGACTGTCTCTGGAATACCGGATCGCCCGGTCCCGTCTGCGCCAAGGCTTCGACGAAGCTTGCGATCTCGGGCACGCCGGAGCTTTAGCGGAGGCGGCAAGCCGGACGATGGCACCGAGCCAGTTGAGCGAACCAACCCGTCATCCTGAGGAGCGCGCTCTTGCGCGCGTCTCGAAGGATGAGTCGGCCCCGCTGGTGCGCGTCGACCCTTCGAGGGCCGCTGCAGAAGCGGCCACCTCAGAGTGACGGTGGGGGAGTTGTGTAGCGTCGGCGCGATTTCGGAATATTGGAAGAATACCCCTGAGTTGCCCGACATGTCAACCGGCCTGATCGAGGGCTCCCGCCGCTCGGCTCCTTTGCATGGGGTTGTTTTTCGGTATTTGGCGGCGCCCCCGGCGACGGCTCGCAAGCGAGAGGGGCGCTACGCCAGATGGCACGCCACGAAATGCCCGTTGCTGCCTTCGCGCAGCTCCGGCGCGCTCTGCTTGCAGCGCTCTTCGGCGATCGGGCACCTTGTGTGGAAGTGGCAACCCTTCGGCGGGTTCATCGGGCTCGGCACGTCGCCCTTGAGGCGGATGCGCGGCTTCTTCGCCTTGGGATCTGGTACCGGGACGGCCGAGAGCAGCGCTTTGGTATAGGGATGCTGCGGGTTGCGGTAGAGGTCGCTCGCTTTCGCCAGCTCGACGATACGGCCGAGATACATCACCGCGACGCGGTCGGAGATATGCTCGACCACGGAGAGATCGTGGGCGACGAACAGATAGGTCAGGTTCAACTCGGCCTGCAGATCCTCCAGCAGGTTGATCACCTGCGCCTGGATCGAGACGTCGAGCGCCGACACCGGCTCGTCGCAGACGATCAGCTTCGGCTCCAGCGTCAGCGCGCGTGCGATCGCGATGCGCTGGCGCTGGCCGCCGGAGAATTCGTGCGGGTAGCGGCGCATGTGCTCGGCCTTCAGCCCGACTTTCACCAGAAGGCTCGCGACGCGGTCGTCACGCTCGCTGGCTGAGGCGACGGTGCCGTGGATGATGAAGGGCTCGGCGAGGATCGCGCCGACAGTCATGCGCGGATTGAGCGAGGCGAACGGATCCTGGAACACGAGCTGCATGTTGCGCCGCATGGCGCGCAGATCGCCGCCGCCGAGGCCCATCACGCTCTGGCCGTCGAACACCACGTCGCCGGAGGTCGGCTCGATCAGCCGCAGCACGCAGCGGCCGGTGGTCGACTTGCCGCAGCCGGATTCGCCGACCAGCCCCAGCGTCTCGCCGCGGTTGACGGTGAACGAAACGCCGTCGACGGCGTAGACCTGGCCGATCTCGCGCGACAACAGGCCGCCGAGCACCGGAAAATGCTTCTTCAGATTGCTGACGCGCAGCAGAGGTTCGCTCATTGCGCGTCTCCGAGATGGCAGGCGATGCGATGGCCGGGCGCGATCTCGCGCAGCCGCGGCTCCCGCTCGGCGCAGATGCTCATGGCGTGTTTGCAGCGCGGCGCAAAGCGGCAGCCGGGCGTCGGATTGATCAGGATCGGCACCGAGCCGCCGATCGCTTCAAGTCTCGTCTTGTGCTCGGCGTCGAGATCGATGCGCGGGATCGAGCGGATCAGGCCTTGCGTGTAGGGATGGCGAGGATTGCCGAACAATTCGTCGACCGGCGCCTCCTCGACCACCTTGCCGGCATACATCACGACGACGCGCTGCGCGGTCTCGGCGACCACGCCCATCGCGTGCGTGATCAGCATCACCGCCATGCCGAAGCGTTCCTTCATGTCCTGCAACAGGTCGAGGATCTGCGCCTGGATGGTGACGTCGAGCGCGGTGGTCGGCTCGTCGGCGATCACCAGCTTGGGCCGGCAGGCCAGCGCCATCGCGATCATCACGCGCTGGCGCATGCCGCCGGAAAACTGGTGCGGATAATGATGCACGCGGCCCGCGGCGTTGGGGATCTGCACCAGCTTCAGCATCTCGATGGTGCGTTCCAGCGCCTGCTTCTTGGTCACGGCCTCGTGGCGGCGCAGGCTCTCAGCGATCTGCTCGCCGATCGTCAGCACCGGGTTGAGCGAGGTCATCGGCTCCTGGAAGATGAAGCCGATCTCCTTCGCCCTGATGTCGTCGAGCTCGCTCGAGCTCAGCGGCACGAGGTCGCGGCCCTCGAAGATGATCTCGCCGGCGACGATCTTGCCCGGCGGCATCGCGATCAGCTTCAGGATCGACATCGCGGTGACGGTCTTGCCGCAGCCGGATTCGCCGACCACGCACAGCGTCTCGCCGCGGTTGATCGAGATGTCGACGCCATCGACCGCCTGCAAAATGCCGTCGTCGGTGGTGAAATGGGTTTTCAAGCCCTTGATGTCGAGCAGCGCCATCAGATCACCTTGCGGGCGTCGAGCGCATCGCGCAGCCCGTCGCCGATGAAGTTGATGGCGACGACGGCGATGAAGATCGCGCCGCCGGGAAACAGCGCCCAATGCGGGCCGATGTCGAGAAAATCCTTGGCGTCATAGAGGATGCGTCCCCAGGTCGGGGTATCGGGCGGGAAGCCGAGTCCGAGAAACGACAGCGTGGATTCCGCGATGATCGCCGCCGCGACGTCGATGGTGCCGGCGATGATCACCGGGCCGAGCGCATTGGGCAGGATGTGGCGCACCACCTGCCTGGTCGGACTGGCGCCGAGCGCGCGTGCGGCCTCGACGAACTCCTTTTCGCGCAAGGAGAGGAACTGGGCGCGCACCAGCCGCGCCACCGGCATCCAGCGCAGGCCGCCGATCACGAGCACGATCAGGATGAAGATGCCGCCCTCGGGGCCGAACACCGCCTTCAGCCCGTCGCGAAACAGGTAGATCAGCATCAACAGTAGCGGCAGTTGCGGCAGCGACAGGAACAGGTCGGTCAGCCACATCAGCGCGTAGCCGAGCGGGCCGCGCGACATGCCGGCCAGCGCACCGATCAGCGTTCCCACGAACACCGAGACCAACATCGCGGCAAGCCCGACCGCGAGCGAGATGCGGCCGCCATAGATCATCCGGGCGAGGATGTCCTGGCCGAGATCGTCGGTGCCGAACGGATGCGCCAGCGACGGCCCCTGCAGGCCGGCGACGACGTCCATATCCGAGATCGAGATGCGCCAGACGAACGGCCCGAGCACGACGGCGAGGATCAGGAGCAGCAGCAGCACGGCACTGACCACGGCGGGCTTATGCCGGCGGTAGCGCCGCCAGGTCTCGCGCCAGGGCGAGTAGCCGCGGCGCGGCTCAGCGGAAGGAGATGCGAGGGTCAAGCCAGCCATAGAGGACATCTGCGATCAGGTTGAACAGCACCACGAGACACGCGAAGACGAAGGTCACGGCCATCACGACCGGCGTGTCATTGGCGAGGATTGAAGAGATCAGGAGCGAGCCGATGCCGGGAATCCGGAAGATCTGCTCGGTGACGATGGCGCCGCCGAACACGGCCGGCATTTGCAGCGCGATCAGCGTGACCACCGGGATCATCGCATTGCGCATCACGTGCTTGACGATCACTTTGGCCTGGCCGAGCCCCTTGGCGCGGGCGGTGGTGACGTAGTCGAGCCGGATCACGTCGAGCATCGCTGAGCGCACGAAGCGGGTCATCGACGCCGCCTGGAACAGGCCGAGCACCATCACCGGCATGATCGCCTGCCGGATCATCTCCAGCGCCCAGGCGATGCCGGTCGCCTTGATGTCGGTCGAATAGACGAACGGCAGCCAGTCCAGCTTCACCGAGAAGATCAGGATGAACAGGATGCCGGTGAAGAAGGTCGGCAGCGAGAAGCCGATGAAGGCGAAGGTGTTGGCGATCTGGTCGAAGATCGAATAGGGCCGGGTGGCGGCGTAGACGCCCACGGGAATCGCGATCGCCAGCGCCAGCAGCTGCGCCGAGCCGATCACGTAGAGCGTGGTCGGCAGCCGCTGCAGGATCAGGGTGTCGACATTCATTCGGCTGACAAAGGAGAAGCCCCAGTCGCCCTGCGCCATCGCCGCGAGCCAGTGCAAATAGCGGAGATAGATCGGGTCGTCGAGACCGAACTTGGCGCGCAGCGCGGCCTGCACCTCGGGCGGCACGTTCGGATTGGTGGCGAGCTCGCCGAACGGATCGCCCGGCGCCAGGGCGAGCACGACGAACAGCACGAGCGAGATCCCGAGCAGGCTCGGAATCGCGATCATCAGGCGACGCAGGATGTACTGACTCATGGGATTATCGGACTAACGCTCGTACGCAGCTTCCAAACAGAAGGACTTCACCTTGCCCCGCTCGCGGGGAGAGGTCGGAATTCAAGCATGGCTTGAATTCCGGGTGAGGGGGATTCTCGACGTACTCACCTCGGACCGCATTTGCAGATGGAGCCCCTCGCCCCAACCCTCTCCCCGCAAGAGCGGGGAGAGGGAGAAGTAATTCCCGGGAGAGGCAATTTCCGAGCCGGTCACGGCTCAGCCTTCCCGGTACCAGTCCTGCAGATTGTCGGTCTGGTTGGCCCAGCCGGAGAGTGCGGGCCGCAGCGTGTTGGAGCAGGCTTCCACCGCGGCGCGGTGCATCACGGGGATCACCACCGTGTCCTGCCACATCAAATCGTTGGCCTTGACGTAGAGATCGGCCCGCTTGATCGGATCGGTCTCGGTATCGGCGGCATCGACCGCGGCGTCGAAATCCTTGTTGACCCAGCGCGGGAAGTTGCGGCCCTGCCACTTGTTGTCCTTGGTGGCGACCTCGCGCGAGTGATAGCGGCGCATGTGCAGCGCCGGGTCGGGTTGCGTCATCGGGATCTGGAACATCTCGATGTCGGCGTAGAATTTCGCATAGGTGTCGGGATTGGCGACGTCGGAGGAGAAGAACACCGAGGCCACCACTGATTTCAGCTCGACGTCGATGCCGGCCTTCTGGCAGGCCTGCTTGACGATCGCCTGGGTCTTCTGCCGCGGGCCGTTGATCGAGGTCTGGTAGAGCAGCTTCAGCTTCTTGCCGTCCTTCTCGCGGATGCCGTCGCCGCCGACCTTCCAGCCGGCCTCGTCGAGCAGCGCGCTCGCCTTCTCGATCGAGAACTCCCATTTGGTGTTCTTGGAGACGAACTCCTCGGGGCCGTTCAGATAGTTCGCGGTGGTGCGGCCGGCGCGGCCGTAGATTACTTTCTTGATGGAATCGCGGTCGACCAGCAGCGCCAGCGCCTTGCGCACGCGGGCGTCCGACAGGATCGGGTGCTTGGTCTTCATCGACGAACGCTCGCCGTCGACCTCGGTGTTCGGATCGGTGAAGTTGACCGCGATGAACTCGATGTCGCCGCCGACCGCATAGAGCGTCTTGCCCTTGCCGCCCTTCTCAAGGCGCAGCAGCACCTCGTCCTCGACCTGGATGTTCCAGGCGAAATCATATTCGCCGGTCTGGATCACGGCGCGCGCCGCCGAGACGGCGTCGCCGCCGCCCTTCATCTCGAGCGTGTCGAAATAGGGCCGGTTGGCCATGTGGTAGTCGGGGTTGATCTCGCCGCGCACCAAATCGCCCGGCTTGAACTCGACGAACTTGTAGGGGCCGGTGCCGACCGGCTTCAGATTGTTCGGCGCCTCGCGCGACTTGCTGCCTTTGTATTCCGCGAACAGATGTTTCGGGATGATGCAGCCATAGGCGCCGACAAAGGCATTGGCCCAGAACGGCGTCGGCTGCTTGAATGTGATGCGGATGGTGAGATCATCGACCTTCTCGACGGTCATGTCGGCGTAGGTGCCGCCCGAGACCGCGGCGGTGGCGGGATCGGTGGCGTATTCCCAGTTGAACACGAGGTCATCGGCGGTGACGGGTTTGCCGTCGTGCCATTTCACGCCGGGCTTGAGCTTCCAGACCACCGTCTTGGCGTCCTTGGAAAGCCCGCCGTTCTGGATCGAGGGGATCTCGGCGGCGAGGATCGGGTTGAGATGGCCGTCGGCGTCCCAGCTCGCGAGCGGCTCATAGAACAGGCGGGAGCCGTCCTGGTCCTTGGTGCCGGTGGCGAAATGCGGATTGAGCAAAGTCGGGCCCTGCCACCACAGCAGTTTCAGCGGCCCGCCGCCGCCGCGCTTGGTGGGCTTGTAGGGGTTTGGGCTCTGCGCCATCGCGACGCCGCCGAGACTGAGGATCTGGTTGGCCATCGGCGCGGTGAGGCCGACGGCGATCATCCGTTGCACGAAGGCGCGGCGGTTCATCCGCCCATCCTTCACGTCGTCGATCATGGTTCGCAGATCTTTGTCGAACATAGTCCCCTCGTCCGGCTCACGTGTGGTTGCGGCTGGCCGTGGAACCGGCCACCCGTGCTGGCGGCAGATGGCACACCGAATGATGGCGCAGGTCAACGGCTGGCGGGCCACACCGCCTAGGTCTTTTGGCTATCGCTTGTGCAGAAGCCGCCGCGGCCGCACATGGCTTCGGCATTTGCACGCAAAAGCCTGCCATGTGCAGCTCGCAACTGCGGAAAATTTGTTCGTTAGTCTTTGTTCCTAGAGCAGGATCCAGTCAAACCACCGACATGTCCAACGGCGGTGCAACATGCGCCGGCAGCGGGCTGACATAGGGCGTCCGGGCGGTGCGCCTGGTCAGGTCGGCCTTGGCGGCTTCGATCAGCTCCGGCTCGAGTAGCGCCTTGACGCCGAGGCCGGCCATCGCCTTGGCCGCCTGCACCATCGCCTTGTGGGCGGCCGGGGTCTTGCCCTGCGCCACCACCTGCCAGGTGTGGAACGGGGTGCCGATTGCAACCGTCGGTGCGTGCACCTGCACGGTCGGCACCACCCAGCTGACGTCGCCGACGTCGGTCGAGCCGATCAGCGGATTGCGCTTGGCATCCATCGGCACCAGGAAATCGGCGAGCGGCCGGTCGGTCGGCTCCATGCCGATCGCGTAATAGACCGAGGCGATGTCCTTGTCGGTCAGGGTCGCGCGGATCTTGTTGGCAAAGTCCTTGTCGGCGTCGTCGAAATGCGGCGGGCCGAGCTCTTCCATGATCCGATGCAGCTCCTGCTCCAGCGGCGTGTTGGGCAGGATGTTGGAAACCGCGGAAATGATCTTCATCTCCACCTTGGTCTCGGTCATCAGCGCCGCGCCCTGCGCGATCTTGTGCACGCGCTCGACCAGTTCGTTCATGCCGGGCAGGTCGCGCGCGCGGATCGAGTAGCGCACGCGCGCATGGGCCTGCACCACGTTCGGCGCGATGCCGCCAGTATCGAGCAGCGCGTAGTGCACGCGGGCGTCGCTCGGCATGTGCTCGCGCATGTAGTTGACGCCGACATTCATCAGCTCCACCGCATCGAGCGCGCTGCGGCCGAGATGCGGCGAAGCCGCGGCATGCGACGTGCGCCCGGTGAAAATGAAATCGGCCCGGGTGTTGGCAA
Organism: Bradyrhizobium semiaridum; assembly: GCF_020329505.1. GTDB lineage: Bacteria > Pseudomonadota > Alphaproteobacteria > Rhizobiales > Xanthobacteraceae > Bradyrhizobium > Bradyrhizobium semiaridum. The sequence goes on from NZ_JAGKJJ010000007.1 coordinate 243,898, forward strand.
GCGACGGCGTCACCGCCACCTCCCAGAAACTGTGCGGGTGCCAGGTAATGGCGATGTCGGCATCCTCGAATGCGCCGCTTCGCACCATGAACGCCTTTGCCGCGCCACCTTCCTCGGCGGGACAGCCGTAATAGCGCACACGGCCGGGCACCTTGTTGGCGGCAAGCCAGTCCTTGACCGCGGTGGCGGCGAGCAGCGCCGAGGAGCCGAGCAGATTGTGGCCGCAGCCATGGCCATGGCCGCCCGCCTCGACCGGGCGATGCTCGGCGACGCCGGCCTCCTGGCTGAGGCCGGGCAGGGCGTCATATTCGCCCATGAAAGCGATCACCGGACCGCCTTCGCCCCATTCGCCGATCACAGCGGTCGGGATGCCGGCGACGTTCTCGGTGATGCGGAAGCCCTGGTGGCGCAGCTCGGCGAGATGTTCAGCGGATGAGCGGGCCTCGGTGTAGCAGACCTCGGGCATCGCCCACACCCGGTCGCTCAATTCGATGAAACGCGGCTTGATCGCGTCGACGCCGCGCCAAACATCACTACGGTTGTCCATTTGCTCCGGTCCCTTGGAAAGGCAATTTGAAGCGCCGGAACCTAGCAGCTCAGCGCGGCCGCGCCTAGCGTTTGCCGGCAGAGCAGCCGCTCCGCCACGTTACGTCTTGGTGTCGCCGCACGCTCGGAAATATTCGTTCGCTATCCCGCGCTGAGCCGCTCCAGTCCCTTCCAGTCGAACGCGATGCCGTGTCCCGGCCGATCCGGCGCGATCGCCATGCCCTGTTCCAGCACCAGTGGATTTGCGATGTAGCGGTCGAGGCCGAAGCCGTGCGCCTCGAGGTAGGAGCGGTTCGGGCACGCCGCCAGCAGATGCACGGTGATATCGTGCGCGCCATGGCTGGTGACGGGGACGTTGAACGCTTCAGCCAGTCGCGCGATCTTCATGAAGCTGGTGACGCCGCCGCAATTGGTGACGTCGGGCTCGGCATAGGACAGCGCGCTGCCCGCGATATAGGGCTTGAACTCCCACAGGCTGCGCAGATTCTCGCCCGCCGCGATCGGCACGCCACCGTCTCTGAGGATGCGGGCGTGGCCATCGACATCGTCGGGAATGGTCGGCTCCTCCAGCCACGTCAGGTCGAACGGCTGCAAGGCGCGTGCGGCGCGGATCGCCTCCTCGACCGTCCATTTCATGTTGGCATCGGCCATCAGCGGAAACTCGTCGCCGAGATGCCCGCGCATCGCCTTCACCCGCGCGACGTCGGAAGCGAGGCTGGGCCGGCCGACCTTCATCTTGATGGCGCGAAAACCCTTGGCGAGATTGTCGTCGGTCTGCTTGAGCAGGCCGTCCAGCGGCAGGTCGAGATCGATGCCGCCGGCGTAGCATGGCACGCGGCGATCGAAACCGCCGAGCAGCCGCCACAGCGGCAGCGCCGCGCGCCGCGCCTTCATATCCCACAGCGCGATGTCGAGCGCCGAGAGCGCCAGCACCGCCGGGCCGCCGCGGCCGCCATAATGCAGCGCCCACCACATTTTGTGCCAGAGCTGCTCGGTGTCGTCGGCCTCCATCTCGAGCGCGATCTCGCCGACCTCGCGCGTCAGGATGTCGGCGATGGCGCCGCCATTGCGGCCGACCGTATAGGTGTAGCCGGTGCCTTCCGCGCCATCGGCATCGCGGGCCCGGACCGTAATCAGCTCGAACGCCTTGATCTCGCCATGCGTGCTGTCGCTCAGCACGACCGGCAGCGGGATCTTGTAGAAGCCGACGGTGAGATCCTTGAGGATGGCCATGTCGGGCCCTCTTGTCGACGGGGATCATGCAACGTGTCGCGCACGATCCCAAAAGTATTCGTCGGCTGCAACCATCAGCGGCCGAATGCCTGCCTTGAGCGGCCGGCTTGCCTCAGCGACGAAGGCTTAGCTGCGCCAGGGCTGGAAGTCCTTTGCCGTATAGAGATTCTGCAGGAAGGTATTGAGGCCGATGCCGCATCGCCCCCTCGGGCAGGCTGCGCGTGCGCGCTCATGATCCCGCGTCTTCCTCAGGCTCTTGCGGTATGGTGCGCTCCGCGCTCTTCAATTCGCGGTCGATGATCGTGCAGACCCTGCGCTGCGCCAGCAGGTCGAGCCGCGCGCGGGTGACGCCATTCCTGATCTTGCCGTTGATTTCGAATGACCAGCTCCAGAGATCCGGTTCGATGTTGGTGAGCGTATATTCGATGTCGCGATGGCGATAAGTCAGCTTCTTCATGTCGTTTCTTTTTGTGAGCCGAGGTTCCATAGCCAGATCGCAACGGCGTCTGTATCCGGTCGACTACTTACGCAATTGGTCTAAGTGCGGTTCGTGTGGCGGAATTCCAAAAAAGCTGTGGTCCAACCACAACTGTCATCACCCGGCTTGATCGGCGATCCAGTATTCCAGAGGGAGTCGTTATTGAGCCGATAGGCCGCGGCGTACTGGATCGCCCGGTCCATGTGCGCAATTGCGCAAAGGCCGGGCGATGACAGCGGTGGGTGAGGACAAAGCTTCGCGCCCTCTCAGGATGACGGAAGTGACAGCGGCTTGCGTTAAGCGAGTGGTGATGCCTGCGATCAAAACCTCGTCGCCATCTCTGCGAGCCGCCGGTGCGCGGCCTCTCGTGCGATGCGGATCGGTTCGGCGGGGCCGGTGGTCGGGCCGATCGGCACGAAGCGCACGTCGGCGATGCCGATGAAGCGGAGCGCCTCACGCAAGTATGGCGTCGCCATGTCGATGCGGCCGCGATTCATGCCGGTGACGAAATCGCTGCCGCTGGCGACGATCACGACCGTCGGCCGGTCCTTGAGCAGCGGCAGGTAGCCCTGCGCCGGGTCGAAGCGGAAGGTCAGCCCGGGCTGGATGATGACGTCCAGCCACTGCTTGAGTTTGTAGGGAATCGAAAAATTCCACATCGGCGTCGAGATCAGCACGCGCTCCCCCAGCGCCAGCCGCAGCGCGAGGCGTTCAGCTACGGCGAACGCATCGCGCTGCGAGTTGCTGAAGGGCTTGCCGCCGATCCGGGAATATTTGGCTTCCAGCAGATAACCTTCGAAATCCGGCAGCGGCTCGCGCCATAGGTTCATCGCATCGATTTCCCAGTCCGGGCGCGCCGTGCGAAAAGCTTCGAGAAAAATCCGCGCCCCTTCGGCCGATTCCGAATCGGCGCGAGGCGAGCAGGCGAGGTGAAGCAGCTTTGGCACCGCCTCCACCCTTCAGCCGAGCGCCTTGATCACGGTGTCGGCGTTGGTCACGACGGAGACGTTCTGCAGCGCGAAATTGATCGCGGCGTTGTGCCAGTCGGCGTTCATGGTCGAGCAGCAATCTTCCGGCACGATCATGAAGTAGCCCTTGTCGGCACCGGTGCGCGCGGTGTGCTCGACCGACATGTTGGTCCAGGCGCCGGTGTTGATGATCATGTCGCGGCCGGTCGCCTTCAAAATGGTTTCGAGCCGCGTACCTTCCCAGGCGCTCATCCGCATCTTCTCGACCACGAAATCGCCTGGCCGCGGTTCGAGCCCGGAGACCGGCGCCGCGCCCCAGCTGCCGCGCACCATCGCCTTGCTGTCGACCAGGCCTTCGAACAACGGAGCATTCAAGGTTACGCCGGGTGCGCCGGGCTCGACGACGAACCAGACATGGATGATGGCGACGCCGCGGGCGCGAGCCGTCTCGGCGAGCCGCCGCACATTCTCGACGACATGCTGCTGGCGGGCGTGCGCGGGCGCGCCGGAATCGGCGAACGCGCCGCCATCCATGATGACGTCGTTCTGCATGTCCTGGATGATCATCGCGCAGCGCTGCGGATCGATCCGCATCTCCCTGCTTGCAAGGTTCGGCGCGGGCGCGGCCGCTGAGCCGGCACCCGTGGCGCCGCGCTTGCCGCTCATATAGGGCTCGTGTCGCGGCCCGACTTTTGTGGGGATCGCATAGACCGAATGGGTCGCGGTGAGGTACAGCGTGCGGAAATCGGCGCCGCCCCAGGCGAGGTTGGCGACGAGCTCTGGCAGGCGAAGCTTCCCGAGCAAATTGCCGTCGGGGGAATAGACCCAGACGCCGCCGGGTGCGGTGACCCAGACATTGCCGCGCTGGTCGCACTTCATGCCGTCGGGCAGGCCGGGCTCGAGTTCGGAGCGGATGCCACTGGCGAAAGTGCGCGGATTGGCGAGCGCGCCGTCGGACTGGACATCGAAGGCGCGGATCAGCGCCTGCACGGTGTCATTGACATAGAGGATGCGCTCGTCCGGCGAGAAGCACAGCCCGTTCGGCTGGTCGAACAGATCGCGATCGACCAGGAGCTGCGGCGCGCCGCCGCCCGGCGGCACGCGGTAGACGCCCTGAAAACCGAGCTGGCGCGGCCGCTCGACGCCGTAGACCGGCATGCGGCCGTACCAGGGATCGGAGAAATAGATCGCGCCGCTCGAATGCACGCAGACGTCGTTCGGGCTGTTGAGCTCCTGGTTGTTGAAATGCGAGGCCAGCACCTCACGCCGCCCGTCCGGCCGCTCGCGGATCAGCGACGACGTCGCGTGCTCGCAGACGATCAAATTGAGATCGGCATCATAGGTCATGCCGTTGCATTTGTTTGACGGACGCCGGACCTCGACCACGCCGCGCCGCGCGTCCCACCGCCGCCGCACGTCGGCCGGCATGTCGGAGAACAGCAGGAAATGTTCGAGCGGATGCCAGATCGGTCCCTCCGTGAAATCGAAACCCGTCCCGACCTGGCCGACCGGCGCGTAGGGATCGATCAGGTCTTCGAATTCACTGCGCAGCGTGACATGGGTCATCGCGTCGATCCTTCGCGGCTACGCCGGGAACCAGTTGCGCTGCGGCAGGCTCTGCACCACAGGTCCGGGCACCTGGTCATGCAGCCGTCCCACCACCATGCCGCCCTCGATCTTTGCCGGGCGATCGTGCACCGGCAGCAGATAGCGCGAACTGGACAGCAGCTTCTTGATCGCGGCCTTCTCCGCCCGCTTGCTGGTGCCGTGGTTGCCGGTGGTGCGCGGTTCGGCGTCGTGGATTTCGTTGAAGGGGTTCACAATCTGGTCGTTGAAATCGTAGATCACGTCACCGCAGATCGTCGCGATGCCGTCGGCGGTGTGGACATGGATGTTCATCGAGCCTTCGGTGTGCGCATTGGCGGCGTCGCAATAGACGCCCGGCATCAGCTCGACCGGGCCGGTGATCTCCAGATCGAGGAAGCGCAGCGCGCTCTTGGTGTGCAGGCGGTCGATCAGATGTTTGATGTCGGGCGCCGGATATTGCGGATGCATCAGGCCGGAGACGGAATATTCCAGCTCCTTGCGGTTGACCACGACGGTCGTGTTCATCGGGAACAGATCGTCCTTGCCGGCATGGTCGATGTGCAGATGGGTGTGGCAGACGAAACGGACGTCGCCCATCCGCACGCCGTGTCGCGCGAGCTGGTTCTCGATCATGTTCTCGTGGAACTGGAGCCCGCGCATTCCGAGCGTCTCCATGATCTGGTTGGAGCGGTAACCGGTGTCGACCAGCACAGGATAGGGCCCGCCGAGAATCAAGAAGCCGAGCGTCAGCACGCGCTTGGTGCGGCCGCAATTGTGTCCCAACACGAGGAAGCTCGATTCCAGCTCGATATCGCCATAGTCCAGGATCTTGATCTCCAACGGCATCGCGTCCCTCCCGATTCATGTTCGTTGTCTGTGTCCGTGTTCGCAGCGCGCCTATGACCCCAGCCGATAGACCCGCGCCGCCGTCGTGCTGAAGATCGCCTCGCGCTGTTCCGGGTTGAACTTGGCGGTTGCCGCCTTGAAGGCGTCGATCAGGTCGCGATAGCTGGTCCACAGCTTTTCGATCGGAAAGTTGGAGCCGAACAGGCAGCGTTCCGCACCGAAGATCGCGACGGTGTCGGTCACGACATCGGCGATATGGGCGGGATCGTTGCGGTGGATGAAGGTGCCGAGCCCGGAGAGTTTCGAGACCACGTTCGGACATTGTGCGAGCCGCGCCATGCCGGCGCGCCATGCCGCGCGGCCCTGTGGCGACAAATCCTCCAGCATACCCGCATGCTGCAGGATGAAGGTGACGCCTGGACAGGCCGCGGCAAGGCCGGCGGCATCAGTCATCTGCGGCGCGAATACCTGAAGATCGAAGCTCCAGCCATAGTCGGCGAGGCGGCCGACATTGCGGCGGATCACCGGATCGGCGCAGAGATCGGCACGTGCGGCGAAGCGATACAGCGGGTTCTCATGCCAATGCAGCTGCATGCGCACGCCGCGCACCAGCGGATAGCGCTTGAGGCGGTCGAGTTGTGGACGGACGTCGTCGACGGAAAAGTCTGCGTAGGCGACGAGCGCATGCGGCCAGCCGTGCTGATCGGCGGTCTGCTGCACCCAGGCCGCCTCGTCCTCGAATTGGCCGTTCGGCCAGTTGGTCTGGACATAGACCGAGCGGGTAACGCCAGTGTCCTTGAGGTCGGCGAGATACTCCTCGATCGGGTAGTCGCGGCGGATCGGTTCATAGGGGCCGAAGATGCGCGGCTGCATCGGGCCGGACAGCCAGGCGAGATCGGCCTGACGCCAGATATGATGATGTCCGTCGACAATGCCGGTCACGCAGCTCTCCTTCGTCCGAGCGACAGCAGATGCGCGACGACAGCCGCGCTCGATCCGCCATCGACGAGATCATCGACGAAGCGCTGGATCGCGATCAGCGCCTCGGTTTGCGGGGTGAAGTTGGGCGAGGTTGCGAGCGGCGTCAGCCAGCTCAGCCGCCACGCCCGCCGCGACAGCTTTGCCACCGCATCGCGCAGCGCCGCCGGATCGCCGCGCTCGAGCCCATCGGAAACGATCACAACCGCCGCGCCGCGGGCATAGCCGCCGAACCGCGGCACGGCGAGAAACGCCTGCAGCGCGTCGCCGATCCGAGTGCCGCCATCCCAGTCGCTGACCAGGAAGGACGCGGCGCTCAGCGCCTGCTCGCGCCGCTTCAGCCGCAGCGCGCCCGTGACGCGGGTCAGGCGCGTGCCGAAGGTAAACACCTCGACATTTCCGGCCGACTGCATCAGCACATGCGCCAGCCTCATGTTCTCTTCGGTCCGCGCCTTCATCGAACCGGAGACGTCGATCAGGAACAGGATTTTGCGCGGGCGCTGACGGCGCCGCAGCCGTCCGAGCCGCAGCACCTCGCCGTCATTGCGCACGCTGTCGCGCAGGATGCGGCGCAGATCGGCGAACGGGCCGGAGCGTGCGCGTCGCCGCCGGTGGCCCCGCCGTTGTGGCAGCCGGCTTGGCGCCTCGCGCGACAATCGGCGCAGCGGATCGCTGATCGCGGTCTGCGCGAAGCGGCGCTCGACCAGCGCCTCCGCGCGCGCGGCGGCAAGGCCGGACTCGTTGGCCTCGTCGGCGAGCGGCGGCTCGTCCTCGCCGCGGCCTTCCTCATGGAGGCGGACGGTCTCCTCGTCCTCGCCATCGGCCTGCTCGATCGCCTCGGCGCCGCGGAAGTGGATGTCGAACAAACGGTCATATGTCGCGCGGCGCTCCGGCGGCGGCGCCAGCGTCGCGAGCCCGGCCCGGCGGATATGCTCGAGGTTGCGCGGCCCGAGCAGTTCGATCGCGGCGAGGAAGCTCGTGGTCTGCTCCGGCGCGACCGAAAAGCCGTTGGCGCGCAGCAGCGCGACGAACGAGACGAAAATTTGCGCGGCGCGCGGCAGCCTGGGATCGTCGCTCACGCGGCGGCCTCCGCGATGATGGCGTCGAGCCGAGGCGAGATGTAATGTAGGTCCTCCTCATCCTTCAGTGCGACGCCGATCGAGCGCTTGAATGCATCGGGCCAGCGCGCGCCGCCCTTGTTGAGCAGCGTTGCGGCCTCGGCCCAGTCGACGGCCTCGGCAATGCCCGGCGCCTTGCTCAGCGGCTCGCGGCGCAGCCGGCCGACGGCGGCGACGACGGCCCGCGCCGTGGCCTCGGCGACGCTGGAGGCGCGCATCATCACAATGCGCGCTTCGCGCTCGGCGCTCGGATAGTCGATCCAGTGATAGACACATCGCCGGCGCAACGCCTCGTGCAGGTCGCGCGTCCGGTTCGACGTCAGCACGACGACCGGATGCTCCGCGGCGCGAATGGTGCCGCGCTCGGGGATCGAGATCTGGAAGTCGGAGAGGAATTCGAGCAGGAACGCCTCGAATTCCTGGTCGGCGCGGTCGATTTCGTCGATCAAGAGCACCGTCGCGTCGGGCGCGCGCAGCGCCGCCAGCATCGGCCGCTCGATCAGGAACGACTCGCCATAGATGTCGATACTCTCCTCGCCGGCCTGGCGGATCGCCAGCATCTGGCGCGGATAGTTCCACTCGTAGAGTGCAGCCGCGGCGTCGATGCCCTCATAGCATTGCAGGCGGATCAGCTTGCGGCCAAGCACCGCGGCGATGGCCTTCGCGGCCTCGGTCTTGCCGACACCCGGCGCGCCCTCGAGCAGCAGCGGCTTGCCGAGCGCGAGCGAGAGATAGGATGCGGTCGCGATACCGTCGTCGGCGAGATAATAGGCCGCGCGCAGCGCCTTCTCCAGCGCCTCCGGGCTATCGATGCCGACGATGTTGCTGCGGACCGGCATGGCAAGACCTCAGCGCCGCGGCTGCGGCCGCGCGCCGCCCTGTGCCTTGATCGCGCGCAACACCTTCTCCGGCGTGATCGGCAAATCGTCGATCCGCACCCCGACCGCGTTGAAGATCGCGTTCGCGACTGCAGGCAGCACCGGGTTGGCGCACATCTCGCCTGGCCCCTTGGCACCGAACGGGCCGTCGGGCGCGGGGCGCTCCAGCACCGCGATGTCGTGCGGGCAGATATCGCCCGGTCCCGGCATCAGGTACTCGACGAAGTCGCGCGGCCCGTGCACCGGCTCCGGATAATAAGGCTCCGGCGTCTCGTACAGCGCGTGGCTGACGCCCATCCAGGCGCCGCCGACCAGTTGCTGCTCCACCAGGCGCGGATTGAGGGCGCGGCCGAGCTCATAGGCCGAATCCATCCTGATCATCGCCACCTCGCCGGTCTCGTCGTCGACTTCGACCTCGGCGACCAGGCAGGCATGCGCGTAACACGTCGCCGGCGACATCTCGCCGGTCTCCGGATCGACGTCGGACAGCGGCACCAGGAAGATGCCGCGGCCGGAAATCGTCTTGCCCTGCTTGAACTGCGCGGCGATCGCGACGTCCTTGGTCGAGATCGAGCGGTGCGGGGCACCCCTGACGTGGATGTTGCCGCGGCCGTCGGTCTCGAGATCGGCGGCATTCACTTCCAGCTCTTCGGCCGCCGCCTCCATCATCACGCCGCGCGCCTCGCGCGCCGCCGCCATCACGGCGTTGCCGACACGGTGGGTGCCGCGCGAGGCGAACGAGCCCATGCAGTGCGGGCCGGTGTCGGAATCGGCCGTGTCGACATAGACGTCCTCGACGGGAACGCCGAGCGTCTCGGCGCAGATCTGCCGCGTGACAGACTTCATGCCCTGGCCGAGATCGATCGAGGACAGCGCCACCGTGAACTTGCCGCTCGGGTTGGAATGCACCAGCGCCTGGCTCGGATCGCCGCCGAGATTCATGCCGATGGGATAGTTGACCGACGCGATGCCGCGTCCGCGATGCCTGGTCATGGTCAGCGCCTCCTGGTGCCGAAGACGGATGAGAAGCGGGTGGCGCCGTGCGACGGCGCCGAGGGCGGCGGTGACGGAGGCTGCGCCGGCGGAGGAGGCGGTGGCGGCGGCTCGCGGGTTGCGGCCGGCGCGCGGTCATACGCCGTGCGCTGCTGGGCCGGTGCGGCCGGCGGCGCATGCGCCTCGCGCGGAGTCGGCGTCACCGCGGCTCTGGCGCCGCCGCCATCCTTGCGCGACGACATGCGCTTGAACTCGTCGCGGATCGGCCACTTGGCCTTCTCGGCGGCGACCTGCACGCATTCGATCAGCGCGGTGTTCTTGGCCTCGCGGCGGTGCGCCTTCATGTCGCCGTCGCGATACGCATTGAGGATGCGGAACTCCATCGGGTCCATGCCGACCAGATGCGCCAGCTTGTCCATCTGGCATTCGATCGCAAAATCCATCGCGGTGACGCCGAAGCCGCGCATCGCGGTTGCCGGGGTGCGGTTGGTGAACACGCAATAGACGTCGCCGTAGACGTTCGGGATGGTGTAGGGGCCGGGCAGATGTGCGGCGCATTTCACGGCCGCGTAGCTCGACAGCCGCGTATAGGCGCCGCTGTCGAAATAGGCACGCACCTTGCGGGCGACGATGCGGCCGTCGCGCATCACGCCGTCCTTGATGTAGATGCGCTCGGCGCCGCGCGGCGGGCCGTATTGCATCTCCTCCTCGCGCCCGAACACGTAACGCACCGGCCGCCCGGTCAGCATCGCGCCGAGGATGCAGAGCGGCTCGGTCAGCGTGTCGACCTTGCCGCCGAAGCCGCCGCCGACGGTGCCGCCGATGAAATGGAAGGTGTTGGAGGGCACGTCGAGGATCTTGGCGCAAGTGTCGACTGAGAAGAACAGTGCCTGCGTCGAGGTGTAGACGATGTAGCGGCCGTTGGTGTCGGGCGCGGCGATCGAGCCGTTGGTCTCAGTCGGCGCGTGCTCGATCGGCGACATCTGGTAGCGCTGCTCCAGCACATGGTCGGCGGTGGCGAGCGCACGGTCGGCATCGCCGAAACGCAGCTGCTGGTGATCGTAGGTCTCGTGGTAGGTGAAGGTGTTCTTCGGATAGACCTCGTTGACCACTGGCGCGCCCGGCTTCAGCGCCTCTTCGACGTCGAACACCGCCGGCAGCGGCTCGTAGTCGATCTTGACCTTCGCGATGGCTTCATAGGCCTCGCGCGGGCTGTCGGCGACGATGGCGACAACGGGCTCGCCCTTGTAGCGCACCTTGTCGACGGCCAGCGACGGCTCGTCGTCCTTGCCGAAATTGATCAGGCTGAGCAGCGTGTTCAGGTTACGCGGCACGTCGGAGGCGCGGATCACGCGCCGCACACCCTGCGATCTCTCGGCCTCGGATGTGTCGATGCGGCGCAGCCGCGCATGCGCATGGGTGCTGCGGACCACCTTCAGATGCAGCATGCCCTGCAGCTTGTGGTCGTCGAAATAGGGCGAGGTGCCGGTGACATGGCCGAGCATGTCCTGGCGCTGCGTGCCCTTGCCGATTTCCTTGAGGTTGTCGTCGCGCTCGTCGGCGAAGAGATCCTTGCGCAGTTCCAGCATGGTACTGTTCCCTTACGCGCGGGCGCGGCCGCCGGATGCGGCAGCCAGCACGGCGTTGATGATCGGCTCGTAGCCGGTGCAGCGGCAGATATTGCCGGAGATCGCCTCGACCACCTCGGCGCGGCTCGGCTGCGGGTTGCGGTCGAGCAATGCCTTCGCGGCCGTCAACATGCCCGGCGTGCAGTAGCCGCATTGCGCGGCGAAATTGTCGGCAAAGGCGCGCTGCAGCGGGTGCAGATTGGGTCCGTCCTTGATGCCGTCGAGCGTCTCGACCGAGCGGCCGGCAACGGTCTCGGCCAGCGTCAAGCAGGACAGATGAATCTCGCCGTCGATCAGCACGCTGCAGGTGCCGCAGCCGCCCTGGCCGCAGCCGAATTTCGGCGTCATGTCGCCGATCAGCTCGCGCAGCGCGACGAGGAGATTGGTGCCGCCGTCGACGAAGATCGCGACGTCGCGGCCGTTATGCTGGAACTGGAGGGCGGTCTTGGCCATGCTGAGCTATTCCTGACCGGACAACAGGCGGCGGAGATGCACGCCGACGATCTCGCGGCGATACCAGGCGCTGGCGAGCGCATTGTCGCTCGGAGCAGTTCCCTCGACGGCAGCCGTCGCTGCGGCGTTGATCGTGGAGGGATCGAGCGATCGCCCTTCCAGCGCGCGCTCGGCGGCGCGGGCGCGGATCGGGGTCGGCGCCATCGAGCCCAGCGCGACGCGCGCGCCGACGATGCGGCCGCCGTTGACCGGCAGATGCGCGGCGAGCGTGATCACCGCGCCGCCCTTGGGCTTGATCCGTGCAATCTTGCGATAGCGGAAGGCATCGGCGCTGCCGGGCTTGGCGAAGGAGATCGCCAGCACCAGCGCGCCGGTCTGCCGGTCGCGCGTCTGCAGGAACTCGTCGAGCGGGATCTCGCGGCCGCCGAGGCCGCCTTGTAGCGACACCACAGCGTCGAGCGCGAGCATCGCCACCGTGAAGTCGCCATAAGGCACCGGCGCGAACAGATTGCCGCCGACCGTGCCCATATTGCGCACCGCCGGGCCGCCGATCGAGCGGGCAGGGGCGTGCAGGAAGCCGAGCTCGCGTTCGGCCAGGATGCGCGCAAAGGTGACGCCAGCGCCGAGCGTGATGCGCGAGCCCGACGCGTCGATCCGCGTCATGGCGTGATCGCTGGCGCGCACGATGGTCGAGATCGAGATATCGCCTTCGTTCAGCGCGCGCATCACCAGCGTGCCGCCGCCGAGATAGCGCGCGCCGCGGTCCGACGACAGCGCCGCCGCCGCGTCATAGGTGCTGGTGAAGGTCTTCACCGTGACTGGCATGATCGGTTCCTCGCTTACGCGGCCTCCTTCAGATGCCGGCGGATCGCTTCGAAGCCGGCCTGGTAGATGTCTTCCGCAACCATGTGCGTGATACGGTCGCTGTCCTCGGGCCGCGTCGTGAAATGCGATTCCCAGTGCCAGAAGGTGCGGTCGCCGTCAGTGATCGGCAGCAGACGGACATGCGCTACGTAATTGAACATCGGCACCGGCGTATCGAGCAGGCAGTAACTGAAGGATTGTTCGAGGTCGGACAGCGCCAGCAGTTGCTCGCGCAGCTCGGAACCGTCTTTCAGCTTGAAGCGCCTGACACAGCCGATCTTGTCGGACGGCTGGGCGCGCTCGATCGCGCTGGTCGCAACCGCCGGATGCCAGCGGTCGTGGCCGTTGAAATCGCGCAGCACGGCCCACGCCGCATCGGTCGGCGCATCCAGGATCGTGCTCTTGACGATATGCGGCACGGTCTACACCCCGAAGAGTCTGGTGCGAACGAGCCGATCGGCACGCTTCACCTCGCCCCGCTTGCGGGGAGAGGTCGGAATTTGCGCGACGCGCAAATTCCGGGTGAGGGGGAGTCTCCGCGAGTCGAACTGCGACCGTCCCCGTGGAAAGCCCCCCTCACCGCGACCCTTTAAGAGCGAGCTTCGCTCGTCTCGACCCCGCAAGCGGGGCGAGGGAGTGCAACGTGCATCGTTCGTGGCAATTGCGGTCACGTATTCATCCTCCAAACGCCCGCTTCAGTGCATCAAAGCCGCCCTGGAACACACCGCCGCCGATGTTGTTGACGAGCTCGGTCTCGCGCTCCGGTGCGCAGTCGAACTCGGCAGTCCACTCCAGAAAGGTCTGGTCGCCGTCGGTGACCGGGGTCAGCCGCAACGTGGCGACGTAGTTCTCGACGCCCATCGGCGATTCCAGGATCGAGTAGGTGCAGAACATGTCGTAGTCGGAGAGGCCGAGCAGCTTCTCGCGGATGCGGTCGCCGTTGCGCAGGCGGAAGTCGCGCACGCATCCAATCTTGTCCGAGGGCTCGCCGCCCTCGATGCGGCTCTCGGCGATCGCGGGGTGCCAGTTCGGCAGGCCGTTGAAGTCGCGCACGCGGGCCCAGACCCGGTCGTTGCGGGCGTTGACGACGGTGGAGACGTAGACTCGTGCCATGGCGTCAGCTCAGTCCTTCTTGCGCGGCGTGCGCTCCGGCCGCGGCTCGCCGCCGCCCTCGGGCGCAGCCGGTTTGGCTTCGCCGCTCTTGCGCGCGGAGTCCTTGATGCCTTGCATGTCGCGGGCCTCGCGGATCAGGCCGGGCATTTTGGCCAGGCTGCCGCCCTCGACGCCGATGTCGGAGAGGATCGAATCGATCAGCGGCGCCTGCACGCGGTAGCGCAGCGCCGAGTCGATCACCTCGTCGGTGGCGCTGCGGCCATTGCCGTTGCCATGGCCGTTGCCGTTGAGACCGTCGACCTGGAGGATGCGGATGCCTTCGATCTTTTCCATCGGCTTGACGCTCTCGCGTACGATGCCCTCGATCCGATCCAGCAGCTTGCGGCGGAACAGCGAGTAGCGCGCCTGGTCGGTCAGCACGTTCTCGGCCTCGTTGAGCAGGCGCTGCGCCTCGGCCTCGACCGCGGAGCGCACCCGCTCGGCCTCGGCGGCGATCCTGGTCTCCTCGGCCTGCTTCTCGGCGAGCAGCACCTCGACCGTCTTGCGGCGCTTGGCGATCTCGCTCTCGCGCGCGGTGACGACGCGCTCGGCGGCTTCGGTGGCGCGCATCCGCGCTTCCTCCGCCGCGGCGCGCGCCGCGGACTCCTCCAGCGACTTCTGATGGATCGCGATCGCCTTCTCCATCAGCGCGGTCTCGACGTCCTTCTCTCTGACAACCTCGAGCTTGCGCAGCTCGCGCTCGCGGCCGATGCGGGCCTCATCCAGCCCGCGATCGGAGGCGATCCGGGCGCGCTCGACCTCCTCGCGGGCGGCGATCTCGGCTTCCTGTAGCGATTGGTTGCGCGCGACCTCGAGCTGCTCGATCGCACGGCGCCGCTCGATCCGCGCCGCCTCCAGCGCCTGCTCGCGGGAGACGTCGGTGGTCTCGACCTCCTTGCGGGCGACGATCTCGGCCTGCCGGACCTGCCGGTCGGCATCGATGCGCTCGGAGCGCTTGGCGGCGAGCGCGATCACGCGCTCCTCGTCAGCGAGCTCGATCGCCTTTTTCTGGTCGATGTTGAGCACCTCGCGGGTGCGCGAGGAGGCGATCCGCTCGCTCTCCAGCGCCAGCTCGACATCGATGCGCTGCCGCTCGATGGCATCGCGGCGCTTCAGCTCGGCGGCCTCGATCGCCTCGGCGCGTGCGATCTCGAGCCCACGGGTCTCGCGCTCGGCCTGGATGCGCCGCGCAGCGACCGACTTCTCCTGCGAAATGCGCGCGGCCTCGATGGCCTCCCGCGAGGCGATGTCGGCTTCCTCGATCGCACGGGTGCGCGCGATCTCGAGCGCGCGAACATGCTCCTCCTGCGCGATCCGCGACGCCTCGGTGGCCTCGCGGGCGCCGATGCCGGCGATCTCGATCGCCTGGTTGCGCTCGATCTCGAGCTTGCGGGTGGTGTGGTCGGCCGCGATGCGCTCGGCGGCCAGCGTCTTCTCGCGCGCGATGCGGGCGGCCTCGACGGCCTTCTGCGCCTCGATCTCGGCCTCCTGGATCGTGCGCACCTGCTGGATCTCCAGCGCGCGGGTGCGCTCGTCGGACGAGATGCGCTCGACATTGACCGTCATGGTCTGGGCAATGCGCGCCTTCTCGGTGGCCTCGCGGGCGGCGATCTCGGCCTCCTCGACCGCGCGGGTGCGCTCGATCTCGCGGCGCCGGATCTCTTCCTCGTTGGCGATGCGGGCGTCCGTGACGGCGCGGTCCTGCTGGATGCGGGCCTTCTCGATCGCCTCGCGAGCGGCGATCTCGGCTTCCTCGACCGTCCGCATCCGTTCGATCTCGCGCTGGCGGACCTCGCGCTCGGAGGCGATGCGCGTGGTGTCGACCGAGCGCTGGTTGGCGATCCGCGCCTTCTCGATCTCCTCGCGGGCCAGCAGCTCGCGTTCTTCCACGGCGCGGGTGCGTTCGATCTCGCGGTGCCGGGTCTCGCGCTCGGAGGCGATCCGCGCCTCGGCGATGGCCTGTTCATTGGCGATGCGGGCTTTTTCGATGGCTTCGCGCGCGGCGATCTGGGCCTGCTCGGCCTCGGTCTCGCGCAGGGCACGTTCACGCGTCACCTCGGTGCGCTGCAGGGCGCGGCGCATCTCGATGTCGCGTTCCTGTTCCAGGCGGGCGGTTTCGCTCTCGCGCTCGATCTCCAGCGCCTGCCGCTCGGCCTCGAGATTGCGGGAGCGGATCTTGATCATCGAGTCCTGTTCGATGTCGTTGCGCAGCTTGCGCTTGGCCTCGATGTCCTCCATCAGACGGGTGAGGCCTTCGGCGTCGAAGCGGTTCGAGGGGTTGAAGAACTCGAGGTCAGTCTGGTCGAGATCGGTGATCGCGACCGATTCCAGCTCGAGGCCGTTCTGCGCCAGCGCCTCCGCGGCATTGGCCTTGACGCGAGCGACATAGTCGCCGCGCTGCTCGTGCATCTGCTCCATCGTCATTTCGGACGCGACCGAGCGGATCGCGGAGATGAACTTGCCGGAGAGCAGGGTGTGGAGCTGTTCGGGCTCCATGGTGCGGCGGCCGAGCGTGGCCGCGGCGATCGAGACGGCTTCGCGGGTCTGCTGGACGCGGACGTAGAAATCGGCCTCGATGTCGACGCGCATCCGATCGCGGGTGATCACGGCGTCCTGCTTGGAGCGCACGATCCCCATCGGCAGCACGTTCATGTTGACAGGCGTGTAATCGTGGATGAACGGCAGCACGAAGGCGCCGCCGTTGATCACCACCCGTTCGCCGAGAAAACCGGTGCGGACGAAGGAGACCTCCTTCGACGAGCGGTGATACAGCCAGTTCACGACGTAAACGATGATGACGATCGCAACGACTGCGACGATGAGCCAGAGGATCAATTCACCGACTAGCATCCCCGACATCTTGTCCTCCCTTGGTCACGGCGCCTCAGCGCGCGCCGATCGCCTTGAATCTACGAACCTGATCCGTCAGAGCCCGCTCGACCGGCAGGCGCTCCATCGAGGAGGCGCCGTAGAAGCCGTGGCAGTTGCGAGTCTTCTTCATGATGAAATCGGCATCGGCCGGATCCGCGATCGGACCGCCATGCGCGAGCACGATGATGTCTGAATTGACGCTGAGTGCGGCCTCGGCCCAGGCCTCGATGCGGGCAGGGCAGTCGGCGAGTTTCAGCGCGGTCTGCGCGCCGATGGTGCCGCCGGTGGTCAGGCCCATGTGGCAGACGACGATGTCGGCGCCGGCGATCGCCATCGCGGCGGCCTCCTGCTCGCTGAACACGTAGGGCGTCGTCAGCATGTCCTTGTCGTGGGCCTTCGCGATCATGTCGATCTCGAGCGCGTAGGACATGCCGGTTTCTTCCAGGTTGGCGCGGAAGATGCCGTCGATCAGGCCGACGGTCGGAAAGTTCTGCACGCCGGCAAAGCCCAGCGCCTTGAGCTGGTCGAGGAACACGTCCATGTCGCGGAACGGATCGGTGCCGTTGACGCCGGCGAGCACCGGCGTCTTGGTCACCACCGGCAGCACCTCGCCGGCCATCTCGACGACGATGGCGTTGGCGTCGCCATAGGGCATCAGGCCGGCCAGCGAGCCGCGCCCGGCCATGCGGTAGCGGCCGGAATTGTAGATCACGATCAGGTCGACGCCGCCGGCCTCCTCGCATTTCGCGGACAGCCCGGTGCCGGCGCCGCCGCCGACGATCGGCTCGCCGCGCGCGACCATGTCGTGAAATCTCTTCAGCAGGGCCGCGCGTTCAAACCTCGCCATGGGTCACCTCGCCACTCTCCGCCGTCCACCGCCGCGCCCGAGCAGGGGACGGAACGCGCTAACCATGGCGGCGGTGAACTCGGGATCGTTGATGTTGCGCTTGACGCGGATGAGCTGGCGGTTGCCGGTCTGGCGCACGGTGCGCTCCAGCGCGCGGAACAGCGCGGCGTCGGCCTCGGGGTCCCAGAACGGCTGGCCGTGGGCGTCGAGCGCGGAGACGCCGCCCTCGGGCAGGAAGAAGCGCACCAGCCCGTCCATCTGGTTCAGCTTCTCGCCGATCCAGCGGCCCATGCGCTCGTTCTCTTCCGGCGTCGTCCGCATCAAGGTGACCTGCGGATTGTGGACGTGGAATTTGCGCTGCCGGTAGCGTTCCGGAATGGTATCGGGCGCACCGAAGTTGACCATGTCGAGCGCGCCGACCGAGCCGACATAGGGCACGCGGCTGCGGATGATGGCGCCGAAGCGATCGTCGCTTGCGGGAAAGACGCCGCCCATGAGGAGGTCGCAGACCTCGGTCGTGGTGAGATCGATGACCCCGGCGAGCTGCCCGGATTCGACCAGCTTCTCCATCGAGCGCCCGCCGACGCCGGTGGCGTGGAACACGAGGCATTCGAAATCCTCGCGCAGGTCGGCGGCGATCCTCTGCACCGCCGGGGTGGTCACGCCGAACATCGTGATGCCGATGGCGGGAAGCGCGGGGCTGCCGTCGCGCTGCTTGCTCGCCTGCTCGTCGAGCCGCGCCTTGACCATGCCGATCAGCGCATTGGCGCCGTTGCCGAGCACCGCGCGCGAGATCGAATTCAGGCCCTGCACGTCGGTCACCGAATACATCATGGTGATGTCGGCGGGGCCGACATAGGGGCCGACGTCGCCGGAAGCGACCGAGGAGATGATCAGCTTCGGCACTCCGACCGGCAGTGCGCGCATGCCGGGCGCGACCAGCGACGCGCCGCCCGATCCGCCGGCCGAGATGATGCCGGCAACATTGCCCTGGCGGCGCAGCCATCGCTCGAAGGCCTCAGCCATCGCCGTCACCGAAGCGCCGCGATCGGCGCCGAACACGCCGGAGCCGCCGCGGCCGTGGTTCAGCGCGATCTCCTGCGCGGTGACGTCGCAGCTCGCCACCTTGCCGCTGGTGGAGACGTCGACCAGCCGCGCGCGCAGGCCGCTGCCGACAATGATGTCGCGGACGTAGCGCAGCTCGGCGCCCTTGGTGTCGAGCGTGCCGACCACCAGCACGACGGGTGGTTCCGATGCCTTCGACGTGACCGGCTCGCGCCGCTGCCGAGTGGCCTCTTCGAGCCGCGTGACGCCGGCGGACTGCGTCCGCGCCGCGGCCTCGATGCGCGCGATCGGCACCGGCTGCGACCAGCGCGTCGGCAGCACGGGGTTGGAAACGTAGATGCGGACCGGTCCCTTGCGTTCCGGCCGCGGCGCCCTTGGCGCTTCGGCCTTCGCGGGAGTCGCCTCGGCGTCGGTTTCGTCGGTGCCGTGGGTGCCGACGCCGAGCAGCCGCTGCTGCAACTCGCGATCGGCGGCGAGGCGGGCCGAATCGATGATGCGGTTGATGCGGCCATTGACCATGATGGCGACGTTGCGCGACACCGCGGTCGCGACGCCGATGTTCTGCTCGATGACAAGGACCGAGATGTCGCCCTCGTCGCCGAGGCGCACCAGCATGTCCTCGACCTGGGCGACGATGACGGGCGCGAGTCCCTCCGTCGGCTCGTCCATGATCAGGAGTTGCGGGTTGGTCAGCAGCGCGCGCGCGATCGCGAGCATCTGCTGCTCGCCGCCGGAGAGCTGGCTACCGCCATTGGCCTTGCGCTCGGCGAGGCGTGGGAAGGTGTCGTAGATCCGTTCGACGGTCCAGGGGCCGCGCCTTAGCCCGGCCGCGAGCTGCAGGTGCTCGTCGACGGTCAGCGAGCGCCACAGGCGCCGGCCCTGCGGCACGTAGCCGACGCCGAGCCGCGCGATCCGTGCCGGGCTCTGCCCTGCGACGTCCTCGCCGCGAATCCGGATCGAGCCGCCGCTGGCGCGAACCAGGCCCATGATCGCCTTGCACAGCGTGGTCTTGCCCATGCCGTTGCGGCCGACCACCGAGAACACGCCGGTATCGAGCCTGAGGTCGACGCCCTGCAGCGCGTGCGAATGGCCATAATAGACGTCGAGGCCCTTGACCTCGAGCGCGGGCGCGGCGCGGCGGTCACTCATGGCCGCCTCCGAGGTAGAGCTCCTGCACTTCGGGATCGGATTCGATCTCGCGCGGCAGACCTTCCTTGAAGACGCGGCCGTTGTGCATCATCGTCACGCTCTCGACGACGCGCAGCGCGACGTCCATGTCGTGCTCGATGATGATGTAGCCGATGTGCGCCGGCAGCGAGGTCAGTATCTCGATCAGCTCGCGCCGCTCGGTTGGCGACAGCCCCGCCGCCGGCTCGTCGAACAGGATGAAGCGCGGCGCGCCGGCCAGCGCCAGGGCGATCTCGAGCTGGCGCTGCTGGCCGTGGGCGAGCTCGGCGACGCGCTGGTCCTTCACGGCGGTGAGATGCACCGCCTGCACCAGGCTTTCGGTGGCGTGCATCAGCGCATCGGTTTGGCCGGGGCGCAGGAACGAGAAGCGGCCGCGCGAGACGCCGCGGCAGGCAAGATAGACGTTGTCGTGCACCGTAAGGCCAGGGAACAGCGCCGAGATCTGATAGGTGCGGCGCAACCCGCGGCGGATCCGTTCATAGGGCGGGAACTGGGTGATGTCCTCGCCGAAGAAGCGGATCGTGCCGGAGGAGGGCGGGAAATCGCCGGTGATGCAGTTGAACAGCGTGGTCTTGCCGGCGCCGTTCGAGCCGAGCACCGCGCGGCGTTCGCCGGGCCGCACGGTGATGGTGACATCGGTCAGCGCCGCAAGCGCGCCGAACAGCCGCGTCACGCCGCGCAGCTCCAGCGCTGCGCCGGCGCCGACCGCGGACAGGCGATGCGCGACGCTATCCATGGTGGCCTCCGCTTCGCCGCGTGGCTGTCGATTTGTTGCGCTGCCGCCAGCGCTCCCACAGCCCGATCACGCCGTCGGACGACCAGAACACGATGGCGAGGAAGCCGAGCCCGATCAGCAGGCGGAAGCGGTTGCCGTCGAGCCCGAACTTGATCAGCACGTCGAGTGCGAAGGTGCGCAACAGCACGAAGATGAAGGCACCGATGAACGGGCCGATCGGCCGGGTGATGCCGCCGACCACAGCGATGATCAGGATGTCGATACAGGCGCCGACGCTGACCGAGCCCGGCGAGATCTGCCGGTAGTTCCAGACCTGCAGCACGCCCCCGAGCCCGGCGATGAAGGCGGCGAAGGCATAGGCCGCGATCCGGTGCGCGTTGGGATTGAAGCCGAGCGCCGCCATGCGGCGGGAATTGTCGCGCACGCCCTGCAGCGCGAGGCCGAACGGCGCGCGCGAGACATACTGGACCGCGAAGTAGCAGATCGCGGCGACGCCGAGCGTCACGTAGTAGAAGGCAATGTCGGCGCGCCAGTCGACGCCCCAGAAGTGCGGCGTCGCGACAGTATTGATGCCGGTGTGGCCGTTGAAGATCGCCCAATTCTGGTTGGTGAAGTAGTAGAACGCGGCGCCGATCGCCAGCGTGATCATGATGGTGTAGATGCCCTCGGTGCGCACCGCGAGCGCGCCGCCGAGCGTGCCGAACAGCGTCGCCAGCGCCAGCGCCATAGGGGTCGCGAGCCACCACGGCCAGCCGAGGCTGATATTGGCGTTGCCGCTGACGCCGAACACCGCGACCATGTAGCCGGCGAAGCCCGCGATGGTCAGCTGCATCAGGCTGACCATGCCGCCATAACCGGCCAGGAACATCAGGCTGAGCGCGATGACGCCGAGGATCAGCGTGGTGGCGAAGATCTCGATCAGG
Source organism: Bradyrhizobium semiaridum (assembly GCF_020329505.1). Taxonomy (GTDB): domain Bacteria; phylum Pseudomonadota; class Alphaproteobacteria; order Rhizobiales; family Xanthobacteraceae; genus Bradyrhizobium; species Bradyrhizobium semiaridum. Next base: position 265,250 of record NZ_JAGKJJ010000007.1, read on the forward strand.
AAGAAGCCGCTGGCGATCAGCGGCATGATCACGAGGATCAGCGCGACGATCCAGGCGGCGGGATTCTGGAAGTCCGGCCAGGCGCGGAGGAAGGCGCGCCGCGTCGCCGAAGCGGCGGGATCGGAGCGGAATTGGGTGCTCTGCAGCAGCGACATCTCTCATCGCCTCGCGAGCAGGCCCTGCGGCCGCAGCGCCAATACCAGCACCATGATCAGGAAGGTGACGACGATGGCGTAGGTCGGGATGTAGACCGAGCCGAGCTGCTCGGCGAGGCCGATGATGACGGCGCCGAGCGCCGCCCCCGGGATCGAGCCCATGCCGCCGACGATCACGACGACCAGCGACGCCAGCAGGAAACGCGTATCCTCGCCCGGCGACAGCGACTGGAAGGTGCCGCCGACCACGCCGGCGATGCCGGCCAATCCAGCGCCGAGCGCGAACACCAGCACGAACACGAGCTGGATCCGCACCCCGGTGGCGGCCAAGATGTCGCGGTCGTCGACGCCGGCACGCACGATCATGCCGATCCGCGTGCGGTTGAGCGCCAGCCACATTGCGATGCCGATTGCGACGGAAGCGGCGAAGATCACCAGCCGCACCAGCGGGTATTGCAGATAGACCGGCTCGCCGGAGGATTTGATCGCCGTCAGCAGCGGCAGCTGGACCGGGCCGATCAGCCAGCTCGGGGTCTGGATCTGGTAGAAATCGCCGCCGAACACCCACAGCATCAGATCCGCGAACACGATCGACAGCCCGATCGTGACCATGGTCTGGCGCAGGTCCTGGCCCTCCATGCGGCGGAATACGGCGAGCTGCAGGATCACGCCGACCAGCGCCACCACCACGAAGGCGACGATGAAGCTCAGGATCCACGATCCCGTCCAGCTGCTGATGGCGTAGCCGATATAGCCGCCGAACAGATAGAGCGAGCCGTGCGCGAGGTTGACGTTGCGCATCAGGCCGAAGATCAGCGTGAAGCCGCTCGCCACCAGGAAATACAGCCCGCCGAGCGTGATGCCGTTCAGCACGGCGTTGAGGAACACCCGCTTGCGGCCGAACGCGGCCTCCAGCCCCGGCGGCCAGATCGCGAACACGAGCCATAGCACGACCGCGATCGCGATGATCGCGATCAGCGCCCAGGCCGGATGGCGTTCGATGAAGGAGGCCATCTCCGTCGCGTTCTCCCAGCCGCGACCGTCTGCCGGGTCGCGTGTCGGGTCATCCTATCGAGGACGCCAGCGGCGGATTTGATCGAGAGTATCTTTTATCGTTCCCGGAACTGCTTTACGGCCGCAGCACCTTGGCGGCGCGGCGATAGTCGGTCGGGGCCATCCCGACATTGGCGGCGAAGAAGCGGGTGAAGCCGCTCTGCGAGGAAAAGCCGAGGTCGAAGCCGATATCGGCGATCGGCGTCTCGGTCGCGACCAGCGCATCCAGCGCCTGCTCCATGATCAGCGTGTTCATGTAGAGGTGCGGGGTGACGCCGGTCTGGGTGCGGAACAGCCGGTAGAAATGCGGTCGCGACAGCCCGGCCTCCCGCGCGATCGCATCGAGCTCAATCTCGGCGCCGGGGCTTTCCGACATCAGCTTGATCGACTTGCGGACCCGGAAGTCGGTCACCGCGGCCGCGGCGCGCGCCTCCTGGGTGGCGCGCCAGCTTTCCGCGTAACAGGAATCGATCAGTTGCCGCAGCTCGCAATCGAGGCTGCGCAGCGACGGCGCGCCGCACACCAGTGCCGCTGTGCGGCGGATCAGCTTGTCGAGCGCCTCGGTGCGCGGAAAGAAGGTGCGGCCGAACCGCACGTTCGGCGCATTGGCCGCCGTCGATGCGAACCAGTCTGCGTTGACATAGAGCACGAAGAAGATCGCGCCGTGGTCGACATCCGACGGCAGGAAATTGTGCGGCTCCCACGGGTTGACCGCGACCACGGTATCGTCCTTGAGCAGCCAGCGCTGCTCGGAGACGTCGATCTGCGCCGGCGTACCGCCGACATGAAATATCAGGTGCCCTTCGCGGTGCGCATGCACGTTGAAGGGACGGTTCAACTGATAGACCGTCGCGCGACCGAATCGGCCGTGGAAGACGGCGAGCGCCCTGCTCATGCCTCCCCTCCCGCGGGATGTTCTTGTCTTTTCGACAAGCGTTCAACATCCGCGTGGGGAAAGCAAGGGCGAGCAGGGCTCCCGCTGCAAGCGCGTCGGTCGGTCACGGCCGGCTCGTTCGCACCTGCAAAAAATACGTCAGTATTTCTTGCACTCCGGAACCGTGCGGCTCGGCAGGCCGATCTTGGCGAACACCGCCGGATCGTAGCCGAGCGTTTGGTTGACGTTCGGGATCACCTTGACGACCTTGGAGAACAGCGCGCCCTTGCCGTCGTCGACCACCTCGGTGACGAAATTGGTGCCGATCGCCTGGCGGTTGGAGTCGAGCTTGATCTTGCCGTTCGGTGCGTCGATCTCGATCTTGGCCAGCGCCTCCTTCAGCTTGGCCTGGTTGTTGGAGAGGTCGCCGTTGACCTGGCGCAGCGCCAGGATCAGCGCCATCGTCGAGTCATAGTAATTGGTCGCGAGCAGCGACGGGCTCGGGAAGCGTTTGTTCTCCGGGAAGGAGTCCTGGTAGGCCTTGACGAATTTCTGCCAGCCGGGGTCCTCCCAGGTGTCGGCCTGGCCGCTCGCCGCGATGGTGCCGATCAGCGCGTTCTTGGCACTGCCCTTCGACGACAGGATGGTCTGGTCGATCATGATCGAGCCGCCCATCAGATGCGCCTTGCCGCCGGCCTGCTGGTACTGGTTGAGGAAGTTGACGGCGTCGGCGCCGCCAAGCCCGAGATAGATCGCATCGACATCGTCGGGCAGCGCGGCGATCACCGAAGCAAAATCCTTGGTGCCGAGCGGTACCCATTGCCGGTTGGTGACCTGGCCGCCGGCACCGCAGAACTCCAGCACGAGGCCAAACACCTGGGTGTAGATGAAGGAGTAGTCCTCGCCGACGGTCGCGATCTTGCGATAGCCCTTGGTCTCATAGGCGTACTTGCCGAGGCCGACCTGCCACTGCGCGCCGTCCATGTTGTAGCGGAAGAAGTTCGGCGCCGGATCGACATAGGTCGTCTCCTGCGCGCCGGAGGCGGCGTTGACGAAGGTCAGCTCGGGCTTGGTCTTGGCAAAGTTCTTCACCGCGATGCCTTCGTCGCCGGACAGCGGCGACAGCAGGATCTGCACCTTGTCCTGCTCGATCAGCTTGCGCACCGCGCGCACCGCGGAATCGGGCGTCGCATCGGTCGAGGCGACGACGAATTCGAGCTCCTTGTCGCCGACCTTCTTGCCGAGCACGTTGAGCGCGGTCTGGAAGCCGCGCATGCCGTCCTCGCCGAGCACCGTGTAGGTGCCCTCGAGCGTCGCGGTGACGCCGACCTTGATCTTCTCCTGGGCGAACGCCGTGCCTGACAGCAACAGGCTGCCGAGCGCAATCAGTCCCATACTGCCTTTCAACATCGCTTCCTCCCTCGCGTTTTTCCCGGTGTTTCCTTGGCCCGCGTGCTTGCGCGTTTTCACCGGCGTCGGCGCAGCGCACGGGCCAGCCAACGTCCGGTTGTTGCGCGCAAGGCTAGCCGAAGCCGGGCAGGGAGCGGATGTCGTCGCTGCCGGACGGCTTGACCGGCAGTCTCATTTTGATTGTTGCGCCGCAATGCGATCAGCGGCCGATTCATCCTTCAAGACTCGCTCCGCTCGCCCCTCAGGATGACGGGGTGGATGTTGGTGTGATTCAACTGTCAAACAGCTTGTTCGGTGGCATCGCCCGGCCTGTGCGCAATAGCTTCGCATTCTCGCGACATGATTTGTCCGAGCTTTGCATTTCGTTTCGCCCTTCTTCGAACAGAGGGCGCAGGGAAAGCCGGGTGCCGATCGCACCCATGGGCCCCGAGCAATGGGCAGAAAAGCTCGGGGGTAGGACCACAGGTGTAACCGGAAGCAACCCGGCTTTCCCTGCGCGATGGGTTACGGCTTATACGTGCTTACCCCGGCGAGACTGGGCTTTGTTGTCACCGCCCTCGCAAGACGCAATTGCATCGAGCGAGAGGACACCTGCCACCAGGGCGTCCGGCCTGCACGATTTCACCGTCCGCCTCGCGTGCTGTCGTCACTGACACGCGCGGCGTCCACCGCATCTCACCGCAACACCGTGACGATGCGCAGCGCCCCTCGATCGGGTGAGACGGCGACATTGAACATCTGAGTTGGGGTGCGCGTCAAGAGAAAATTCGGAAAATAAGAATGACTGCCGGCGCAGAGTTCTCTTGCTCCGGTTTGCCGTGACCACGACCTAAAAGCGCGATGAGATTGGTTGAATCGTCATTGCGCTTTAGCTCTTTGTTTGAGCATGACCGCGGCGGTGCGCGCTAAAACTTCTGCGTGATGCCGGCGTAGAAGCCGTGGCGGGGGCCGTATTGCGGCGCGAACACGCCGATGCCGGAGCCATCGCGGATCTGGTAGACGGAATCGAACAGATTGACGATGTCGAACCGCACCGTGGTGGGCTTGTTCGGCGCGACGATGTTGAAGTCGTGCGAGACGCCGACGTTGACCTGCGTGTAGGGCGGCACGGTGCCGGTATTGGCAAAACCGTCGCGCAGGCCGCTGCCGTAGATCAGCGACGCGCTGAACTTGGTGTTGTGCCATTGATACCAGCCGCCGACCGACGCCGTCAGCGCCTGGGCGTGATCGGTGTAGACGTAGTTGTTCGCGATATAGGCGAGCTCGTCCGGATCGAACAGATACTGGTTCGACACCACATTGGTGGCGACCTGCCGCGCGACGGCGACGTTGCCGTAGAGATGCAAATTGTCGTGGTTGTAGGTCGCGGTCAGCTCGACGCCCTCGTTGATGCCCTTGGCGTAGTTGAAGGCGGTCAGCACATAGGCGGCGCCGAACTGGCCGTCGTCGAGCAGGTCGGTCGCGATCTTGTAATAGGCGTCCATGCCGACCTCGAGACCGGGGATCGCATAGACCTTCTGCGTGACGCCGACGTCGAACACGTGCGAGCGCTCGGGCAGCACGGGGTCGTTGGCGGTGACTGCCGGCTGTGCCGTGGTGTTCTGCACCAGCGCCAGATTGGTCGGCGCGGCCAGCACTTGCTCGGGCGGCGTGAAGTTGCGGGCATAGCCGGCATGGAAGGTGGTGCCGTCGGACGGCTTCCAGGTCAGGCTGATCCGGGGGCTGAGCTGGTTGGCGTCGACATATTGCCACATCTGGTCGAAGCGCAGGCCGGCATTGAGCGTGAGCTGATTCGTGATCTTCCACTCGTCGGCGATGTAGCTGGAGAACATGTACCCGGTGTTGGTGCTGGAATCGAACAAGCTGAGCGGCGCGTCGACCGGGTTGCCGGCGTCGTCGAGCGGCAGCACGGTCGAGCCGTTGTTGACCAGCGAGCGCTCGGCGCTGACCGAGAAGCCGAACTTCAGCGTGTGCGCGAAGCCAAGCTTGTACGACGTGTCCTCCTGGATGCCGTTGATGGTGCTCTGCCGGTAGACGTCGGAGGCGACGCCGTTGAAGACGAGGTCGCCGACCGGATCGGGCGTGAAGTGGAGCTGGCTATAGCGGTTGAAATAGGCGATCTGGTAGTCGAGGCCGTCGGCCGATTTCTGGTAGGCGACGACGTTGAACTGGTTGAATTCCTGCTGTCGTTCGTTGAGCAGCGCGGAATCGAAATTGGAAATGCCGAACGCGGTGAATGCCGGGGGCTGGCCCGGATTGTTCGGGATCTGATAGTTGCCGTTGGAGACGCCGCCGATATAGGTCAGCCGGCTGGTCGGATCGATCGCGGTGGAGACATAGGCAAAGCCCTTCTCCTGATCCGTCCGGTCGTGGATCGCATTGTAGGCCGGCGTCGGATTCTCGATGCCGACATCGCTGCCGAAATACCGCCCCGAGACGTAATACTGGGTCTGTCCGATCGTACCGCCATAGTCGACGCTGGTCGTGAAGGTGCCGTGGCTGCCGCCATAGACGCCGATGCTGCCGGAATTGTTGAAGGCGTCGGCCTTGGTCTGGATGTCGAGCACGCCGGCGGTGCGCAGGCCGTACTGGGCGGGCAGCGCGCCGGTGATCAGCGCCATGCTGCCGACGATCCCGGTGTCGATGATCTGGCCGAAGGCGCCGACGCCGTCCGGCAGCATCACGCCGTTGATGCGGTATTGCAGGTTGGCGTGCTCGTTGCGCACGTGGAGTTCGCCGCTGGCGGCGGAGTCCTGCGAGACGCCGGGTGCTTGCAGCAGCGCCTTGTCCAAGGTGGCGTTGGTGCCCTGCGGAAGCGACTCCAGCAATTGCCGGCTCATCTGGTAGGAATTGGCGCCGTCCGCCGCCAGCAGATTGCCGCGGGCCTGGTCGAGCCGCGCGTTCTGGCCCGCGACGGCCTCGGCCTGGGTTTGTTCGGCAGAACCGGGCGTTGTCGGCGCCGCCGCGGTTCGCCGCGCGCGGCGTGCGCTGCCCCCAGCCGCAACGTGCCGCTGCGGCTTTTGCGGCACGGATGGCGCATTGTGGTGCTGCGGCGCCGCCACGGTAACGTCCGGAAGGATGCTCGTCGGCGCAGGCGCGGTTTGCGCGAGGGCCGCATTGTTCAGTCCGCAGAAGAGAAGCGATGCCGCACCGATGGAGGCGCGCGCGGCTGGAATAGGATTCGGCCGATGTCGACCACCGGCGCAATGCGTTCGGCGTGCCGATAGACGAGATCGACAGCCTCCGGCAGCTGCAATTGCGGCAGTGCCGGCGCAGGCGCCGCGATGTTGACCATGGCGACGACGGCGCAGATCGCGCACAAATCTGCCGCCTGATCGGAATCCTGATCGGGTTGCGGCTGGCCGCGCGATGCGTTCTCGAAATGCGCGGAGGCGATCGTCGCCGCCTGCGCCGGCGCAATGGCATGAAAATGGCCGAACGACAGCACGAACTGGATCGACAGCGCCAGCAGCGCCAGCCGAGCCCCATGCCTGATGTTCGAGCGAAACCACTTCATGACGACGCCATTGCGCGTCGAGGCGTGTGAGGCCGACGGCCCCGACGTGCGACGCGATGCCGCACAGTTTCGAAAACCCGTCAGCGTGTCAATCCGCATTGCCGGGCCATGCGATCAATTTCCGCTCGGCTTGGGCGATCCCGCCACATCGCCCTTAGAACTTCGCCCTGATGCCGGCATAGGCGGACAGCGGCATGCCGGGGACGAAGGTGCGGGGATCGGTCAGCTGCGCCATCAGATTGGGCACGCCGCGCGTGGTGCTGGCGAAGCCGCCGGTCTCCAGGAAGGTGCCGCCGAGATAGTACTTCTGGTTGAAGACGTTGTTGATCAGGCCGAACACCTCGATATCAGGCGTGATCTTGTAGGAGGTGTGCAGGTTGACCACCGCATAGGCCGGCACCTTCGGGCTCTGGTTGGTGGCATCGCCGATCAGCCACTGGCTGCCGACGACATTGAGGTCGGCGCCGACCTTCCACGCATCGGTGGCGAGATACTCGACACCGGCCTTGAAGCGATGCGCCGGAATGCCGGGGATATGGTCGCCCGGCTTGACGTTGATGAACCGGACGTCGTCGTTGGCCGGGTCGGTCAGCGCGTTCGGATTGTCGGGCGACGGCAAGGTCAGCACGCTTTGATAGGTCGCATCGATGAAGGTGTAATTGGCATAGGCGTTCCAGCGATCGACGCGATAGTCGAGCTTGGCCTCGATGCCGCGCCGCAAGGTCTGGCCGGCGTTCTGGAAGTAGCCGAAATTGCCGGTGCCGAGCGGGCTCGTCACCCGGATGATGTCGTCGTCGGACAGCGTGCGGAATACACCGAGGCCCCAGGTCAGCATGCCGGTTTTGGCATCGCGGCCCCAGTTGCCGCGGAAGCCGGCCTCGACGGTGTGCGATACCACCTGCTTGAGCGGCGGATCGGCCACCAGGAAGGCATCGATCACACAGGGGCGCGCGGGATCGGAGCAGCCGAGCTCCAGCGGCGTCGGCGCGCGGTTGGCTTCCGAGTAGCCGGCATAGAAGGTGAGGTTCGGGGTGACCTTGTAGGTGCCGCCGATCACCGGGTTGAAGCGCTGGAAGCGGTTGTTGCTGTTGAGCAGCGGGTTGGTGCCGGTCTGGTCCTGCAAGTCGATCTGCGCAAGGTTGAGGCGACCGCCCGCGGTCATCGCGAGGCGGTTGGTGACGTCGAACGTATCGGTGAGATAGACGCCGGTGTAGGTGTTGGTGGCGTGCAGGTCGACCGGGGCGAGGCCGGCGTCGGGCTGGTTGATGAAGATGCCGGTGCCGGTCACGAACAGATTGTTCTGATCGATGGTGCCGAGTTCGCTGGTGGCGTTGAACTTGGTGTAACCATGGTCGACGCTGACGCCCATCACGACATGGTTGTCGTGGCCGAAGATCTTGTCCGTGTTGGTCACCTGCGCGGTGCCGCCATAGGTGTTGCTCGCGACCCAGTTGCGGTCGACCTCGCCGAGGAACACGGTGCCGAGCGTGTTCGGCACCGGCGTCGTGCCGAAGATCGGCAAATTATCGCCGGCGCCGTCGATGCACAGATTGGCACCGCGGTTGCAGGACTCGGCGTCGGTGCCGTTGCCGTCGGCATGGTACTGCCAGAAGCCGCGGTAATAGACGTTGCCCTGGAACGACCACGTATCGGAAAATTGGTGGTTCAGCGTCGCGTTGAGGAAGGCGAGCTGCAGGCCGGTGGACTGCGGCCAGGTGTAGACGCTGGACCAGCGCTGATTGAGCATCTGGATCGGCGTGGCCGCGACATTGCCGAGCTTATTGTCGGCGCCGGTGAAGTTGACGTGAAGCTCGGTCGTGTCGTTGCGCGCGCCGACGTCGACATACATGCGGTTGATGTGCGAGGAGTTCGCATAGTCGCGCCAGCCGCGATCATAGGCGGATTCGAACGCCGCATAGGCGGCGACGTTGTCCTTCTGGCCGCCGGCCTGCACGCTGCTCTGCACCCGCCCGTAGGAGCCGCCGAACAATTCGCCCTCGACGCCCTGATAGGTGAAGCCGTTCTTCATCTGGATGCTGAGCGCGCCGCCGATCGCGTTGAGGCCGAACACCGGATTGTTGGGGAACAGCGCCACCTGGTCGATGGCCTTTTCCGGCAGGAAGTCCCAGTTGACGACGTCGCCCCAGGATTCGTTGATGCGCACGCCGTTCTGGTAGACCGCGATCCCCTGCGGCGTGCCCTGGACCGGCGAGGCGTTGAAGCCGCGGTAGTTGAGATCGCGCTGGAACGGATTGCCCGTCTGGTCGCCGAGCGTCACGCCCGGCAGCTTGCGGTTCACGGAATCGAGGAAGTTGGTCGAGTAGTTGCGGCTGAAATCCGCCGAGGTCAGCACCTCGGTGTTGGACGGCACCTTGTCGCGATCGATCAGGCTGGAATCGCGATCGGGCTCCCCGGGCGTTCCCGCGCGGCCTGCGGGACCAGCGGCCGGCTGAGCCGGCGCGTTGGCGCTTCGCGTGCTCCGCGCGGTGCGCACCGCCGGCCGTCGCGCCGGTTTCGGGCTGCGCGTACCCGAAAGCGGCGAGGGTGCGATCACGGTGACCGCCGGCAGTTCGGTTGGCTCGGGCGCGGCGGCCTGGGCCGATACGCGCGACGGCAGCACCGACAGCGCCGTGACCAGCGCGGGGGCAATCACGGACACCCGTCGTCCCGACCGGAATTCACCACCCCAACGCATCCGTCCCCCAGACACTCTTGCCCTTGTGCGGGCTTCTCGCGCGGCCCCCAGACGCCCGACGGCGCCGGCCTCCCTGGGTTTCAGACTGTCAAATTGTGATCGGGGAGTCATGCAGTTAAGTTCCCGATCCGGTTCGGGAAAAATTCCCGATGCTTGCCGCTGTTCACGGGCGCGAACGCAATGGGGCCCGGACAGCATCGAAGGTGCGATTGCCCTCATGGATCGCAAAGCGCGAGCGCCCTCCAGCGTGCCGCGCGACGGCGCCGCGCTGGCATTCCCGATGGCCCCGGCATATAATTTTCGGGGGCCAGGTGACGGTTACAGGAATGTCGATCTTCATAAGTCGAGCCGGCTTTGTATTGCTGGCGATGGCGCTCTGCCTGAGTGCGCAGGCGGCATCCGCCCAGTCGGACCCCGTGCGCTACTGGACGTCGAACTCGCTGTTCGGCTTCGGCGGCAGCTTGGCCGATGCCCAGAAGGCGAACACCTACGGCAACTTTCCGAGCTTCGACGCCGCGAGCGGCCAAGGCGGCAGCGCCTATCTGACCGGCAATCGTCCGGACGGCTGGTTCATGGCCAGCGAGGGCGGCCGCTTCGGCTGGAGCGGGCTCGGCCAGGCGGGCGCGTTCGGCTCGTACGCCTATCAGGGCGCGCAGGTCGGCTACAACTTCAAGAGCGGCGACGGATCATCGCCCGTGACGCTCTTCGCGGGCTTCGACAGCCTGAAATACAATCCGCCCGGCGCCGGCGGTCCGTTGGCGCCGTTCAGCTCCGGCACCAATGCCGGCTATGCGGTGCGTGGCGGCATCGAGTACCGGCCGACCTCGAACCTCAGCCTGTCGATCGGCGCCAGCTTCGCCCAGCCGCAGGCGGAGCGCATGGACAGCGACATCAACTCGCAACTGCTGCCTGGACAGTCTCCGCTGCTGTTCGGCCGCTAGCGCAGGATGAAGTTAGGTTGAATCGATTTGACCGCGGGTTCGCTCCACCTCTCCCCAACGGGGAGAGGTGGATTTGCGCCAGCAAATCGGGTGAGGGGCTACAGCTCCAACGAGAGACCGTAACCCCTCACCCGGCGCTGCGCGCCGACCTCTCCCAAGGGAGAGGTGAACTGCCGCTCCAACCGAATCTAATCCCATCGCGCTATAGTTAGTTAGCGCGTCAGCACAAGACTGCAGAACCTTCATCCTGATTCAAACAGGCGGGCAGGCTCGCGCTCGAGAACACAGGATCGAACAACATGGACATGCAGGGCAAGATCGCGCTGGTCACCGCCGCAGCGTCGGGCGCCGGCCACGCCGGCGCGCGTATCCTGGCGCGCGAGGGCGCCGCGGTCGCGGTGGTCGACCAGAACGAGATCGGCGTCAAGGCGGTGGCGGACGAGATCCGCAGCGGCGGCGGCCGCGCGCTGGCGCTGACCGGCGATCTCCGCGACGATGATTTCGCGCGCGACATCGTCGGCGCGACGGTGAAGGAATTCGGCGCGCTCGACTGCGTGTGGAATCATCTCGGCATTCCCGGGCCGTCGGTCATCGACGATCTCGACGGCTGGGACCTCAGCATCGATCTCAATCTGCGCTCGCAGCTGATCACCACCAACGCCGCGCTCAAGCACATGGCCGCGCGCGGCAAGGGCAGCATCCTGTTCACGGCATCGACCTCGGGACTGACCGGCTCGCCCTGGAGCCCGACCTATTCGGCGGCCAAGGCCGGCGTGATCGGCCTGTCGCGGGCGCTCGCCAAGCGCCACGCCAAGGACGGCGTCCGCGTCAACGCGATCTGTCCCGGCGCGATCGACACGCCGATGCTGCGGGTGTTCGTCAACCGGCCGGACCAGCCTGGTCACAACGAGGCCGATCCAGAGGAACTGATTAAGGCCGCGGTGACCCGCAACCCGATGGGCCGTGCCGCGCGCCCCGAGGAGATTGCCGAGGTCGCGGTGTTCCTGCTGTCCGACAAGGCCTCGTTCGTCACCGGCATCGCGATGCCGGTCGACGGCGGCACGCTGGCCTAGAGCATGATCCGGAAAGTGCGGAGGGGCGCGTGAGCGGGCCCTGAATCGAAAAGGACCGTCACGACGTGACGGTCCTTTTCTGCCGGTTGAAATAGGCCCTTTAAACTCAATCGTGAAATATGCTTTGTAAGTTATGGCACTGCCGGCGGAGATCGTATTACGACCGTCGTGCCTTAACAGAAATCCGGATCAGTACGGTGTTCCGTGCACGGAACCAGGCCGATGGCCCATTCGGGCTACGGCTCTCGAGTCTCATAGCCTGCATGGAGCGAAGCGCCATCCTGGATTCTTGATTTCGCGGAGAGACCGTTCCCGGATTTCGCTGCGCTCCATCCGGGCTATTGGTCAACGTCAGGTTCAGCCTGTCTTGCGCATCTTGCTGAGCAAATAGTTGTCGTAATAGTTCTCCGCGATCTGCGTGTAGAACAGCACTTCCTTCATGTAGGCATCGTGGCTCTCGCGGGTCTTCTTGAACAGCGGGCTCTTCTCGGAGATCTCGTTGAGATGGTCCTGCGTGGCCTGGTAGCAGGCTTCCATGACCGGCTGCGGGAAGGCGCGCAGCTCGGCGCCGCCGGCGACCAGCCGCTTCAGCGCGGCCGGATTGACGCTGTCGTATTTCTCCAGCATCCAGGCGCCCGCGGCCGAGCCGGCTTGGTTCAGGATCGCCTGGTACTGCTTGGGCAGCGCATTCCATTTCTCGTCATTGACGACCATGTGCAGCATCGCGCCGCCTTCCCACCAGCCGGGGAAGTAGTAGTACTTCGCCACCTTGTAGAAGCCGAGCTTCTCGTCGTCATACGGGCCGACGAATTCCGCGGCATCGATCGATCCCTTCTCGAGCGCGCCGTAGACGTCGCCGCCCGCGATCTGCTGCGGCACGATGCCGAGCCGCGCCAGCACGTGGCCGCCCATGCCGGCGATGCGGAATTTGAGGCCCTTGAGGTCGTCGGCCGTCTTGATTTCCTTGCGGAACCAGCCGCCCATCTGGGTGCCGGAATTGCCCGCCAGGATCGCATGCGCCTTGAACGGTTTCAGCGCCTCGTTGCAGAGGTCAGCGCCGCCGCCGAACGCCCACCAGGATTCCTGGTGGCGATGGTTCATGCCGAACGGCACGCCGGTGGCGTAGGCCAGCGCCGGCTCCTTGCCGATGTAGAAGTAGAGCGGCGTCTGCGCGATCTCGACGGTCGCCGAGCTGACGGCGTCGAGCGCCTGCAGGCCGGGCACGATCTCGCCGGCGGCGAAGGTCTGGATCTGAAACTTGTTGTCGGTGGCTTCCGCGACGTATTTCGCAAAGGTCTGCGTGGTGCCGAAGATGGTGTCGAGCGACTTCGGGAAGCTCGACGTCAAACGCCATTTGATCTCGGGCATGCTCTGCGCGATCGCGGGGGCGGCAACCAGCGTGGTCGCGCCGGCGAGGGCGCCGCCTTGGAGGAACGTACGGCGTTTCATGATGGGCTCACTCCTTTGAACGGCGGGTCGGCCGGGGGTTAGGCGCCTTCCGGGCGCATTGGCCGGTATCAATACTGGCTTCAGGGCGTGCGTGGAAGGTGGCTTGCCGCCGTCGGCGAAGCCCTCGGCCGGCCGCCCCGGCCCCGCCGATCGCGCGGCCGGGGCTTGTCAAGCCGCCGAAGGACGCGCAGTTTGTATTCACGCTGCCGGAACGGCGAAGCGCTCGATTGCGCCCGCATCAGACCATGATCAGGAACGGATTATATCTGGCCGAGACGAGATTTTTGGATGGCGTGGAGGCCTACAACCGGCACGTCATGATGCTGCGCGACGGCACGATGCGCGGCGGCGGCGGATTCTACTACACCGTCGGCAGCTACACCTGCGCCGGCGGCAAGTGGAAAGGTGAAATGACCAGCCGGGAGCATTCACCGATCTCCGGCACCTATCCCTGGGCGCGCAAGACCATCAGCATCGGCTTCACCGGGACCTACACGGACGAGACCGCCGAGTTTGAAGCCACCGCGCTGGCCGGCAAGCAGTCCTTCCGCTTCAGGTCCAATTACAGGCTGCTGCACGCGGATTGAAATCGCATGCGTTCGTCATGCCTGGAGCAAGCCCGGGCATGACGAGTTTGGAGCGTCAGTCCTTGATCTCGCAGCCGAGCCGCTGCAGCATCTCATCGACCCAGCGGCGATCCGCCGTGCCGGCGAGGATCTGCTGGATCGCCTTGTCCTCGCTCGCCTTCTTGGCCTCGGTCAGCTTGCAGATTTCGGCGGCCTCGGCATAGGGCACGCACAGCACGCCGTCGTCATCGGCGACGATGAGATCACCGGGCTCGACGATCATGCCGTCGATCGAGATCGCGCAGTTGATCTCGCCGGGACCGTCCTTGTAGGGGCCGCGATGGGCGACGCCGGCCGCAAACACCGGAAACGATCCGGCGCGGATCGCGCCGGCATCGCGGATCGAGCCGTCAATGACAAAACCCGCGACGCCCTTCTTCTCGGCCAGCGTCGACATGATCTCGCCGATGATGGCGTTGACCAGGATGCCGCCGGCATCGACGACGATGACGTCGCCCGGCTGCGCCAGGTCGATCGCCTTGTGCACCATCAGATTGTCGCCGGGCCGCGTCTTGACGGTCAGCGCCGGGCCGCCGAGCCAGCCGCCGGCATGCATCGGCCGCAGCCGGTTGGTGCCCGCGATCCGCGACATCACATCGCTGACATTGGCGACGGGAAGCGGACGGAAGCGCTCGACCAGATCGGGCGAGACCTTCCGTTTCGCCTTGTGAATAGCAAATCCTATGGCCATCGGTTTTCTCCGGGGTCTGTTCGGCGCGATCAGTTCGCGCGGCGGTCGAGGTGGGCGTTGAGGCGGGGATAGACGCGGCGGGCGTTGCCCTCGAAGATCTTGGCCTTGTCCGCCGCGCTCAGCGGCAATGCATCGATATAGCGGCGGGTGTCGTCGAAATGGTGCCCGGTCTCGGGATCGATGCCTCTGACAGCGCCGACCATCTCGGATGCGAACAGGATGTTCTCGACCGGGATCACGCTGGTCAGCAGCTCGATGCCGGGCAGGTGATAGACGCAGGTGTCGAAGTACACGTTCTTGAGCAGATGCTCCGACAGCGGCGGCAGCTTCATGTCCTGCGCGAGGCCGCGGTAGCGGCCCCAGTGATAGGGCACCGCGCCGCCGCCATGCGGAATGATGAAGCGCAGCGTCGGGAAGCGCTTGAACAGGTCGGAGGTCAGGAATTGCATGAAGGCGGTGGTGTCGCCGTTGAGGTAATGCGCGCCGGTGCCGTGGAAGCAGGGATTGCAGGACGAGGAGACATGCACCATCGCCGGGACGTCGAGCTCGACCATCTTCTCATACAGCGGAAACCACCACTCGTCGGTCAGCGGCGGATCGCACCAGTAGCCGCCGGCCGGATCGGGGTTGAGGTTGCAGCCGACGAAGCCGAGCTGGGTGACGCAGCGCTCCAGCTCGGCGATGCAGTTCTTCGGCTGCACGCCGGGGCTCTGCGGCAACTGGCAGACCGGCACGAAATTGTTCGGAAACAGCGTGCAGACCCGATGCACCAGGTCGTTGCAGATCGTGGTCCATTCGACGCTGGTGGCCTCCTTGCCGACGTGGTGCGCCATGCCGGCGGCGCGCGGCGAGAAGATGGTGACGTCGGTGCCGCGCTCCTTCTGCAGCTTGAGCTGCGCGCCCTGCACGCTGTCGCGGATCTCGTCGTCGCTGATACCGAGATTGGTGGTGAGCGGGCGGCGGCTCTTGTCGGCGAGGCCGGCGAGCTGCTTGTCGCGGAAGGCGTGCAGCTTGGGCGGCTCGGTGGTGTAGTGGCCGTGGCAGTCGATGATCATGGTCTTGCTCTTTCTTCTAATGCGTGGCGGATGACGGGATCGCGTGGGCCAGATCGGCCTCGCGCGGCTTGACGCGCATGGAGGCGGCAATGGCTGACGCGACGACCAGGAAGCCGGCGATCCCGACCAGCGCCCAGGAGAAGCTGCCGGTGGAATCCTTGATCAGGCCGATGCACCACGGGCCGATCAGCCCGCCGAACTGCGCCAGCGTGTTGACGACGGCTATCGAGGCCGCGCCGGCGGCGCCGGTCAGCAGCGAGGCGTTGATGCTCCAGAACAGCGGATTGCCGGCGTTCAGGCTGAAGCCGACGACGCACAGGAACACGAAAGCCAGCACCGGACTGTGGACATAGGCGCTGCCCAGCATCGCGATCGCGGCCAGCAGATAAACTCCGGCAAGATGAAACTTGCGGTCACCGGTCTTATCAGAGCTGCGGCTGACCACGATCGTGCCGACGACGCCGAGCAGCGGCGGGATCGCCGACAGAAAGCCGACCTGGATGTTGCTGAGCTCGCCCATGCCCTTGATGATCTGCGGCAGCCACAGCAAGAGGCCGTAGATGCCGACCAGCGCGCAGCCGAACAGCAGCGCCAGCAGCCAGACCCTGATATCGAGGATGCAGTCGATCAACCTGTGCTGCCCCTGTTGCTCGATCTCGGCCCGTTCGGCGGCGAGCTCGCCTTCCAGCCAGTTGGCCTGCTCCTTGGTGAGCCAGCTCGCCTTGGCCGGACGGTCGGTGAGATAATAGAGCGTGAACAGGCCGAGCAGAATGGTCGGCACGCCCTCCGCGAGGAACATCCACTGCCAGCCATGCAGCCCGCCGGCGCCGTCGAACCAGGTCATGATGCTGGTCGAGATCGGTCCGCCAAGCACGGCCGAGAACGAGCCGGCGATGATGTAGCCGGCGACCGCACGGGCGCGGTAGCGCGAGGGGAACCAGTAGGTCAGATACAGCACGACGCCGGGCATGAAGCCGGCCTCCGCGACGCCGAGGCCGAACCGCATCACATAGAGGCTGAGCGGATCCCACACGAAGGCGGTGAGCGCGGCGACGAGGCCCCAGGTGATCAGGATGCGCGCCAGCCAGATCCGCGCGCCGAGCCAATGCAGCATCAGGTTGCTCGGCACCTCCAGCACCATGTAGCCGAGGAAGAAGATGCTGGCGGCAAAGCCGAAGATCGCGGGGCTGAGGCCGAGATCCTTGTTCATGGTCAGCCCGGCATAACCGAGATTGATGCGGTCGAGATAATTGAAGAACATCATCACGAACAGGATCGGGATCAGCCGCCAGTAGACGCGGCGGATGGTCTGGCGTTCCAGATCGCTGACAGCAGGTTGGATCATTGTTTCCTCGCTTATTGTTATTGATGGCCGATCGCCTCGGCGGATGCGGTCGGTTCAACCTCCGCCGCGAATTCGCATGGCTGACCGGCTGCTCGCGCTGCGCTCCCGCGCCGGATCGTGATGCATATTGCGGCCGTCTCCGCTTGGAGGCCCCTTGGAGCATCGGCATTATCGCGCCAAGATCGGGAAACGGTCCGGTGAGGTCAAATACCTGTTTGACCGCTCACTTATAGGGAAACGGAATAAGCGATGGACTACAGGCAGCTTCGCTACTTCATCGCGGTCGCCGAGGAGCTCAGCTTCAGCCGCGCCGCCAAGCGGCTGCATGTCAGCCAGCCGCCGCTGAGCACGCAGATCAAGGCGATGGAGGAGGAGCTCGGCACCCAGCTGCTGTCGCGGACGCGGCGCGCCGTTGCGCTGACCCAGGCCGGCCAGCTGCTGCTGGAACACGCGCGGCGCGCCGTCGGCGAGCTCGATCTCGCCTCGGAGACCGTGCGCCGGGCCGCGCGCGGCGAGGCCGGCGTGGTCCGCGTCGGCTTCACCGACTCGGTGCCGATGCTCGACATGTTCGCCGAGCTGTTCCGCAGCTTCCGCGCCAGCTATCCGCGGGTCAAGATCGAGCTCAGGCACATGTCGACCGCCAAGCAGCTGCAGGCGATCGCCGATGCCGAGCTCGATGTCGCCATCATGCGGCCGCCGCTGGATTTTCGGCCTGCGGCCGATCTGCAGGTGCATGTGGTGTGGCGCGACCGGCTGATGGTGTTCCTGCCGGTTGATCATCCGCTGGCCGGCGCACCGGGCAAATTGAAGATGGCCGATCTTGCCGACTACGAATTCGTCGGCATGGTCGAGACCGGCTGCGGCGTCGGCGATCAGGCCGCGATGCTGTGCCGGCGTGCCGGCTTTGCGCCGCGCATCGCGCAGGAGGCGCATGAGCTGCGCACCGTGCTCAGCCTCGTCGCGGCGGGGATCGGGATTTCGATCCTGCCATCCTGCTATCAGCAGGCCGGCGTCATGAACGTCGTCGCGAAGACGCTGGATACGGTGGATGCGGAAAGCCGGATGCTGGTCGCGATGCGCTCCAGTGCCTCGCTGCTGCCGCGCCGCTTCGTCGAATGCGCGCTCCAGGCGGCATCGCGCAGCGCGCCGCCGCTCGCCGCCGAAGTTGCCGTTGCCGGCCGCTGATTAGCCGCGCTGATTGGTGAGAAAATGCGTGATCGCGCCGCCCAATCTGGCGTGATCGAGCGGCGCGGCGAGCGAGGCCTTGGCGGTCGCGACCACCGCGTCGGGCGCGCGGCCGCGGTGCAGGTCGCACAGCGCATCGGCATAGTCGGCGGTGAATTCCGGGTGCGGCTGCACCGACAGCGTGGTGCCGCCATCGTACAGCAGCCCGGCATGCGGCGTGAAATCCGACGACATGATGGTGCGCGCCGAGGCGGGCGGGACGATCACCTGATCCTGATGCGAGCAGGCGACCGCGATCTGCTCGCCCGCGAGCAGCCCGTTATCTTCAGCCAGCCGGTAGACGTGGCGTCCCACGCCCCAGCCCTTGTCGGACTTGCGCACCGTGCCGCCGAGCGCCTGCGCGATCAGCTGATGGCCGAAGCAGACGCCGACCGTCGGAATGTGCTTGTCGTGCGCCGTGCGCACGAAATCCTCGAGCGGGGCGATCCAGTCGAAGCCGTCATAGACGCCCGCCGGCGAGCCCGTGATCAGGATCGCGTCGAGGCCAGCGGGATCCGGAAGCGGCTCGCCATCGGGGATGCTGACGACGTCGCAGGCGACCTGTGGATCGGCGGCGGCGACCATCCGCGCGAACATTTGTGGATATGTGCCGTGGGCCGCGCGGAGTTGCGCGTTGACGAGGCCGGTCTCGATGATGGTGATGCGGGGCATGGCTGGTATCGGCGAGGGTAAGCTCGTGTGTGCTTACCCCGAAAATGCGGCCACGCTCAAGCCGCCGGTCAGTTCCGTGACGTCACGGTCGGCGCGATCGTTGCGGTGTGCTGCACCGGGCTTCCGATCGCCGGCGTCGTGCTGACGATCGCCGGCTCGGTACGATAGCGCGGCAGCTGGTCCTCCAGTGAATAGCCGACGCAGAGCGCAAGGCTCGACCACACCGCCATGCTGAAATACAGCGACATCCAGGCGATCTCCTCGCGCCACTCGGCGATGTCATGCGTCACGATCCAGCGCCTGCTGACGTCGCGCAGCCCCTCGAGCGGGTGCAGCAGCGTGCCGCCGGCGGCGAGATTGGCGCGCCAGCGGTTCAGATACATCGGGACGTCGATGGTCATCAGGAAGGCGAGGAAGGCGGCGATGCCGCCGATCGCGGCGATGAAGGCCCAGCGCACCGGGCCGTGAAACTCCGGCAGCAGCCGGCACAGCGCGATCCCGACCAGGAAGAACACCATGGCCCAGATCGAATTCTCGATCGCATTGCAGAGATAATGGGTGGTCAACACCGCGTACCAGGAAAACGCTTCCGCGATCACGATCAGCGGCACGATGATCCAGGCGATGGTCACGGTGGTCTCGGCGCCGGTCATGGTGCCGAGCTGATGCAGCACGATCGCCCATTGCGCCGCGAAGCAGATTTCGGCGACGGTGGCGACGCTGCGGCCGACCGCGACGCTCGACAGCCAGGTGTCGACCAGGCAGATGCGCTGCACGTCGGCGCGCGGCAGCACCGAACGGAATGCGCAGCCGAACACATAGCCGGCGGACAACAGCAACATCAGGCCGATGCCGGACGTGTTGCTCAGGCTGCCGCTGCTCTGCTCATGGTACTGACGGTACAGCGCGAACCAGATCGCAATGTTGGCGCCGCTGACCAGGGTCAGCAGGCTCCACCACCGCACCACGGGATTCGACCAGGCCAGCGAAACCGGCCGCGCCTGACGCTTCATGCTCAATTCATCGCTCCGCGTGTTACCGAATTGACATTGGTGTGTAGCAATTCTGTCATAAATGTCCGGGAATCACGACTAAAAAATGCGTGTGGAGCGGGGCTGTGACGGCCCCGATTGTGACAGCGCGAGGGGCGTGCCCGACGTCCCCCCTCGTCATTCCGGGGCGCGCCATCCGCGCAAAGCGCGGCCCCGATGGAGCGAGCCCGGAATCCATCGGGCTGCGCGATTGGTGGATGAATGGATTCCGGGCCTGCGTGCTGCGCACGCATCCCGGGACGACGAGGGAGAAGGACGCGCTGCCTCGCCTCACCCGCGCAGCGCAGTCTCCGGGATGGTGCGGCGGACCACCTCGCGCATCGCGAAGCTGGAATGGATGCGCGCGACGCCGGGCATCCGCGACAGATGCTGCTTGTGGATGCGCTCGAAGTCGGCGATGTCGCGGGCGATGACTTGCAGGTGATAATCGTCGCTGCCGGACATCAGGTGGCACGACACGACGTCGGGACAGCGCGCGATCGCAGCCTCGAACGCGGCCAGATAATCCTCGCTCTGCTTCTCCAGCGTGATCGTGACGACCACTGTTGTCACGAGGCCGAGCGCTGATGGCTCAAGGTCGACGCGATAGCCGCGGATGACACCGGTCTCCTCGAGATGCCGGATCCGCCGCGCGCAGGCGGTCGGCGACAGCCCGACCTTCTCCGCAAGCTCGATCTGGCTGGCGCGGGCGTCCGAGACCAATTCCGACAGGATTCTGAGATCGATACGGTCGAGGCCGTCCACGCAGTTTTCCTTCAATGAGCGGGCCGCAGACGAAGACTATGAGCGTATTCGGATGTGCACAAGCCGGATTTCGCTGAGAAACGCCACCTGACGGGGAATAGCCTTGGAAGCGGCGGAGACCAGTTTTCAAGGAGCGGACCATGCGCATCGGCGTGCCCAAGGAGATCAAGATCGAAGAGTATCGTGTCGGGCTGACGCCGGCGTCAGTCCGGGAATATTCAGCGCACGGACACGAGGTCGTGGTGCAGCACGGCGCCGGCGACGGCATCGGCGCCAGCGACGACGCCTACAGGCAGGCCGGCGCCCG
The DNA here is from genome assembly GCF_020329505.1 of Bradyrhizobium semiaridum. Taxonomy (GTDB): domain Bacteria; phylum Pseudomonadota; class Alphaproteobacteria; order Rhizobiales; family Xanthobacteraceae; genus Bradyrhizobium; species Bradyrhizobium semiaridum. The sequence continues at coordinate 286,133 of NZ_JAGKJJ010000007.1, forward strand.
CGTGGCCGACACGGCCGAAGAGGTGTTCTCCGTCGCCGACATGATCGTGAAGGTGAAGGAGCCGCAGCCGTCGGAATGGGCGCGGCTGCGCGAAGGCCAGATCCTCTTTACGTATCTGCATCTCGCGCCCGACGTGCCGCAGACCAAGGGGCTGCTCGCGTCCGGCTGCACCGCCGTCGCCTACGAGACCGTGACCGACGGGCATGGCGGGCTGCCGCTGCTGGCGCCGATGAGCGAGGTTGCCGGCCGTCTTGCGATCGAGGCTGCGGGCGCGGCGCTGCGCAAATCTGCCGACGGCATGGGCAAGCTGCTCGGCGGCGTGCCCGGCGTGCCGCCGGCCCGGGTTGCGATCATCGGCGGCGGCGTGGTCGGCACCCATGCGGCGCGGATGGCGGCCGGGCTCGGCAGCGACGTCATCATCCTCGACCGCTCGCTGCCGCGCCTGCGCCTGCTCGACGATCTGTTCGCAGGCCGCGTCCGCACCCGCTTCGCCACGCTGGAGGCGATCGAGCAGGAGATCATCGCCGCCGACGTCGTGATCGGCGCGGTGCTGGTGCCCGGCGCCGCCGCGCCGAAACTTGTCTCGCGCGCGCAGCTTTCCAGCATGAAGCTCCGCGCGGTGCTGGTCGACGTCGCGATCGACCAGGGCGGCTGCTTCGAGACCTCGAAGCCGACCACGCATCAGGCGCCGACCTACCTCGTCGACGACATCGTGCATTACTGCGTCGCCAACATGCCGGGCGCGGTGCCGGTGACATCGAGCCACGCGCTGAACCACGCGACGCTGCCGTTCGGTCTCGCGCTGGCATCGAAGGGGCTGCGCGCGCTGGTCGAGGACCCGCATCTGCGCGCCGGCCTCAACATCCACCGCGGCCGCATCACCAACCGCGCCGTCGCCGAGAGCCAGAACCTCGCCGTCGTGATGCCGGAGGAAGCGCTGGCGTCGTGAGGATTCGATCGTGCGGGTGCAACCTCCCCTTGAAAAGGGGAGGTTGCTTTGCTCGTCAGAGCAAAGCGGGTGGGGATCCGCTCTCTCCACGTCGAGCGTCGCCTGTGCTTGACCCCCCATCCCGACCTTCCCCCTTTCAGGGGGAAGGTGAAGACAGACCGTTAATCCGGATGCGTTGCGCTCCATCCGGCCTACGCACTGTCGTCCCTGCCTGGTGCGCAATTACGCACGGGCGGCGGGACGACACTCAGGATGTTGCGGCATCCGTCACCGTCATCAGCGCGACGCGTTTAGCGTCCTGAGATGTCATTTCTCGGAATATCCTCGCCCGGCTTCATCTGTCAGTTTTTCCAGCCGACGCTGCATGACTTCAATGATGAGCTCGCGCTTTGCCGCGATTCGTTCGATCGGTCCGCCGATGCCGATAGCGAGCGGAGCGCGTCTCTTTGGCAGCGGAACAAGCATGCCTATCGTGTTTGCGCCCGGCGTCGTGCGGCCGCCTGACTCGGAAAACCCGCGTCGGCGGATGCGCTCGACCTCTTCGAGAAAGACCGATTCTCGAACGCGCACCGATTGATTCGGCTCTTCAGCATTATTGCGACGGATAATGCCGCGCACGGTTGCGTTTGGCATTTGGCTCAGCAGCACGTGTCCGAGGGCGGTACGAACCATCGGTCGTATTTGACCGGCTTGAGCAGTGTACTGAAGCCGCGAGGTGCTGGGTACAACGTGTAGATACTGCATCCCCGCGGCGCCCGCCTGATGTCCAAGCATAACGGTTTCGCCGCCAGTCGCCCTCCAGAGCTCCTCCATCAGGTCTGTGAGCTTTGTATCGCGGAACGGTGAACGACGGATCCAATCACCAAGCAGGTTTACCCGATAGCTGGGTATGAAACGCCGGGTCAGTCGATCGTATTCAAGGTAGTTCAATTCAACGAGGCTGCTCAGCAACACCGAAGTGCTCGATTGGGGCATCTTCAGCGCGGCAGAAATTTCAGTCACGGACGCAGCGCGCTTTGTTTCCCGAAAGAATTCCAGAACCGCAAAAGTCCGCATGGCCGATTTGACGATGATCGTCTTGTTCGAGTTCGGCATGCCTGTCTCCGCGTGGCAATTGCCGCACCTCTATCACATATGTGATGTTAGGGCGAAAAGGCTTCACTTCAGGGCAACTTTGGCACAGATTGGTGTCCATAAGATCAAATCGCATGGAAACGCAGAGCGCAGGGAGGGCGGATGCCCGGACGAAGCCTGTTCGAGAAGATCTGGGACCAGCATGTCATTGCCCGGTTGAACGAGGACACTGACCTCCTTCATATCGACCGCCATCTGCTGCACGATCTCGGCGGCTCGCGCGGCCTGCTCGATCTCAAGAGCCGCGGCCTCAAGGTCCACAATCCCGAGCTGACCTTTGCGACGCCGGATCATGCGATCTCGACCGCGCCCGGGCGCGCTGGAACCAGCAAGATCGGGCTGGAATTGCTGGCCGCGCTCCGGGTCGAGACCTCGGCGAGCGGCATCACGATGTTCGATGTCGATCAGCCCGGCCAGGGCATCGTCCACGTCGTCGGGCCGGAACTCGGCCTGAGCCTGCCGGGCGCGACGATCGTCTGCGGCGACAGCCATACCTGCACCCATGGCGGCCTCGGCGCGCTCGCCTTCGGCATCGGATCGAGCGAACTCACCCACGTGCTGGCGACGCAGGCGCTGATCCAGCGCCGGCCGAAGACGCTGCGCGCGCGCTTCGAGGGCAAGCTGCCGCTCGGCGTCACCGCCAAGGACATGATCCTCGCTTTGATCGGGCAGATCGGCGCGGCCGGCGGCACCGGCTATGCCGTCGAATATGCCGGCAGCGCGATCCGCGAGCTGCCGATCGAAGGACGGCTCACGATCTGCAACCTCTCGATCGAGCTCGGCGCCAAGATGGGCATGGTCGCGCCCGACGAAAAGACTTTTGAATTTCTGCGCGGCCGGCCCTATGCGCCGACAGGCGAGATGTGGGATCTGGCGGTCAAGGCCTGGCGCGAGTTGCCGAGCGATCCCGACGCGGTGTTCGACCGCGAGGTCGTGATCGATGTCACAAAAATCATTCCGCAGGTGACCTGGGGCATCAGCCCTGAGCATGTCATCGGCGTCGACGGCAGGATCCCCGATCCGAAGACGGTCGACGATCCGGCACGCCGTGCCGCGATCGAAACCGCGCTGGACTATATGGGCCTGCAAGGCGGCGCGCCGATCGCGGGCACGCCGGTCGACTGGGTGTTCATCGGCTCCTGCACCAACAGCCGGCTCAGCGATCTGCGCGCGGCGGCCGAAGTCGCGCGCGGCCGCAAGGTCGCGCCCGGCGTCCGCGCCTGGGTGGTGCCGGGCTCGGAGAACGTCAAGCGCGATGCCGTCGCCGAAGGGCTCGACAAGATCTTCGTCGAGGCCGGTTTCGAATGGCGCGAGCCGGGCTGCTCGATGTGCCTCGCCGCCAACGGCGAGGTGGTGGCGCCCGGGCAGCGCTCGGTGTCGACTTCGAACCGCAATTTCGTCGGTCGCCAGGGACCGCGGGCGCGGACGCATCTGGCGAGCCCGGCGAGTGCCGCGGCGTCAGCCATCGCGGGTGCGATCGCCGATGTCAGGATGATGGGACGCTGACCATGCCAAAACCGTTCGACAAGCTCACCGCAACCGCCGCGCCGATCATGCGCAGCAACATCGATACCGACGTGATCATCCGTATCGAGCGGCTGGTCGGCAATTCGATCCGCGGCACGCTCGGCAAATGGGCGTTCGGCTCGCTGCGTTATCTGCCCGACGGCTCGGAGAATCCCGATTTCATCCTGAACCGCGAGCCGTATCGGGAGGCGGAGATCCTCGTCACCGGGCCGAATTTCGGCTGCGGCTCGTCGCGCGAGGGTGCGGTGTGGTCGCTGCAGGAGCGCGGCATCCGCGCCATCATCGGCTCCGGCTTCGGCGACATCTTCTTCGCCAACTGTTTTCAGAACGGAATCCTGCCCATCGTCGTCGACAAGGCGGTGGTCGATTCACTGGCCGCCGACATCGAGGCGACGCAGGGCGCGGGCAAGGTCTCGATCGATCTCGAGGCGCAGACCGTCGTCTCGCCGTCCGGCAAGCAGTATTCCTTCGAGATCGACCCGCGGCGGCGTGAAGGGCTCTTGAAGGGTCTCGATGAGGTCGCGCTGACATTGCAGCGCGACGACGACATCCACGCCTTCCAGGATGCCGACCGTACGGCGCGGCCCTGGATTCATTCGACAAGGATATCCGCATGAGCACGCAGTCCAACATGATCAAGGTCGCCGTGGTCGGCGGCGAGGGCATCGGCCCCGAAGTCACGGCGCAGTCGCGCCGCGTGCTCGAATGGTTCGCCGCCAACCGCGGCGTCCCGATGACGCTGCGCGACGCGGAGTATGGGCTGATCCCGTATCTCAAGACCGGCAAGGTGCTCCCTGAGGACACCGCTGACGCAATGGACGAGGCCGATGCGATCCTGTGGGGCGCGACCGGCGGGCCGGAGACCACGGAAGTGCCGGCCGCCGCGCGCAAGGCCGGCAGCCTGCTTGGCCTGCGCAGCAAATACGATCTCTACGCCAATCTGCGTCCGATCGTGGCGAGCCCGTCGCTGTCCGCGTCGGCGCCGCTGAAGGCCGAAGTGCTTGACGGCGTCGACTTCGTCATCATCCGCGAGCTGACCAGCGGCATCTATTTCGGCGAGCCGCGCGGCATCGAGACGCTGCCGGACGGCCAGCGCCGCGGCTTCAACACCGAGCAATACACCACCAATCAGATCCGCCGCGTGGCGCGGTCGGCGTTCGAGCTGGCGCGCACCCGCCGCAACAAGGTCTGCTCGGTCGACAAGGCCAACGTGCTGGAGACCAGCGTGGTGTGGCGCGAGGAAGTGATCGCGCTGCACAAGGAAGAGTTCTCCGACGTCGAGCTGACCCATCTCTATGTCGACAACGCCGCGATGCAGATCGTGCGCGAGCCGCGGCAGTTCGACGTGATGGTAACAGGCAATATCTTCGGCGACATCCTGTCCGACTGTGCGGCGATGGCCTCGGGCTCGCTCGGCATGCTGCCGTCGGCCTCGCTCGGTCCGGTCGACCGTTACGGACGGCGCAAGGCGCTGTATGAGCCGGTGCACGGCAGCGCGCCCGACATCGCCGGCAAGGGCATCGCCAACCCGCTTGGCTCGATCCTCAGCGTCGCGATGCTGCTGCGCCTGACGCTGAACCGGCCGGAGGATGCGGACCTCCTGGAAAAAGCGGTGCAGACCGCGCTCGCCTCCGGTGCACGGACGGCGGATATCGCCGAGGCCGGCGCGAAGCGGATCTCGACCGTCGAGATGGGCGACGCGGTGCTGCGCGCGCTGGACAAGGTTGCCGCGAAGGAGCACGCGTGATGGCCAACATCTCCAGACGCTCGGTTCTGACGGTAATCGCCGCCGGCGGCGCGGCGCTTGCAACCCGGCGTGCTGGAGCCGAGCCGATGAGCGGCCGCGCGGTCTATCCGGTCGCCGTGCCGGTCTATCAGACGCAGTTCGTCGCCGACCGCATCGGCTACTTCAAGGAGGCCGGGCTCGACTGCAAGCTGGTGCAGGGCGGCAGCGGTGTGAAAACCCGCGAGATCATCGCCTCGTCGCAGGGCGACATCGGCATCGGCGACGTCACCCATCCGATGCAGCTGACCAATCACGGCCGTGCCGCGCGGGTGCTGTTGCCGGTCGACACCCGGTCGAACTCGGTGATGTTCATCATCCGCAAGGACCTGAAGGACCAAGGCATCAATACGCTGGAGGCGTTCACGCAGTGGAAGCGGCCTGACGGCCGCAAGCCGATCGTCTCGGTGTCCTCGCTCGGCGGCACCAACCATGTCTGGGCGTCCTACTACATGGAAACCATGGGGCTCGACGACAAGGTGACCTGGATCGGCACCGGCAATGTCGACACCATGTTGGGCTCGCTGAAGTCGAAACAGGTCGACATCCTGGTCTCGTCGCTGTCGCTGCTGACCGACGCGCAGCAACATGGCTGGGGCGAACTGCTGTTCGATGGCACTGACGAGGCGATCTGGAACAAGCATATCGGCGGCAAGGTGCCGGTGACCGGGCATTTCACGCTGCAGGCCACGATCGACAAGGACCCGGCCAAGATGCAGGCCTATGTCACCGCGCTGTGGCGCGCGGCGCAATGGATCAAGGTGCACAAGCCGGAAGAGGTCTATGACGCCATCGAGCCCTATGTCGGCAGCACCTCGCGCGACTCCAACTTGCTGGAAATCGGCTCGATCCAGAAGGTCGCGGACTACGACGGCACGGTGGATGCGGCGAGCTTCGCGCGCGGCGAAAAGGTCTGGTTCCGCGAGATGACCGGCATCAAGCCGCTCAAGATCGCCGATGTGTTCAACGCCGCCCTGATCGACGCAGCGCGCAAGGCCTATCCGGGTTGAGCGCGCTGGAGACCAGCGAAGCGTTGGCCTCGCACTCGCCGGCGGACCGCCGCGTCGAGGTCAAGGGGCTGAGCAAATCGTTCCAGCTTGCCAGGACCACGATCGAGGCGGTGCGCGACGTCTCCTTCGACGTCCGCCGCGGCGAGTTCGTCGCGCTGCTCGGACCGTCGGGCTCCGGCAAGAGCACCGTGCTCAACATGATCGCCTCGCTGATCCGGCCGAGCGGCGGCGAGATCCTGATCGACGGCAAGCGCGTCGTCCCCGGCAAGGCGACGCCTGATGTCGGCTACGTCTTTCAGCGGGACACGCTGTTTCCCTGGCGCACCGTCGGCGACAATATCGGCTACGGGCTGGAGCTTGCGGGCGTGCCGGCGCAGCAGCGCAAGGAGCGCATCGCCGAATGCGTCGCGCAGGCCGGGCTGAAGGGCTTCGAAAACGCCTATCCCTCGGCGCTATCCGGCGGCATGCGCCAGCGCGCGGCGCTGATGCGGACGCTGATCGTGGAGCCGCAGATCCTTCTGATGGACGAGCCGTTCGGCGCGCTCGACACCCACACCAAGATCGACATGCACGAGGTGCTGCTCAGGATCTGGGAGCGCGAGCAGCAGACCGTGCTGTTCGTCACCCACGATCTCGGTGAGGCGCTGACGCTGGCCGACCGGATCATCCTGTTCTCGGCGCGGCCGGGCCGCATCAAGGACATGTTCACGGTCGACTTCGCGCGCCCGCGCGACGCGGTGAAGGTGCGGGAGACGCCGCGCTATGCCGAGCTGTTCCAGCACATCTGGCACTCGCTCGGCGAGGAATTCGTCAAGGGCCGCAGCGCATGAAGACATACAGCACGCTGAACACGATCGGCTGGCAGGTCCTGATCTGCGCCATCGTGCTGTCGGTCTGGCAATGGGGCCACGATCTGCACACCACGCTGCCGTGGCTGGTGCCGGACCTGCTCGACCCGTACTTCATCTCGAAGCCGTCGATGATCTGGAGCAACTTCCTGATCCAGAGCTGCCTGACCTCGAAGCTCGGCGTCGTCAACGGCTGGTTCAACGGCGACTTCGCCAAATGCCTGGCGCGCAACGAGAACAACCTCTGGGCGGCGACCGCGATCACGCTGAAGAACACCTTCTTCGGCTTCGTCACCGGCGTAGTCTCCGGCTTCATCGCCGGGCTGATCCTCGGCCGCTCCGATCGCCTCAGCGCGATCTTTCAGCCGTTCATCACTGCGGTGAATTCGATCCCGCGAATCGCGCTGGCGCCGATCATCGTGCTGGCGTTCGGGATCGGCGACATGTCGAAGATCGTGACGTCCTGGATCGTCGTGGTGTTCCTGGTGTTCTTCAACACCTTCGAAGGCGCGCGCTCGATCGACGAAGGTTTCACCAATGCCGCGCGCCTGCTCGGCGCCAGCGAGTGGCAGATCACCCGCACGGTGGTGATCCCTTCGACCATGGCCTGGGTGTTCGCGTCGCTGACCCCTGCGATCTCATTCGCGCTGATCGGCGTGATCGTCGGCGAGTTCATCGGCGCCGAGCGCGGTATCGGCCGGCTCATCATCGAATCGGAGGCGCGCGGCGAAGCCTCCGGCATGATGGTCGCGGTGGTCGTGCTGATGCTGGTCGGCGTGGTGCTGTCGGCGATCATCTGGCGGCTGCAGGCCTATCTGTTGCGCTGGCAGCGGCAGCGCAGCGCCGAATAAAATGCGGCCCGGGACGGATGCCGTCCGCGGGCCGCCTGCGAGATCATGCTGCGTTTTCCGACGGCGAGGTTTCGCCGTCGAGCCAGTCCTGCTCCCTGGCGAGCGCGCGCCAGGCCGCCTCCATCCGCTTGTAGCGATTGTAGGTCGGTTCCTCGGATGCGCGCTCCGCAAGCTGCGCGCAGTTCTCCGCATTGTCGAGAAATTGCTGCGACTGTTTCATGCAACGTCCTCCTGTTGATGAGGACGTGGTTCATCAATTCAGGCTATTCAACGCGCGGAACATGATCATTTCGCCACGGTGGTGAACGGCTGTTCAGCGAGTTCCGTGGTCGTTGTTCCGCGCATCGATGTGAGCATCCGCAACATGCCGGGCACGGGAACGGTTTGTCGCAGCCGACGTCGCGGCGGACTTTTGTTTTGCGGCATCCTTCGGCGTGGCGCCCTGCACGCGTCTCGGGCGTTATCAGCCGAGAGCGATGGAGGAACAAATGGCTGTCGAGACGGAACTCAAATTCCGTGTTCCCGCACGCAAGCTGAAGGCGCTAATGAAGCCACGGATTGCCGGCAGCAAGGGCGGCGAACCGTCCGAAAGCAATCTCGTCTCGACCTATTTTGACACCGCCCGCCACAAGTTGAAGCGGCACGGTCTCACGCTTCGCGTCCGGCAAGACGGCGGCAAGCACATCCAGACCGTCAAGTCGGCGCGCAGCCCGCGGTTTGGCCGCGGTGAATGGGAGACCGAGATCAAGGACGACAAGCCCGATCCCGGCAAGGCCAGCGGCACGCCACTCGACGCATTTGCTTCGAAGAAGCTGTGCAACAGGCTGAAGCCCATCTTCGAAACGTCGGTGCGGCGGATCACGGTGCCGCTGCAGATGAAGCGGAGCAGGATCGAGCTCGCCATCGATCGCGGGCGCACCACGGCCGGGCATCGTTCGCATCTGATTCAGGAGATCGAGCTCGAGCTGAAGCGCGGACGTCCGCTCGACCTATTCCGGGTCGCAAGGGCGCTGGAGCGGAAGTCGGGAGCCGAGCTCGACCTGCGCTCGAAGGCCGACCACGGCTACGAACTTGCCGGCGGCGAAGAGCATCGCGTCGTGACGGCCGAGAGCATCGTGCTCGATCCCGGAATGACGGCCGGCGAGGCATTTCGCGTGGTCGCGCGCGCGGCGTTCCGTCATTTCTCGTCAAACGCCGACGCCGTCCGAGAAGGCGAAGCGGAGGGCATTCACCAGATGCGGGTCGGTCTGCGGCGGTTGCGCGCGGCGATCTCGCTGTTCTCGAAGATCCTGGTCGGGCCGGCCACGGATGAGATCAAAGCGCAATTGAAATGGTTGACCAGCGAGCTGGCGGCGGCGCGGGAGCTCGACGTGTTCGTCAAGGAGGATATCGAGCCGGCGTCGCACGATGCCCTGCTGCGGCGCGGCGGCAAGGCGATCACGGAGGAATTTTCCGTCCGCCGCGAACGGGCGTTCGCCCGTGCCAGGAAGGCGGTCAGCTCGCCCCGCTATCGCTCGCTGCTGATCGACACGTTGCAATGGATCGAGGCGAAGCAAACGGTCGTGGCGGAGGACGAGGGCGGTCCGATCGACAAGTTCGCCGCCGCGCTGCTGCATCGCCGCATCAGGAAGCTGCGCAAGGACGGCCGGCGTCTCGCTGAGCTGTCGGTGCAGGAACGGCACAAGGTGCGTATCAGGGCCAAGAAGATCAGGTACGGGATCGACTTCTTCGAAAGCCTGTTTTCGGACAAGCGCGAGCAGAAGCAGCTGGCGCGGCTGTCGAAGCACCTGAAGCGGATCCAGAACGCGCTCGGCTCGCTGAACGATTTCGTTGCGCATCGCAAGCTGGCGGTCGATGCCGCGCTCAAGGCGCCGCACCGGAAAGAACGTGCGAGTGCGTTCGCGTCCGGTGTCGTGCTGGGACGCGAGGAGCAGTCAGTCAAACCGCTGATCAAGATCGCCGCAAAGGAAGTGCGTGGATTGGACAGTTTTTGAGGGGCGCCGTAAACCTCGCCCCGTCATTCCGGCGCGAAGCCGAGCCCGGAATCCATTCATCCACCTGCCTGGCGGCCCGATGGATTCCGGGCTCGATGCTACACGTAGCCCCGGAATGACGAGAGGGGCCTACGTCACCGGCGCCGGGTTGAACAGCGTGAGATCGTTGTGGATGCCCCAGCGGTCCGACCACGGCTTCGTGCGGCCACTAGCGACGTCGAGGATCAGGCGGAACAGGTCCCAGCCGGTTTCCTCGATGGTCTTCTCGCCGGTCGCGATGCAGCCGGCGTCGAAATCGATCAGATCCTTCCAGCGCCGCGCCAGCTCGCTGCGGGTCGCGACCTTGATGACGGGCGCGGCGGCGAGGCCGTAGGGCGTGCCGCGGCCGGTGGTGAACACCTGCAGCGTCATCCCGGAGGCGAGCTGCAGCGTGCCGCAGATGAAATCGCTCGCCGGCGTCGCCGCGAACAGCATGCCCTTCTGCCGCGCCTTCTCGCCGGGCGACAGCACGCCCGCGATCGGGCCCGAGCCCGACTTGACGATCGAGCCCAGCGATTTCTCGACGATGTTGGCGAGCCCGCCCTTCTTGTTGCCCGGCGTGGTGTTGGCGCTGCGATCGGCACCGCCGCGGGCGAGATAGGCGTCGTACCACGCCATCTCGCGGATCAGCGCACGGCCGACGTCCTCGCTCGCGGCGCGGCGCGTGAGAAGCTGGATCGCGTCGCGCACCTCGGTCACTTCCGAGAACATCACGGTTGCGCCCGCGCGCACCAGGAGGTCGGCAGCGAAGCCGACGGCGGGATTCGCGGTGACGCCGGAGAACGCGTCGCTGCCGCCGCATTGCAGGCCGATCACGAGATCGGCGGCAGGACAGGTCTCGCGCTTGCGGGCGTTGAGAACCTTCAGCCGCGCCTCGGCCTGGGTCATGATGGCCTCGACGATCGCGCCGAAGCCGTCGAACGCCTCGTCCTGCATCCGCACGATGGCGTCACCGGCGCCTTCAGGCACCAGTCGCTCGGGTGCCAGCTTTTCGCAGCCGAGCCCGACGACGAGGATTTCGCCGCCGAAATTCGGGTTGAGCGCGAGGTTCTGCAAGGTGCGGATCGGCACCACCGCGTCGGGCGCTGATATCGCGACGCCGCAGCCATAGGCATGGGTCAGCGGCACCACGTCGTCGACATTGGAATATTTCGGCAGCAGCTCGGCACGGATGCGCTTGACCGCATACTCCATCGTGCCCTTGACGCATTGCACGGAGGACGAGATGCCGAGGATGTTCTTGGTGCCGACCGAGCCGTCTGCGTTGCGAAAACCTTCGAAGGTGAAGCCTTCCAGCGGCGGCAGCGCCGGCGGCACCGCAGTTGCGATCTCGAGCTGGTCGAGCGGCGGCGCCTCGGGCATGCGGATGCGCGCCTCGTCGACCCATTCACCGGCCAGGATCGGCGCCAGCGCCGTCCCGATCACCTCACCATACCGGATGATCGGCGCGCCCTCGGCGATGTCTTCAAGTGCAGCCTTGTGGCCCTGCGGCACGAAGGCGCGCAGCGTCAGGCCGCAGGCGAAGCGCGAGCCGGCAGGCAGCCCGAAATCATTCACCACGATCGCGACGTTGTCGCGCGCGTTGAGCTTGATGTAGCGGGGCTGCTCCTCGGCACCGATCGACTGGTCCATGTATGTCGCTCCTCAAGAGCAATGTGAGTTTGGTGCGAGATGGAGCGGCACAAGTTCACCTCTCCCCATCGGGAAGAGGTCGGCGCGAAGCGCCGGGTGAGGGACCGCGGGTCCCACGAGAGAGCGTAACCCCTCACCCGGAACGCATCCGACGATGCGTTCCGGCCTCTCCCACAAGGGGAGAGGCGGGCACCTTTCTCTGCGGCTTGAGCTGTGCCACGAACTCAACCCGGGAACGTATAAGCCGTCTTTACCGTCGTATAGAACTCCCGCGCATAGGCGCCCTGTTCGCGGGCGCCGTAGCTCGAGCCTTTGCGGCCGCCGAACGGCACGTGGTAGTCGACGCCGGCGGTCGGCAGGTTGACCATCACCATGCCGGCTTCGCTGTTGCGCTTGTAGTGCGAGGCGTATTTCAGGCTCGTGGTGCAGATACCGGAGGCGAGGCCGAACTCGGTGTCGTTGGAGATCGCGAGCGCCTCCTCGTAATCCTTGGCGCGGATCACGCAGGCGACCGGACCGAAGATTTCCTCGCGCGCGATGCGCATGGAATTGTTGGCCTCGGTGAACAGCGCCGGCTGCAGATAGAAGCCGGGCGTCTCGCGGTTGAGCAGCTCGCCGCCCCAGTGCAGGCGGGCGCCCTCGTCCTGGCCGATCTTGATGTAACGGAGATCCTGGTCGAGCTGGCTTTGGTCGACCACGGGGCCGACATGCACGCCGCTCTTCAAGGCATCGTCTACCGAAAGGCCTTTCATCCGCTCGGTCATCGCGGCGACGAAGCGGTCATGAATGCCTGCGGTGACGATGAGGCGCGAGGAGGCCGTGCAGCGCTGGCCGGTGGAGAAATAGGCGCCGTTGACGGCGACCTCGACCGCGACCTTGAGGTCGGCGTCGTCGAGCACCACGAGCGGGTTCTTGCCGCCCATCTCGAGCTGGAACTTCTTCATCGGGTTCGACAGCACGCAGGCCTGCGCGATCTTGCGGCCGGTCTGCACCGAGCCGGTGAAGGAGATCGCGGCGACATCAGGGTGCTCGAGCAGGGTTTGGCCGACCACGGAGCCCGAGCCGATCACGAGGTTGAACACGCCAGATGGAATGCCGGAGCGCGCGATGATCTCGGACAGCGCATGCGCCGAGCCCGGCACCAGCTCGGCCGGCTTGAACACCACGGTGTTGCCGTAGCAGAGTGCCGGCGCGATCTTCCAGGCCGGGATCGCGATCGGGAAATTCCACGGCGTGATCATGCCGACGACGCCGACCGGCTCGCGGGTGATCTCGACGTCGAGGCCGGGCCGCACCGATGCGCCCTTCTCACCCGTCAGCCGCAGCGCTTCGCCGGCGAAGAACGCAAAGATCTGGCCGGCACGCGCAACCTCGCCGATGCCCTCGGGCAGCGTCTTGCCTTCCTCGCGGGCGAGCAGGCGGCCGAGCTCTTCCTTGCGGGCGAGGATTTCGACCGAAACCTTGTTCAGCGCGTCGAAGCGCTCCTGCGGTGTCGAGCGCGACCAGGCAGGGAAGGCGGCCTTGGCGGCGGCGATCGCCTTCTCGGTCTGTGCCTTGTCGGCCTTGGCGTATTCGCCGACCACGTCCTTGGTGTTGGAGGGATTGATGTCCCGCGTGATGCCCGATCCGTCGACCCATTCGCCGGCGATGAAGTTCTTCTGGTGAGCGGTCATGTTTCTCTCCACTTTTCTCTTAGCGCACGAGGCAAGGACGCTTGTCGTCGAAGGTCCAGCCCGGAATCAGGAACTGCATGGCGAGCGCATCGTCGCGAGCGCCGAGCCCATGCTGCCTGTATAGCGCGTTCGCGGCCTCAATGGCAGCGCGATCGATCTCGATGCCGAGGCCCGGACGATCCGGGACGGCGACCTTGCCGCCCTTGATCTGCAGCGGCTCCTTGGTCAAGGCCTGGCCGTCCTGCCAGATCCAGGGAGTGTCGATCGCGGTCACCTTGCCGGGCGCGGCGGCACCGACATGGGTGAACATCGCCAGCGAAATGTCGACCGTGACGCGGGCGTTCGGAAAGCGCTTGGCTTTCGCGGTGACAGCCTCGATCTCCTCCTCGCCGCATAGCGCGCCGCCCTTGAGCTTGAAATCGGCGAAGCCGTAATGCGTCAGGAGGGCCTCGGCTGCTCCTCCCTTCGTCTCTTTTCATTTCCGCCTTCAGCCTATTCCGCCGCGAGATGCCGGCGATGCGTCCAAGCCGAAGCCGGTATCGATTGATACCGAATTTGGATTGATTATGCTGGGAACCTCAGCAATCAGGAGTATCCCGTGAAGGCCGTCTACAGCGATCTGCACCGCAGCCATGATCCGCAATTCTTCCTGGTCCGCGGTGTGGTCCAGCGCACCACCGAACAGCCCGAGCGTGCCGACCGTCTGCTGGCGGGCCTGAAGGCGGGCAAGCACACGCTGATCGAGCCGACCAGATTCGGGCAGGGGCCGCGGGCGCGCGTGCACAGTCCGGAATATCTGACCTTCCTCGCCGAAGCCTGGGACGCCTGGACCGCGCTCGGCGATGCCGGCCCGGAGATGATCGCGAACATCCACCCGGTGCGTAACGCCGGCACCTATCCGACGCATATCGTCGGCAAGCTCGGCTGGCACACGGCCGATACCGCCGCGCCGATCGGTCCCGGCACCTGGGCCGGCGCCTGCGCCTCGAGCGATGTCGCCGTCACCGCCGCGCAGATGGTGCTCGACGGCGAGGACGCCGTGTATGCGCTGTGCCGTCCGCCCGGCCATCACGCCTATCGCGATCTCGCCGGCGGCTTCTGCTTCCTCAACAACAGCGCGATCGCGGCCGAGCATCTGCGGCAGAAGCACGAGCGAGTCGTAATCCTCGACGTCGACGTGCATCACGGCAACGGCACGCAGGGTATCTTCTATGAGCGGCCCGACGTCTTCACGGTCTCGATTCACGCCGATCCGTCGTTCTTCTATCCGTTCGTCTGGGGCTATGCGCATGAGCGCGGCGCGGGCCCGGGCCTCGGCGCCAACCTCAACATTCCGCTCGCCAAAGGCACCGGCGACGACGGCTACATGAAGGCGCTCGCGGCGGCCGAGAGGGCGATCCGTGCCTTCGCGCCGACCGCGCTCGTGGTCGCGCTCGGCCTCGATGCGTCGGAGAAGGATCCGCTCGCGGGCCTCGCGGTCACCACTGACGGCTTCCGCCGCATCGGCGAGGCGCTGGCGCGGATCGGTCTGCCGACCGTGCTGGTGCAGGAGGGCGGCTACCTCTCCGACATCCTCGGTGCGAATCTGACGGCCGTGCTCGGCGGGTTCGAGGCCGCTCGGTAGCTCCGCAGCGTCACGGCGAGCGAAGCGAAGCAGTCCATCGCGTCGCTCGAGGTGGCATGGATTACTTCACTCCCGCAATGACGCGCGAGGCGATACATCGCGACAAAAGTAAGATTATATGACTAGGAATTCCCGCTGACTTGTGGTCATCCTAGCGGATGAGCCGATCAAGGGCAGCCGATCCGATGACGTCCGATCTGGTGATCATTCCGGCACGGCGGGCGCATTCCAACCACGCCGAGGTCGCGCGCAGCATCGGCATCGACATCATCGCCGGCCGCTTCGCCGAGGGCACGCGATTGCCCGGCGATGCCGAGCTGACGTCGAGCTTCGGCGTCTCGCGGCCGGTGCTGCGCGAAAGCATCAAGACGCTGGTGGCGAAGGGACTGCTCACCACCAAGGCGCGGGTCGGCACCGTGGTGCGCGGGCGCGGCTTCTGGAACATGTTCGACGCCGACGTGCTGGCCTGGCATCTCGATGTGGGTATCGACAAGCAGTTCCTCGGCGACCTCGCCGAGATCCGCCTTGCGATCGAGCCGCGCGCGGCGGCGCTCGCCGCGTCCCGCCGCAGCGAGGCCGACATCGCCGAGCTGCGCCGCTGCATCGAGACGATGCGGCGCGAGCCGTCGGATTCCGACGCCTTCACCGATGGCGATCTCGCGCTCCACATCGCGGTTGCCAATGCCTCGGGCAACCCGTTCATGCGTTCGGCTGACGGCGTGATCGAGGCCGCGCTGCGCGCCTCGTTCGTGGTCAGTGCGCCGGTCGATCCGGCCGACCGCGAGATGGTGCTGAGCTGGCACCAGGACATTGTCGATGCGATCGCCGATGGCCGCGCGGTCGATGCTGCCGCGGCGATGACCGCGGCCATCTTCCACGGCATCCGCCGCCACGGGGCGACGGTCGTCGATCCCGCTTTGTACGGCTCCGCAGCCGCCGCCAAATCCGACAGATGAAGGGCACGTTGTGAGCGAAGAACTGCGCATCGCCATTGTCGGCTTCGGCACGATCGCGCAGCGGCAGCACGTGCCGGCGATCGCGAAGACGTCAAGCGCCGCGCTCGTCGCCGTCGCGGATCCCGTCAACTCGCCGGCCGACCTGCCGCATTTCCGCGATCTGGAGCAGCTGCTGCGCGAGGGTCCCGAGATCGATGCGGTCGCGCTCTGCACGCCGCCGCAAATGCGCCGCGCCCAGGCGGCGACCGCGCTCGCCGCGCGCAAGCATGTTCTCCTGGAAAAGCCGCCGGGCGCTACCGTCGGCGAGCTCACGCCGCTGATCGCCGCCGCGCGCGAGGCCGACAGGACGCTGTTCGCGACCTGGCATTCGCGTCATGCGCCCGCGGTCGAGCCCGCGCGCAACCTGCTCGCCGGCCGCAAGGTCACCAAGGTGACGATCATCTGGAAGGAAGACGTGCGCGTCTGGCATCCCGGCCAGGCCTGGATTTTCGAGGCCGGTGGCTTCGGCGTGTTCGATCCCGGCATCAACGCGCTGTCGGTCCTGACGCGCATTCTGCGAGAGCCGGTGTTCGCTAGAAAGGCGGAGCTGCTGTTTCCGTCCAATCGCGACGCGCCGATTGCGGCGGAGCTCGAACTGTCCGATGCGAACGGCCTGCCTGTTCATGCCGAGTTCGATTTCCGCCAGAGCGGTCCGCCGAGCTGGGAGATCCTCTGCGAGACCGAAGCAGGACCGGTGGCGCTGCTCAAGGGCGGACGGCAATTGCAGGACGGCGGCCGGCTGATCGTCGACGCCGACAAGGAGGAATATCCCGCGCTCTATCGCCGCTTCATTGCGCTGACGGCCGAGCGCAAATCCGATGTCGATCTCGCGCCCTTGCAGCTGGTCGCCGACAGCTTCATGCTGGGGCGGCGGCGCATCGTCGAGCCGTTTGAAGACTGACGCATGACAGCAGCCGGCATCGATCGCACGCCGTTCGGCAAAATGCCAGATGGGACGATGGTCGAGCGGGTGATGCTGCGCGGTGCGGGCGGCTTCGAGGCCGCCATCCTGCCGTTCGGCGCCACCTTGCAGGCGCTGCTGACGCCCGATCGCGACGGCCATTGCGACGACATCGTGCTCGGCCATGACGATTTCGCCGGCTATCTCGCGCAGCGCAAGTTCTTCGGCGCGACGATCGGACGCTATGCCAACCGGATCGCCGGCGCGCGCTTCGTCCTCGACGGCGCAGAGGTCGCGCTCGATGCCAACAATGGCCCCAATGCGCTGCATGGCGGCGTGCAGGGTTTTGACCGCAAGCTCTGGCAGATCGCCGAACTCACCGACAGTCCGGGGCCGACGCTGGTGCTGGAGCGCGAGAGCCCGCATGGCGAGGAGGGCTATCCCGGCAATCTGTCGACGCGCGTGACCTATCGGGTGCGCAGCGCCAGCGAACTCTCGGTGACCTATGAGGCAACCACCGATCGCCCGACCTTCCTCAATCTGACCAACCACAGCTTCTTCAATCTCGACGGCGCCCGCGCCGGCACGCAGATCCTCGATCACCGCCTGACCATCGCCGCGGATCATTTTCTCGCGGTCGACGCCACGGCGATCCCCCTGCCGGAGCCGCCGCGCGCCGTCGACGGAACGCCGTTCGACTTCCGCAAGCCTGTGGCGGTCGGTGCGCGCATCAGGATGAACGACGAACAGCTTCGGCTCGGCCGCGGCTACGACCATAACTATTGCCTCGCGTCGGGCACAGGGCTGCGCTTCGCCGCGCGCCTCGAGTCGCCGCGCAGCGGCCGCGTGCTCGAGCTGTTCACCGACCAGCCGGGCCTGCAGTTCTATTCCGGCAACTTCCTCGACGGCTCCACGGCCGGCAAGGGCGATCGGCTGTATCGGCAATCGGACGCGCTCTGCCTCGAGCCGCATGCCTGGCCGGATACGCCGAACCGGCCCGACTTCCCGCCGGCGCGGCTCAATCCCGGGCAGATCTACCGGCGCACCATCGTCTATCGCTTCTCGACTGTGTGAGTGTTGCAATGACCGATCGCGTCTCCGATGCCTCGATCGAGCAGGTGCCGACATCGGTGCTGTCGGCCGAGCGCTGCCATCTCGGCGAAGGGCCGACATATGATGCGGCCACCGACACCGCGTGGTGGTTCGATATCCGTGAGCGCCGGTTGTTCGAGCATCGCTTTGCGGAGGGGCGCACGATCGTCCACGAACTGCCGAGGATGGCGAGCGCGCTGGCGCGGATCGATAGCGCGCGGCAGCTGATCCTCGCCGATGACGGACTTTATGTCCGGCAGGTTGCCGATGGCGGCTTGGAGCTGTTTGCCGCGCTGGAAGCCGACAATGCAGCGACGCGCTCCAATGATGCCCGCGTGCATCCATCCGGCACGTTCTGGCTCGGCACGATGGGCCGCGGCGCGGAGCAGGGGGCCGGCGCGATCTACGCGCTGCACCGCGGCCGCATCACGCGGCTTTATCCCGATATCACCATCCCGAACGCGATCTGCTTCTCGCCCGCGGGCGACACCGGCTATTTCGCCGATACCGCGACCAATCTGCTGTATCGCGTGCCGCTCGATCCTTCGACCGGATTGCCCGTCGGCGAGCCCGCCGTCCTGATCCGGCATGAAGGCGTGGGCGGGATCGACGGCGCGGTCGTCGATGCCGATGGCATGATCTGGAACGCGCGCTGGGGCGGCGGCTGCGTCGACATCTACGATCCCGCGGGCCGCCGCCTGCGTTCGCTGCGCGTGCCGGCGAAGCAGTCGAGCTGCCCGGCGTTTGTCGGCCGCGATCTCTCGCGCGTGCTGGTGACCTCCGCCTGGCAGGACATGGACGAGGCGCAGCGCGCCGCCGATCCTGAACACGGCAAGACGTTTCTGCTCGACGCCGCCGCGCGCGGCCGCGCTGAGCCCGACGTCAAGCTGTCCTGACGGCCTCGCGCCATCGCGCGTCGCGCATGGCCCGCATCGTTGACGCGACCTGATTTCTTGTACGATAGTACAAATATGGTCCGCAAAGCCGCCAAGGTCGAATTGAAGACCGAATTGAAGGCCGTCAGCACACGCAAGCCGAACATGCGGGAAGCGATCCTCGCCGCGGCGGAGGAATTGTTTTCGACCTACGGCTTCAACGCGGTCTCGGTGCGCGACATCGCGCAGGCCGCCGGTGCCAATCCCGGCAGCGTGACCTATCACTTCAAGACCAAGGACGGCCTGCTGCTGGAAATTTACCGGCGCCACTGCGGCCCGATGAACCGGCGGCGCTCGGAACTGTTGGCAGCGGCGCGGCGCGTGCGCGACCTGCAGGACCGGCTGGAGGCGATCGTGCGCGCCTATGTGCTGCCGGCCTTCACCTCGGGCAGCGACCTCGCCGGCGGCGGCACCCGCTTCACGCGGCTGCGCGCCATCATGTCGGCCGAGGGCAACGAGGTGGTGCGCAAGATTATCGCGCAGACCTTCGACGACACCAGCCACGCCTTCGTCGATGCGATCCATGAAAGCCTGCCGCACATCCCGCGCACCGACCTCGTCTGGCGCAGCCACTTCCTGCTCGGCGCGCTCTACTACACGCTGGTGACGCCGGAGCGCGTCTCGCGCCTGTCGCGCGGCAGCGCCGACGGCACCGATGCCGGCCACGCGATCGAGGAGCTGGTGCGCTCGACCGTCGCCTCGCTGCAAGCTGCGCCGCTCGACCAGGCGCCGGCGCGGCGCAAGACCCTCGTTCCAGCCAAGGGCGAACGCTGAGCTGGTTTTCCGGAGTTTCGCTGCGATGGACAAGCTTCGACTGCGCGCTGTGCTCGGCAATCATCCGCATGTGGCGACGGTGAAGACAGGCGAGCTGCGCTCCGAGCTGTTCGATCTCGATTTCACTGAGTACACGCCGACCAACGCCGCGTTCAAGCCGATGGTGCGCGAGCTGGCGTTCGACGTCTGCGAGATGGCCATCGTGACCTATCTGATGGCGAAGGCGCACGGCAAGCCGCTGGTGCTGCTGCCGGCCGCGATGGTCGGCCGGTTCCAGCACGGCTACGCGCTCTATCACGCCGACCGCGACCCGCTTGCCCCTCAGGATCTCGAGGGCAAGCGGGTCGGCATCCGCTCGTTCACCACCACGACGGGGGCATGGATGCGCGGCATCCTCGCCAATGACCATGGCGTGAACCTCGACAGGATCGATTGGGTCACGTTCGAGGACCCGCATGTCACCGAATATGTCGACCGCACCGAGCGCGCGCCGAAGGACAAGACCATCATCCAGATGCTGAAGGATGGCGAGCTCGACGCAGTGCTCGGCGAGACGTCGAGCGATCCCGCGCTGAAGCCGCTATTCGCCGATCCGGTCAGCGCAGCTGCGCGCTGGTACCAGCGGCACGGTGTCGTGCCGGTCAATCACCTCGTGGTCGTGACCGGGCAGCTCGCGGCATCGCGGCCGGACGTGGTGCGCGGGCTCTATGATCTCCTCAAGCGCGGCAAGGCGGAGGCGGCACCGGCGGGTACGCCGGACTTGCTGCCGTTCGGCGTCGAGGCGAACCGCAAGCCGCTCGAACTGATGATCGACTATTGCGTCCAGCAGGCGTTGATTCCGCATCGTATCGCGGTCGACGCGCTGTTCGACGACACAACACGGGACTTGAACTGATGACAGCATCCAGCCATCCAATGGGTTCCGGCCTTCACCGGGGACGACACCGAATGCTTGGATACGTTCACATTCTCTCAGGTCGAGACCGACATCGTCCGGCGAGGTAACGTTCTTCGAGGCTGGCATCGCCGCGGTGAATCCGTCGCGTTCCCCAGCGTGGGGTTATAGGCTATTGCTTGGCTGCATCCCCGCGTCCGTCAGGTTTTGGCGGAACGCGCCAACCGAAATCCTGGAGGCACTTCCATGAAATTCTCCGGTAAGGTCGTCGCCATCACGGGCGCAGCGCGCGGCATCGGCAGGGCCTGCGCCGAGCGCTTCCTGTCCGATGGTGCCGAGGTCGTGATCTCGGATGTCGACGGCGCCTCGCTGGCCAAGACGGCCGGCGAGCTCGGACATGCCAACCAGCTGCGCACGGTCGAGGCCGATGTCAGCAAGCGGGCCGACGTTGATCGCATCGTCGCCGTGGCGGTGAAGGAGTTCGGCCGGCTCGACGTCATGGTCAACAATGCCGGCGTCGCGCGCAACCGCGATTTCCTCGACATCAGCGAGGCCGAATTCGACGACGTGATGGGCATCAACCTGAAGGGCGCGTTCTTCGGCGTCCAGGCCGCGGCGCGCCAGATGATCGCGCAGGGCGGCGGCGGCGTGGTGGTCAACATGTCCTCGGTCAACGCGCTGCTGGCGATCCCCTCGCTGGCGACCTATGCGATGTCCAAGGGCGCGATGAAGCAGCTTACCTCGGTCGCCGCGGTGGCGCTGGCGCCGCACGGCATCCGCGTGGTTGCGGTGGGGCCCGGCACGATCCTGACCGAGATGGTGGCGACCGCGATCTTCTCCTCGGAGGAGGCGCGGCGCAGCGTGCTGTCGCGCACGCCCGCCGGCCGCTGCGGCCAACCCGGCGAGGTCGCCTCCGTGGTCGCCTTCCTCGCCAGCGAGGATGCGTCCTACATCACCGGCCAGACCATCTATCCCGACGGGGGCCGCCTGATCCTGAACTACACTGTGCCGGTCAGCGAGAAGTAGGCCAGTCGCAAGGCGCGCTGCCAAAACGCGAAAAACAACCCCATGCAAAGGAGCCGGCAGGCGGTCGCCGGTGTCCAAATAGGGCATGTTCGACAAGGAACTTGACACGCCGGGTAACTCAGGGATATATTTCCAATAATCCGAAATCACGCGGTGGCGGCTGCAATCTGCAGGCCTTGTGTAGCCCGGATGAAGCGAAGCGCAATCCGGGTTTCTTGTTCTGTGGCTTGACTGGTCCCGGATTTCGCTACGCTCCATCCGGGCCACAGGATCTGCGGGCGGGAGGTGTGCCGCCACCGGCAGCCCGCCGTCTCGAATCCCTACCGGCCCTTGAACTGCGGCTTGCGCTTCTCCATGAAGGCGCGGCGGCCTTCGCGGAAATCCTCGCTGTCCATGCAGTCGGTGCCGATCTGCTTGATCGCGGCCATGTCGCGGTCGGCGGGATCCTTCAGCACCTGCGCGATGGTGATCTTGGCGGCCTTGATCGCGAGCGGCGCGTTGCCCGAGATGGTGCGCGCGATCTCCATGGTCGCGTCCCAGAGTTCGGCATCCGGCAGCACGCGATCGACCAGGCCGATGCGCAGCGCCTCCGCGGCATCGATCCGCATGCCCGTATACATGATCAGCCGCGCCCAGGACGGGCCGACCAGCGAGACCAGGTGGCGCAGCCCGTCATAGCCGTAGGCGATGCCGAGCTTGGCGGCGGGAATGCCGAACTGGCCGCTCGTGCCTGCGATGCGGATATCGGCGAGCATCGCGACCTGCATGCCGCCGCCGAGGCAGAAGCCGCGGATGCAGGCGATCGTCGGCTTCGGATAATTGGCGAGCAGCGCGCGCTGGGCCTCGCTGCGCCGGGAATATTCCTCCGACGCCTCGGCATTGTGCCTCGTCTTCTCGAACTGGCTGATATCGGCGCCCGAGACGAAGGCCTTGTCGCCGGCGCCGACCAGGATCACGACGCGGACGTCCGGATCGTCGCGCAGGGCGGTCAGCGCCTCGCCGAGGCCTTCCCACATCTCCAGCGACATCGCGTTGCGTTTGTCGGGATTGTTGAACGTGATGACGCCGACGCCGTCGGTCACGCTTTGCAGGATCTTGCCGGCGGCGAGCGATTTTTCGGAGATGTTGGGCATATCAGGTTTCCAGATCTGGTTCAGGCAAAGCTCTAGCATTCGACCGGGGGTCGCGGCAGGCAGTTTACAGCGCGCCACGATTGCATCGTTGCGCGATATTTCGTCCGGTAGTTGTGCGGCCTGCAAAATAAACCGATCAGAAAGGGTTGCTTCATAAGGTGCGCCGCCCATTCGCTGGCCGGTTCAGCCTTTGTTAGTCTTTCGAAGGTACGACCGTACGTACCTGCGCGCGAGGACAATCCGTAACGCGCTGGGACGCGTCGCGCAGCCTGTGGCTGCACGCGTCGGTAACGGACGTCCGCTCCACCAGACCGCCGAAGCAGCCGGTCTCTCCCGACCTCCGTGCACTCACATCGCGTCAGGCGAAGGTCCCCTCGTGTCGGTCGAAAAGTTCCTCAAGCAGCGCGCGGTCAAGATCACGGTCAACGGCAGCTACACGCTGCCGAACTGGTACGACGCGCAGGGCCGCCTGCGCAGCTTCGCCTGCCGCACCACGCGCGTGTCCCCGTTCCGTATGATCGTCGACGTTCCCGTAGTTGGCAAGGTCGGTGACCGGCTGACCTCGTATTTCGAGGAATTCGGCAAGTTCGAGGGCTGCATCACCGAGACCATGAGCGGCAGCTTCCTGTTCGAGCTCGAGATGACGCATGCGATGCGCGAGAAGTTCGCCGACAAGCTGATCTGGATCGAGAAGAAGCAGAGGGATCCGAGCATCCGCGACACGCGCAACAGCCCGCGCTTCATTCCCGCGGCGCCGCACGCCATGCTGACGCTGGCGGACGGCACCATGCAAAGCTGCTTCATCATCGACATGTCGCTATCGGGAGCCGCGGTATCCGCCGAGGTGCAGCCGCCGATCGGCATGCCGCTGGCGATCGGCGCCTGCGTCGGGCGCGTGGTCCGGCACCTGCCGAACGGATTCGCCGTCAAGTTCGTGGAGACCTACAAGCAGACCGATCTGCTCCGGCTGATCTCGCGCAAGACCAGGGAGCTTCAGGCGGTGTCCGCCGAGGCGGACAACGTGGCGTGAGACGATGCCGGGACACGAGCGGCGATCATCTTCATCCGGTCGGCTAGACTAGCGCCGGAAGAAAATAAGACACGTAATCTTTGTCGACGTCCGGTTCGCCGCAACACCGGCCGCCTTTATGGGTTCGAGACCACGCAAATCCATCACTGGCGTACTCTGGAACGGAAGCACCGCGATCCAAGGTCTGTCGGCGGCTCTGTCCCGGCAGCGAAACTGGCCGCCGGCCACTCGCGATGTTTGACGTAATAATTAGCCTGTGCTAATCATTAGCTATGACTAATTATTCTCGGCGGTGCTTGTGTTGCAGACGAAGTGCAAGGTTCCGCTGGCTCGGAAGGTCGGCGAGCCATGCCGAAGGATAGCGTGCAACTAGCCGCTCTTGGCGACGCGACTCGCAGACGGATATTCGAACTGGTGGGGGCGCGACCTCGCACTGTCGTTGAAATCACCCGAGAGCTGACAGTCTCCCAGTCAGCCGTCTCCCAGCATCTCAAGGTGCTGCGCGAATCTCGGTTGGTTCGTGCCGAGCCGAAGGGTGCCAGCAACATTTATCACATCGACCCAGCGGGGCTCGGCCAGATGCGCGCTTGGCTTGACCGGTTCTGGAGCAACACACTGGCAGCTTACAAAGTGGCCGTTGAAAAATCAGTGGAGGACCAGCAATGAGCACACATGTATCAGCCGCGCCGATCAGACAATCTATCGTGGTTGAGGCGCCTATCGAGCGTGCGTTCAAGGTCTTCACCGAAGACTTCGGCAGCTTCAAACCGCGCGAGCACAATCTGCTCGCTGTCCCCATCGCGGAAACCGTGTTCGAGCTCCGGGTCGGCGGTCACGTCTATGATCGGGGTGTCGATGGCAGCGAGTGCCGATGGGCGCGTGTGTTGGCCTTTGAGCCGCCAAATCGCGTGGTGCTCAGCTGGGACATCAGCCCGCGCTGGCAGATCGAGACCGACCCAGACAAGACCAGCGAATGGGAAGTGCGGTTCATCGCCGAGACGCCAAGCCGGACACGGCTGGAGCTCGAACACCGTCACCTCGAACGTCATGGCCAAGGTTGGGAAGGCGTGCGTGATGGAGTTGAGGGTGATCAGGGTTGGCCGCTCTATCTGAAGCGGTTCGCCGAGCGGATCGCGCGCGAGGCATGATGCTCACGTGTCCCTTGCGACACAATCGTGATTGCGGAGGTCTGTATGGAAGCCTACTCGCTTAGCGTTGTCGGAGTGCTTTTCCTTTGCCTCCTGTCAATTATGTTGGCCGTCTATTCAGGATCGTCAAAAGGCAGGGCCGGAGCGCTCTCCGGGCCTGTCCTGCCGCTGGATGACAACAACTTGCTGTACCGGATAGATCGCGTCCACATGAACACTGTGGAGGCACTGACCTCTTTTGTCGTCCCGGCAATGCTGGCCATGATGGTAGGGGTTAGACCTGTCACGCTTGCAACGCTCGTATGGGCTTATGTCGCAATTCGCCTCATTCACGTTGCAGTTTATCTGCGGGGTGGCAAAGCGGCCAAAGGTGGTAGCATCAGAACGGTCCTCTATGTCTCGGGGGCACTTGTCACTGTCGTAGTCATTGCCGTGACTGCCCTGGCGGCCATCCACTAGAGTACACCGGATTCGGCTTTTGGTCCTTGCCGGCCGGTTTGCTCAAAACCCCGCCGCCGGCCGTCTAACCCTGTGCATCGAGGTCTTCCGGATCGAGCGCCGACCGGACCCGCGCGACGCTCTCGTCGGCCGCCGCCGAAGCGTAGGCTGCGAGCGCGACTTCCCTGGCGAGGCTGGTGCATTCGGCCCATAGCAGGAAGAACACCAGCGGCGGCCGTTCGCGCGCCGCCAGCATCTGCGCGCAGCGTTCCGCGGCGCCGTCGAGCGCCCACCACTGCCGCGCCACCACCATGACCTTGCGGAAATTGCGCAGCGTGCCGGAGAATTTCTGCGGATCGGCGCCCGAGATGCTGCAGCAATGGTTCAGCCAGTTCAGGCCGGCGTAGATCGCGATGCCGTAGTCCTCGATCGGCTTTCCCGTAAAGTCGACCACCGTCTTGTCGTGCGGCTGCTGTCGCAGGAAGGCATCGATCATCTCGGCCTGGCGGGCCGGATCCGCGAGCAGCGCGGTATCCTGCCGCGGCACCATCGGGACATAGCGCAGCGCTTCGAGCCTGGTGTGCTCCCAGATCGCGCGGATGTCGCCCAGGAGATCAGTGGGCTTGCGCTTGCAGGCCGGATAGACCAGCACGTTGTTGTCGGCGAGATCGAGATAGCGTGGCACGACCTTGTCGAGCGCGGCGAGAATTGCCAACGGGTCGGTGAGGCCGCGCAAGTCGACGGCGGCGTCCTCCGCGGGTGCAGACTTGTTGACGCGTGTCCAGCCGAAATTGGCCATAACGGGCGCCCCGATCTCAACCTGTCGGTCAGGCTAGATGGAAAATGCGGCGAGTCAAATGCGGCATTTGCGGCGCGGCGGCCGGTTGACGCGGCAAGCCGCTGGGCCTAGCTCATGGCTAATCGCTGCCGCAGCCCGGGTTGCCCGTTCGCTGCCTCCGGACCGCATCGCCATGACCGCCTCGGAACGTCACTCGCACTGGCAGACCGTCTATTTGACCAAGGGCGAGCAGCAGGTGAGCTGGTCGCAGGCCGATCCGCAGCCCTCGCTGCGCCTGATCGAGTCCGTTGCGGCCGGTCGCGATGCGCCGATCATCGACGTCGGCGGCGGCGCATCGCGTCTGGTCGACGCGCTGCTGGCGCACGGCTATCGCGCCCTGACGGTGTTCGATCTCTCCGAGGCTGCGCTCGCGCGCGCACGGCAGCGGGTCGGCGCGGCGGGCGAGGGGGTGCGCTGGATCGAAGGTGACGCGACCATCTGGCAGCCGCCCCAGGCGTTCGACGTCTGGCACGACCGGGCGGCGTTTCACTTCCTGGTCGCGGAGGCGGACCGCGCGGCATATCTCGAGCGGCTGCATCGCGGCGTCAGGAGCGGCGGGCACGCCATCATCGGCACCTTCGCGCTCGACGGTCCGGAGAAATGCAGCGGCCTGCCGGTGCAGCGCTATGATCCCGCGACGCTCGGTGCGGCCATCGGCCCGGCCTTCGCGCTGATCGCCCAGGTGCCGCATCGCCACGTCACGCCCTGGGGCGCCACGCAGTCGTTCCAGTTCAGCGTGCTGCGGCGGTTGTAAGAGAGAGGAAACCTTATGACTGATCATGCGAATGGTATGCCACGGACGATCGGCGAGATCGCGAGCTACCACGCCCATGTCTATTACGACCCGGCGACCAGCCGGGGCGAGGCGGAGCGGCTGCGGCACTGGATCGGCGAGCGCTTCCTGGTCACGCTCGGGCGCTGGCACGACGTCAAGGTCGGTCCGCACGATCAGGCGATGTATCAGGTGGCGTTCGCGCGCGAGCTATTTCCGACCCTGGTGCCGTGGCTGATGTTGAACCATGGCAGCCTGAGCGTCCTGGTCCATCCCAACACCGTCAATCCGCGCCGCGACCATCTCGCCGATCCGCTCTGGATCGGCACGCCGCTCGCCGTTCATGGCGACAAATTGCCGGAAGAGGCGGAGATGGAACAGGCGCCGGCGCCGAACACGGCCCCGACGCTGCGCCCGTGAGCGGTGCGGTCGATAAAATTTGAGCCAGTTCCAGTACAACCAAGTCGTTTCAAACTCATCGCGTTTTGCAACGTGGGGTTAAGCCGCCGTTCCTACTCTCGCCGAACAGGATTGCGGTGGGCGCGGGATGTTCTTTTCGTTTCGAAGCTGGTCACTGTGGCGGGTGGTTGGACCGCTGATCGCCATCGTTCTGCTGCAGGCCAGCCTGTCGGCCGGCAGCCTGCAGGTGATGTCCGCGGTGCGGGCCTATGTGGCTGGCGAGAGCCTGTGGTCGAAGGGCCAGAAGGACGCCATTTACTATCTGCATTCCTATGTCAGCACCGGCACGCCGGCCTATCTGCAGAAATTCGACGCCGCGATCGCGGTGCCGCTGGCGGACCGCACGGCGCGGCTCGCGCTTGAAGCGCCCGGCAACAACGACGACGTCGCGCGTGATGGTTTCGCCAAGGCGGGCAATCATGACGACGACATCGGCGGACTGATCTGGCTGTTCAAGTATTTCCGCAAGATGCATCACGTCGCCGGCGCCGTTGCGGCATGGCGCAATTCCGACGTGCTGCTCGATCGGCTGATCGAGATCCGCAACGAAGCTGCGAACGAGATGGCGCTGCATGATCCGTCCGTGGGCACGATCAGGCGCTGGGCCGAGCGGATCGGTGCGGTGGACGCCGCGCTCAGCACGCTCGCCGTCGACTTTTCCGAACATCTGGGGCGCGCCTCACGTCAGGTCTCCGCGCTGCTGCTGCTCGTCAACGCGGTGATCGCGGCGTGCCTCGCCGGCATCGTCCTGTTCCATACGCGGCGGATGCTGCAGCGGCGCTGGCTGGCCGAGACCGCGCTTGCGGTCGAGAAGGAGCGGGCGCAGCTCACTTTGGCTTCGATCGGCGACGCCGTGATCGTGACGACGCCGGACGATCGCGTCGGCTACATGAACGCAGCCGCCGAACGGCTGATCGCGGCAGGGCAGGAGGCCGGCGACCGGCCGCTGTCCTCGCTGTTCAGCATCGCCGAGCAGCCGGTGCAGGGATCGTTCGGCGCCGCCGAGGCCGAGGGCGAGCGACGGCCGCAGCAGCGGCTGCTGGTGCGGCCGGATCAGTCCAGCGTGCCGGTCTCGGTGGTCGAGACCCCGATCGTGCATGACGGCCACTGGGCCGGCCGCGTCATGGTTATCCATGACATGACGGCCGAACGCCGCCTGGTCGAGGAACTGGCCTGGGCGGCCTCGCATGACGCGCTCACCGGGCTCGCCAACCGGCGGCAGTTCGAATTCGAGCTGCACACGTCGATGTCGGGCGCCGCGGATGCGGGCGCCGATCTGATGCTGATCGACCTCGACCAGTTCAAGATCGTCAACGACACCTGCGGCCACATGGCGGGCGACCGGCTGCTCAAGCAGGTCGCCCGGCTGCTGGCGTCCGAGGTCGGCGAGCGCGGCCTGGTCGGGCGGCTCGGCGGCGACGAGTTCGGCATCCTGCTGCGCGACGACGGTTCGGGCGCGCAAGAGGCCGCTTCCGAAGTCGCGGAGCGGATCAGGGCGGTGGTCGAGCAGTCGAGCTTCGTCCATGAAGGCTCGAGCTTCCGGATCAGCACCAGCATCGGTCTCGTCAGGCTCGGCGACTGCGCCGGCGTGCAGGACGCGCTGCGCCTTGCCGACGTCGCCTGCTTCCTCGCCAAGGACAAGGGACGCAATCGCGTGCAGGAGCACTGCCCGGCGGATACCGACATGACGGTGCGCGTCGCCGAGATGAGCTGGGTCAACCGCATTCGCAAGGGCCTCGATGAGGGCCGGTTCTGCCTCTACGAGCAGGAGATCCGCCCGGTGGCCGGCACGCTGAAGGGCGGCGAGCGGCGCGAGCTGCTGCTGCGCCTGCGCGACGAAAGCGGCGTGATGGTGCCGCCCGGCAGCTTCCTGCCCGCGGCCGAGCGCTACGGCCTGATGCCGCTGATCGACCGTTGGGTGGTTCGCCGCGCCTTCGAGGTTATCGCCGAGCGCAGGCACAGTCCGCGCAAGGTAGCGGGCTATGCCATCAATCTTTCCGGCGCCACCATCGGCGACGGCGATTTCGTCGACTTCGTCGCCAAGCTGTTCGCCCGGCACGACGTGCCGCCGACCGTGGTGTGTTTCGAGATCACCGAGACCAGCGCGATCTCCAATCTCGATGAGGCGCAGACATTCATCGCGCGGCTGCGCGAGATCGGCTGCAGCTTCTCGCTCGACGATTTCGGCACCGGCATGTCGTCGATCGCGTACCTCAAGCACCTGCCGGTCGATTTCATCAAGATCGACGGCTCGTTCGTGAAGGAGATCCTGAACAGCAAGGTCGATCGCGCGATGGTCGAGATGATCACCAAGACCGCGAAGATCATGCAGAAGCAGGTGGTGGCCGAGTTCGTCGAAAGCCTCGCCATCCTCGACGAATTGCGCGAGATCGGGGTCGATTACGTCCAGGGCTACGCCATCGGCAAGCCGGTGCCGGTGCTCACCCTGCGGGAAGAAAAGATCGCCTGAGACGGTGTGAATCTTCAGCGACCAAAAGTTGAGTGTGAGATGGATTCCCGCGGCGTCGTCCCGGCGAAGGCCCGGACCCATAGCCACCGAGGTTCTTGTTTGCGCAACGCTGGGGCCACAGCTGGTTTCAACAACCTGTCCTTGTGGTAATGGGTCCCGGCCTTCGCCGGGACGACGCGTGCTGAGACCAGCCTCCGGCGGCCGGATTTGTCCCGAATCGGGACCATTTGCTGGCCTTTAGTCCCGTTTTCAGGCCCAAGGCGATGATTCGCGGGCGCAGTCCCTGCAAAAAACGCTTAAAAAACCTGCCGTTGGCCCCACGGTCTCGATTATGCCTTACTCTCAATTCTTGATATGATGAGAAATCGGTGAATCCCTGATTGGCCGGCAACAGGCCCCAGAGCACCGAACTTGGGGACGGATGGGTCAACGAACGACGAAAGCTGCCGGGCGGGGGTCAAGCCGCGGCATGTCAATGGTGGGCAGCACGGCATTCGCCGTCGGCGCGCTTGCCCTGTCGTCTGGCCTCGCCGCCTGGATGGCCGGCGTCGATCCCACCGCGTGGCTGCATGGACCCGCGCTCGCCAATACGACCGCTTCGCTGAACTTCGACGATCGCTTCGGTTCACGGTCCACCTTGAACTCGGCGTCGCTGTATTATCCGTCGCGCCGCGGCATTCGTTCCGATCGCGGCGATTTCAAAGCCGAGTTCGACAAGATCGAGGACGCGCTCGCGGGCCAGCTGCGTGAGAGCCAGACCGACCTGCCAAGCCGATCGGCGATGGCGTATGCGCCTCCCGCGTCGGTGTCGCCGGCGCCGGTTTCGGCCGGCGTGCCGATGCCGCGATCGCGGCCGGCGGAAGCCAATCTGGCCGCGCGCACCGATACGCCGCCCGCGCCGGCAGCCACGCCGCAGCAGCAGGCCGACAACCGCACCTTCCTGCAGAAGCTCGCCGACATGATGCCGGCTAAGCTGCAGCTGGCCTCACTCGATCCCAATGACGGCCTGTCCGGTCCGAGCCCCAACCTCGGCGCGCTCGGCTATGACAGCACCACGGCGGTCTACGACATCACCGCGCGCGTCGTGTACATGCCCGACGGCACCAAGTTCGAGGCGCATTCGGGGCTCGGCAATCTGCTCGACGATCCCGCGCATGTGAAGATCCGCAATGCCGGCGCGACGCCGCCCGGCATCTACGAAATGAAGCCGCGCGAAAAACTGTTCCACGGCGTGCCCGCGCTGCGCATGAACCCGGTCGACGGCAGCGACACCTTCGGCCGCGTCGGCCTGCTCGTGCACAGCTACATGCTCGGCCCGAACGGCGATTCCAACGGCTGCATCTCGGTCAAGCAGTACGACAAGTTCCTGGCGGCCTATCGCAACGGCACCGTCAAGCGCATCGCCGTCGTGATCAGCATCAAGGACATCCAGTCGGCTTCGACCCGCGCTGCGTCGAATTCGTAAGCCGGCCGCAGTCGTCGTACTGCAGCTATCCTTCCATCACAACTTGTCGCACCCGCCCTAGGCAATTTCCTTGCGGACCAGCGCGGCGGCGTCGCACATCGCCTTCAGCTTTCCGAACGCGACTTGGCGCGGCATGTATTTCATGCCGCAGTCGGGCGCGACCACCAGCCGTTCGGCCGGGACGTGCTTGAGGCCGTTGCGGATGCGATCGGCGACGACCGAGACCTGTTCGATCGCGGGATCGCCGAGGTCGAGCACGCCGAGCATGATTGTCTTGGACGAGAGGTCCTTGAGCACGCCGAGATCGAGCTTCGGCTGCGCCGCCTCGATCGAGATCTGGTCGGCTGTGGTGTCATCGAGCTCGCCGAGGAAGGAATAGCCGGCCGGCTTGGCCGAGCCTGGCACCACGGCGGCGTAGCCGAAGCAGAGATGCACCACGGTCGGCACGGTGATGCCTTCCAGTGCGCGGTTGATCGCCTTCACCGCGTAGCGCTTGGCCAGTTCCGGATTGTTGCGCACCCAGGGCTCGTCGAGCTGGATCACGTCGGCGCCGGCCTTCTCGAGGTCGCGCGCCTCGGCGTTGACCGCCGCGGCAAAGGCCATCGCGAGCTCCTCGTCGTCCTTGTAGAACTCGTTCTTGGCCTGCTGGCTCATCGTGAACGGGCCGGGCAAAGTGATCTTGGCGGCGCGATCGGTGTTGTTGCGCAGAAACTGCATGTCGGGCAGCTCCACCGGAGCGGTGCGCTTCACCGGGCCGACCACGCGCGGCACCGGCGTCTTGGTGTTGCCGGTGCGCGCGGTGATGATGGCGGGATTGTCGGCATCGATGCCGTCGAGGGCGGTGGCGAAGCGGTTGGAGTAGCTTTCGCGGCGGATCTCGCCATCGGTCACGATGTCGATGCCGGCGCGCTCCATGTCCCTGATCGCGACGACGGTCGCGTCGTCCTGGGCTTCCTGCAGGTGCTCGGCCGGCAGCCGCCACATCGCGTGCATGCGGGTGCGCGGCACCGACTTCGACAGCATCGCGCGATCAACCAGCCATTCCGGCTGCGGATAGCTGCCGACCACGGTGGTCGGCAGCAAATGCTTGGGCAGGTTCATGGCGTCCTCCTTCTTGCTTGCGATCGGTCAGGCGGCGCGCGTCGCCGTCACCGACACCTCGTCCTTCACCGGGTTGCGCAGCACGCCGATGCCGGAGATCTCGACCTCGACGACGTCGCCGTCCTTCATCCATAGCGGCGGGGTGCGATAAGCGCCGACACCGCCGGTGGTGCCGGTGACGATGACGTCGCCGGGGACCAGCTCGGTGAAGGTCGAGCAATAGGCGATCAGCGCCGGCACGTCGAACACGAGGTCGGAGATCGGCGCAGCCTGCACCTCGACGCCGTTGAGGCGGGTGGCGATGTGCTGCTTCGAAATGTCGGGGAGCTCGTCGGTCGTCACCATCCACGGGCCGAAGCCGCCGGTGCCGGCGAAGTTCTTGCCCGGCGCGAACTGCGAGGTGTGGCGCTGCCAGTCGCGGATGCTGCCGTCATTGTAGCAGGCATAGCCGGCGACATGGCCGAGCGCGGCCTCGCGCGCGATGCGGCGGCCGGCCTTGCCGATGATGACGGCCATCTCGCCCTCATAGTCGAAGCGCTCGGACTCCGGCGGCCGGATCATCGGCTGGCCGCTGCCGACCTGGCTGTTGGCGAAGCGGGTGAAGATCATCGGATGCGGCGGCGTCGGATGGCCGCTCTCGGCAAGATGCGTCGCGTAGTTGACGCCGATGCAGAAGATCTTGTCGGGATCGGGCACGGTCGGCAGCAGCTCGACAGCTGTGAGCGCATGATCGGGGCGCTCGCCTTGCAGCCGCTTCAGCTCGTCGAGCGAGCCCTTGGCGAGCAGCGCCTTCAGCGTCGGGTACGCCGCGAGCCGCTTGCCGGCGTCGATGACGCCGGCATCGGTCACGATGCCATAGCCCGCGGTGCCTGCCACCTTGAAACTTGCGATCTTCATGCTTTGTCACTCTCTTCGATGGAGGAAACGTAGTCGTGGATGGGAAGTGCGATCTCGCCGTTGCGGAGCGGAACGCATTGCGGCGGGAAATCCTGACGGAAGCGGGCGCCGCTGGTCGTGACGCAGTCGAGGAAGCGCTCCAGATGGGTCATCGCGCCGGTCGGCAGATCGTGCAGCACCAGCAGCGTCCATGGCTGCGCGAGGCACTGGTCGAGCGCGCGGTCGGCCCAGCCGTTGACGTCCTCCCAGTCGCGCGGGATCGCATTCCAGAGCACGCAGCTGTGTTTGTTCTGCGCGAGATAATCGACCACCGACGGCTTCAGCAGCCGCGCGTCGAGATTGCCGCCGCCGCCGAATGGCCGGAACCAGCGGCAGGGATGGGCGAGGTCGCCGATCGCGGCCTGCGTCCGGCCGATCTCGCGTTCGGCGGTGTCTCGACCGGGCTGCTCGCCGAGTGGGATGCTGTGCGTATAGGTGTGGTTGCCGATCCAGTGGCCTTCGTCGCGGGCGCGGACGGCAATGCGGCGGCGCGCGGGATCGTCGAGCTTCTCGCCGATCACGAAGAACGTGGTCCTGATGCTGCGCTCGCCGAGGATATCGAGCACCCGGGGTGTCACCGCGGGCTCCGGACCGTTGTCGAATGTCAGGGTCAGGTTGAACACGGCAGCGATTCCCTTACGTCGCCGGCTGCATCGCGCCGGACCCGATCTCGTCGGCGGCGTTCTGGCCGGCGCGCATTCCGGTCTGCCAGATCGCAGCCTTGCGCTCGATCCAGCGGATCGCGGTGTTGAAGGCGATCGCCATGAACAGCACCAGCAGCACGCCGGCGAAGACGTGCGGGCTGTCGAGGATGGTGCGATAGCGCGAGATCAGATAGCCGATGCCGGCCGAGGAGATCAGCATCTCCGAGACCACCACGCCGACGATGACCAGCGCGCCGCCGACCCGCAGGCCCGACAGCACAGTCGGGATCGCGGCGGGAATGATCACCCGGACCAGCCGCTGGTTCAGCGTCGCGCCCATGCTGCGGGCGGCGAGCAAGAGCTGCGGATCGATGGTCTGAATCCCTGCGGCGGTCGCCAGCATGGTCGGCAGGAAGCCGTAGATCGAGGCAAACGCGATCTTGGATTCCGAGCCGATGCCGAGCCACACCGTGAAGACGGGATAGAGTATCACCAGCGGCACGGCATAGAGGCTCGAAACCATCGGCATGATCAGGAGGCGCGGGCGCGGCAGGCTGCCGACGATCGCGCCGAGCAGGATGCCGCCGCCGCAGGCGAACGCCATCGACACCGCGACCTCGTACAGCGTCACCGCGAGCGCGTGCCCGTATTCGGCGGCCTCGTTCCAGCCGGCCAGCAGCGTCGAGGACAGCGACGGCAGGAACAGTTCGGGGATCAGGCCGGCACGCGGCAACAGCTCCCACAGCACGATCAGGCCGACGACGATGAGATGGCGGAGGGTCTTGGCGCGCATGATTGCCTCACGCCGATTTGCGGATGTGACGCCAGATGCGGTCGCGCAGCGCGCCGAACGCATCGCCGCTGAGCATCTCGTAGGTGCGCGGCCGCGGCAGCGGGACCTGCAGATGATCGACGATGCGGCCGGGCCGCGGCGACATCACGATCACCTCGTCGGCGAGGTAGACGGCCTCAGTCAGGCTGTGGGTGACGAACACGACGGTCTTGCCGGTCGTGGCCCAGATCCGCAGCAGCTCGTCGCCCATGGTCATGCGGGTCTGCTCGTCGAGCGCGGCGAACGGCTCGTCCATCAACAGCACCGGCGGATCCTGCACCAGGCCGCGCGCGATCGAGACGCGCTGCTTCATGCCGCCCGAGAGCTCGTGCGGATGCCGCCTGCCGAAGCCGTCGAGGCCGACGAGCTTGAGCATGTCCTGCGCCTTGTCCCGGCGCTCCGCCTTGGCGACGCCGCGCAGCGCCAGCGGAAACTCGACATTGTCTTCCGCCGTCAGCCACGGAAACAGGCTCGGCTCCTGGAACACGACGCCCACCCTGTCAGGGTCTGGCTGCGGGATCGGCGCGCCGTTGATGGTGATGGTGCCCGAGGTCTGCGCGCGCAGCCCGGCCATCATCATCAACAGCGTGGACTTGCCGCAGCCGCTCGGGCCGACCAGCACGACGAAGCGTCCCGGCTTGATGTCGAGCGAGACATCCTCCAGCGCGACGACGTCCTGGGACCTGGTGCGGAACACCTGGCCGACATTCCTGACCTCGATCGCGCCGGCACGCGGCGGCGGCTTTAGCGGGGTCACGTTCGCCAATGGCTGCATCGTGTTTCCACCCATCTGATCAGTTCGTTGAAGGTCATGGCGATCGCGGCGACCATGACGACGCCGGCGAGCAACTGCTTCATCTGGAAATTCTCGCCCCAGGTCGCGATCTGGTGGCCGATGCCGTCGCGCGAGGCGTACATCTCGGCGAGGATCACGCCGGTGAGATTGAAGATCATCGAGATGCGCAACGCCTCCAGCAGCACCGGCAGCATGCTCGGCAGGTAGACGCGGAACGCGGTCTGCGCGCGCGTCGCGCCGTAGGAGCGGGCCACCGTGAGATGCTCGACCTTGACCGACTCCACCGCCGTGGTGGTCGACATGATCACGATGAAGATCGTGGAGAAGAAGCCGAAGCCGACCTTCTGGGCGAAGCCGACGCCGAACACCAGGATGAACATCGGCAGGAAGATCGACTTCGGGATGCTGAAGGCGAAGAACAGCAGCGGCTTCGCCACGTCGGCAAAGTAGCGGTTCTCCGCGAGCAAAAATCCGATCAACGCGCCGAACGGCACCGCGAGCGCGAACGCCGCCAGCACCTCGCTCGCCGTCACCATCAGGTCGTTCTGCACGCTGGCGCGCTGCAGCAGGTCGGCGAGCGTTGCCAGCGTGTCGGAGGCCGGCGGCAGCAGCCGCGAATTGACGAGGCCGGTTCGCGACAGCACCTCCCACAGCGCGAAGATCGCGATCACGATCGCGACACGCGCAAGCTTGATGGTGAGCGTGGCCTGCATGTTACGGCTTGGTCGGAACCGGCTTGAACCTGGTCGAGATCACGTCCTCGACCGGCACGATGTCTTTCAGGCCGCCGAGCTTCGCCAGGTCGAGCGAGAGCTGCACCGCCGCCGGCACATTGGCCGCGCCCATGTCGCCGCTGGTCTCGAGCTTCATGATGGTGTTGTCGTATTCCAGCGCGGCGATCTCGGCCGGCATCTCGTAGAGATCGGCGATCAGCTTCACCGTGACGTCGCGGTTGGCGTGCATGAACTGCACGGCGCCGTACAGCGCGTTGACCGCCTTCTGCACCACCTCGGGCTTGGACTCCGCGAACTTGTCGAGCACGATCCAGCCGCCGGTCAAATTCGGCGGCACCGCGACCGCATAATCGAGGATCGCCTTGGCTTCACCCGATTTGGCGATCTGGAAGCTGAGCGGCGAGTAGACCACGGCGGCATCGACATTGCCGGCGAGCAGGTTCGGCACCAGGCCGCCGCCGCCGACCGGCACGCGGGTGAAGTCGATCGTCTTGTCTTGCGCGGTCCACAGCGCGAGCAGATCGGAGCCGGAGCCCGCCGCGGTGATGGCGACCTTCTTGCCGTTGAGGTCCTTGACCTCGAGCGCCGACTTGGCCGGCACCATCAGCTGCCAGCCGAAATTGCCCATCGCAGCATTGGCGACGATTCGCGACATCACGCCCTTCTTGCGGCCGGCCGACACCAGCGACGGCGGATCGAGGATGATGTCGGCGGCACCCGCCGCCATGCCCTCGAAGGTCTCGGCACCGCTGCGGTAGATCGTCAGCTCGGCCTTGATGCCTTCCTTCTCGAACAGCTTCTGCCGCACGGCGGTCTCGGCGATCGTCGTCGGCCAATAGGTCTTGGTCGGCAGCCCGACGCGGATCGTGTCCGCCGCGAAAGCGGGACCGGCCAGCATGGTGGCTACGATCAAGGTTGCCAGCGCGTGGCGGCGCGTGATGCTCATCGTGGTGCTTCTCCCGGATATCGATTGTTGTTGTTTGCCGGCGCCTTTTCGCGCCGGAGGATCAGGTTGCGGAATTGACCTCCGCGATGCACGGAGCGGCGAGCTCGACGAATTCCATGGTGGTGCTGAAATGCTTCGACAACGCGCCGACGGCGGCATCGGCATCGCGTGCCAATACGGCCGCGACGATCGCAGCGTGCTCGGCTTCGACGTCGCGCGACCTGCCGACCTCGCGGCGGATCGACAGCCGCCGGTAGCGCTCGCTCTGCTCGTGCAGCACGTCGCGGAAGCCGAGCAGCCATTGCGAGCCGCAGGCGTTGACCAGCGCGCGATGGAAGACGCGGTGGCGCGCCACCCATTCCTCGTAATGCACGGTGGGATCATCGGGATAGCGATGCGGGACGGCCCTGAGCGCATCCCACGCGGCCTCGACCGCCGACAGCCAGGCCTGGTCGCCGCGCTCGATCGAGCGCCGCAGGGCAAGCCCCTCGATGTCGATCCGCGTCTGCGTGACGTCGGCGAGGTCGGCGAGCGACACCGGGCAGACCCGGAAGCCGCGCTGGTCGGAGGCCTGCACCAGCCCGTCGGCCACCAGCCGCGACAGCGCCTCGCGGACCGCGGCGAGGCTGACCGAGAACTGTTTTGCAAGACCCGCGATATGCAGCTTTTGGCCCGGCAGCAGCCGCGTCGACAGGATGTCGGCCCGCAGCCGCTCCTGGACCGCCGATGTCAGGCTACGCGGACCGTTGCCGGCCAGGCCCTCGCGAAAACTCAGCTCGATGTTCATGGGGCGTCAGATTGGCGACGGGGCTCGATGACGTCAATCGAAAATCGATTTTGTATTCTTAGAATTTACTGTATACTGAATTCGGCGGATATAGCCGGTCTTCGCCCTTATTTGCCATTCTACCGGCTTTAATGTATACAGGAAGTATTCTTTAGCGGCTTGGTCAGGAGCGCGCGCATGTCAAAACCGTTTCCGATGAACGCCTGGTACGCGGCCGGCTGGGACGCCGAGATCAAGCATGCGCTGTTGCCGCGGACGATCTGCGGCAAGCATGTCGTGATGTACCGGAAGGCCGACGGCGCCGTGGTGGCGCTGGAGGATGCCTGCTGGCATCGCCTGGTGCCGCTTTCCAAGGGCCGGCTCGAGGGCGACACCGTGGTCTGCGGCTATCACGGCCTGAAATACAACGCGCAGGGCCGCTGCACCTTCATGCCTTCGCAGGAGACCATCAATCCATCGGCCTGCGTGCGCGCCTATCCGGTGGTCGAGCGCCACCGCTTCATCTGGCTGTGGGTGGGCGATCCCGCGCTCGCCGATCCCGCGCTGGTGCCGGACATGCACTGGAACGACGATCCCGCCTGGGCCGGCGACGGCAAGACCATTCATGTGAAGTGCGACTACCGCCTCGTGGTCGACAACCTGATGGATCTGACCCACGAGACCTTCGTGCACGGCTCCAGCATCGGCAATGACGCGGTCGCCGAAGCCCCGTTCGACGTCACCCATGGCGAGAAGACCGTGACGGTGACGCGCTGGATGAAGGGTATCGAGGCGCCGCCGTTCTGGGCGAAGCAGTTGCAGAAGCCGGGCCCGGTCGATCGCTGGCAGATCATCCGCTTCGAGGCGCCGTGCACCGTCAACATCGACGTCGGCGTGGCGCCGGCGGGGACCGGCGCGCCGGAAGGCGACCGCTCGCAGGGCGTCAACGGCTATGTGCTCAACACCATCACGCCGGAGACCGACAAGACCTGTCACTATTTCTGGGCCTTCGTCCGCAACCACCGCCTCACCGAGCAGCGCCTGACCACCGAGATCCGTGACGGCGTCGCCGGTATCTTCCACGAGGACGAGATCATCCTGGAAGCGCAGCAGCGGGCGATGGACGAGAATCCGGACCGCGTGTTCTACAACCTCAACATCGACGCCGGTGCGATGTGGGCGCGGCGCGTGATCGACCGCATGGTGGCGAAGGAGACTCCGCCGCAGCATTTGCAGGCGGCGGAGTAGGCCATGGCGGACCGCGAGACCGACCGCGCCGTATCGCAGACCGTGCGCGCGCAGCTCGCACTGCGCGACTTGATCCTGTCGGGGGGCTTGCGCCCGGGCGAGCGCATCTCGGAACTGCAAGCGGTGGAGACCACGGGCGTCTCGCGCACGCCGGTACGGATGGCGCTGGTGCGGCTGGAGGAGGAAGGGCTGCTGGAGGCGATCCCGTCCGGCGGCTTCATGGTGAAGGCGTTCTCCGAACGTGACATCCTCGATTCGATCGAGCTGCGCGGCACGCTGGAAGGGCTCGCCGTCCGTTTCGCCGCCGAGCGCGGTGTCTCCGCGCGCGATCTCGAGCCGCTCAAGGAATGTCTCAATGAGATCGACGGTCTGGTGCGGCAGGATCCGATCTCGGTCGAGGCGTTCTCGTCCTATGTCGCGCTCAATGCGCGCTTCCACGCACTCTTGACCGAGCTGTCGCGCAGCCCGCCGCTGATCCGGCAGATCGACCGCGCCTCCGCGCTGCCGTTCGCCTCGCCGAGCGGCTTCGTGATGGCGCAATCGGCCTTGCCGGAGGCGCGGCAGATCCTGCTGATCGCGCAGGATCATCATCGCGTCGTGGTCGACGCCATCGAGAACCGCGAAGGTGCGCGTGCCGAGGCGATTATGCGCGAGCACGCCCGGCTTGCCGCGCGCAATCTGCGGCTGGCGTTGCGCAACCGCACCCATCTCGATCTGCTGCCGGCGCTGGCGCTGATCAGGTCGGCGGCGGACTGAACGGAGGGTTCAATGCGTTTCATCGAGACCTGGATCCAGGCAACCGTCGCCGCGACGCGCGACCTCACGCCCGGCATCCGCGAATTCCTGCTGCGGCCGGACGGCGCCCCCGCGTCGCGCTATCCGGTCGGCAGCCATATCCAGGTCGGCGTCACGATCGACGGCCGGCCCGCGACGCGGTTCTATTCGCTGGTCGGAGAAGCCGGCGCGGAGGGCTACCGGATCGCGGTGCGCCGCGCGCCGGATTCTCGCGGCGGCTCACGCTACATGTGGTCGCTAGCGCCGGGCGCGCGCCTCGCCATCACCCTTCCGGCCTCACTGGTCGAACTCGACTGGATCCGGCGGCATTTCTGCCTGATCGCCGGCGGCATCGGCATCACGCCGATCCTCGGCGCCGCGCAGGCTCTGGCGCGCCGCAACGCCGACGTTACGCTGCATTACGCGGTGCGTTCGCGCGGCGATGCCGCCTATCTTAACGAACTCCAGGTCCTGCTCGGCGATCGCTTGATCGTTCACGCTGCCGACGAGGGCCGGCGGCTCGATCTCGGCGCGGCCTTCGCGACGCTGCCGCAGCAGGCGATGACGCTGTTCTGCGGTCCGATGCGGATGCTGGACGCAGCGCGGCACGCCTGGCAGGCCGCGGGCCGGCCGATCACTGATTTGCGCTACGAGACGTTCGGGTCGAGCGGATCGTTGCCGACCGAGTCGTTCCGGGTCCGGCTGAAGCAGGAGAATGTCGAGCTCGTGATCCCGCACGATCGCTCGATGCTGGACGTGCTCAACGCCGCCGGCCACGAGGTGATGAGCGACTGCCGCCGCGGCGAATGCGGTGTTTGCGCACTGGACGTCATCGAGGTGGACGGCGAGATCGACCATCGTGACGTCTTCTTCAGCGACCAGCAGCGCTGCGACAGTCACAAGATCTGCGCCTGCGTCTCGCGCGCCCGCGGCACCATCACGGTGGATACGTTGCACCGGGCGGACGCGACCTGAGAGTGCGCTAAAGCGCGATGGGTCTACTGCCAAACGAGCTGCAGACTCCGCTTCACCTCGCCCCGCTTGCGGCGAGAGGTCGGAACGCATCGTCAGATGCGTTCCGAGTGAGGGCAGGGCAATCGCGTATGAAAACTCTGGTGGCGCCAGCATCGGCGGACGGCTCCCTCTCCCGCTTGCGG
>NZ_JAGKJJ010000061.1 GCF_020329505.1 Bradyrhizobium semiaridum
GTGTTCAGGCCGATTACGGTCTATCCGCTCTATGAATCCGCGACGTCTGCGGCGTGGGGCCAGACGCCGCGCGAGGCGCTGAAGGAATCGGGCGAGCTGTGGTCGACCTATGCGCGCGTTGCCGCCGACAACCCGAACTCCTGGCTGAAGAAACGCTTTTCGGGCGAAGAGATCACGACCGCGACGCCGGACAACCGGATGATCGCCTGGCCCTACACCAAGCTGATGGTGGCGAACCCGACCGTGAACATGGGCGGTGCGCTGATCCTGACCAGCCTTGCCAAGGCGCGC
This sequence comes from Bradyrhizobium semiaridum, assembly GCF_020329505.1. Taxonomy (GTDB): domain Bacteria; phylum Pseudomonadota; class Alphaproteobacteria; order Rhizobiales; family Xanthobacteraceae; genus Bradyrhizobium; species Bradyrhizobium semiaridum. The sequence continues at coordinate 292 of NZ_JAGKJJ010000061.1, forward strand.
GCCGCCGGCGTGCCGGAAGACAAGCTGATCTATCCGCTCGGCGGCGCCTCGGCGGAAGAGCCGCGCGACTATCTGACCCGCGACCAGTTCGTCGAGAGCCACGCACAGACCGCGGTGCTGAAGACGGTGATGGACCTCGTCGAAGGCGACGGCAAGAAGTTCGACGCGATCGAGCTCTATAGCTGCTTCCCCTGCGTGCCGAAGATGGCGCGCCGCACGCTCGGCCTCGGCGCCGACGTGCAGCCGACCGTGACCGGCGGATTGACCTTCTTCGGCGCGCCGCTCAACACTTACATGACGCATGCGGCGTGCGCGATGGTGCGCAAGCTGCGCGGCGGCGGCAGGCTCGGCCTGCTCTACGGCCAGGGCGGTTTCGTCACCAAGCATCATGGCCTCGTGCTGTCGCGCGCGGCGCCGACGGCGGCCCTGAAGCAGGAGACCAGCGTGCAGGCGGAAGCGGACCGCAACCGGGGCGCCGTGCCTGATTTCACCACCGAGGCGACCGGCAAAGGCAAGGTCGAGGCCTTCACCGTGATCTATCGCGGCAATGGCGAGGTCGAGCACGGCGTCACCATGCTGCGCACCGAGGACGGCCGGCGCACGCTCGGCCGCATCGCGGCGAGAGACACCGCGACGCTGGCGCATCTGCAGAATTTGGATCGCACGCCGGTGGGGACGATGGGCGACATCGTCACGGCCGATGACGGCATGCTGGAGTGGCGGGTGGGCTGACCTCCTTCTCCCCGCGCACCGCCAAACAGCGAAAACAACCCCATGCAAAGGAGCCGGCGGCTGCCGGCGCTCGACATGGCACTTGACACGTCGGGCAACTCAGGGGTATTCTTCCATTATTCCGAAATTGCGTGGTATCCCTCGGCTCCGGTCTGCGGCAGCTGTCGCGTCGTCGTGGCCGCGCTATGGGTGGCCGCTCGCGCGTAGCCCGGCGGAGCCAACGGGTCGCGCGAACGCGCGCCCGATGACAGGCTCCGCGCAGTCCGGGATACCCTCGCCGCGGAGACCGCCCCCCGGATTGCGCTTCGCTGCATCCGGGCTACGGGCGGCGTAGATCGAGGGATCGCAGTTCAACCTCGCCCCGCAGGCGGGGCGATCGCATGTGAGGCATATCAGCTGGTTCACTTCGCCTCTCCCGCCTGCGGGGAGGCCGACGCGCATCGTGAGATGCGTGGCGGGTGGGGTGTATCCACGGTGGGATTCTCTTTGCGGAGACACCCCCACCCCGCCC
>NZ_JAGKJJ010000062.1 GCF_020329505.1 Bradyrhizobium semiaridum
CGGTGAAGGTCGCCGTGTACTGCAGCGGATTGCCCACCACCGGCTGCAGGTTGGACAGTCCGCCGCCGGTCACCGAGACATCGGCCAGATCGAAGCCGCTGGGGACCTCCGAGAAGGTGAAGGTCACCGTTCCGGTGTTGTTGTGGTCGTTGAACGTCGAGCGGTCGAGGTCGACCACCACCGTCGGATTCTCGGTATCGATGGTGACGGAATCCGTCCCCGTGCCGCCAAGATTGAGCGCGGCGTCGGTGTAGCTGCCGGCGGTGACCGAGACCGAGCCGTTGCCGGTGAAGCCGTCGTCGGCGGTGAAGGTCGCGGTGAAGACCAACGGGTCCGCGGTGGCCGCAAGGTTGCTGACCGTGCCGTGCGTTGCGCTGATGTCGGCGGCGGTGAAGCCGACAGGCGCTTCGGAGAACGTGAAGGTCACGACCGAGCTGTTGTGGCCGTCGCTCAGCGCGCCGTCGGCGATCTCGACCGTCAGCGTCGGATTCTGGGTGTCGATCGCCACCGTGTCGGTGCCGCTCGATCCGAGATTGCCCGCCACGTCGGTGTAGCCGTTGGCATCCACCGTGACCGAGCCCGAGGCGGTGATGCCGTCGGTGGCGGTGAAGGTCGCCGTCGCCGAGGTGTGATCCGCCGCCCAGCTCAAGGCCGACAGCGTGCCGCCGACCACCGTGATCCCAGCCCCCTCGGCCAGCGTCGCAACCGTCGCCGCACTGACCGCCTCCGAGAAGGTGAAGGTCACATTCGAGTTGTTGTCCCCGTCGCTCAGCGCGCCGTCGACGATCTCGACCACCACGGTCGGATTCTGGGTGTCGATCGCCACCGTGTCGGCACCGGTCGATCCGAGATTGCCGGCCACGTCGGTGTAGCTGCCAGCGGCAACCGTGACCGAGCCCGAGGCGGTGATGCCGTCGGTGGCGGTGAAGGTCGCCGTCGCCGAGGTGTGATCCGCCGCCCAGCTCAAGGCCGACAGCGTGCCGCCGGCCACCGTGATCCCGGCCCCCTCGGCCAGCGTCGCAACCGTCGCCGCACTGACCGCCTCCGAGAAGGTGAAGGTCACGTTCGAGCTGTTGTCGCCGTCGCTCAGCGACGCATCGGCGATCTCGACCACCACGGTCGGATTCTGGGTGTCGACCGTCGCGGTGTCGGTGTTGGAGGCCAGGTTGTCGTTGCCGACCGGATCGGTGAACTTATCGGCCGCAACCGAGATCGCGACCGCCGTCGTCGAGTTGTCGTCGGCGGTGAAGGTCGCCGTGTACTGCAGCGGATTGCCCACCACCGGCTGCAGGTTGGACAGCCCGCCGCCGGTCACCGAGACATCGGCCAGATCGAAGCCGCTGGGGACCTCCGAGAAGGTGAAGGTCAC
>NZ_JAGKJJ010000063.1 GCF_020329505.1 Bradyrhizobium semiaridum
TGCGCTGATGTCGGCGGCGGTGAAGCCGACAGGCGCTTCGGAGAACGTGAAGGTCACGACCGAGCTGTTGTGGCCGTCGCTGAGCGCGCCGTCGACGATGTCGACCGTCAGCGTCGGATTCTGGGTGTCGATCGCCACCGTGTCGGTGCCGGTCGATCCGAGATTGCCCGCCACGTCGGTGTAGCTGCCAGCGGCAACCGTGACCGAGCCCGAGGCGGTGATGCCGTCGGTGGCGGTGAAGGTCGCCGTCGCCGAGGTGTGATCCGCCGCCCAGCTCAAGGCCGACAGCGTGCCGCCGACCACCGTGATCCCGGCCCCCTCGGCCAGCGTCGCAACCGTCGCCGCACTGACCGCCTCCGAGAAGGTGAAGGTCACGTTCGAGTTGTTGTCGCCGTCGCTCAGCGACGCATCGGCGATCTCGACCACCACCGTCGGGTTCTGGGTGTCGATCGCCACCGTGTCGGCGCCGGTCGATCCGAGATTGCCGGCCACGTCGGTGTAGCCGTTGGCATCCACCGTGACCGAGCCCGAGGCGGTGATGCCGTCGGTGGCGGTGAAGGTCGCCGTCGCCGAGGTGTGATCCGCCGCCCAGCTCAAGGCCGACAGCGTGCCGCCGACCACCGTGATCCCGGCCCCCTCGGCCAGCGTCGCAACCGTCGCCGCACTGACCGCCTCCGAGAAGGTGAAGGTCACGACCGAGCTGTTGTGGCCGTCGCTCAGCGCGCCGTCGGCGATCTCGACCGTCAGCGTCGGATTCTGGGTGTCGATCGCCACCGTGTCGGTGCCGCTCGATCCGAGATTGCCCGCCACGTCGGTGTAGCCGTTGGCATCCACCGTGACCGAGCCCGAGGCGGTGATGCCGTCGGTGGCGGTGAAGGTCGCCGTCGCCGAGGTGTGATCCGCCGCCCAGCTCAAGGCCGACAGCGTGCCGCCGACCACCGTGATCCCGGCCCCCTCGGCCAGCGTCGCAACCGTCGCCGCACTGACCGCCTCCGAGAAGGTGAAGGTCACGTTCGAGTTGTTGTCGCCGTCGCTCAGCGACGCATCGGCGATCTCGACCACCACGGTCGGATTCTGGGTGTCGACCGTCGCGGTGTCGGTGTTGGAGGCCAGGTTGTCGTTGCCGACCGGATCGGTGAACTTATCGGCCGCAACCGAGATCGCGACCGCCGTCGTCGAGTTGTCGTCGGCGGTGAAGGTCGCCGTGTACTGCAGCGGATTGCCCACCACCGGCTGCAGGTTGGACAGCCCGCCGCCGGTCACCGAGACATCGGCCAGATCGAAGCCGCTGGGGACCTCCGAGAAGGTGAAGGTCAC
>NZ_JAGKJJ010000064.1 GCF_020329505.1 Bradyrhizobium semiaridum
GGCAGGGTCTCCTGCGCCGCGCGCTGGCTGAGCGGCGATTCCCGCAGCATCATGCCGGCAAAGAACGCGCCGAGCGCCAGCGAAACTCCGAACAGCTTGGTGGCGCCGAACGCGATGCAGAGCGCGATCGCCAGCACCGTGAGGCGGAACAGCTCGCGCGATCCGGTATGCGCGATGTAGTGCAGCACCCACGGGATCAGCCGCCGTCCGACCACCAGCATCAGCGCGATGAACAGCGCGATCTTGATCAGCGTCAGCACCAGCACGCCGGTCAGCCCGAGGCCGAACACCAGGCCGGCGCCGACGGTCCAGCCCATCAGCATGGACAGCCCGAGCCCCATCAGCGTCGCGACCGCGATTTGCGCAACCGCCCCGGGGACCGCGATCGCCCGGACCGACATCAGATCATTCAGCGAGAAGTGCAGACCGACGCCGAACATCAGCAGGATGATACCGAGTTCCGCGAGTTCGGTCGCCAGCGCCTGGTCGGCTATCTGCTCGCCGGCGTCGCCGCCGGGCCGTTCACGCCGGGCTTCGTCGCCGACCAGCGGCGGAACCCGGAAGCGCTGGGCGATTGTCCCAAAGACGAAGGCGAGTCCAAGACCTGCGACGATGGTCGCGATCAGCGGCGTGTCATGCGGCATTTCGCCTTGTCGCACAGCATCGCCGCTGATGCACCGCGACCAATTGAGGCGGTCGCACCGGTGCGAGGCGAACACTATCGCCGCCGAACGCCTGCGTTGAATCTTGACGTGGATCGGGCCATTTCGTGACATTGCGCGGCGGATTCGGCGCAGCAGGCTCGCTGCCTTGTCATACCGTCCGCAGCGCAGGAAA
>NZ_JAGKJJ010000065.1 GCF_020329505.1 Bradyrhizobium semiaridum
GCAGGCCGAACAGCTGTCCGCCGATCACAGCGGTGACGTATTCCGCCATCGCCCCTTCGCCCGCTTCGGTCTTGCTGGTCATCGGTATCGTTTCCGTTGGTTAGGCTGCCCGCCGCATCTCGGCGGTCTGTTCCTTCAGCGCCGCGATCAGCCCGGGCCGGTCGAACTTTGCGACATAGTCGTGGAAGCCGGCCTGCCGGCCGCGCTCGATCGCCGCCGGCGAGACCATCGCCGACAGCGCGATGATCGGCATCGCATTGAGATTGTGGTCGCTGCGGATGTTCTCGGCGAACTCGAACCCGTTCATCTCGGGCATCTCGATGTCGGTCAGCACCACGTCGAAGCTCTGGCCCGAGCGCAGCACGCTCAGCCCTTCCTGCGCGTTCTGCGCGGTGCGCACCTTGTAGCCGGCGGCCTTGAGCACCGGCGCCAGCATGTTGCGGAAGAAGGCACTGTCGTCGACCAGCAGCACCGACTGCGCGCTGGCCGAGGGCCGCATCTCCTTGCGCGAGAACCAGTCGGCGAACGCCATCGGCAGGAAGTGGCCGACATCGATCACCTCGGTGGCCTGGCCCTTGATCACCGCCGAGCCGAGGATGCCGTCCTGGCTGCCGGCGACCTCGATGTTGAGCCGCTCCTCGACGATGTCGATGATCTCGTCGACCACCAGCCCCATCGAGCGGCCGTCGTCGGCGAACACCAGGATCGGCTGGGTGCCTTGCGTCTGCACCTGCACATTGGCCATCTGCACCAGCGGCATCAGCTGCTCGCGGTACTGCACCATGTAGCGGCCGTTGGAGAGCTCGATCTTGTCGGTCGCGATCTCCTCCAGCCGG
>NZ_JAGKJJ010000066.1 GCF_020329505.1 Bradyrhizobium semiaridum
ATCGCAACGCTGCACAAGGCGCGCATCGATTTCGCCGACGATCCGACCAATCGCGATCCGGCGTTCACGCGTTCGCGGCTGCGCGCGCTGATGCCTGTTCTCGCCAAGGAGGGCGGCGATGCGAGGAACCTGGCACGGCTTGCGGCGCGGCTCGCGCGAGCCAATGCCGCCGTGGAGGTGCTGGTCGACGGCGCCGAGCGCTATCTTGCGTTGAAGGATGGGAACGACCACGACGCCGGCATCGATGCGGCGCTGTTCATGGCGATGCCGGAGGAAATCCGTCTCCGCCTGATCGTCGCGGGTGTGCGCGGTCAGGATGTGCGTGGCGCCGTGCCGGCGCGCGGCCCGCGCCAGCAGGCGATAGCGGGCTTCGCGGGCAGCCGCCGGCAATCCGGTGTCGGGCTTGGCTCCGGTCCAGCGCAGCGTGTGATGCGGCAGATCGAGATTTTGCGCGAGCCGTTTGACGTCGCGCGCCTCGCGGGCAGATTCCGCGCGCAGGCCGAAACTGGTCGCCGTCACCGTCGATCACGGCCTGCGCGACAGGGCACGACGCCAGCGCGCGGCGAGCCACATCAGCGCCACGGAATCCGGACCGCCGGATACTGCGAGCACGATCGCGGGCGCGCTCGCGAGGCCCGCGAACAGGCGTTTGGCGTCCCTTGCCGAAATGGCGGACAGATCGTCTGGCATCGCAAGACCCAGCGTTTCGCAAGAAGAGGTCGGGCAGCGACCTCCGCGACGCCGGTTTAGCACTTCACCCGTTTTTGCTCACGGTCGATGGCGGCCTTCACGCCGCCGGATGCCCGCGGATATTTCCGCGTCACCT
>NZ_JAGKJJ010000067.1 GCF_020329505.1 Bradyrhizobium semiaridum
GCCGTCGGTGGCGGTGAAGGTCGCCGTCGCCGAGGTGTGATCCGCCGCCCAGCTCAAGGCCGACAGCGTGCCGCCGGCCACCGTGATCCCGGCCCCCCCGGCCAGCGTCGCAACCGTCGCCGCACTGACCGCCTCCGAGAAGGTGAAGGTCACGTTCGAGCTGTTGTGGCCGTCGCTCAGCGATGCATCGGCGATCTCGACCACCACGGTCGGATTCTGGGTGTCGATCGCCACCGTGTCGGCGCCGGTCGATCCGAGATTGCCGGCCACGTCGGTGTAGCTGCCGGCGGTGACCGAGACCGAACCGTTGCCGGTGAAGCCGTCGGCGGCGGTGAAGGTCGCGGTGAAGACCAACGGGTCCGCGGTGGCCGCAAGGTTGCTGACCGTGCCGTGCGTTGCGCTGATGTCGGCGGCGGTGAAGCCGACAGGCGCTTCGGAGAAGGTGAAGGTCACGTTCGAGCTGTTGTCCCCGTCGCTCAGCGACGCATCGGCGATCTCGACCACCACGGTCGGGTTCTGGGTGTCGACCGTCGCGGTGTCGGTGTTGGAGGCCAGGTTGTCGTTGCCGACCGGATCGGTGAACTTGTCGGCCGCAACCGAGATCGCGACCGCCGTCGTCGAGTTGTCGTCGGCGGTGAAGGTCGCCGTGTACTGCAGCGGATTGCCCACCACCGGCTGCAGGTTGGACAGTCCGCCGCCGGTCACCGAGACATCGGCCAGATCGAAGCCGCTGGGGACCTCCGAGAAGGTGAAGGTCACCGTTCCGGTGTTGTTGTGGTCGTTGAACGTCGAGCGGTCGAGGTCGA
>NZ_JAGKJJ010000068.1 GCF_020329505.1 Bradyrhizobium semiaridum
GTCGGGTTCTGGGTGTCGACCGTCGCGGTGTCGGTGTTGGAGGCCAGGTTGTCGTTGCCGACCGGATCGGTGAACTTGTCGGCCGCAACCGAGATCGCGACCGCCGTCGTCGAGTTGTCGTCGGCGGTGAAGGTCGCCGTGTACTGCAGCGGATTGCCCACCACCGGCTGCAGGTTGGACAGTCCGCCGCCGGTCACCGAGACATCGGCCAGATCGAAGCCGCTGGGGACCTCCGAGAAGGTGAAGGTCACCGTTCCGGTGTTGTTGTGGTCGTTGAACGTCGAGCGGTCGAGGTCGACCACCACCGTCGGATTCTCGGTATCGATGGTGACGGAATCCGTCCCCGTGCCGCCAAGATTGAGCGCGGCGTCGGTGTAGCTGCCGGCGGTGACCGAGACCGAGCCATTGCCGGTGAAGCCGTCGTCGGCGGTGAAGGTCGCGGTGAAGACCAACGGGTCCGCCGTGGCGGCAAGGTTGCTGACCGTGCCGTGCGTTGCGCTGATGTCGGCGGCGGTGAAGCCGACAGGCGCTTCGGAGAACGTGAAGGTCACGACCGAGCTGTTGTGGCCGTCGCTGAGCGCGCCGTCGACGATGTCGACCGTCAGCGTCGGATTCTGGGTGTCGATCGCCACCGTGTCGGTGCCGGTCGATCCGAGATTGCCCGCCACGTCGGTGTAGCTGCCAGCGGCAACCGTGACCGAGCCCGAGGCGGTGATGCCGTCGGTGGCGGTGAAGGTCGCCGTCGCCGAGGTGTGATCCGCCGCCCAGCTCAAGGCCGACAGCGTGCCGCCG
>NZ_JAGKJJ010000069.1 GCF_020329505.1 Bradyrhizobium semiaridum
CGCATCATCGTGCACGGCCACGTGTTGGATGAAGACGGCCGCGGCGTGCCCAACACGCTGGTCGAGCTATGGCAGGCCAACGCCTGCGGCCGCTATGTCCATGTCGTCGACCAGCACCCGGCGCCGCTCGATCCCAATTTCACCGGCGCCGGCCGCACCCAGAGCGATGCGCAAGGCTATTACAGGTTCATCACCATCAAGCCCGGCGCCTATCCCTGGGGCAATCACCACAATGCCTGGCGTCCCGCGCACATCCACTTCTCGGTGTTCGGGCACTCCTTCATCTCGCGTCTCGTCACGCAGATGTATTTCCCCGGCGACCCCTTGTTCCCGTTCGACCCGATCTTCAACTCGGTAACCGACGAGAAGGCGCGGCTGCGGATGGTGTCGTCGTTCGATCTGGAGAACACCCAGCCGGAATGGGCGCTGTGCTATCGCTTCGATATCGTGCTGCGCGGCCGCAATGCCACGCCGATGGAGACCAAATAACGTGCCGAACCAGCGTCCTGATGGCGTCACCCCGTCGCAAACCGTCGGCCCCTATTTCAAGTACGGCCTGACGCCGAATGGCGAATATCGGTGGAATGACGCCTTCACCAATAATTTGCTGACGCCTGACGTCTCGGGCGAGCGCATTCGCGTCGAGGGCAAGGTCTATGACGGCGACGGCGCCGCGGTCGTGGACTGCATGCTGGAGATCTGGCAGGCCGACGCGCAGGGCCGCTTCTGCGATCCGCAGGACAAGCGCGCGCTGCCGAA
>NZ_JAGKJJ010000070.1 GCF_020329505.1 Bradyrhizobium semiaridum
GATTACCGTTTCCTGCGCTTCCGCCCGCCGAGGCTCGAACGCAATGGCGATGCCGAGCCGGTGCTGCCTCACATCCGCCTTGACCGCGCGCTCCAATTCCTGATCGGAGACAGACTGCAATGAACGACAAGACGCCGCCCCGGCGGCCGGCGACGTTCAAGCTCGACGATCCCGGCGTGGTCGTGATCGATCCCGATGACACCGGCCGCCTCGCCCGCGGCACGATCCAGATCGTGCCCGAGGCCGAGCCGGCGCAGCTGCCGGCGACCGCGCTCCAGAACAGCGTGCCCCAGCGGAAGCCGCGGCGCGCCGGCCTCGTGGTGCTCGGCACCGGGCTCGGCGTCATCAACCTGGTCGAGGATCTCTTTGCGCGCAACGAGGGGCTCGGCTTCCTCGGTCTCGGGCTGGCGGTGATCGCCGCGGTCGCGCTCGCCGTCATGACGATGCGCGAGCTCGCCGGCCTGGCGCGGCTCGCGGCGCGGTCGTCGCTGATCAGGACTTCCGCGGCGCGAGCCGGGCCATCGTCACCGATCTGCTCAAGCTCGCGCACCAGACCCCGCAGCTCGCCCGCGCCCGCAGCGCCCTGCAGAGCCACACCGACGATATCATCGACGGCGCTGACATGATCCGCCTCGCCGAGCGCGAGCTGATGACGCCGCTCGACGCGGAAGCCCGGCGGCTGGTGTCGACGGCGGCGCAGCGCGTCTCCGTCGTCACCGCGGTCTCACCGCGCGCGATGATCGACGTGCTGTTCGTGTT
>NZ_JAGKJJ010000008.1 GCF_020329505.1 Bradyrhizobium semiaridum
GAGACGGACGTGATCCTGAATTCGCTCGCCACCTACGACCTCGTCTACCTCTCGGCGATCACGCTCTCGATCCTGCACGAGGAGGGACGGGAGCGGCTGATAGCGGCGCTGAAGCGTGCGCGGCTGCTCGGGACCCGGTTTGCCTTCGACACCAACTTCCGCGCCCGCGGCTGGCCCGATCTCGGTGTGGCACGAAAGGTCTTCTCCGCCGCGTTCGAGACCGCAGACATCGTGCTCGCCTCGACCGATGATCTGGCGCCGCTCTACCCCGGCGAGAGCAACACTGCGCTGCTCGCCGGCATCTCCAGCCCCGAAGTGGTGCTGAAACTCGGCGAGCCCGCCTGCATCCTGCGCCATGCCGGCGGCTCAAGCGAGGTGAGGGCGGAGCCGCTGACGAAACCGGTGGTCGATACCACGGCCGCCGGCGACAGCTTTGCCGCGGCCTATCTCGCCGCGCGCGTCGGCGGCGCCGGGCCGGAGGAGGCGGCGCGCGCGGGCCATCGGCTTGCCGGCGTCGTCGTGTGCTATCCCGGCGCGATCATTCCGCGCTATGCCATGCCGCCGAAGAAGGCGCTGCGGCCGGCAAATTCCCGCAAGGCTTCCCAATAAGGCTTCCCAATGACCGAGACTGCGAAACAGCACCAGATTGCCGAACTGATCCGACAGGCCATCGTGATCCCGGTGCTCACCATCGAGCGGCTGGAGGACGCCGTGCCGCTCGCGAAGGCGCTGGTGGCTGGCGGCGTGCGGACGCTGGAGGTGACATTGCGCACCGCGGTCGCGGTCGATGCGGCCAAGGCCATGATCGCCGAGGTGCCGGAGGCCATCGTTGGCATCGGCACCATCCTCAACGGCGACGATCTGGCGCGCGCCGAGGCGCTCGGCGCCAGGTTCGGCATCAGCCCCGGCGCGACGCCCGAGCTCCTGAAGGCCGCCGCAGCGAGCCGGCTGCCGTTCGCGCCGGGGATCGCCACGGCCTCCGAGCTGATGCAGGCGCTCGCGCACGGCTTCGATGTGGTCAAATTCTTCCCGGCCGAGCAGGCCGGCGGTATCAAGGCACTGCGGGCGCTGGCCGGCCCGTTCCGGAACGTCAGGGTGTGCCCGACCGGCGGCATTGGCGAGGCCAATGCCGCGACCTGGCTGGCCGAGCCGAATGTGCTGGCGGTCGGCGGCTCCTGGCTGTGCCCGGCTGCCGATATCCGCGCCGGCAATTGGGCGGGCATAACCGCCATGTGCGCGCGGGCGATGAAATCGCTGAAATCGGGCTGAAGGTGGGTTACATAACCTCCCGAACAGGAACAGGGAGATACGGCCATGACAGCCAGCATCGTGGGTTGGGCGCACACGCCTTTCGGTAAGTTCGACGCGGAAACCGTCGAGGGTCTCGTCGTCAAGGTCGCTAATGAGGCGCTGGCCGACGCCGGGATCGCGGCGTCCGACGTCGACGAGATCATGCTCGGCCATTTCAACGCCGGCTTCTCGCCGCAGGATTTCACCGCCTCGCTGGTGCTGCAGGCCAATCCGGCGCTGCGCTTCAAGCCGACGACGCGCGTCGAGAACGCCTGCGCCACCGGTTCGGCTGCCGTGCACCAGGGTATCCGCGCCATCGAGGCCGGTGCCGCCAAGATCGTGCTGGTGGTCGGCGTCGAGCAGATGACGCGGACGCCGGGCCCGGAGATCGGCAAGAACCTGCTGAAGGCGTCCTATCTGCCTGAAGACGGCGACACTGTCGGCGGCTTCGCCGGCGTGTTTGGCAAGATCGCGCAGGCCTATTTCCAGAAGTACGGCGACCAGTCGGACGCGCTGGCGATGATCGCCGCCAAGAACCACAAGAACGGCGTCGCCAATCCCTATGCGCAGATGCGCAAGGATTTCGGCTTCGAGTTTTGCCGCGCGGAGAGCGAGAAGAACCCGTTCGTCGCCGGGCCCCTGAAGCGCACCGACTGCTCGCTGGTGTCCGACGGCGCCGCCGCACTGGTGCTGACCGATGCCGAGACCGCGAAGACCATGGGCAAGGCGGTGAACATCCGCGCCACCGCGCATGCGCAGGATTTCCTGCCGATGTCCAAGCGCGACATCCTGCAGTTCGAAGGCTGCACCACCGCCTGGCAGCGCGCGCTGCAGAAGGCCGGGCTGCAGCTCTCCGACCTTTCCTTCGTCGAGACCCACGACTGCTTCACCGTCGCCGAGCTGATCGAATATGAAGCGATGGGCCTGACGCCGAAGGGGCAGGGCGCCCGCGCGATCATGGAGGGCTGGACGCAGAAGGACGGCAAGCTGCCGGTCAATCCGTCCGGCGGCCTCAAGGCCAAGGGCCATCCGATCGGCGCCACCGGCGTCTCGATGCACGTCATGAGCGCGATGCAGCTCACCGGGCAGGCGCCCGAAGGCATGCAGCTCAAGGACGCGCAGATCGGCGGTATCTTCAACATGGGCGGTGCGGCAGTCGCCAATTACGTCTCGATCCTCGAGCCGGCGAAGTAGCTTGAATATCGCCGAATGGCTGGCGGCGACGGCGCGGGCGCGTCCCGACGCGCCGGCGCTGCTCACCGGCTTCGACCTCGATGCCGACTACGCGACCTTCGCCCGCCGCGCCGCCTCGATCGGGGCGGCGCTGGCGCGCGATCACGGCATTGCCGCCGGGGATCGCGTCGCGCTGTTCGCGTCGAATTGCACGCAATATCTCGAATGCCTCTACGGCATCTGGTGGATCGGCGCCGCCGCGATCCCGATCAATGCCAAGCTGCACGGCCGCGAGGCGGCGTGGATCTGCGGCAATGGCGGCGCCAAGCTCGCCTTCGTGTCCGATGACACGATCGCGGCGCTGACGGAGGCGAAGGCTGACTGCCCGGCCGACATGACCATGCTGTCGATCGACAGCGACGCCTACAATGCGATGCGAAGCGGCGAGGGTGCGCCGGCGCCGCTGCCGCGCGAGACCGATGATCTCGCCTGGCTGTTCTACACATCGGGCACCACGGGCCGGCCCAAGGGCGTGATGCTCAGCCACGGCAATCTGCTTGCGATGTCGCTGTGTTATCTCGCCGACGTCGATCCGGCGACGCCGAACGACGCCTCGCTCTATGCCGCGCCGATCTCGCACGGCGCCGGGCTCTACAATTTCCCGCATGTCCGGATGGGCGGCCGCCACGTGGTGCCGGAATCCGGCGGATTCGATCCGGACGAGGTGCTCAATCTCGGCCGCCAGCTCGACAATGTCGTGATGTTCGCCGCGCCCACCATGGTGCGCCGGCTGGTCGATGCCGCCAGGAAGCGCGGCGAGAACGGCGAGGGGCTGCGCACCATCATCTATGGCGGCGGGCCGATGTACACGGCCGACATCAAGGACGCGATCGCTACCATGGGCCAGCGCTTCGTGCAGATCTACGGCCAGGGCGAGTCGCCGATGACCATCACCGCCCTATCGCGCGAGTGGCACCGCCGCAGCGATCACCCGCGCTATCTCGAGCGGCTGGCCTCCGTCGGCACGGCGCAGAGCGTCATCACCGTGCGGATCACGGACAAGGACGGCAAGGTCTTGCCCGCCGGCTCGACCGGCGAGATCGAGGTCAAGGGCGCCACCGTGATGCTCGGCTACTGGAATAATCCGAAGGCCAATGCCGAGACGCTGAAGGACGGCTGGCTGCGCACCGGCGATGTCGGCCGGCTCGATGCGGACGGTTTCCTGACGCTGTCGGACCGCTCCAAGGACGTGATCATCTCCGGCGGCACCAACATCTATCCGCGCGAGGTCGAGGAAGCCCTGTTGACCCATCCCGACGTCCGCGAGGTCTCGGCCATCGGCGTGCCGGATCCGGAATGGGGCGAGATCGTCGTCGCCTGCGTCGTTTTGGAGCAGGGCGCCGGCGCCGATGACGGCAAGCTCGACGCGCACTGCCTGGCCTCGATCGCGCGGTTCAAGCGGCCGAAGCGGTACGTCTATCTCGATGCGCTGCCGAAGAACAATTACGGCAAGGTGTTGAAGACCGCGCTGCGCGAGATGATGGCGAAGGGATAGGCGGCGGCCCGCGGCCGCGCTAATCTGGGCAGTGCCTGCCACGCGGAGAACGGGACCATGGGTATCGAGACCTCGCTGTCGCTGTCCGAGCTGAACGATCGCATCGCGATCCTGCGGGACAATATCAGGCAGTTGATCGAGCAGGCCGCGGGGGCCTCCGGTGCCGAGGTCGAGGAACGTATCTCCGAGCGCCTCGAGCAGCAGAACGCGGAACTGGAAAAGCTCGTGGCGGCGCGCGAGGCGATGACCGGCGGCGGATAGCGGCGCCTTTGCCCAGCCTGCGATCCCGCCGGCATGCCATCGCCGCCGCGGCGCATACGGCCATACGCCCTGCGCAGGTTGATCTTGCCAGAAACCTCCCGTTACTAAAGCATCATCCGGAAAAGTGCGAAGCGGTTTTCCGAAAGATCATGCTCGAACAAAGAGCTAAAGCGCGATGACGATTCAACCAAATCTCATCGCACTTTAGGTCGGTAAACATACCAGCCGGGAGCGAACAGCGCGATGGGACCACTGCAGGGCATCAAGGTCGTGGACATGACGACCGTGCTGATGGGACCCTATGCGACCCAGATGCTCGGCGACTACGGCGCCGACGTCATCAAGGTGGAATCGCCCGACGGCGACGTGACGCGGCAGATCGGGCCGACGCGCCATCCCGGCATGGGGCCGGTGTTCCTCAATACCAACCGCAGCAAGCGCTCGGTCTGTCTCGACCTGAAGAAGCCCGCGGGCCGCGAGGCCGTGCTGCGGCTGATCGCGAAGGCCGACGTGCTGGTCTACAATGTGCGTCCGCAGGCGATGGCGCGGCTGCAGCTCGGCTATGACGTGGTCGCCAAGGTCAATCCGCGGCTGATCTATGCCGGCGTGTTCGGCTTCGGTCAGGAGGGACCGTATGCCGCCAAGCCGGCCTATGACGATCTGATCCAGGGCGCAACTGCGCTGCCGGCCCTGATGGCGCAGACCGCGGACGGCGTGCCGCGCTACGTGCCGAACGCGCTGGTCGATCGCATCGTCGGCCTCACCGCGGTCGGCGCGATCTGCGCCAGCCTCGTGCATCGCGACCGCACCGGGCAGGGCCAGCGCGTCGACATTCCGATGTTCGAGACCATGGCCGGCTTCGTCATGGGCGACCACATGGGCGGGCTGACCTACGATCCGCCGCTCGACAGGGGCGGCTACGCGCGGCATCTGTCGCCGGACCGGCGGCCGTACAAGACGCTCGACGGCTATATCTGCGTGATCGTCTACAACGACAAGCAATGGGAGAATTTCTTCACGGCCACCGGTCGCGACGATCTGCGCAGCGATCCGAAATTCGCGACGTTTGCCGGCCGCGCCGGCAATATCGATGTCGTCTACGCCGAACTCGCGCGCATCCTGCAGACCAAGACCACGGCCGAGTGGAACGCGATCCTCGAGCAGGCCGACGTGCCTGTGATGCCGATGCATGATCTCGGAAGCCTGCTGCAGGACCCGCACATGGTCGCGACCGGCATGTTTCCCGTCGTCGAGCATCCCACCGAGGGCCGCATCCGCAGCATGAAGGCATCGGCGCGGTGGTCGGAGACCAGGGCGGAGCCGAGCCGGCTGGCGCCGCGGCTCGGCGAGCACAGCGCGGAGGTCCTGCGGGAGGCAGGTTTCTCCGACGAGGAGATCGCGGCGATGGTCCGCGACGGCGTCGCCAAGTCCGTTGCAGAATCATAGGAGCACGACGGATGGATTTTGCACTCTCGGCCAACCAGGAATCGATCCGCGATGCGATCGCCAAAATCTGCACGCGCTTCGACGATGCGTACTGGCTGAAGAAGGACAAGGAGGGCGGCTACCCCGCCGACTTCCACCGTGCGCTGGCTGATGCCGGCTGGCTTGGCATCTGCATCCCCGAGGAATATGGCGGCTCCGGGCTCGGCATCACCGATGCCGCGATCATGATGCGGACGATCGCCGAATCGGGTGCCGGGATGTCGGGCGCCTCCGCCGTGCACATGAACGTGTTCGGGCTCAATCCGGTCGTCGTGTTCGGCACCAAAGAACAGTGCCAGCGCATGCTGCCGCCGATCATCGACGGCCGCGACAAGTCCTGCTTCGCGGTGACCGAACCGAACACCGGCCTCAACACCACCCAGCTCAAGACCCGCGCGGTGCGCCAGGGTGACAAATACATCGTCAACGGCCAGAAGGTGTGGATCTCGACCGCGCAGGTCGCGAACAAGATCCTGCTGCTGGCACGCACCACGCCGCTGGAGGAGGTGAGGAGCCCGACGCACGGCCTCAGCCTGTTCTACACCGATTTCGACCGCAAGCGCGTCACCGTGCACGAGATCGAGAAGATGGGTCGCAAGCCCGTCGACTCCAACGAGCTGTTCTTCGAGAACTTTGAAATCCCCATCGAGGACCGCATCGGCGAGGAGGGCCGCGGCTTCGAATACATCCTGCATGGCATGAATCCCGAGCGCATCCTGATCGCCGCCGAAGCGGTCGGCCTCGGCCAGGTCGCGCTGAAGAAGGCATCGGACTACGCCAAGGGCCGCATCGTGTTCAACCGGCCGATCGGCATGAACCAGGGAATCCAGCATCCGCTGGCGAAGTGCTGGATGGAGCTCGAGGCCGCTTGGCTGATGGTGCTGCGCGCGGGCTGGCAATACGACCAGAACCTGCCGTGCGGCCCGGCCGCCAACGCGGCAAAATATCTCGCCGCGGAGGCGGGCTTCCACGCCTGCGAGCAGGCGGTGATGACCCATGGCGGCTTCGGCTACGCCAAGGAGTACCATGTCGAGCGCTACTTGCGGGAATCCCTGATCCCGCGCATCGCGCCGATCAGCCCGCAATTGATCCTCAGCTTCATCGGCGAGAAGGTGCTCGGCCTTCCGAAGTCGTATTGATGATGGGTCGCAGGATATCTCAGCTCGTCATTCCGGGATGCGCCGCCAGGCGCAGGCCCGGAATCCATCGGGCCACATGTTGTGCAGGTGAATGGATTCCGGGCTCGTGCTGCGCGGGCCCCGGAACGACGGAGATAGCGCCATGAGCTTCGTCACCGGCGTCGGCCTCACCTCCTACGGAAAGCATGAGGGTCTTTCCTCGCTCGACCTGATGAGCAAGGCGGCCGAGCTTGCGATCGCCGATGCCGGACTGAAGCGCGCCGACATCGACGGCGTCCTCTGCGGCTATTCCACGGTCTCGCCGCACATCATGCTGGCGACCGTGTTCGCCGAGCACTTTGGTATTCGCCCGGCCTATGCCCACGCCGTGCAGGTCGGTGGCGCCACTGGGCTCGCGATGACCATGCTGGCGCATCACCTGGTCGATGCCGGAGTCGCAAAGCACGTGCTGGTGGTCGGCGGCGAGAACCGGCTCACCGGGCAGAGCCGCGATGCCTCGATCCAGGCGCTGGCCCAGGTCGGCCATCCCGATTACGAGGTGACGCTAGGGCCGACCATCCCGGCCTATTACGGCCTGGTCGCGACGCGCTACATGCATGAGTACGGCCTCACGCAGCAAGACCTTGCCGAGTTCGCCGTGCTGATGCGCAAGCACGCGCTGACGCATCCCGGTGCGCAATTTCACGATCCGATCACGGTGGCCGACGTGATGGCCTCCAAGCCGGTGGCGATGCCGCTCAAGCTGCTCGATTGCTGTCCGGTGTCCGACGGCGGCGCGGCCTGCGTGATCAGCCGCGAGCCGACCGGCGAGAGGCAAGTCCGCGTGCGCGGCTGCGCCCAGGCGCACACGCATCAGCACATCACGGCGGCGCCGGCGTTGAGCAAGCTTGGCGCCGAGATCTCGATCGCCAAGGCGAAGCAGGCGTCAGGCATCGCGATCTCGGACGTGCGTTATGCCGCGGTCTATGACAGCTTTACGATCACGCTCGCAATGCTGCTGGAGGATCTCGGCCTCGCCGGGCGCGGCGAGGCCGCCGCGCGGGTGCGCGCCGGCTATTTCAATCAGGACGGTGAGATGCCGCTCAACACCCATGGCGGGCTGCTCAGCTACGGCCATTGCGGCGTCGGCGGCGCGATGGCGCATCTGGTCGAGGCTCATCTGCAGATGACCGGCCGCGCGGAGAACCGTCAGGTCCGCGATGCCTCGGTCGCTCTGCTGCACGGCGACGGCGGCGTGCTGTCGTCGCATGTCAGCATGTTCCTGGAGCGCGTGCGATGAGCGGAGTGATCGCGGACTGGACCAACGGTGCAGAAGCCATCGTCTACCAGACTTGCAGTGCCTGCGGCGCGCAGCAATATTTCCGCCGCAGCTTCTGCGCCGCCTGCGGCTCGTCCGAGCTCGCCGAGCACCGAGCCAGCGGGGCAGGGACGGTCTATGCGACCTCGCTGGTGTGTCGCGCCGCGACGCCGCAGACGCGGGCGCATGTGCCCTACAACATCGTGCTGGTCGATGCCGATGAAGGCTTTCGCATGATGGCCCACGGCGACAATGACCTCGTCATCGGCGACAAGGTGGCAGCGCGCTTTACGCAATTTGCCGGTCGCCTGATTCCGTATTTCGCAAAGACGACATAGCAACAGCCTGCCATGCGGTCGGCGCCAGGCGCCGCCGGATGGCAGGCTGCGCGAAACAATCCATGCCGGAACGGGGATGCATGGATTGCTTTGTCGCGGCACCTCGCCAATGACGGAACTTACGCGTGACCGGATGGCCGTCACCGCCAATAGAGCACGACGCTGGCGATGACGAGCATTGCCGTTACCGCCAGCACTTGCGCAAGCGCCTCCGAGGCCGCCCTCTTGGTGGCTTCCTTCATGCGTTTCCCCTAGACTCGGGCGTCGCTCATCGTTGCGCGTGACGACGCGCAAGACGGCCAGATTTTTGTACTCGGAACACCCCGCGACGAGTATCCGCTTTGATGAGTCCCCACTCAGCGAATATCGACGGTAGCAGGGTCGTCCGCGATTGCGGCGGCAATTTGACTCGGGCGTGTTGCTCCCGCGACAGCCGGCCGATACTGTCCTGGACCGAACAGAAACGGCAGCAAGATCAAGGTTAGGAAATGGCCCGCATCGACTACTCCGATCCCGCAAAAGCAAGCCCGCGCACCCGCGAGATCCTCGACAAGAACCGCAACGCCAACATCTTCCGCATGATGGCGCATTCGCCGAGCTATTTTGAGCAGTACTGCCGGCTCGGCGGCGCGATCCGCCACAAGGGCGAGCTCGATCCGATCGTGCGCGAGCTTGCGATCACGCGCACCGGCATCCTCTGCGAAGCGCCGTACGAGATCGTCGCGCACAAGCGGATCGGCAAGAATGTCGGCGTCACCGACGAGCAGAACGAAGCGCTGGAGAACTGGCAGCAGGCAAGCTGCTTCGACGAGGTGCAGCGCGCCGCGCTCGCCTTCACCGACGAGATCGTCAAGCTGAAGAAGCCGACGGACGCGACATTCAGGGCGATCGCTGCAAGACTGACGCCGGCGGCGCTGATCGAGCTGCAGCTCTCGGTCGGTTTCTACATCATGACCTCGAAGTTCCTGGAGACCTTCGAGATCGATCTGCAGCCGGTGACGGAAGTGGTGAGCTAGTCCGTTTCATTCACAAACCAGGATCGTCCCGATGGACAATGGGTGGGACGCTTCGGCGCAGGCCTGGATCGAGTCGCAGGGCGAGCGCGGCGATTGGGGCCGTGAGCATGTACTCGATCCGGTCATGCTCGATCGGATCGGACGCGGCCGGTTCGGCAACGCGCTCGACGTCGGCTGCGGCGAGGGGCGCTTCTGCCGGGTTCTGAAGGCAGCCGGCGTCAATCCGATCGGCATCGAACCGACGACCGCCTTGCTCGAAGCGGCAAGGCTGCGCGATCCGTCCGGCGACTATCGGTGCGGCCGGGCCGAGCAGCTCGAGTTTGCCGATGCGAGTTTCGATCTCGTGGTCAGCTACATCACGCTGGTCGACATTCCCGACTTCAGGGCGGCGATCCGCGAGATGGCGCGGGTGCTGCGGCCGGGCGGCTCGCTGTTGATCGCAAATCTCACCGGCTTCACGTCGGCCGGCGCCGAACAGGGCTGGGTCAAGGACGAGGCGGGGCGCCGTCTGCATTTCCCCGTCGACCGCTACCTTGACGAATTCCCGATGTCGTTCGCGTGGGCCGGCATCCGCATCGAGAACTGGCATCGGCCGCTGTCGGCCTACATGACGGCGCTGCTGGAGCAGGGCCTGCGACTGACGTTCTTTGCCGAGCCGGCGCCGGTGTCCGGCGAAGCAACCCGGCAGGCCGACTTTCGCCGCGTGCCGTGGTTCGTCGTCATGGAATGGCAGCGCCCGGGATAAGGTTCTGGGTGGCTTTCCTTCGCATCGCCCCGCTTGCGGGGAGAGGCCGGAGCGCATGCAGCGAAGCGGAACGCGGTCCGGATGAGGGGGTCTCCGCGGGTCCAACAACGACCCTCTACGCGCGAAGAGCGGGGAGAGGGAGAGGGAACAGCTAACCGGACGTCAGCAGGTCGACCTTGGCGTTCGCCACGATCAGGCGCTCGGCGAGAAGCTGCGCGAGGTTGCGCATGATCCGCTCGCAGGCAGGCGCGTGCCGGGTGCGGAAACGGTCGAAATCCGCAATCGTCACCTCATACGCGGTTGCCGACATGTCGGCGATCACGTCCGCAGTGCGCGTCGGCTCCAGCAGCGCCATCTCGCCGAACGCCATGCCGGCGGTCAGCGTCGCAAGACGGATGCCGTCGGGCAGGGTGACGTGGACCACGCCGCTGCGCAGGAAGAACAGCGAGGTCGCCGCACTGCCGGTGGCGATGATCGTCTCGTGCGGCTGGTAGGTCCTGACCGTGCAGAGCGCGGCAAGAGCGGCGAGCTCCGTCTCACTCAGGCCGGCGAGCAGCGGCTGCTCGCGGAGCTCGGTGGTCTCGAGGAAGTCGATCGAACCGCCATAGCGGTAGACGATCTGGTCCTCGGCCCATTCGATCGCGGTGTCGAGCAGGTAGAAATCCCTGATATTGCCGAGCTGGCTGGTCCACTCGCTGATCGTGGTCCACTCCCGCGATGCCCGCTTGATGCCCGACAGGATCACGGTGACGCCGAGCTCGGCGAGCTCCTTGAATGCTTCCGCGACCAGCCGCGCGCCGGCCCGCGTCGTCGCGGTGACGCGGCGCAGATCGAAGATCACGAATTCCGGCCGCGGTCCGCCGCCGAGGCGGCGCGAGACGTAGTCGACGTTGGAGAGCGACAGCGTGCCGACCAGCTCGATCACGCGCACCTCCTGGAAGTGCCTCGCCAGGATTTCCTGCTCCTGCGGCCGCCGCACCCGGCGCGACGGGTTCTTGCCGATATTGTAGTCGGCGATGATGCTGTGGCGGGCGTCGTCGCTGCGGTTCAGCATGTGCAGGTCGTAATGCGCCGACAGCGCCTCGCACACCTTGATGCCGCGCACGCTGTTGCCGTGCTTGTCGAGCTTCGGCGAGTAGCTTCCGAGCCCGAGCCGCGCCGGCAGCGCCGCCAGGATGCCACCTCCGACACCGCTCTTGGCAGGGATGCCGACGCGGTAGATCCATTCGCCGGCGTAATCATACATCCCCGACGAGGTCATCACCGAGAGCGTGCGCGCGATCGCGTAGGGCGTCATCACCTGCTCGCCGGTCAAGGGATTGATACCGCGGTTGGCGAGCGTCGCCGCCATCACCGCGATGTCGCGCGCGGTGACGAGGATGGCGCATTGCCGGAAATAGACGTCGAGCACGTCAGGCACGTTCTCGGCGATCACGCCATTGGTGCGCAAGAGATAACCGATCGCCCGGTTGCGGTCGCCGGTGGCGCTTTCGGACGCATGGACCGCCTCGTCGACGCCGAGCTCGCGGCCGGCGAAGCGGCTGAGCGCCTGGCGGATGAAGTCGAACGCATCGTCGCCCTTGGCGGCATGGATCAGGCCGGTGCAGGCGATCGCGCCGGCATTGACCATCGGGTTGAAGGGGTGGTTCTCGGCGTTGAGCCGGATCGAGTTGAAGGGATCGCCGGAGGGTTCGACGCCGATCACGCTCTCGACCCGATCCGCGCCCAGCGTGTCCAGTGCCAGCGCGAACGTGAACGGCTTCGACATCGACTGGATTGTAAAGGGCACCCTGGTGTCGCCGACCTCATAGACGTGACCGTCGAGGGTCGCGAGGCTGATGCCAAAATGGGCAGGGTCGGCCTTGCCCAGCTCGGGGATATAGTCGGCGACGGCGCCGCCGACCTCAGGCAGGAAATCTGCGTAACAGCTGTGCAGAAACCGCAGCAGCGGCGGCTGCGAGCTGGTCCAGTTGACGGTGCTGGCGGTGACGGGCGGAGGCGATTGCTTCATCGTCTCCTGTTGTGCAACGCAATCCGGCCGCGCGCAACCGGTTCTGGGCCGACGCCCCGTGCGGGCCAGGCGGTCACCGGGCGCTGACGATCGTCGGGGTGGTGCCTTCGGCCGGATTGGCGAAGATGAGATTGTTGCCCAGACTTCGCGTCGGACCGCTGATCGCCGTGCTGTTGGAGTTGATGCTGGAGTTCGACAGCGTCACCGTCCCGGACGCAACGATGCCGATCCCGTTGAATGAGAGCTCTGTCGCCGTGACACCGACAATTGCCGTTGCATCCGTGGTGATACCAGCCGCGCTGTTGCCGGTGAATGTCGAGTTCTTGATCATCACGCGTCCGCCATTACCGACGGCAAGCCCGTATTTGTTGTAGGCAGAGTTGACGTTGTCGAGCTCGACGCCGATGATCCCGCTGGATGGTGCAATGACGATGCCGGCGCCCGAATTGCGCACGATGCTGCTGTTGCGAACCACGAGCTTGGCCGGCCCGGCTCGATGATCGTCGATTCCGGCATTGTAGCTTTCGGCAATGATTGCATTCTCGATGTACACTTCGGCGGCGGCTTGAATAATGATCGGGATGTAGAAGCTGCCGGCGTTTATCCCGATATTCCGAAGGATGATCTTCTTCGCGGGCGCATTGATGAGGATCCGACCGGTCTCCTGCCCTCGGCCCATGCAATCGATCGTGATCGAGCGGTCGATGGTAAATGGGTAAAAATAGGCAGCATCAATACATGTAACAACCCCGCCGTCGGCCGTGGCCGCCACCGCTCGCTGAAATGACCGGCAGGTCAGGCTGGCGTTTTCGCAGCTGTTTGCATCATTTCCTTGGGCAGAGACGTAGGAGTTGAAGTTTTGTGCTTTCGCTTCCGGGATCCCCCGGACCGTCAACACTGCTGCCGTCAGCAGGATCGCAATCGACGTTGGTAGACATTTCATGGCTATTGCTCCGTGGCCAAGCATACAAAGGGATGATGTGGCTGACAGGCGGTCATCGGGCGCTGACGATCGTCGGGGCGGTGCCTTCGACCGGATTGGCGAAGATGACATTGTTGCCCAGGCTTCGCGTCGGACCGCTGATCGCCGTGCTGTTGGAGTTGATGCTCGAGTTCGACAGCGTCACCGTCCCCGACGCGACGACGCCGGTGCCGTTGAAAGAGATCTCTGTCGCCGTGACGCCGACGATTGCTCCCGGATCCGCCGTGATCCCGGCGCCGCTGTTGCCGGTGAATGTCGAGTTCTTGATCATCACCCGTCCGCCACTGCCGACGGCAAGCCCGAATTTGTTGTAGGCGGCGTTGACGTTGTCGAGCTCGACGCCGACGACCCCGCCCGACGGCGCGATCTGGAGGCCGACGCCGGTATTGCTGACGACGCTGCTGTTGCGGATCACCAGCATGCCCGGCCCGCCCCTGCGATCGGAGAGCCCTGTGGCGGCTCCGCCGATCAGGGCGTTCTCGATGAACACGTTGGCTGCGGACTGGATGGCGATCGACGTGCCGCCGGTATGCAACCCGTCGACGGCGATGTTTCGCAGCACCACGGTCTTGCCGGGTGCGCCGATGTAGATGTAGCCGGAATTGGGCGATCCGCCGCCTGCGAGACAGTCGATCGTGACCGAAATGGCAATGTTGACGAATCCAAAATCGCCCGGGGAAGCGCATCGAATGCTGCCGCCGTCTTTCGTCTTGCTGATGGCCGCGGAGAACGACTGGCACGCGCTGGTGGGATACAGGCAGTTGTTTGAGTCGCTTCCGCCGTTCCCTCCGCCAGCGACGAAGGTTTCGTAGACCTGCGCTCTTGCTTCCGAGGTCCATTGGGCGATCAACATCGCTGTCATAAGGGCCGTAACCGACGTCAGTAGGCGTTTCATGGCAATTGCTCCGTGATCGGGAGGTGGGATGAAAGGACGATGATTGCAGTTGGTCAGGTCTCGCTCAGTTGTCGAACCATTCGCGGCGGCGCGGGGCGTCGGCGGCCGGGGCGTGACCCTGTCTTGCGGCATTGCATATGCCGGAGGGCGCAGCGGCAGCACCACCATCCGCTCGGCCATCTCGAAGCGGGCTCCGCTTCGGCTGATGGATCGCAATGTCCATCCCTCGCGATCGCCACCGGCGGAGAGTTTCAATATCTTGTCGGAGCTCTCGTCGCGAAACACGCCGGTCTGCAAGGATGGACCGATGATCGTGCCGATCATTACGAGCGAGGGGCGCTCCGACAGCGACACGACTGGCGCGGTAGGCGGAGGTGGCGCAGGTGCGGCGGCAAGCGCGAGCGGAGCCGGCGGGCGGCGGGATGCGGAGAACATTGGCCGCTCCCGCGTCATCGAGAGATTACCGAACGCAATAGCCCACAAGGGGTTGCCCGACTTGACGGAATCGATCGGCGCAGGATCGGGCGAAGGCGCGGACGATCTGTGCGGAGTGCCGGCAGCTCGGCAGCGGCCGCGTGCAACGGAGCGATGGCGGCTGCCACCATCAGCAAACCAAACCCGATCCGCGAACCGCGCTGATGCATCGGAAATCTGGATAAGAACGGATATGAGAAACTGTTGAAGTCGGTGGTGATCCTCCCGCATTACCGGGTGGATGTCGCCGGGACCAAAGGTCTCAGGCGCGGTCGGGGAATTATGCTGGAGGCGCGGGGTTGCGCCGATACGGCGTGCAACCGTGCGCACGGCGGCGGCACGTCTCAGCGAGAACAGCGTCGTGAAGCTAATGCCAAAATGGACAGGGTCAACCTTGCCGCGCACAACCCGTTCGGCACCGACACCTACGGTCAGGCGGTCACCGGGCGCTGACGATCGTCGGGGTGGTGCCTTCAACCGGATTGGCGAAGATGAGATTGTTGCCCAGGCTTCGCGTTGGACCGCTGATCGCCGTGCTGTTGGAGTTGATGCTCGAGTTCGACAGCGTCACCGTCCCCGACGCGACGACGCCGGTGCCGTTGAAAGAGATCTCTGTCGCCGTGACGCCGACGATTGCTCCCGGATCCGCTGTGATCCCGGCGCCGCTGTTGCCGGTGAATGTCGAGTTCTTGATCATCACCCGTCCGCCACTGCCGACGGCAAGCCCGAATTTGTTGTAGGCGGCGTTGACGTTGTCGAGTTCGACGCCGAGGACCCCGCCCGACGGCGCGATCTGGAGGCCGACGCCGGTATTGCCGACGACGCTGCTGTTGCGGATCACCAGCATGCCCGGCCCGCCCCTGCGATCGGAGAGCCCTGTGGCGGCTCCGCCGATCAGGGCGTTCTCGATGAACACGTTGGCTGCGGACTGGATGGCGATCGACGTGCCGCCGGTATGCAACCCGTCGACCGCGATGTTTCGCAGCACCACGGTCTTGCCGGGTGCGCCGATGTAGATGTAGCCGGAATTGGGCGATCCGCCGCCTGCGAGACAGTCGATCGTGACCGAAATGGTGATGTTGATGAATCCAAAATCGCCCGGGGAAGCGCATCGAATGCTGCCGCCGTCTTTCGTCTTGCTGATGGCCGCGGAGAACGACTGGCATGCGCTGGTGGGAAACAGGCAGTTGTTTGTGTCGCTTCCGCCGTTCCCTCCGCCGGCGACGAAGGTTTCGTAGACCTGCGCTCTTGCTTCCGAGGTCCACGGGACAGTCAGCGCCACCGCTGTCAGAAGGGCCGCAAGCAACATCAGTATGGGTCTCATGGCTATTGCTCCAGCGTTGAGATTCATCGACGCAATCATTGCGTCGGTGGTTGTCCGTTGGAGGAGTTGGCAAAGATGCGGTTGCCGCCCGCACTCTGGGTCGGCCCCTGGATCGCGACGCTGTTGGAGTCGATGGTCGAATTGTGCAGCGAAACCGTCGCTCCGGTTGACGAACTGACGCCGATCGAATTGAACGAGCTTTGCGTGGAGGTGATGCCGATGATCGTGCCCGGATCGGCGTGGATGCCTGCCACGCCGTTGCTGGTGAACACCGAGTTCTTGATCATGACGCGCCCGCCGCTGGCAACGGCGAGGCCATAGCGATTGTAGTCGGCGTGGACGGTATCGAGCTCGACCCCGATCACTCCGCTCGTCGGTGCGACAAGGATGCCGACGCCTGCATTGCTCACGATGCTGCTGTTGCGGATCACCAGCACCGCCGGCCCGGCACGATGGTCTTTGATACCGGGGGTGCCGCTACCGCGTGCTCCGGCAACAAGGACGTTCTCAATGTACACGCTGCCGGCCGCCTGGATGTCGATCGGAATGAAATTGGGGAGGAGCAGCGGGTTCACCGCGATATTTCGCAGTATGACCGTTTTCCCCGGGGCATTGACAATGATCTGCTGAGTACTGACGGCTCCGCCTCCCGCAGCGCAATCGATCGTGACTGACTTGGTGATCGTTAAACCACCAAAGACTGCCAGATCGACACATTGAACGTTTCCGCCGTCGTCTGTCTTGGCTAGCGCACCGGCCAGTGTCCTGCACGCGCTGGCGGCAGCGAAACAGTCGTTTGCGTCGTTTCCTGAAGTCGAGACGTAGGTCGAAACTGCTGCGCTTGCTTCCGAGGTCCATTGGACGTTCAACGAAATCGTTGTCAGAAGGACTGCAATCAACGTCAGTAAACGATGCATGACTATTGCTCCGTGGTTAAAAGCTGGAATGAACGGGATCGGTACGGCCCGATGGCTTTGGCCGGCTCTTCCTCCTCAGTTGTCGAACCATTCGCGGCGCCGCGGTCCGGTGGCTTGCGAAGCAGCCTTGCCTGCCAGGATCGGCTGCGTTGAAGGATGCAGTGGCAACACCACGGTCCGGTCCGCCATCTCGAAGAGCGCGTCGTTCCGGCTGACCGAACGCAAGGTCCATCCCCTGCGGTTTCCACCGGCGGCGAGCTTGATGATCGCGTCGGAATTCTCCTCGCGAAAGAGTCCTGCTTGCAACGATGGCCCGATGATCGTGCCGATCAGAACGAGCGGCGGACGCTCGGGTGCCGATACGACAGGTGCTGGGGGTGGCGAGGGCGCTGCGGGTACGATGGCAACGACGGGCGGGGTGGGACGTCGACGGGACATGGAGAACAGCGGCCGCTCTCGCGTCATGGAGAGGCGGTCAAAGGGGACTCCCCACAAGGGGTTGCCCTGCGGTGCAACGTCGATCTGCGCCGGATTGCGCAAACGCACGCGTGGGGTCACTGCGTCCGACGACTCAACGACCGCGGCCTGCGCCGCAGCGGTGGCCGCCAGCAGAAAAACAAGACCAGACCGCAGACCGCGCTGACCCATTGAAAGTCCGCACTAGAAACGTTCAGCAATATGGTCAGTAATCGAGCTTGATCTGCTCAACTTGTCAACATGGATCGAGCTTATGCAGCTAAAGCGTGCGCGGAGAAACTTTCGCTCGGCAGTTGCGTGATCAGAGACGTCACACTTCACGGATTCGCGGAACACCTGCCCGCCTGATCAGCACGAGCGCGATCAGCACCGTCGGCGCGAGGATCGCAAGTCCCAGCAGCGTCATTTGCAGCTGCGACAGCGGGTTGATGCCGCCGCCGGGCGTCGCGATCACGAAGCCGCCGATCACCAGCAGCACCCGGAGCGGCCATTCCAGCGGCCCGGCGCGGCTGAGGTCGCCGACGAAGGCCTGATAGCCCTGGATGCCGCCGCAGATGAACAGCGTGCCGAACGCCGCGAGCCCCATCAGGCCGAGGCCGGCGAGATAGGGGCTCGGTCCCTGCATAACCAGCGCCGGGTTCAGCACGAAGAAGAACGGGATGAAGTAGATGATGCTGCCGACCCACATCGATTCCCATCCGGTCTTCATGGCCGGCGAACCGGCGATGCCGGCCGCGGCGAAGGAGGCGATCGCGACCGGCGGGGTGATCGACGACAGCATGCCCCAGTAGAAGATGAACATGTGTACCGCCATCCGGTTCAGCCCGAGCTTCTCCAGCGCGGGCGCCACCAGGATGGCGAGGAAGATGTAGCAGGCCGTCGTCGTCAGCCCGAGGCCGAGGATCAGGCTGGTCAGGGCGCACATCACGAGCAGCAGGAATGCGTTGTCGCCGGCGAGCGTCAGCAGATCGTTGGCGAGGCTCGAGACCACGCCGGTCATCGAGAAGGCGCCGATCAGGAGACCGCATCCGGCGAGGATACCGACCAGCTCGACGAAGGTGCGGCCGTTGACCTCGAGGAATTTTGCGATCGTCGCCGGCGTCCAGCGCGTGTCCTTCGAGAAGATCTGGTTCAGCACCAGCAGCAGCGCCGTGGCGTAGAACGGGGCGTGGCTCTCGCGCTTGAAGTAGAGCAGCATCACGACCAGCAGCGCGATGACGAAGACGTAGTACCAGCCGTCCTTGATCGTATCCATCACCCGCGGCAGCTCGGCGCGCGGAATGCCCTTCAGGCCGTGGCGTGCGGCGTAGGAATCGACCTGCATGAACAGGCCGATATAGTAGAGCGTGGCCGGGATGATCGCGGCGACCGCGACCTCGGCGTAGCTGACATTGAGGAATTGCGCGATCACGAAGGCGGTGGCGCCCATCACCGGCGGCGCCAGCACCGCGCCGGTGGAGGCGCAAGCCTCGATCGCGCCGGCATAGGACGCACGAAAGCCGCTCTTCTTCATCACCGGGATCGTCATGGTGCCGGCGGTCAGCACGTTGGAGATGATCGAGCCCGACATCATGCCGAGCAGGCCGGAGGCGAAGATGCAGACCTTGGCCGCGCCGCCGCGGAAGGTGCCGCACAGCGCGAAGGCGATGTTGATGAAGAATTTTCCGGCCCCGGTCATCATCAGCGCGGTGCCGAACACGAGGAAGCCGATCACGGTGTCGGCGAAGGCCTGGATCGGAATGCCGAGCAGGCTCTCGCCCGACAGCACGTGATAGGCGGTGGCCTGGTCGAGCGTGAGCTGCGAGCCGCGGAAGGGGCCGAGCCAGCTCGCCTCGGCGAACAGCGGGTAGACC
Source organism: Bradyrhizobium semiaridum (assembly GCF_020329505.1). Classification (GTDB taxonomy): domain Bacteria; phylum Pseudomonadota; class Alphaproteobacteria; order Rhizobiales; family Xanthobacteraceae; genus Bradyrhizobium; species Bradyrhizobium semiaridum. The sequence goes on from NZ_JAGKJJ010000008.1 coordinate 19,233, forward strand.
GTGAAGGGCAACACGCTGAGCAGCAGGCTCCAGCCGCCGGTCCGCCGCAGCGCCTCCATCAGCATCGCCCACATCACGAGGCCGGCGATGATGACGTTGCGCGGCGCGCCGTCGGATTCCCAGCCATATTGCGCCGCCTTGCGCACGTTCAGCATCAGCCAGATCGACGCGGCGAAGGTCGCCGCCGCGAGCACGAGGTCGTACCAGGGAATGCGGTTCAGCGGCGCGCCCTCCGTTCCCGGGAAGATCAGGAAGGTGAAGGGCAGCATCAGCGCGATCAGCAAGTAGAAATATTCGGTGTTGAGCTGGGTGTAGTCGACGAAGAAGCGCAGCGAGAATTGCTGGTTGATGCAGAGCAGGATGGTCGCCGCGGTCGCGACCACCAGCGCCCAGCGCCAGGCGCCGCGCAGGGTGCGCACGCGCGTGACTTCGGCCTCCTGCAAATTGCCGAGGCCGGCATGGGGATCCTCGAACTCGATCTTCTTCGCAGGCGCAGCCGTGGCGCTATCGGGCATTACGCATTCCCCAATGTTGTTCGTTTTGGCTGCAGTCTAGCAGGGTCTTATTCGAACCCGTCAGGCATGTTGGCCTTGGCCAGCGCCGCGGCGCGCGCCTTCATCCAGCCGTCGAGGAAGGCCTTGTCGTCCGAGGGCGGGTTCGACTTGCCGTAGTCCGCCCAGGCTGCCGCCAGCACCTCCTGGCGCTTGTACAGTCCGTTGTTGTGGGCGTCCTGCTCGGCGGTCCATTGCCCGGCCTCCTTGAGCGCCTTCACCGCGCCGGGATGTACCGGGACGACCCAGTTCTTGGTCTGGCGATCGGCGGCGAGGCCGGCGGCGCCCGGCGCGCCGTCCTTGTAGGCGTCGTAATTGACGATCATCGCCTTGGTGATCGAATAGATCTGATCGGCCGGCTGCGAGGCGTAGGCGACGAAGATCGGGTAGGGATAGTTGCCGAGCTCGATCGGCTTGTCCGGAGAAATGCCGGCACCGCAGGTCGCGGTCTGCGGGAAGAAGAACGAACCGACCTTTTGCACCCGCGCCCAGCCTTCCTTGTCCTTGGCGGGCAGCGGCGGCCACATCAGGCCGCGCGGCGAGGTCTCGGCCTCCTTGGCCGGACCGGTGATGGTGGTGCCGAAGGCGGCGTCGGTGTCGTTGTTGATCAGGCCCTTCCACATCGCGCCGTAGCTGGCGAACTCGACGACCTTGACGTCTTTCTGGGTGAGACCGCCGAAGGCCAGCATCGCCAGCGTATTCTGGTTCAGCGCCGGCGAGCCGACCACGAAGCCGACGCGCTTGCCCCTGAGGTCCTTCATCTCCTTGACGCCGGCGTCGGCGGCGACGCCGAGCGCGCCGCAATTGCAGTCGACCGACGACAGCAGCAGTTGCAGCGGCTGCGGGCCCCATTCCCTGGCGCCGAACTCGAACACGCCTTCCTGCGCGAAGTAGGTGCCCGATCCCATCGCCGAGGAGACCGCGCGCTTGGCGCGCAGCGGCGCGAGGCGCGCGACGTCGTTGCCGGCCGGCAGCACGCGGAGGTCGGTGCCGTATTTGTCCTTCATCATCTTGCCGACGGCGACCGCGATGTTGAAGCCGGCGGTGCCGGTGTCATAGGCGGTGACCGCCATGGTCGGCGGCAGCTTGATGTCGTCGGCCGACGCGGGCGCGGCTGCAAGCGTGGAAAGGCCGGCGAGAAGGGCAGGCGCGAGCGCCAGCAGCCGATGCATCATAATTCCTCCCTTTGTTTCGCTGTGCGAAACTTTTGTCGCCGGGATGATTGCATTGCGAACTGGCGATGGCAACGCTACCTCCGACGCATGCCGACGGTTTTCGCCCCGGACGTTGCGGGACAGATTGTCGCGGCGCAGCGGCGGACGGCGCGGCTCAGGTCTCGACGATCGCGACCGCCTGGCCTTCGGCGATCACGTCGTCGATCTTGACCAGAATCGACTTGATTTTGCCTGCTGCCGTCGATGTGACCGGTATCTCCATCTTCATCGCTTCGACGAAAGCGATCTCATCGCCGTCGCCGATGCGGCTGCCGGCTTCGACAGGAAGCGCGCAAATGCGGCCGGCAACTTCGGTCACAACCTTGATCTCTGGCATTCCACTCTCCGATACCGTCTTGCGGAAATTTCATCCGGCGAACGGCTTTTTGTTGTGGCGGCAGATTGCCTGAGGTAGCTTCTTCTGCAAGTGGAATTTTATTCCGCATGACGGAATGGAGCCAAAACAAATGGGACGGCGCTCGGAACGGCTTAGCAGGCAGGGAATGCTCGCCAGCGAGACAGGCGATGGCGATGTGATCCAGGTGGTGTCGCGCGCCTTCGATGTGTTGCGGTGCTTCGAGGGGCACGAGGCGCGGCTCGGCAATCTCGAAATCTCCAACCGCTGCGGCTTGCCGCGCTCGACGGTGTCGCGGCTGACGCACACGCTGACGCGGATGGGACAGCTCGTCTATCTGCCGCGCGACCAGAAATATCGCATCGGCCCGAGCGCGGTGGCGATGAGCACCTCGATGATGAAGGGGCTGCAGCTGCGCAACCTGATCCGGCTGCGCCTGCAGGATGTCGCGGACCAATTGCCCGGCACGGTGGGCTTCGTCATCCCCGACCGCTTTCATCTCGTCTATCTCGAATTTGCCCGCGCTGCGAACGCGCTCGGCTTGCATGAGGCGACCGGCAGCCGCATCTCGATGGCGACCACCGCCGCGGGTCATGCCTACACCGCCGCGCTCGATCCGGTGATCGGCGATGCGCTGATCGCCGAGATGGAAGGCGAGTTGCCCGACAGCGCAAAGCTGCTGACGCCGCGCATCGAGGCCAACCGCCGTCATCTGCAGGAGCACGGCTATGTCGTCGCCTGCGGCCTGTGGAGCCCGCACATCAATGGCGTCGCGGTGCCGGTGTGGTCGCCGCAATATCAGACCTATGTGGTCACCACCATCGGCCTGCTGTCGGCGATGTATGACGAAGCGCGGCTGCATCGCGACGTCGCGCCGCAAATGGTCGAGCTCGGCGCCGCGATCGGCAGCCTGCTCGAAGGCGCCGACGGCGACATCTTCGCCAATCGGATTGAGCGCAAACCGCTTCCGGTGACGGTCCATAACAACAACAAGATCATCAAGACGGAGGCAAGGAATGAACTGGAAGCCGGAACTCGACGACCTCGCCCGGCGCGAAGCGTTCGCGCGGGAGATGGGAGGCGTTGACAAGGTCAAGCGGCAGCGTGACCAGGGCCGGCTCACGGTTCGCGAGCGCATCGACGGGCTCGTCGACCAGAACAGCTTTCACGAGATCGGCGCCATCTCCGGCATCGCCGAATACGACGAGAACAACGAACTCAAGCATCTGACGCCGGCGAACTGCGTGTTCGGCCGCGCCAGGATCGACGGCCGCACCGTGGTTGTCGTCGGCGACGACTTTACGGTGCGCGGCGGCTCCGCCGATGCGTCGATCTCCGCCAAGCCGCTGATGGCGGAGGAGATGGCGCATGACTTCCGCCTGCCGATCATCCGCGTCATCGAAGGCTCCGGCGGCGGCGGCTCGGTGAAGACGATCGAGACCAGGGGCGCGGCCAATCTGCCCGGCGGCGTCGGTGGCACGCGCTGGTACTGGTACACGACCGCCAATCTCGCGCGTGTGCCTGTCGTTGGCCTCGGCCTGGGCTCGGTCGCCGGCTTAGGTGCCGCGAGGCTGGCAGCGACGCATTATTCCGTGATGACCAAGAGCTCGGCGATGTTCGTCGCCGGCCCGCCGGTGGTGAAGCGCCTTGGGCAGGACCTGACCAAGCAGGAGCTCGGCGGCGCCGACATCCAGACCCGCGCCGGCGCGATCGACCAGGCTGTCGAGACGGAGGAGGAGGCGTTCGCCTACGCAAAGCGCTTCCTGTCCTATCTGCCGTCGTCGGTCTACGAGCTGCCGCCGACCATTGCCTGCACCGACGACCCCGAGCGCGCCGACGAATCGTTGCTGAAGGCGGTGCCGCGCAATCGCCGGCAGGTCTACAAGATGCGCCCCATCATCGAGGCCGTCGTCGACAAGGGCTCGTTCTTCGAAGTGGCGACGAATTTCGGCCGTCCGATCATCACTGGCCTCGCGCGGATCGAGGGCAGGGCGGTGCTGCTGCTCGCCAGCGATCCATTCCACTACGGCGGCTCGTGGACCGCGGATGCCTGCGCCAAAGTGGTGCGCTGGGTCGACTTCGCCGAGACCTTCCATCTTCCGGTGGTCTATCTGATGGACTGCCCCGGCTTCATGATCGGGCTCGAGGCCGAGAAGTCCGCCACCATCCGTCACGGCGTGCGGGCGATGGCGGCGGTGAACCAGAGCACGGTGCCGTGGTGCACCATCATCATCCGCAACGCGTTCGGCGTCGCCGGCGTGGTGCACCAGCCGGCCAACCGCTTCTCGATGCGCTACGCCTGGCCGTCGGCCTATTGGGGCTCGCTGCCGCTCGAAGGCGGCATCGAGGCGGCCTACCGCGCCGAGATCGAGGCAGCCGCCGATCCCGCGGCGAAGCTGCAGGAGATCGAGGATCGCCTCAACAAGCTGCGCTCGCCGTTCCGCTCGGCCGAGAAGTTCTGGGTCGAGGAGGTGATCGATCCGCGCAAGACGCGCTCGCTGCTCTGCGAGTTCGCGCGGCTGGCCGAGCCGATCCGCACACCGGGCCCGCCGCGCAACATGTCGACGCGGCCGTAACGATCGCGACAAACACCGCTTGTCATGCGCGGGCTTGACCCGCGCATCCATCGTCCGCGTCGCGGACAAATGATTCAAGCGAAGCGGATGGATTGCCAGGTCAAGCCCGGCAATGACGACCGCCTTCTACTCGCTCTCCCGATGCACGTCGTGGATCACGATGCCCATGCCGTTCTCCGGCATCTTGATCCAGTCGCGCCGCTTCAGCGAGCGCTTGGTGTCCTCGTGTCCGCTGGCCCAATGTTCGCGCATCGAGGTGCCGGAGAATTCGTGGTCCTTGGCGTCGCCCTCATAGGCCTTCTGCTGATAGATCAGCTGCAGCAGCGTGATCCCGGGCAGCCGGCTGTTCGCCTTCTTGAGCTGGCGCTCCTCGTCCGACAGCTGATCGTCGGGGATCTTCCCCAGCGCGTTGTGCAGGGCGGTGCGCAGCGCATAGGTCTTGCGGTAGACGTCGGTGTTGTAGCGGGTGCGCGAGGAATACATGATGTCCTTGTGGCGGGCCATCACGTCCTGGATGTCGCGCGGCAGCGCGCCGCGCGCCGAGAACAGGTCGACCTGGAACACCAGCGAGTTGGCGTTGTCCTCCTGGTCGAGCAGATGCTGCAGCGGCGTGTTGGACACGATGCCGCCATCCCAGAAATGATCGGTGCCGACCTTCACCATCGGCAGCGCCGGCGGCAGCGCGCCGCTCGCCATGATGTGCTCGGGGATGATCTCGTCATGCGCGTTGTCGAAATAGATGAAGTTGCCCGACAGCACGTTCACCGCGCCGACCGCGAAGCGGATCTTCTTGGAATTGATGCGGTCGAAATCGACCAGCTCGAGCAGCGACTCGCGCAGCGGCGTGGTGTCGTAATAGCTGGTCGCGGTGCGCGCGCCGGCCGGGCTGAACCACGGGTTGGTCGCATGCGGGGTGAAGAAGCCGGGCTGGCCCAGCGTCGTCGTCATCCATGAGCTGGTGAGATTGCGCGCCTTGCGGAAGATGTCGCCGTCGGGCGTGTAGTGCCAGATCTTGCGGCTGGTGATGCGGTCCCAGAAGATGTGCAGCCGCTCCAGCCGCTTTTCCGGCGGATTGCCGGCGATGATCGCCGAGTTGATCGCGCCGATCGAGACGCCGCACACCCAGTCCGGCTCGATGTTGGATTCGTGCAGTGCCTGGTAGACGCCGGCCTGATAGGCGCCGAGCGCGCCGCCCCCTTGCAGCACGAGCGCCACGCGATCGCAGCCCTCGGGACGCCAGCCGGGCGTTGCGTGATCGATGTCCTGGAAATGAGGGGATCGCGCGTCCATCATCGGCACTCCAAAATTTTCGGCGAGAATTCAGCCCGCCGATGACGCCGTGATGACAATTCCGGCGTCTGCGCGCGCCGCGTTCGGCATGCCTGCCTGCATGGTTGGCATTGACCTCGACCTCACCCCGCCGGTCATCCGGCTGACGGAAATCCCTCATATCGCTGTCAATCTCGGCCGTTAGCCTTTCCGCAATACTTTTAAACAGGGGGTTATTGCGATGCGCAGGGAAGATCTGCTCAAGCTTCCGTCGATGCCGGCCGCCGGCCCGAGCTATCCCGCCGGCCCCTATCGCTTCATCGATCGCGAATTCCTCGTCATCACCTACGAGACCGACCCCGAGCTGATCCGCGCCGGACTGCCCGAGCCGCTGGAGCCAATCGAGCAGCCGATCGTGCACTATGAATGGATCAAGATGCCCGACTCGTCCGGCTTCGGCAGCTACACCGAGTCCGGCCTCGTGATCCCGGCGCGTCTGCATGGCGAGGAGGTCAACTTCGTCTGCCAGATGTATCTCGACGATGATCCGCCGATCGCGGCCGGCCGCGAGATCTGGGGCTTTCCGAAGAAATACGCCCATCCCAAGCTCGAGATCGTCAAGGACACGCTGACCGGGACGCTGGAATATGCCGGCCAGCTCGTCGCCATGGGCACCATGGGCTACAAGCACGAGAGCATGGCGGGCAATGGCGACGTCACCCGCGCCACGCTGTCGAAGACGCAAATCAATCTGAAGATGATCCCGGGCGTCGACGGCCATCTCGAGATCTGTCAGCTCGTCGCGATCAACCTGACCGACATCGTCGTCAAGGGCTCGTGGATCGGACCGGGCCGGCTGCATCTGGTGCCGCATGTCAACGCGCCGGTTGCCGATTTCCAGGTCAAGCGCGTCGTCGGCGCGCATCATTTCCTCGCCGACCTGACGCTGCCGTTCGGCCGCGTCGTGCATGACTACAACAAGGAAGCCGCGGAGGCGACGCCGACCGGGCTCGCGGCGGAGTAGGGCTGTCGCTGACATAAAACTGTAACAGGCGCGTCTTCCTATGCTGCGACAGAGGGACGCGCCTGACTGGTTTTGCGCGTGGGCGGGGTATTGAGCATGTCATTTCGCGCGACTGCCTGTGTGATCTTGTTCACGACTTCCTTGGCCCATTCTTTGGAGACCGGTCATGCTGGCTGATCGGCCTCCCGCCAATGTCGTTACGTCGCTGCTGACGCCAGGGGCTGTCCCCGGCTTGGTCTGGGCGTTTCGCCTGCATCACGACGGCCGCGCCGAGGCGCTGCCGATCGATGCGCCGATCGAGCCCAGCCACGATGGACGGCTCTGGCTGCACTTCAATTTGACCGACGTCCGCACCCGGGCGTGGCTTGCCAATCTTCACATCCCGCAGCTGGCACGCGACCTGCTGCTCTCCAATGACAATTTCCAGCAGATCCACATCGTCGACCATTGCGTCTACGGCGTGTTCTCAGATCTGGTGCGCGACATCAACGAGGCGACGCGGGAGACCGGCTATCTCCGCTTCGCCATGACCGAGCGCCTGCTGATCAGCGGCCGCCATCAGGCGCTCTGCGCGGTCGATGCGACGCGCCGCGTGCTCGAGAGCGGCCACCGCGTCGACAGCGTCGCTTCGCTGCTGGAGAAGATCGTCGACGAGATCGCCGATACCATGGACCGCATGGCGGACAAGATCGGCACCGATCTCGATGCGATCGAGGAGCGGGTGCTCACCAACGACACCGGATCCGAGCTGCGCAGCGGTCTCAGCAAGATGCGGCGCACCTGCGTGCGGCTGCATCGCCAGCTCGCCGGCCTGCGCGTGCTGTTCCACCGGCTCGAGCAGAAGAACACCGACAATCTCTCGCCGGCGCTGCGCTTGCAGGCCGGCAAGCTGGCGCAGCGGCTCGACGGCCTCGACCACGACATCGTCGAGCTGCACGAGCGCAGCCGCCTGCTGGAGGAGGAGCTGCGCTTCAAGCTGGAAGAGGAAAGCAACCGGCATCTGCACGCGCTCTCGGTGGTCACCATGATGCTACTGCCGCCGACGCTGGTCACCGGCATCTTCGGCATGAACACCAAGGGACTGCCGCTGACCGACACGGACAGCGGCTTCCTGGTCGCGGCCGGATTGCTGATTGGCTCGTCGCTGCTCGCCTATCTGGTCATGCGGCGGCTCGGGATCGTCAGATAGGGCGATTGCAGCGCGGTAGCCGCCATGTGCAGAGTTCTCTTCCGCGCAGCCCTGGTGTCCGCGGCGCTCGTGCTCTGCGCGTCCATGACGCCCACGCGCGCCGAGGACAAGCCGGTCGCCGACCGGATCGCGGACGCGCGCGCCGCGCTGGAGGAGGCCGGCTACCAGTTCAGCATGACCTATATCGGGGAGGGGTTTGGCAACGCCGCGGGCGGCGTCAGCACCGGGAAGGCCTATACCGGCCGTCTCGACCTCGGCACCACGATCGACCTCGAGAAGGTGATGGGCTGGACCGGCGCGACCTTCCACGCCAACATGTTTCAGATCCACGGCGATGGGCTGTCGCGCGGCTATGTCGGCAATCTGTTTCTGGTGTCCGGGGTCGAGTCGCTGCCGGCAACGCGGCTTTACGAGCTCTGGATCGAGCAGAAGCTGCTGGAGGGCAGGCTGTCGATACGCTTCGGTCAGCAGGGCTCCGACGTCGAGTTCATCGACAGCCAATACGATGACATCTTCATCAATTCGGCGCTGGGCTGGCCCGGCATCACCGGCGTCAATCTCCCGGCCGGTGGACCCTCGCCGGCGCTCGCCGTGCCCGGCATCCGCATCAAGGCAGGCCTGACCGACCGTCTGACGGCCTATCTGGGGCTGTTCAACGGTTCGTCCGCGCCGCCGCAGGCAACCGAGGACCCGCAACTCGCCAACCCGCACGGGATTTTGTTTCGCGTCAATGATCCGCCCTGGTGGATCGGCCAGCTCAAGTACAAGTTCGATATCGGCGAGAGCAGGCTGCCGGCGACGATCACCGGCGGTGCCTGGTATCACATGATGTCGTTCGCCGATCAGCGCTTCGGCGCCGATGGGCTCTCGCTCGCCGATCCGAACAGCTCCGGCGAGACGCGGTGGCTGCGGCGGGACAACGGCATCTTCATGGTCTACGAACAGCTGCTGGCGCGCGCCAGGCCGGACGTGGACAAGGGCGTCGCTTTTTTCATGCGCGCGTCGATCAGCCCCTCCGACCGCAATCTGATCAGCGCCTATGTCGACGGCGGCTTCCTGTTCGCCGGCTTCAGCGAAAGTTTCCCGGACGACCGGTTCGGCATCGCCGGGATATTCGGCAAGATTTCCAGCGCTGCCCGCGCGCTCGACCGCGAAACACAGATCTTCACCGGCACGGCGTACCCGATCCGCGACTATGAAGCGGTCCTCGAGATCACCTACCAGCACGTCGTGAATGCCAATTTCACGATGCAGCCGATGTTTCAGTACATCGCCCATCCCGGCGGCGGCAATGCCGGAAGGTAGCTCTGATAGACCGTGCGCGACAGGCCGGCGCCGAATGCGGCCGCGCCGGCGCCGAGCTGGTGGCCGGCGAAGATCCAGCCGAACACCAGATTGGCGCGCTCGGCGCCGAAGCGCTGCGCGGTCAGGCGCACCGTCGGCGGCACGGTGGCGATCCAGTCGAGCCCGTAGAACATCGCGAACAGCGACAAGCCGTAGAACGAGAAGTCGGAGAACGGAAGGAACAGCAGCGACAGCCCGCGCAGGCCGTAATACCAGAACAGCAGCCAGCGATTGTCATAACGGTCCGACAGCCAGCCTGAGATGATGGTGCCGAAGAAGTCGAAGATGCCCATCGCGGCGAGCAGGCTCGCGGCCTGCACCTGGGGGATGCCGAAGTCGAGACACATCGGAATCAAATGGACCTGGACCAGGCCGTTGGTCGAGGCGCCGCAGACGAAGAAGGTCGCGAACAGGATCCAGAACACCGAGGACTTCGAGGAGTCGCGCAGCGTGCCGAGCGCCGCCGCCATGATCGGCGCATTGGCCGGCGGCGGGGCAGGCAGCGGCGCAGTGCCCTCGTCGCCGAACGGGCGGAGGCCGACATCGCTGGGCCGGTCGCACATCACCATCAGCACGGCAAAGGCGGCGACGCAAAGCAAGACGCAGACCAGTCCCAGCGCGATGCGCCAGCCGTAGCGTTCGGTGAGGGTGGCGAGCAGCGGCAGGAAGGCAAGCTGGCCGGTGGCGACGCTCGCGGTCAGGATGCCGACCACCAGGCCGCGGCGCGCCACGAACCAGCGCGCGGCGATGGTCGCGCCGAGCACCAGCGCGGTCATGCCGGTGCCGATCCCGATCACCACGCCCCACAGCAGGATCAATTGCCAGACCTGCGTCATCGCCAGCGAGGCGAGCAAGCCCGTGACCACGACCAGCTGCGCGGCGAGCGTCACGTTGCGCAGGCCGTAGCGGTTGAGCAGCGCGGCAGCGAACGGCGCCATCAGCCCGAACAGGATGAAGCGGATCGACAGCGCCGAGGAGATCTCGGCGGTGGACCAGCCGAACTCCTTTTGCAACGGCACGATGAAGACGCCGGGCGCGCCGACGGTGCCGGCCGAGATCAGCGCGGCGAAGAAGGTGACGCCGACCATCACCCAGCCATAATGGATGTTGCGGCGGGCGAGGGAGGAAGCAAGCCAGTTCGAGATCATTGGGCCCCGGATGAATGATGCAGAGGGATTGGTTCGTGATGCCTAATATGCCACGGGGAAGCTATGTCTAAAATGACATAGTTCCCTCATTTTCGGACTCAGTGACCCCTGAGCCTTATCTGCGGGTGGACTCGGTTGCGCGGTCTCGCCAACACCCGTCGTCCTGGCGAAAGCCAGGACCCATAACCACCGAATTTGGTTGAATACAGGATAGTTGCCCCGGCGTCGCGCAACGGCGAGCGACTGTGGTAATAGGTCCTGGCTTTCGCCAGGACGACGCTGAATGCATTCACACTCTGTCACCATGGTCGTCCCGTAGCCGCAAGGCTAATTCGTCACCCGCTCCACCGCGATCGCGGTGGCTTCGCCGCCGCCGATGCACAGGGCGGCGACGCCGCGCTTCAAATTCTGCGCCTCCAGCGCGTGCAGCAGGGTCACGATCAGCCGCGCGCCGGTGGCGCCGATCGGGTGGCCGAGCGCGCATGCGCCGCCGTTGATGTTGAGCTTGTCGCGGGGAATGCCGAGGTCGCGCTGCGCCGCCATCGCGACGACGGCAAAAGCTTCGTTGATCTCGAACAGGTCGACATCGCCGACGCTCCAGCCGACCTTGTCGAGCAGCTTCCGGATCGCCGGGATCGGCGCCGTGGTGAACCATTGCGGCTCCTGGCTGTGGGTGGCGTGGCCCTTGATCTCGGCGAACACCGGCAGCCCGTCGCGATCGGCGAGCGAGCGTCGCGCCAGCACCAGCGCCGCCGCGCCGTCGGCATTGGCCGAGGAGGCAGCCGGCGTGATGGTGCCGTTGGCGCGGAACGCCGGCTTCAGGCCGGGGATCTTGGCCGGATCGACTTTCAGCGGATGCTCATCATTGCCGATGATGCGCGGCCCGGCTTTTTCCTGCAGCGTGATCGGTGCGATCTCAGCCTTGAAGGCACCGCCCTCGACCGCCTTGCGGGCGCGGCTCAGCGTCTCCATCGCATAGGTGTCCTGGTCGGCGCGGGTGAACTGATAGGCCTCCGCGGTCGCCTCGCCGAAATCGCCCATCGAGCGGCCGGTCTCATAGGCGTCCTCCAGCCCGTCCATCATCATGTGATCGATGATGCGGTCGTGGCCGGCGCGGTAGCCACCGCGTGCCTTCTGCAACAGATACGGCGCGTTGCTCATGCTCTCCATGCCGCCTGACACCACGATCTCCGCCGAGCCGGCCCTGATGATGTCGTGGCCGAGCATGGTGGCCTTCATGCCGGAGCCGCAGACCTTGTTGACGGTGGTGGCGCCGGTGGCATCGGGCAGTTTGGCGCCGCGCGCGGCCTGGCGGGCAGGGGCCTGGCCCTGGCCGGCCGGCAGCACGTTGCCCATGAACACCTCATCGACCCGCTCCGGCGCAAGCCTGGCCCGCTCGAGCGCCGCGCCGATCACATGGGCGCCGAGCTTGTGCGCGGCGAACGGCGTGAGTTCCCCCATGAAGCGGCCGAGCGGGGTGCGCGCGGCGGACAGGATGACGACGGGATCGGTGCTGGTTGCCATGGCAGGACTCCCTTCAGTGCCGGGTATTTTATTGAATTATACGCATCATATGATGCGCCGCAAAAAATGCAATCGCGGCAGACATGAGAAATTGTCGTGATCGCATGAGACGAATCGGGAGGGGCTGGCGGTTCGTAGCCGGATGGAGCGTTCTCTACGATGCCGTCGCCACAGATTCGCTGTCGTCCCTGCGCGCTGGTTGCGGCGTGGGCGCTCGGCGCCGTCAGCGTGATCGCCATTCCCGGCCAGATCCTGCTCGGCGGATTGTCCGACCGCATCGGCCGCGAATGGATCTGGACCGCGGGCTGCCTCGGCTTTGCAGTCTCATACGCGGCGCCGTTGGCGCTGGAGGTTTGGCCGTCGAACGCACTGCTCTACGCCATGGTGTTCGCGCAGGGCTTCTTCGGTTACACGCTGACCTCGGTGATGGGACCGATCGTCGCCGAAATCTTCGAGGGAGCGCATTACGGCGCGATATTCGGCACCATCACCATCGCGCTGATCGGCGGCGGCGCCGCGGGTCCGTGGATCGCCGGTGTCATTCATGACGTGACCGGAAGCTATCGGCTCGCGTTCCTGCTGATCATCGCCGGCTGCCTGGTGTCATCAGTACTGATCTGGATCGCGGGGCCGCGCAACGTGCGTCGCGTCCCGGGGCGCGAGCGGCGATGACGATGCGCATGGCGAACGGCGCGCGCCGCCGCACGGGCGCTTCTCATGGCTACGCCGGCCGGCTTGTGCCCAAACCCTCGCCACCGGCTGATCAATAATCCATCGACTGTAATGATAAATCTAACAATATCAATATTATAATGGAAATTGTATGCAGAATACAAAATGTGCTTGTCGCGTCGCTGTCATTCGCGCAGACTTCGCGCGGGCAGGACCGGCGGCCGACCTTCGCTGGCGAAGGTCACGGGGCAGGCGAGAACAGCTGCCGGAGAGGAGCGAACCATGAGCGAACAGGTGTCCACCATCGCGATGACGGACGCGGCAAAACCGAGCGGCGTGCGCTGGAAGATCTTTCTGCTGATGCTGTTCCTGATCTCGATCAACTATATCGACCGCGCCTCGCTGTCGGTCGCGATGCCGCTGATCGCCAAGGAGTTCGATATCGATCCGGCGATGCAGGGCCTGATCCTCAGCTCGTTCTTCTGGACCTACGCCTTCATGCAAGTGCCGGGCGGCATGCTCGCCGATCGCTACAAGCCGCGGATCGTGATCGCGGCGGCGACGTTCTTCTGGGGTGCATTCCAGGCGCTCGCCGCGCTCTCGACGAGCTGGTTCCTGCTGCTCTTGACCCGGCTCGGCCTCGGCGCATCGGAGGCGCCGATCTATCCCGCCGGCGGCAAGCTCAACGCGATCTGGATGACGCAGACCGAGCGCGGCCGCGGCGCCACCTTGCTGGACGGCGGCGCGCCGCTCGGCGCCGCGCTCGGTGCGATCGTGATCGCCTGGCTGATCGCCGCCTTCGATTCCTGGCGCACGGCCTTTGTCATCGCCGGCGTCGGCACCATGCTGTGCGGCATCTGGGCCTGGCAGTACATCCGCAACGCGCCGCGCGAGCACCCTGGCGTCAACGAGGCGGAAGCGCGCTATCTCGAGGAAGCGCATGCGATCGAGGACGCGGCGACGCCTGCGGCTTCGGGCGCGGGCTGGATGGCCTATTTCCGCTTCCGCTCGGTGTGGTGCATGTGCCTCGGCTGGATGTTCTTCAACACCACCTTCTACGGGCTCCTGACCTGGATGCCGAACTATCTGTTCAAGGTGCACGGCTTCGACATCAAGGCGCTCGGCGGCGCGTCCTTCATCATCTTCTTCGCCGGCTTCGTTGGCGAACTGGTCGGCGGCTGGATCGGCGATCGCTGGCGCGAGAAGGGCGGCTCGCCGAACATGGTGTTCCGCACGCTGTTCGGCATCGCGGCCATCATGGCGACGGTGTCGATCTTCCTGGTCGCCTACGTCACCAATCCGGTCGCGGTCGTGGTGCTGCTGTCGACCACGCTGTTCTTCCTGCGCTGGTGCGGGATGTACTGGGCGATTCCCTCGGCGCTGGCGGGCCGCGGCAAGTCCGGCTTCCTCGGCGGCTGCATGAATCTCGGCGGCAACATCGCCGGCATCACGACGCCCTTGATCGTCGGCTTCATCGTGCAGGCCACCGGATCGTACTTCCTGGCGCTGATGTATTTCGCCGCCGCCGGCATCGCGCTGTTGATCTGCTCGACCCTGATCGACTACAGCCGCAAGCTGCCGGTGTAGAACTATAACGGCCGAGCCTCGACGGAGGCTCGGCCGATTTGATGAGGCTCCAAGATGACACGTCCCGTCCGCCTCGGCATGCTGACGCCGTCCTCGAACACCGCGCTCGAGCCGATCACCTGTGCGATGCTGGCCGGCGTCGGCGACATGTCGGTGCATTTCTCGCGCTTCAAGGTGACCGAGATCGCGCTGTCGGACGCGGCGCTGCGCCAGTTCGACGCCAGCGAGATCCTGCGCGCCGCAGAGTTGCTTGGTCATGCCAAGGTCGACGTCATCGCCTGGAACGGCACCTCCGCGAGCTGGCTCGGCTTCGACCGCGACGAAAGACTCTGCGAGCAGATCACGGCATCGACCGGGATCAAGGCCCGCACCACGGTGCTGGCCTATCGCGACCTGCTGCGGCGGATCGGGGCTCGGCGTATTGGACTGGTGACGCCGTATCGCGACGACGTCCAGCAGAAGATCATCGCCAACTGGAATTCGGAAGGGCTCCATTGCTTCGCCGAACGGCATCTGGCGCTACAGGACAATTTCTCCTTTGCCGAGGTGCCGGAAGCTGAGGTCGCCGCTCTGATCGAGGGGGTCATCCGCGAAGGCTGCGATGCCGCCGTGGTGCTCTGCACCAACATGCGTGGCGCCGGCGCCGCGGAGCGGCTGGAGCGGGAGTACCGCGTCCCGGTGCTGGATTCGATTGCCGTGACGTTGTGGGCGTGTCTGCTCGCCACCGGCTGCGATCCGTCGCGCATTCGGGGGTGGGGCAGCCTGTTCACGAATCCCGATCTGCGCGCCAATGTCGCCGTCGGGGCGAACACTGAGATGAAGGCGAACCGTGACTGACATCAAAACGATCAGGCGCAATAAGGATCCCAAGCGCCCGCGCCCGGTGACGGCGCAGCAGCGGCGGCGCCTGCGCGTGCCGCGGACCGGCCTGCACGAGCAGGCGGCGGCGCGGCTGCGCACCATGATCGTGCGCGGCGAGCTGGAGCCCGGCCAGCAACTGGGCGAGGCGGACCTGTCCGGCGCGCTCGGCATTTCGCGCACCCCGCTGCGCGAGGCGCTGAAGCAGCTCGCGAGCGAGGGCCTGGTCGAGCTGCGACTCAACCATAGCGCCGTCGTCGCGCCGTTCCGCCGCGCCGAGCTGACCGAACTGTTCGAGGCCGTCAGCGGCATCGAGCGCTGCGCCGCCGAGCTCGCCGCCGTCCGCATGGAGGCGGGCGACTTCGAACGGCTCGAAGCCTTGCAGGACAAGATCGAATGGCATCATGGCCGCGGCGAGCTGCGCGAATATTTCCAGACTAACCAGCTGATCCACTCGGCCATCGTCGGCTTCGCCCGCAACGCGGTGCTGAAGGCAACGCACGAGGCGCTGCT
This sequence comes from Bradyrhizobium semiaridum, assembly GCF_020329505.1. GTDB lineage: Bacteria > Pseudomonadota > Alphaproteobacteria > Rhizobiales > Xanthobacteraceae > Bradyrhizobium > Bradyrhizobium semiaridum. The sequence goes on from NZ_JAGKJJ010000008.1 coordinate 35,057, forward strand.
GGCGCGGGCGGAGCGCGCGCGCTTCTTCGCGCTGTCGGTGCTCGGGCGCTGGGATGAATCAGTGCGCGAGCACCAGGAGATCCTGGCCGCGCTGAAGGCGCGCGATGCCGCGCGGGCCGGGCAGGTGCTGGCGCATCACGTGCGCCGCACCGGCGAGATCGTGGTCGAAACGCTCGATGAGACGGCGGACACCGCCGCTGTGCCCGAGGTGCCCACAAGGCCGCGCGGCCGCAAGACAGGGAAGGCCTGACGATGAAGATCCTGCTGCTCAATCCGAATACGACGGCGGCGGTGACCGACCTGCTGCACGCCGCCGGCAGCAAGGTTGTCTCGGCCGGCACCGAACTGGTGCCGCTGACGGCGTCGCGCGGCGTGCCCTATATCGCGACGCGCGCGGAAGCGCAGGTCGGCGGCGCCATCGCCCTGGAAATGCTCGCCGAGGCCGGCGACGATTGTGATGCCGCCGTGATCGCCGCGTTCGGCGACCCCGGCCTGTTCGGCGCGCGCGAGCTGTTTTCATTTCCCGTCGTCGGCCTTGCCGAGGCCGCGATGCTCACCGCCTGCATGGTCGGGCGGCGCTTTTCCATCGTGACCTTCGCCGGCGCGCTGGCGCCGTGGTACGAAGAATGCGTCGCGATGCACGGCATGGGCGCGCGCTGCGCCGGCATCCGCGCGCTCGGCGGTGCGTTTCAGTCGATCTCGGAGGTGCAGGCCGAGAAGGAAGAGCTGCTGGTTGCGCTCGCCAACCGCGCGGTCGAGGAGGACAACGCCGATGTCGTCATTCTCTCGGGTGCGCCGCTTGCCGGGCTCGCCGCCAGGGTCGGTGATCGCATCCCGGTGCCGGTGATCGATCCGGTCGGCGCCGCGGTGCGCCAGGCGGAGACGCTCGCGGTGCTCAAGCCGCGCAAGGCGATAGCGGGCACGTTCCGCCGGCCGGACGCCAAGCCGACGCGCGGGCTGGCCGAGCCGCTGGCCGCCGTCATCGAACACCGCTCACCGAAACAAGGAGGCCGCTGATGGCCCTCGACACCATCATTTGCGGCGGCACGGTGGTCACCGCTTCCGACACTTTTGCCTGCGACGTCGGCATCAGCGACGGCAGGATCGCGGTGCTCGGACAGAATCTCGGTTCGGCAGCGCGGATTATCGATGCGACCGGGCGGCTGGTGCTGCCGGGCGGCATCGACAGCCATGTCCACTTCGCCCAGCCGTCGGGCGAGGGGATCGTGATGGCCGACGGCTTTGCCACCGGCACGCGCTCGGCGGCATTCGGCGGCACCACCACGGTGCTGCCGTTCTGCCTGCAGGAGAAGGGCCAGACGCTGCGCGAGGCGCTCAAGAGCTATCATGCGTTGGCGGAAGGCGAGTGCCATGTCGACGTTGCCTTCCATCTCATCGTCACCGATCCGACCGAGCACGTGCTGGGCCAGGAGCTGCCGGCGCTGGTCGAGGATGGCTACACCTCGCTGAAGGTGTTCATGACCTATGAGGGCCTCGCGCTCTCCGACCGCGAGCTGCTGGAGACCATGTCGGTGGCGCGCGAGACCGGCGCGATGCTGATGGTGCATGCGGAAAACTTCGACGCCATCCGCTTCCTCACCGACCGGCTGGAGCGCGCCGGCAACACCGCGCCGCGCTTCCACGCAACATCGCGGCCGATCCCGGTCGAGCGCGAGGCGACCCATCGCGCGATCTCGCTGTCCGAGCTCGTCGATGTGCCCATCATGATCGTGCACGTCTCGAACCGCGAGGCGATGGAGGAGATCCGCCGTGCCCAGCAGCGCGGGCTGCGCGTGATGGGCGAGACCTGCCCGCAATACCTTGTTCTGACTGAGAAGGATCTCGACCAGCTCAACATGGAGGGCGCGAAATACGTCTGCTCGCCGCCGCCGCGTGATTTTGCCAGCCAGACGGCCTGCTGGGAAGGTTTGCAGCAGAAGGTGTTTTCGGTGTTCTCGTCGGATCATTGCCCGTTCCGTTACGACGACCCTCAGGGCAAGCTGGCGCCGAAGGGCCGCACAAGTTTCCGCTGGGTGCCGAACGGCATCCCCGGCGTCGCGACGCGGTTGCCGATCCTGTTCTCCGAAGGCGTGGTGAAGGGCCGCATCGATCTCAACAGTTTCGTCGCCTTCAGCGCCACCAACCATGCCAAGATCTATGGACTCTATCCGCGCAAGGGCACCATCGCGGTCGGCTCGGACGCCGACATCGCGCTGTGGGACCCGAAGCGCAAGGTGACGATCCGCCACGAGCTGATCCACGACGGTTCGGACTACACGCCCTATGAGGGCCTTAAGGTCACCGGCTGGCCGGTCCTGACCATGGTGCGGGGCAAGGTCGTCGTCGATGACGGCAAGCTCGTCGGTGCCAAGGGGCACGGCACCTATCTGCCGCGCAGCAAGCCGCCGGGAGCAGCAACCATCCCGTAACATCCGAACCAAGAAGGCAGGAGATCAACATGCCCTTTGCGACGACAGACGATGGCGTCCGGCTGTATTTCGAGGAGACCGGATCGGGTCATCCTGTGATCCTTGTCCATGAATTCGCCGGCGACCTGCGCAGCTACGAGCCGCAGATGCGGCACTTCGGCAAGCGCTACCGCACCATCGCCTATAACGCGCGCGGCTTTCCGCCGTCGGATGTGCCGGAGCAAGTCGCGTCCTACTCGCAGGCGCGGGCGGCCGACGACATCCTGGCTGTGCTCGATCACATCGGCGCGGAGAAGGCGCACATCGTTGGCCTGTCGATGGGCGGCTTTGCCACGCTGCATTTCGGGATCCGTCACCATGCGCGCGCGCTGTCGCTGTGCATCGGCGGCTGCGGCTACGGTGCCGAGCTCGACAAGCGCGAGACGTTCCGCGCCGAGGCCGACGTGATCGCGGCCACGATCCGCAAGGAGGGCATGGCGGCGTTTGCCGAGCGCTACGCCCACGGGCCGACCCGCGTGCAGTACCAGAACAAGGATCCGCGCGGCCACGCCGAGTTCAAGGCGATGCTGGCCGAGCATTCGGCGGTGGGATCGGCCAATACCCAGCAAGGCGTGCAGAAGGAGCGGCCCTCGCTCTACACGCTCACCGATGAGATGCAGCGCATCACGGTGCCGACGCTGATCATCACCGGCGACGAGGACTGGCCGTGCCTGCTGCCTGGCATCCTGATGAAGCAGAACATCCCGTCGGCGGCGCTCGCGGTGATGCCGAACTGCGGCCACGCCATCAACATCGAGGAGCCCGACGAGTACAACCGCATCGTCGGCGACTTCCTCGCGCAGGTCGAGAGCGGCCGCTGGCCGATGCGCGACCCGAGGACCGTCAGCACCTCCATCACCGGAATGAAGGACTAACTGCTCTCGGTCTCGTCACCCTGAGGGGGCGCGAAGCTTTGTCCTCATCCACCGCTGTCATCGCCCGGCCTGTGCGCAATTGCGCACATGGACCGGACGATCCAGTACGCCGCGGCCTATCGGCTCAATGACGACTGTCTCTGGGAATACTGGATCGCTCGGTCAAGCCGGGCATCTTCGAGGCTCGCAAGAGCTTGCACCTCGACGCGTCTGAACGCCATCGCGCAATCCCTTGCCGATTGCACACAACTGACACGGCGCTGTCATTCGAGGTGGCTAATGTGTCGCAGGTCGACGTCATAAATCTGTAAAAAACAAGGGGCTCTACGTGAAAGACAAACTTCTTTCGACAGTCGGAATCTGCCTGGTCGCTGCCGCGGTTGCGTGCGGCACCTGGGTCTATGCCGCGCAGGATAGCCAGGGCAACCAGGATGATCACGGCAATCGCGGCAACGGTCATCATCCGCACGACATCCACACGGCGACGCCGATCAAGCATCTCGTCGTGATCTTCAATGAGAACCGCTCGTTCGATCATTATTTCGCGACGTATCCGAATGCGGCCAATCCGTCCGGGTCGATTCCGTTCGTTGCGAAGCCGCATACGCCGAAGGTGAACAACCTCGCCAACGCCGACCTCTTGACCAACAATCCAAACACCAACCCGGCCAATGGCACCGGCGCGGCCAATCCGTTCCGGCTCGATCGCACCCAGGCCAACACCAAATCGCAGAACCATGCCTACACGCCGGAGCAGCAGGCCTATGACAACGGCAAGGCCGACCTGTTTCCAAAATACACCGGCCGCGGCACCGCCGGCGGCGTCGGCGCCTTCGGCACCAACGGGCAGGTGATGGGCTATTTCGACGGCAACACCGTCACGGCGTTCTGGAATTACGCGCAGAACTTCGCCATGAGCGACAACGCCTATACCGACACCTACGGGCCGTCGACGCAGGGCGCGCTCGCGGTGATCGCGGGCCAGACCAATGGCGCGCAGAACATCGTCGGCAGCTCGTCCTCGATCTCGGACGGGCAGGGCGGCTTGACGCTGATCGGCGACACCGACCCCGCCTACGACCAGTGCTCGAGCACGACGAGCACGGTGCTGATGACCGGCAAGAACATCGGCGACCTGCTGAACGCCGAGCGCGTCAGCTGGGGCAGCTTCATGGGCGGCTTCGACCTCACGCTGAAGAACGCCAACAACACGACGGGCTGTGCGCGCAGCACGTTCTCCAGCAACGTCAACGGGACCATCACGGACTATATCCCGCACCACGCCTGGTTCCAGTACTACAAGTCGACCGCGAACCCGACCCACGCGCGGCCGAGCTCGGTGCAGGCGGTCGGCCACACCTACGCCGCCGACGGCAAGACGGTCGATCCGGCCAATCATAGCTACGATCTCGAGGACTTCTACGCCGCGGTGAAGGCCGGCAACTTCCCGGCGGTCTCCTACATCAAGATGCCGGCCTATCAGGACGGTCACCCCGGCAATTCCGATCCGCTCGACGAGCAGGTGGGCAATGTCGAGCTGATCAACTTCCTGCAAAAGCAGCCGGAGTGGCGCGAGACGGCCGTGATCATCACCTATGACGACTCCGACGGCTGGTACGACCACGCCTATGCGGTGCCGACCAGTGCCTCCTATGATCCGACCGCCGACCAGGTCAACGGTCCCGGCCAGTGCGGTCGCGGCGTCGACAAGCAGAAACAGCCGAAGGGTCTCAACGGCGAGCCGGTGAACGGCCGCTGCGGACCGGGCACCCGCATTCCCTTCATCGTGGTCTCGCCCTTCGCCAAACGCAACTACGTCAGCCATACGCGGATCTCGCAAGCGTCCGTGGTGCGCTTCATCGAGGACAACTGGCTGAACGGCAAGCGCATCGGCGGCGGCTCGTTCGACGCCGACGTCGAATCGATCACCGACCTGTTCGACTTCGATCGCGGCCATGGCCAGGACCACGAGTACAAGCAGGACACGCTGTTCCTCGATCCGACCGCCGGCACGGTCATCGTCAGCCCGCCGGATGATCACCATCACCACTAAGCGGTATCGGCTTCTGACATGAACGGCCGCATTTCGTGGCTCCTCGGCGCCGGCCTGCTTTGCATGGCCGGCGCCGTCGCGGCAGTCGAGACGCAAGGGCTGCTGCCGGGCACGAACCCGAACCCGGTGCAGCTCAGGCGGCCGCCGGTCGCGCCGCTGTCTGCAATGGCCCAGCTCGGCCAGAAGATCTTCTACGACGCCTCGTTGTCGTCGTCGGGCGCGCTGTCCTGCGCGTCCTGCCACAGCCCAGACCACGCCTATGGCCCGCCCAATGACGGGCCGGTGATGCTCGGCGGTCCCTCGTTGTCCCGGCAGGGTACGCGCGCCGTTCCCGGACTGACCTATCTCGAGCGCGAGCCGAGCTTCAGCATCGGGCCCGAGAAGGACGATGATGACAATGTCGTGCCGCTCGCCCAGATGGCCGCGATCGGCCAGCAGGCCGCGCGCGCCAAGAAGACGGCGACCGCGACTGCCGCGTCGGCCGCCAACATCGTGCCGCAGGGCGGCCTGTTCTGGGACGGCCGCGCCGATACGCTGCAGGACCAGGCGATCTTCCCGCTGCTCGATCCCAACGAGATGGATGGCGGCAGCGTCGAGCTGGTGGCCGAGAAGCTGCGCCACGTCCCCTATGCCCAGCGCTTCGCCGAACTGTTCGGCGCGCAGATCTTCGGCAACCCGAGCCTGCTTGTCTCGGAGGCGATGTTCGCCGTCGCGCGCTATCAGGTCGAGGAGCCGAGCTTCCATCCCTACACCAGCAAGTTCGACTATTGGCTCGAGGGCAAGGCGCGGCTCAGCGAGGCCGAGCTGCGCGGGCTGCAATTGTTCAACGATCCCGAGAAGGCCAATTGCGGCGGCTGTCATACCTCGGCGCCGAGCCATGATGGCCTGCCGCCGCTGTTCACCGATCATCAGTACGAAGCGCTCGGCGCGCCGCGCAACCCCGCACTGGAGCGCAACCGCGATCCCGCCTATTTCGATCTCGGCGTCTGCGGCCCGCATCGCAGCGACGTTTCCGAGCAGACGCAATATTGCGGCATGTTCCTGACGCCGACGCTGCGCAACACGGCGACCCGCAGGGCGTTCTTCCACAACGGCGTCTTCCGCAGCCTCGAACAGGTGCTCGACTTCTACAATTTCCGCGACACCAATCCGGAGAAAGTCTTTCCGCGCGACGCCGACGGCAAGCTGAAGAAGTACGACGACCTGCCGGAGAAGTATCACGCCAATATCGACGTGGCCGATCCGCCGTTCGAGCGCCACCTCGGCGACACGCCGGCGATGACGGCACAGGACGAGGCCGACATCATCGCCTTCCTGAAGACGCTGACCGACGGCTACAAGGTGGAACCTGCCGGCGATTAGCGCCGCCGAGCCCCGCGCATGCGTGAGTTGGCAGCGGGCCGCCATGCGCGCATAATGGATGCATGAACGTCGTCGCAGGCAACGGCACCGAGATCCCGGCGATCGGGCTCGGCACATGGGAATTGCGCGGGCGCACCTGCGCGCGGATCGTCGAGCAGGCGCTGCGGCTCGGCTATCGCCACATCGACACGGCGCAGATCTACGACAATGAGCGTGAGGTCGGCGAGGGGATGCGCGCCTCCGGCGTCAGGCGCGACGACATCTTCGTCACCACCAAGGTCTGGACCACGCATTTCCGGCCTGGTGATCTCGAGCGCTCGGCCAAGGAGAGCCTGGTGCGGCTGCGCATGACCGAGATCGACCTGCTGTTGCTGCACTGGCCCAACCCGCAAGTGCCGCTGGCGGAGACGCTCGGCGCACTGGCCAAGGTCAAGCGGGCGGGCCTGGCGCGCTCCATCGGCGTCTCGAACTTTGGCGTGGCGCTGATCGAGGAGGCGGTGGCGGCCTGTCCTGAGCCGCTCGCCTGCGACCAGATCGAGTACCATCCCTATCTCGACCAGGCCGACGTGATTGAGGCCTGCGCGCGCCACGGCCTCGCCTTCGTCGCCTACAGCCCGATCGCCAAGGGGCGGGTCAAGGGCGACCGCGTGCTGGCGCGGATCGGCGACCGCTACCGCAAGACGGCCGCCCAGGTCTGCTTGCGCTGGCTGGTGCAGCAGAATGTGTCCGCCATCCCGCGCACCGCGAAGCTGGAGCGGTTGCAGGAGAACATCGACATTTTCGATTTCGAGCTTTCTGGCGAGGACATGCAGGAGATCTCCGCCATCGCCGGCGCCAAGCCGCGATGATGCGGCGCTTTTGTCCCGTTCGGAAGGCCGCGACACGGATTTGTGGATCGTGCTAAGGCCGCCGGGCCGATCCGCATCTCGCGCCGAAACGGGATTGAGGCGGACTGGCCCCGACCGCTATTGTGGGAGACGGGGAGACATCACGACGTGATCGAGTGGGATGAAATTCCGGCCAAACGCGGATCTGATGGCGTCGGTGCTCGTGCACCTGCTGCTGCTCGCGCTGATTTTGCTGTTCTCCGAGGTGCATCAGTTCGATCCTGTCGCCGCTGACACGGTGCCGGTCGAGGTCGTGACGCCGCAGGAGGTCGCCGAGGTCCAGCAGGATCCTGCGCCCGCGCCGAGCCCATCGCCTAGTCCCGAGCTGCAACTGCCTTCGCTCGACAAGCCGGCCGAGACGGCCAAGCCGGAGGTGGCTGCGCCAGCACCTGCGCCCCCGCCGCAGCCTGAACAGAAGCAGGCGACCCCACCGCCGCCGAAACCAAGTCCGCCGCCGCAGCGCGCGGCCGCCGAGCCGCCGCCAGCAGTTCAAACGCCGCAGACGCCGCCGGCACCGCAGCCGACGGTGCAGCAACCGCCGCCCGCGCCATCGGCCTACAGGCCGCCGGAGCCTGACCTCACGGTCAAGTACAACGTCCTGCTCGGCTTGCCGCCCGATATCGCGGCGCCGACGTCGGCCGCCGCGCCGTCGAGCAATGAGGGCGGCAAGGACAGTTTCGACGCGCCGGCCACCGAGAAGGCCGATGTCGGCTCCGGCGTGGCCGCCGAATTCCGCCGCCATTTGCGCAGCTGCATGAAGCGTCCGGCGCAGCTGAGCACCAGCGACGAAGTCAGGGTCAAGCTGCGCGTGTTCATGACGCCGGACGGCAGGCTCGCAGCGGCCCCGCAGCTGATCGAGGCCTCCGCGTCGGCGAAGGGCCCGCTGCTGCTGCAAAGCGCCACCAGCGCGCTGCAGGCCTGTCAGCCCTATGCGATGCTGCCGCGGGATCGCTACGGCGAATGGAAAGTGCTCGACCTCGATTTCACCCCGCGCGATTTCGCGTCGTAGGGCAGGGCCGTCGCCTTGGGCAGTCGGCCACGCCCCATAGCTCGCCATGCCCGGGCTTTGGGCGAGGGTCTCGGCGCGATTTCGGAATAATGGAATAGTGCAGCTGAGTTGCCCGACATGTCAAACCGTCTTGTTGCAGTGCCAACAGCCGCCGGGCTCCTTTGCATGGGGTTGTTCTTCGATATTTGGGAACCTTACGCCCGGGACTTAGGCAACTTAGCCAAATGAGCGTTTCCGGGTACGTTCCTGCGCCCAAACAAAAGATTGTCCTCGCTTTCGGTGAAACGGGAGTGCACTTTCCATCGAGCGGCACATGGCGATCATCGGTGACAGAGAGACCAATCGCGCTCCTGCCCAATGCGACAGGGAGGACGTCATGATTCACCGGCCCGACCTCGATTCATACTCTCTCCCGGCGCGCATCTGTCTTGGCGTGGCGATCTTCAGTGCGGCGCTGCTCGTCGCTGCGGTGAGCGCCTTCGTGCTGGCGTAGGCCGCGTGCGGGGCCCGGTCGTCGGAGAGCTGCTTTATCGAGCCAGCATCGTCTGTCTGTCGCCCCTCGCCATCGCGGTGATTGTTCTGTTCATGTAGTTTGTGGCACGGAGTGCGTAGCCCGGATGGAGCACAGCGCAATCCGGGGTGCCGCCGCCGAGAGATTGTCCCCCGATTGCGCTGCGCTCCATCCGGGCTACGGAACTGCGCGAGAGGATGGCTCTCGTAAGAACGGGACGAGCGAGACGAGATTCAGCTCCCCATCGCCTGCCAGGCATTCGAGGCGAACTGGCGGCGCCAGATCACGATCACCACCGCGGCGGTGGTGACAAACAGCACCCATGGGCTGATGAACCAGCCGAGATAGGCGAGTGCGAAGAAGAACGCGCGCTGGCCGCGGTTGAAGTGCTGGCCGGCATTCTCGAACACCCGCGTGGTGCGGATCACATGCGCCTCCGCGGCCGGTGTGTCGCGCTCGTTCGCCGGCGGCATCGCGCCGAACAGGATCGCGACATAGTTGAACAGACGGTACGCCCAGGCGAACTTGAAGAAGGTGTAGATGAAGATCAGAATCAGCCCGACGCATTTCACCTCCCACAGTGCGGGCGAAGGACTGAGATTGAACGGCAGCGCGCCGAGCACGGCGATCGCATCGCTGGTAGCGCGCAGCAAGGTCAGCCCGCCGCCAATCGCGATCAGACTGGTGGAGGCGAAGAACGCGGTGCCGTTCTGCAGTGAGGCCATGATCTGCATGTCGACCATCCGCGCGTCGCGGTTGAGCAGGTTGCGGACCCAGATCTCGCGATAGAGATGCATGCGGGCCGACAGGCTGTCGCGGCCATAGGCGGTGCGTTCCAGCGTGAGGGCGTAGACCAGCCATTCCAGCGCGAAGAAGCCGACCGCTGCGGCATCGACCCAATAGCCCGTCATGTTGCCTTCCTTCGAATGCGCCGTGGCCAAACACCCGCGTCAGTCCCGCGTGATGTACAGGTTGAACGCGTGCAATGCACTATGGCAAGGTACGGCTCCCAACAGGATTCTCCGGCATGCTGCAGCTCGTGATCGGCAACAAGAACTATTCGTCCTGGTCGATGCGGCCGTGGCTCGCGCTGCGGGCCAACAACATCCCGTTCGAGGAAGTCTTCATTCCGCTCTACACGGATGACAAGGCGGACAAGGAGCGCATCCTCAGCTTGAGCAAGGCCGGCAAGGTGCCGACGCTGGTGGATGGCGATGTCACGGTCTGGGACTCGCTGGCGATCATCGAATATCTCGCCGAGAAGTTTCCGGACAAGAAGCTGTGGCCCGCCGACCGCGCCGCACGTGCCCATGCCCGCGCGATCTCGGCGGAGATGCATTCCGGCTTCGGGCCGCTGCGCAGCGAATGCGGCATGAACCTGCACCGGCCGATCCGCGCCGTGGCGCTGTCCGACGACGCCAAAGCCAATATCGCGCGCATCCAGGACATCTGGGCCGATTGCCATGCGCGCTACGGCCGGCAGGGGGCGTTCCTGTTCGGCGACTTCTCCGCGGCAGACGCCATGTACGCGCCGGTAGTGCATCGCTTCCGCACCTATGCCATTCCGGTGAAGCCGGAAGCGCAGCCCTATGTCGACGCCATGATGGCGCTGCCGGCGTTCCAGGAATGGACCCGTGACGGCCTGGCCGAGACGCTGCGGATCGGCCGCTTTGAGGACGCCTGACGCCACGGCGCTGATTGTGACCGCGGCTGTCCGGATCGCGCCTTGACGGCGGCCGGCAATGGCGTCTCAATCCGGCGGCGATCTGGTGCAATGCGCTGCGAAAGGGCTCGCGATGGGCATTCTTGATTCCTTTGAAAACTCGCCGGAGCTGAAGGGCATCCTTGGTCAGCTCGGCACTGCGGTGCTCCCGGCGGTGCTCGGCGAAGTGTTGGGCAATGGTGGCCAGGGCGGGCTGTCGGCAATCGTCGCCAGGCTCGAGCGGGCCGGCCTCGGCGAGCAGGTCAAATCGTGGATCGGCACCGGCCAGAACCTGCCGATCACGGCCGAGCAGCTCCAGCAGGTGCTCGGCAGCGATACGGTCAAGCAGCTGGCCGCCAAGTTCGGCATTCCGATCGACCAGCTCTCCCAGGTGCTGGCCCAGCAGCTCCCGGCCGCGGTCGACCATGCGAGCCCCGACGGTAGGCTGCCGCACACCGCCTGAGCCGATGGAACCCGAGGGTTGCAGGGCGGGCGCGGCCAATTTCAGTCTGGCACGCAATTTGCTCCGTATCGCTCTGAAAAACCTGCAAAAACTGCAACTTCGCCATGTCCCGATCCTGCTGGATTTCGGGCGCTCGGCTGTGCTAGGTTGTCACAGGGTTCTGAAATGCCGGTGCAAGCTGAGGGACAGCACGCTCACGCCGGTAATCTCGAAAAAATGGAGAGGGCGTTGAAGCATAAGTACTCCGTTGGAGAGACGGTCTATTTCACCGCCAGCAATGTGGCGCGTCCTGCCGCGAGCGGCACCTACCAGGTGATCCGGCTGCTGCCGATCGACGGCGACGATTGCCTGTACCGGATCAAGAGCTCGACCGAAGCTTTCGAACGCGTGGCCAAGGAGAGCCAGCTCGTGCTGTCCTGATGGACCCGGAGCGCAAGCCGGCGGGTGGGGCGGTTCCGCCCCGGCCGCCGTCAAAAGGCCCCGTTCGCGGACCCATTCTGCTGAAGGTTGAATGCCGGATGACGGTGTTCGCCGCCGCCGTTTGTGCTTACGCTAAGGGACATTGCGCATGAATTGGTCGAATTGGGCTTCCTCACTGGATCAAATCTGGCGCTCGCCGACCTTCCCGACCTGGCTGACACTCGCCGCGGCAGCTTTCTTCGGAATTGTCGTGCTGGTCACGCTGTTGCGTGCGGAGAAATCCGTCGCCAACGGCGCGCTGACCGTCATCACGCTGCTGTCGATCGCGGTGGCGGTCGCAGCGACCATTCGCGGCTTCACGCCGGGCGGGCAGGGCGCGTCCGCCGAGCTGCGCACAGCGCAGGCGACCGGGCAGACGGTGGCGGCGCTCGCCTGCGTCGACGATCTCGCCGGGGATGCCGTCCTCAATGCCTGCGAGAAGGTGCTGTTCGGCTCGGCCGACACCGCCGCGGCCGCGGTCAGCTATGCCGCGTCCCAGATCTCGCGCCTGACCGCGTTCGGCGACCTCGCGACCGCCGAACGCAATTCGACCACCGAGCTGCAGGCGCTGCGCCGCGCCATCGAGCATGATCGTTACGGTCTGATGGCCTACGTGCTGATGGCGCGCGACCGTTGCACGCCGACCGCGTGCCCCGCCTTCCGCTCGCTCGGCGACAACCACCAGGTGATCGCCAACATGAACGAGCGCACCTACGAGAACCTGATCACCCGCTACACGGCGTCATGGAATGCGCCGGCAACGCAGCCGTCGGCCGCCGGTCTCGTCGCAGCGCTGCCGCCGTCGATGCCGACGGGCAAGCCGACCAATGCCGAGTTTCCGAGCGCGTCGTCGACGCCGCCGGTCAGCATCATGACGCCCGAACCGGCGAGGCCGTCGGCAGCCGCCGCGCCGGCTCCGGCCGCGCGCGCGCCGGGCCCGCCGCCGGCCGTTGCGGCGGCCAAGCGGCCGCCGGCGCCGAAGCGCCCGGTCCAGATCGCGCCGCCGCCGCCGGCTGCACCCGCCGCCGCGGTTCCCGCGGCGAGCGCACCGGCTGCCGCCAGCGAGGAATAGGCGCGCCGGCGTCAACGCCACCGCGCGTTTCCGACGTCACCGATATCCACCGCTGCGTGGTGCGCTCCCTTTTCAAAGGGCGCGCCGGCCGTTACATCCGGCCCATGCCGCTTCATCTCATCAAGCTTGCCGTCGGTTGCGACTCGGTCAAGGAACTCAAGGGCTGGGTCGCCGAACGGATGGCGACCGCGAAGAAAAAAGGCCTGCCGCTCCGTCACGTCCACATCACGCGGATGACGCCGAAGCGCGAGGAGGAGATTCTCGCCGGCGGCTCGCTCTACTGGGTGATCCGCGGCGAGATCGCCGCGCGCGAGAAGATCATCGCGATCGAGCCGTTCCGCGACAAGGACGGCATCGGACGCTGCCGCATCGTGATGCAGCCCAAGGTGATCGCGGTCTCGCCGCGGCCGATGCGCCCGTTCCAGGGCTGGCGCTACCTGACGGCGGACTCCGCGCCGTCAGACCTCACCAAATCCAGCGTCGCCAGCGTGGCCTCGATGCCGGAACCGATGCGCCGCGAGCTGCGCGATCTCGGGCTGCTCTAGATTGTAGTCTCGCGCAGGATCCGGCTGGTAGCGTCGTTGAGGTTGGACTGGCCCTTGACGTTGATCGCGATCGGAAGTTGCTCGTCTGCCGATCAAGGATCGCAAGCAGGCGCCTGTAGATGTCCCACTGCAGTCCGAGCAGCCGGCGCCGCAGGTGGTGGGCGCGCTGCAGAATGCGATATCGCAGTCCTACACCGCGATATTGTCGATCAGGCGGGTGGTGCCGAGCTTCGCCGCCACCAGCATCCGCATCGGCCCATCCTTGAGCGAGTTGATCGGCGCCAGCGTGGCGGCATGGCGAACCTCGAGATAGTCGAGCACGAAACCGGCCTGCGTGATCGCCGCGGCGCCGGCGGCCATCGCGCTTGTCGTGTTTTCACCGGCGCGCAGGCGGGCGGCGGTGTCCTTCATCACCCGGTGCAGCGTGGGAGCGGTGCGCCGCTCCTCGGCTGACAGGTAGACGTTGCGCGAGGACATCGCGAGGCCATCGCGCTCGCGCACCGTCTTCGAGCCGATCACCTTGACGCCGAGGTCGAGGTCAGCCGCCATCTGGGTGACGACGCGGAGCTGCTGAAAGTCCTTTTCGCCGAAGATCGCGACGTCGGGCCGGACTTGCGTGAACAGCTTGCCGACCACGGTGGCGACGCCGCCGAAGAAATGCGGCCGGAAGCGATCCTCGAGCCCGGCGGTGGCCGGCCCTTCCGGCACGATCCGCGTCGCAAAGCCTTCCGGATACATCGCCGTCACATCGGGGTGCCAGATCAGCTCGACATTCTCGGCGGCGAGCTTGGCGACGTCTTCCTTCCACGTGCGCGGATACGAACCGAAATCCTCGGTCGGAGCGAACTGCGTCGGATTGACGAAGATCGAGACCACGACGCGCTGTGCACGGCGCCTGGCTTGGCGCACCAGCGAGACATGGCCGTCATGCAGGGCGCCCATGGTTGGGACCAGCGCGACGGTTGCCTTTCTGGCGCGCAGCGCGTCGACGGCGCGGCGAAGGGCAGGGACGGTGCGGACGACGGCAGGATTTCTCGGCATCGGATCTCGGCTCGTGAGGCAAGTCAGGGGTGGGCGGGTTTGGCGTTCGGCGGGGAGCCGAGCTTACCAAGAGCGAACCGCAATCCGCAAACCGCGGTGTCGCGATCAGCTCTACCTGATGTCGCTCGCGCGCGGATCGGCCTCGCGCTGCCGCCGATCGACGCAGCCCTCGCGAGCGAGCGATTCATGATTAAGGAAGGCAGCGATTGAATTCCCGTCGCCGTGATGCATTTCACTTGACCATGTCCGCATGCGCTTTGAAGATACTGCCAAAGGTTGAGTCATGTTAGTGCAGGCCAGTCAGGGACAGTCCGGCTCCGCACACGTCGTCGTGCTGGGGAACGAGAAGGGCGGTTCGGGAAAGTCGACCACCGCCCTGCATATCGCCGTCGCGCTCCTGAAGGCCGGACAGCGCGTCGCCAGCATCGATCTCGACTGCCGGCAGCAAAGCTTCACCCGCTACATCGGCAATCGCCGGGCCTGGGCGCAGCGCACCGGGCTCGATCTCGAACTGCCGGTGCACACCTGCATCAAATACGGCGAGACGATGCAGATCGCGGACAATGAGCAGGCCGAGTTCCAGCAATTCATGGAGGCGATCAGCGCGGTCGAGCGCGCCTGTGACTTCATCGTCATCGATACGCCCGGCTCGGACAGCTACCTGATGCGCCTTGCCCATTCGATGGCCGACACGCTGGTGACGCCGATCAACGACAGCTTCCTCGATTTCGACGTGCTGGGCACGCTCGATCCCGCGACCTACGCGGTGACCGGCGAGAGCCATTACGCGGAGATGGTCCGCGACACCAGGCGCAAGCGCCGCCAGCTCGACGGCGCCACCACCGACTGGATCGTGGTCCGCAACCGGTTGTCGATGCTCGGCTCGCGCAACAAGCAGCTGGTTGCCGACGGCCTCAAGCAGCTGTCGCTGCGGCTCGGCTTCCGCTCGGTCGACGGTTTTGCCGAGCGCGTGGTGTATCGCGAGTTCTTTCCGCGCGGCCTGACCGCGCTCGACGACATCGACGAGGCGACGCTCGGCACCCGCCCGAGCATGGGCCATGTCACCGCGCGGGAGGAGGTCATGGGCCTGTTGCGCCAACTCAAGCTGCCGCTCGACGAGCGCGGTCGGCGGCGGGCCGCCAACCGGGCCGAATGGTTCAGCCAGGTCGACAAGCCGCTCGAGGTTCACGATATCTTCGGCAGCTAGCGGCCTGCCCGGCGTCCTGCCTCAAGGGATGACGATCGTCACTTCCGGGGGCTGGAGGCGCGCAGCTATGATCGAGCGGAACTTCCGGCTATCTGCACGCGATGGGGCGGAACAAGGCGGCGTCCTTCCCGGTTCTTAGGCTACTGATCGAGCTGTTCCGGCTGAGTTCCAATTGAGGTGCCTTGATACCGCGGTCTCGCAGCATTGGCGGCAAATGCATAAAGGTTGTGTGCGACGCACAACGAACGTGCTGAAAAGTCCCAACTTTTAGACTTCCTGTCACGCCACCGTGACATATATTCTAAACAAGGAGCCCGCAGCGACTCCGGAGAATAAGCCGTTAAGGCGGGCGCTTGAGGACGTCATGAAACGTGGAATTACAGTTCTGCTTTCGCTCTCCGTGGTTCTCACGGCGGCCTACTTCACCGCGAGCAAGTGGGCGATCCGTCACGAAACCATCATGTTCAAGGATCCGACGCGTGATGAGCGGCCGGTCGCGGTCGATGTCGCGGTGCGTTTCGACAAGGAGATGCAGGCGGATGCCGGCCTGATCAAGCTGCCGGTGGCGATCCTCAACCACGGCAACACTGTCAAGTTCACCGAGTACTCCTTCCTCGCGAACGTGTTTGCGGCGCGCGGCTATCTGGCGATCAGCATTCAGAACGACCTGCCGTCGGACGGGCCGATGGTGACCAAGGTCGGCGAGCTCTATGTCGGCCGGTTGCCGCAGTATCAGCGCGGCATCACCAACATCAAATTCGCCATCGAGGAGATGAAGAAGCGCCATCCGAATGCCGACTACACCAAACTCACGATGGTCGGTCACTCCAATGGCGGCGACATCGCGATGTATTTCGCCAAGCAGTATCCCGACGAGATCAAGAAGGTCGTGACGCTCGACAATCTGCGCGTGCCGTTCCTGACCGACGGCAAATTCAAGATCCTGTCGTTCCGTTCGCGTGACGCGCAGTTCAAGCCCGATCCCGGCGTCGTGCCTGACGCCGACGAGTGCGAGAAGGCCGGTATCACCGTGGTGAACACCAACTTCCAGCACAACGACATGCGCGACACCGGGCCGGCCGCCGCCAAGAACTCGATCGAGGCCATGCTCGATAAATTCCTTGCCGACACCGACAGCGATGTCGCTCCGGTCGACACCAGGAACGCGCCGCCGAAGATCCTGGAGCCGGGACCGGTATCGCTCTACGTGCCGGTCGACAAGCAGCAGAGCCTGACCGACAAGTTCAAGAAGGCGCTGAGCGTGAAGAAAACCGAGAAGGAACCGTCCCAGCCCTCCACCTCGGCCACCAACTGAGTTTTCATCAGCTGACTTGTTTTGGCCCGGGCCGCGTGGCAGCCCGGCTGCATTGACCAATCCGCGATCACGGCCCACATACCGTTTGCTGTACGAGGCAGGCGCTGATGGCCCGCGAACCGACCAACCCGACAAGTGGACATGATCCGCGTCCGGCGGAGACGCGGACCACGGTGCCGGACGCAAGGACGTCCACCTCGGACGACATCGCCGCGTTCGTCGCCAGGGCGCGCGCGATGTCGCCGCACCGCGCCGGCGCCCGCGGCCGGCTGGTGTTCGCGCTCGACGCCACGATGAGCCGGCAGCCGACCTGGGACATGGCCTGCACGCTGCAGGCGGACATGTTCCGCGAGGCCGCAGCGCTCGGCAGCCTCGATATCCGTCTCGTCTACTATCGCGGCCTCAACGAGTGCCGCGCCACCGGCTGGATCTCCGATAGTGCGCAGCTCGCCAGGCTGATGGGCAAGATCGACTGCCGCGGCGGCAACACCCAGATCGGCAGGGTGCTGACGGAGACGCGGCGCGAAGCGATCGCTTCCGGCGTGCGGGCGCTGGTATTCGTCGGCGATGCGATGGAGGAGCCGATCGACGAGCTGTGCGTCAAGGCCGGCGAGCTCGGCCTGCTCAAGGTACCCGTCTTCATGTTCCAGGAAGGCAGCGACGCGGTCGCCGAGCAGGCGTTTCGCGAGATCGCGCGCCTCACCGGCGGCGCCTGGTGCAGGTTCGATCCCGGCGCCGCCGCCCAGCTCCGCGAATTGCTGCGCGCCGCCGCTGCCTATGCCGCCGGCGGCCGCGAGGCGCTGCTGCAACTGGCGAAGACCGCTGACGGTGCGGCTCGGCTGATCGGCCAGATGAAGTAGGTAACGTTTCGCGCGCGGATGAGACGAAGCCGCGCATGCTTTTTGCTGCGCGGACGCCTATATTCCGGGCATGCCAACCCTGATCGCCGGCATCGTTGCCGTTGTCGTGATTTATTCAGCCCTGCAGATGTTCCGTGCAGCCAATCCGGCTGTGCTGGCGCGCGGCATAAGGCTTGCGGGCGGTGTCCTCGCGCTCGCCGTCGCGGCCTTCACCGGCGTCCGGGGTGAGCTGGCGGTCGCCATCCCGCTCGGCATCTTCGGCGCCGGCCTGCTCGGCTGGTCGCCGTTTGGCGCGACCGGCTTTCCCAATTTCGGCGGCATGTTCGGCGGCGCGCGCGGTGCGGCCGGACAAAGCTCTCGGGTGCGGTCGCAATATCTCGACATGAGCCTCGATCACGACAGCGGCGTCCTCAGGGGCCGGATCGTGGCCGGGCCGTATGAGGGCCGCATGCTCGACGAGTTCGACTTGTCGCAACTGCTGGCTATGGTGCCGAGCTTCGATGCCGAGAGCGTCGCGTTACTTGAAAGCTATCTGGACCGCCGGTTTCCCGCCTGGCGTCAGAACGCGCAGGGCGACCGGGCAGGGGGGCAGGGCCGCGCGGCGCCGCGGGGCAAAATGACGGACGAGGAGGCCTATCAGATCCTTGGCCTGCAGCCGGGCGCGTCGCGTGACGACATCAGCCGGGCCCACCGAGCTCTGATGAAGAAACTGCATCCCGACCAAGGGGGGTCGACGTATCTCGCGGCCCGTGTCAACGAGGCCAAGGACACTCTGCTTCGCACGCATCACTAACTCCGGCAACGCTACCAACGCCACAAGCCGAGAGCCGTTTCTGCCGATCTCTGATTGATGCCCCGTGCCGCCGCCCATCGTCTGGCGCGGCCGATCGTTCTTTCGGGAAAACTTAACCGTAAATTCTTGACGAGAAGTTTTCGCGCGGGCAGTTGCGGATCAATCTCCGCTGACGCTGCCGTCCTCCGCGAAAGCGGGGAATCCAGGACGCCGCACATTCAGTGTCGTCCTCCGGCTTGACCGGGGACCCAGTACGCCGCGGCTTATCGATTGATCAACTGTCTCTGCGACACCGGATCGCCCGGTCCATGTGCGCGATTGCGCACAGGCCGGGCGATGACAGCTTGGGTGGTGCAGCAGCACGGCGCGCCGAAAAGCAACAGGGCCGGCGCTTGCGGCGCCGGCCCTGCAAAAATCAGATCTTGCCGTCGATCAGTTGCGAACGGTGATGCAGGAGATGTCGGCGCGCTTCAGCGTGCGGCAGACCTGCTCGGCCTGGTCGCGCTCGAGGCCGGCGAAGCGGGCCCGGTAGAGCTTGCGGTTGTCCTTGGCGACCACCTCGGTGAACGGATCGGCCTTGCTGAGCAGGCCGCGGGCCGAGCTGCGCGCGAGGTCGATGCGCTGCTTGGCTTCGCCCTCGGTTTCCAGCGCGCCGACCTGAACGATCCAGCCGCTGTGCGCAATTGGCGCGGCCGGCTTGATGGCGGCACTGGGCTGGCTGCGGGCGGGCTCGACCGAGGCCATTGCCTGCGGCGCCGGAGGCGGCGGCGACTGCACGGCGGAGGCGGGAAGCACGCCGAGGATGCCGTTGCCGGTGCCGAAATTGGCCGGCTGCGGCGGCATCTCGGGCCGTGAGGTTTCGGCAGCGCGCGCCATCATCGCATGGGAGGTCTCGGCGGCGACGTCCGAGCGCTGCGGGATCGTGCTGGTGATCGGGGGTGCCGACTGCGCCGGACCGGCGGCGAGCTTGATCTGGCCGGCCCTGACCTGCACGGTCTTCACCTTGACGGGCTTCATCGGTTCGGCCGAGCCGGGGATCGCGGCGATCGGCTGGGTCTGGATCACGCCTGAGGTCAGCGGCGCCGGCTCGGGCTTGGCCTGCGGCTCCGACTTGGCGGGGAGCGGCGGCAGCGCGGCGGCAGCAGCGGCCATCAGCGAGGGCTTGGCCGGACGGGCCGGCTGCATCGCGGCGGAAGCGGGCTCGGAGGCGGCCGCCGGCGAAGTATCGGCGCGCGAGGCGCTGTCGGCATCGGCGACCTCGACCCTGGCGTCGGCCGGATTGCGCTCGGTGATCGCTGCGGCGGTGCGGATGGTCGCGGCCTTGCTCAGGTTCTCAGCGAGCAGGTTGCGCATGATGGCGTCGCGGGAGCCGCCGCTGCGGCCGCCGAGCACGACGCCGACCAGGAAGCGGTTGCCGCGATGCATCGAGGTGACGAGATTGAAGCCGGAGGCGCGGGTGTAGCCGGTCTTGATGCCGTCCACGCCCTCGACCTTGCCAAGCAGACGATTGTGACCGGTGATGGTGCGGCCGCGGAAATTGAACGCCGTGGTCGAGAAGTAGCGGTAGTAGCGCGGGAAGCGATCCTGGATCGCCCGGCCGAGGATCGACTGATCGCGCGCCGTGGTGATCTGCTCGTCGTTCGGCAGGCCCGAGGCGTTGCGGTAGACGGTCCGGCTCATGCCGAGCGCGCGCGCCTTGCGCGTCATCATCCGCGCGAAGTCGTCCTCGCTGCCGCCGATCGCCTCGGCGATCACGACCGCGGCGTCGTTGGCCGAGCGGGTGACGAGGCCCTTGATGGCGTCCTCGACCCTGATGGTCGAGCCGGGCCGCAGCCCGAGCTTGGTCGGATCCTGGTCGGCCGCGTGCTCGGAGACCGGCATCTCGGTATCGAGTTTCATCTTGCCGGCGTCGAGGCGCTCGAACAGCAGATAGAGCGTCATGATCTTGGTGAGCGAGGCGGGATGCCGCAAGCCGTCGGGACTCGTTGCGGTCAGCACCGCCCCGGAATTGCCGTCGACGATGATCGAGGCGAAGCGTGAGCTGTTGCTTTCGCTCGATTCCTGGCTGTGGCGGACGTGATGCCGGTGCCGGTAGCGACGTGCCTCGGCACTGTCGCTGATCAGGATCGCCGTCGTGACGGTGACGAGCCCGAGAACGCCAACTCGCAACGCCCGCGAGGAAGCCAAGGTTTTACGAAGCATCTACTTCCCCGTCCCAATTTCTATCTAGATCACCGGTCCGTGGGGCGAAATTGTGCCCGGGCGGCCGCCGATCCTTGCCTGCGCAACAGTTCAGTTTCGCCCTGAACCTTGGCCCCGTGGCCGCGCTGGTTGCTCTTCTAGCTAAGGTGTTGTTCACAAACAGCTTTCGAGACTGTCTGCCGGAAGGCGAACAAAGTCCGGGAATCAGGTTAGGCGGGCCGAGTTTCCAAAAGATTAAACAACCGTTGCGTAGTCCCCCGGGGTTTATTGCAAATGCTGCAGATTCGAACCAGCATTGTGCAACGCACAAATCTTGTTGACACTTAATTGTGCATCGCACTATGTTGACAATGTCAGGGGGCCGGGAGCTTCCGGGCAATGGGAATGCGCTTTCAAGTCTGGGCAAGGAACCTGAGTCAATGATCAAGATTGAAGACATTCAGAACTACGGCAAAGAGCATCTGGAATCGGTTGCGGCCTCCGCGACCAATGTGCAGAGCGGCGTTCAGGCGATCGCCACCGCCTATGGCGACTACGCCAAGAAGTCCTTCGAGGACACCAAGTCGTTCGTGGAAAAGCTCTCGGGCGTGAAGTCGCTCGACAAGGCGCTTGAGGCGCAGAGCGAATTCCTGCGCACCAGCTACGAGACGTTCGTTGCTGAGTCACAGAAGATCGCCGGTCTCTACGGCGATTGCGCCAAGCAGGCGTTCAAGCCTTACGAAGGTCTGGTCGCGAAGTTCGCTCCGGCGACCGCCTCGCACTGAGCCGGGCGCCGCCAAGCGCGTCGGATCGTCAAAAACAAAAGCCCGGCCAGCAATGGCCGGGCTTTTTCGTATGCGCTTGATGCGCCGCCTGCTTGATCCGCGGCCTACTTGGAGACGCGCAATTGTGTGAGCTGCGTGCCGATCGTGTTGAACACCGTCAGCGTCTGCGACGCTGACTTGACCAGGAAGAACTTGTCGGGGCTGCTGGCGCAATATTGCAGGACCTCCGAGGTCGGATCGCCCGGCGTACCGGTGTTCACCTGGATGGTGTAGATCGTGTAGGCCGGCGCACCGGTCTTGGGATCGGTCACGGCCTTGATGTTGTCGCACAGGGCCTTCTGCCGCGCGTCGATCTGGCCGCCGAATTGGGTCTGGCCATCGCCGTAGGACGGCCAGCGGTCCTGGGTGTTGAGACCATCCGAGAGCAGGATGATTGCGCGGGTATAGGTGTAGTTGCCGTCCTCGGCCGGTGCGTTGAGCGGCGCGCCCGTCTGCAGCGACTGCCAGGCCCAGGCGAGCCCGATCGGCTGATTGGTGCCGCCAGTGGGCTGCATGGCGTTGATCATATTCTTGATCGCGGTCCAGTCGTAGCTCAGCGCCATAACCGGCTGCAGCAGTGGGTTATTACCGGGTTTGCAGTAGTATTCGCTGTTCGAATAGTATTCCTCGGCCGGAAATAGCGTCGCGACATTGGTTGTAGTCGGCGCTGTGCTTTGTGCGTCGTACGGCTGGGTACGGTCGGTGACGCAGCCGGTCCATTTCGAATGGTCCGGCGTCCAGGTCTTGCCGTTGTTTACGCAGCGGCTTTTTTTCGTGTAGCTGGGATCGCTACAGCTTCCATAGGTGTTGCCCGGACTGCTGTTCTCCCAGTCGGTCCAATCGATCCAGCTCTGATTGTAGTTGCTGGCGCCGACATTGACGTCCTTGGCGAACGGAACCACCGAGATGTAGACGTCGCCGGCGTTCTTGGAGAGCCCGCTGAGTTGATCGACAAGGCTCGCAGCCGCGGTTCGCAGCGCCTCGATCTTGCCGTCGTCCTTCATCGATCCGGTGTTGTCGAGCGCCATTGCCACGCGCATCCGGTTGACGCCCCAGGTCGACGTGGAACTGGTGTTGAAATTGACGCTGGGAAAGCCGGCGAGCTTCAGGAAGTCGGTGTTCACCGCGCCGGAGCCGTTGACCTTGACCGTGGCGTTGGTCGAGCCGCTAGCCGCCGTGTAAGTTGCGTTAATGGTGACCGACTTGGCGTCCGTATTGGTATAAAGCGCGGTGAAGTAGGCCTGCGCCTTTGTGTTGATATCAGCCGCCGTTATGGTGCCGTTGGTAAGATCCTTAGCAATCATCAGCGAGGTGGAATCCAGCGCGGCCTGCATCGAGGAGCGGGCGCTGTTGGCACGGGAATAGTCGATTGCAACGCCCACGAAGCTGAGGATCGGGACTGCCGCGAGGGCGAAGATCACCGCGATATTTCCGTCAGTTGCCGCCGAAAACCGGCCAACCGCCGTCCGTGCGCGAGAAAAAATGGTCGAACTAAGCATGGCGCTCTCGTCAGAATGGACCAGGTGCGCCATTTCGGCGCGCGCCACTAAACAGATGATGAATCCGGCGGCGTAAACGGCGGAAGCTGCGCCGCGCCGGGTGCAAGGCCGGGCAAAAGCCGCATTTATCCTCAACGCCGGCTAAACCGGAGGCCCGACTCCTTTGTCAAATCGCGCGGAAACCATTAACCTTGCCGGGATTGCCGCCGCCGGAATCGGGCGGCTGTCAGCCGGGTGGGCGGACGCTTCCGCGCTTGCGGCAAGCTGCCGTCGGCCCCATATTCGGAAGGCCGACCCAGCCGCTGGGTCGGGACCGGGAGCGGCAGTCCGGAAGGCGTTGCTGGAAGTTTCCGTAACGCTGCGGCCAGTTGCGCCAGCGTTCCGATACGCCTCCGGTTCTCCACGGGAATTCGAACGCTTGAGCCATGTTGCGATCCACGTCCATCATCCAATCGCCGCCGGCGGCATCCACGGCGTCAGCTGCCCGAATGAGCAATGACGAGCCCCGCAACGGCGGGACCGGAGGGCCGTCGACCTCGGTCATCACCAAGGTCAAGCCGAAGACCAAACGTCCGAACCTGTATCGCGTCCTGATCCTGAACGACGACTACACGCCGATGGAGTTCGTCGTTCACGTGCTGGAACGGTTCTTCAACAAGGACGCCGAGGCGGCAACCAAGATCATGCTCCATGTGCATCATCACGGGATCGGCGAGTGCGGGGTGTTCACCTACGAGATCGCCGAAACCAAGGTGACGCAGGTGATGGATTTCGCGCGCAAGCATCAGCATCCGCTGCAATGCGTGATGGAAAAGAAATAGTTCAGCGGTAACGGCAGGCGGCAACCGGTGCCCTTGATCCGCCGCCGCGGCGGAACGGGACCTCCAGCTGTGACTGAAACGAGCGGCGTTCCCGTACGAGTACGGATGCCAGCCGCGCGTTCGCACCGGTGCCTGAAATTTAGAGGAAAACCACCGCGGCGGGACCGGCCTTTCGCCACGATCCGTCGTAACTATATCAGAGGGGATCACGAAGGTTGCTGTTGCCTGACCGGGTAAGGGCGATCATGATGGCCGGGGGCCATAGAGGACGCGAATGCCTACTTTTTCCCAAAGCCTGGAACAATCTCTGCATCGTGCATTGGCGATCGCGAACGAGCGTCACCATCAATACGCGACGCTCGAACATCTGCTGCTGTCGCTAATCGATGACTCGGATGCGGCGGCGGTGATGCGGGCCTGCAGCGTCGATCTCGACAAATTGAGGACGAGCCTCGTCAACTATCTCGAGACCGAATTCGAGAACCTGGTGACGGACGGCGCCGACGACGCCAAGCCGACCGCCGGGTTCCAGCGCGTGATCCAGCGCGCGGTGATCCATGTCCAGTCGTCCGGTCGCGAGGAAGTGACCGGGGCCAACGTGCTGATCGCGATCTTCGCGGAGCGCGAGAGCCATGCCGCGTATTTCCTGCAGGAGCAGGACATGACGCGCTACGACGCCGTCAACTACATCAGCCACGGCATCGCCAAGCGGCCCGGCGTCTCCGAGGCACGGCCGGTGCGTGGCGTCGACGAAGAGACGGAGACCAAGGGCAACGAGGACGCCAAGAAGAAGGGCGAGGCGCTCGAGACCTATTGCGTCAACCTCAACAAGAAGGCGCGCGACGGCAAGATCGATCCGGTGATCGGGCGCAACGCCGAGATCAACCGAGCGATCCAGGTGCTGTGCCGCCGCCAGAAGAACAACCCGCTGTTCGTCGGTGAAGCCGGCGTCGGCAAGACCGCGATCGCCGAAGGCCTCGCCAAGCGCATCGTTGACAGCGACGTGCCGGAGGTGCTGGCGGCTGCGACCGTGTTCTCGCTCGACATGGGCACGCTACTGGCGGGCACCCGCTACCGCGGCGATTTCGAGGAGCGGCTCAAGCAGGTGCTGAAGGAGCTGGAGGCGCATCCGAACGCCATCCTGTTCATCGACGAGATCCACACCGTGATCGGCGCAGGGGCCACCTCCGGCGGCGCGATGGACGCATCCAACCTGCTGAAGCCGGCGCTGGCCTCGGGCACGATCCGCTGCATGGGCTCGACCACCTACAAGGAATACCGGCAGCACTTCGAGAAGGACCGCGCGCTGGTGCGGCGCTTCCAGAAGATCGACGTCAACGAGCCGACGGTGGAAGACGCCATCGCGATCCTCAAGGGCCTCAAGCCTTATTTCGAGGACTACCACCGGCTGAAATACACCAATGAGGCGATCGAGGCGGCGGTGCAGCTCTCCTCGCGCTACATCCACGACCGCAAGCTGCCCGACAAGGCGATCGACGTGATCGACGAGTCCGGCGCGGCGCAGATGCTGGTCACCGAGAGCAAGCGCAAGAAGACGATCGGTATCAAGGAGATCGAGACCACGATTGCGACCATGGCGCGGATCCCGCCGAAGAGCGTGTCGAAGGACGACGCCGAGGTGCTCAAGCATCTCGAGCAGACCCTGAAGCGCGTCGTGTTCGGCCAGGACAAGGCGATCGAGTCGCTGTCGGCGTCGATCAAGCTGGCGCGTGCCGGCCTGCGCGAGCCGGAGAAGCCGATCGGCTGCTACCTGTTCTCGGGCCCGACCGGCGTCGGCAAGACCGAAGTGGCGAAGCAGCTGGCGGCGTCGCTCGGCGTCGAGCTGCTGCGCTTCGACATGTCCGAATACATGGAGCGGCATACCGTGTCGCGCCTGATCGGCGCGCCTCCCGGCTATGTCGGCTTCGATCAGGGCGGCCTCTTGACCGACGGCGTGGACCAGCATCCGCATTGCGTGGTGCTGCTCGACGAAATCGAGAAGGCGCATCCGGATCTGTACAACGTGCTGCTGCAGATCATGGATCACGGCCGGCTCACCGACCACAACGGCAAGCAGGTCAACTTCCGTAACGTGATCCTGATCATGACCACGAATGCGGGCGCCGCCGATCTCGCACGGCAGGCCTTCGGCTTCACCCGCAGCAAGCGGGAAGGCGACGACCATGAGGCGATCAACCGGCAGTTCGCGCCCGAGTTCCGCAACCGGCTGGATGCGATCGTTTCCTTCGCGCACCTCAATGCCGACGTTATCGGCATGGTGGTCGAGAAGTTCGTGCTGCAGCTGGAAGCTCAGCTCGCCGATCGCGACGTCACGATCGAGCTGTCCGAGCCGGCCAAGGCCTGGCTGATCGAGCACGGCTATGACGAGCAGATGGGCGCCCGTCCGATGGCGCGCATCATCCAGGAGCACATCAAGAAGCCGCTGGCGGACGAGGTGCTGTTCGGCCAGCTCAAGGGCGGCGGCCACGTCCGCGTCGTCATGGTCAAGGACGAGGCGACCGCCAAGGACAAGATCGGCTTCGAGTTCGTCGAGGGTCCGGTCACGCCGAAGCCGGAAAACCTGCCGCCGCGCAAGCGCAAGCCGCCGAAGTCGGGGGGCCAGGGCGGCGGTGGAGGCGGCACCAAGGGACCCGCCTCGCGCGGGCCGATGGTCAAGGTCTGAGGCGTAACGAACGATCAAATGAAAAGGCCGGCTGAACAGCCGGCCTTTTTTGTTGCCGCGAAGGCCTCACTCGCCCTTCAGCCGCTGGCTTTCATGGACCCGCACCTGCTCGGCGCCGCGGCCGCCGGTTGCGGCAGGCGTCGATCGGTGGCGGTGGCATGAAGGAGGGATTCGATTGGAGCGGTGATTGATCCCCGCATTAGGAAATTGCCGGATCGGCTGCAAGCGGGTTGGGGGAGGGACGATGTCCGCGCGGGAAGCAACGTCCCGCAGGATGACGCTCAACCGTTGTGGGTCCCGTCACCCTGAGAGGGTGTGAAGCTTTGTCCTGATCCCCTGCTGTCGTCGCCCGGTCCATGTGCGCAATTGCGCACAGGCCGGGCGATGACAGCGGTGGGTGACGGCGACGGAGTTGATGCGGCGGCGCCGGTCAGCCCTGGCCGAGCAGTTCGTTGATGCGGCGCTGGAGCTGGCGCTTCTTGATCTCGCTGCGGCGCAGGCGCTCGTCGAGGTCGCTGACCGGGGTGTCGGAGGTCATGATGCGGAAGGCGAGGCCGACCTTGTTGGCCTGGCGCCAGATCAGCCGTGCGAGGTACGAGCGGCCCTTGCGGGCGATGGTCAGCTTCATCTCGTCAGGCACGCGCGCAGCATCGCCGAACTCCACGCAGGCGCCGCCATCGCTGATGTTGCGGACCGTGCAGTCCATCGTCGAGCCGCGTTCGTTGATCTCCGCAACGCCGCCGTAAAGCACCTTGTCGCGAATGGTCCGGCGCCGGTCCAGCATCGCAAAAAATCCTCCAAATGAACGGCAGGACTGTACCGCTCCGCTGCGCGAAAAGAAGGCCGGCGGCAAAACCGCTTGCAGTTAACGTAAACTGTTCGCAGCCGGCAGGGTGCGGATTCTCCGGTAGTTTTTGCGGCGCAAACGTGCCAGCGCGTCAGTTCGGCAGCCGGCTGTGCCGCCAGTCACGCGGCGACTGGCCGTAGTGCTCGCGGAACACCCGGCCGAAATGCGAAAGGTCGTTAAAGCCCCAGGCGAAGGCGATCTCGCCGATATGGCGATGCGCATGCGCCGGCGAGGCGAGGTCGCGCCTGCAGCGCTCCAGCCGCTGCGCCAGCAGAAAGCGCTGGAACGAGGTGCCCTCGTCGGCGAACAGGCTGCTGGCGTAGCGCGGCGAGATGCCCAGCGCCGCGGCGGTTTCAGTCAGGCCGAGATCGGGGTTTTGCAGATGCGCCAGCACATGCGCCTTGAGCCGGTAGAGCAGCGCCGAGCGGTGGGTCGAGGCCGGCAGCGCGGCGCTGCCGAGCCGCTCGGCCATCGCCATCGCGAGCAGGTCGGCGGCCTGATCGGAGAGCCGGATCGCATTGTCGGGATCGAGCCGGTCGGCGACCTCGGCAAGGCCCGCGATGAACTGGCAGGCGAGCCGCTGCACCGGGCTGTCCGACGTGAACGTGGTCGCGGTGAGGGCCTGCGTGCCAGCGAAGCGCCGGTGCAGCATCTCGCGCGGCATCTGGAAGATGGTCTGGGTGAAGTCGTCGTTGAAGCGCAGCTCGTAGGGGCGGGTGGTGTCGTAGAACGCGAATTCGCCCGCCTGGATCACGGTCTCGCGGCCGTCCTGCAGCACGCTGCCTGTGCCGCGCCTGCCGAGCGCGATCAGGATGAAGTCCTCGCTGGCGCGCGCGATCCGCGACGGCGTGCGCAGCACCCGCTGCCGGCTCGACGACACCGTCGAGCATCGGGCCGCGCCGAGCTGCGCAGAGGTGATGGCGCCGTGGAAGGCGGTGCCGAGGTCGGACCTGCAGTCGAGCTGCACGAAGACGTCGCAGACGATGTCCTGCCAGAGCGCGAGGCGCCGGTGCGTGGGCGCGTCTTCCGTGGTGAACAGGGCCGGCATGATGTGCTCCCTTCCTTCACGAGTCCAAACGCTGGCCACTCGACACAAAGCAAGGTTCGTACCGGGCGCGGCGGGGTGCGATCTCCGCCACAGTCGAATTTTCCTTCCGTCCTGGTCGAACGGCATTCCCGGTCCCGGGGCAGCATGATGTCAGAGGTCGCTAGGGCCGATCAAGTGCGAACCGGCTTTGCCGGTGCAGGAGGAGCATCATGGGCATCGAACATCCCAAATATCGCGTTGCGGTGGTGCAGGCGGCGCCGGCCTTTCTCGACCTCGACGCGTCGATCGCCAAGTCGATCGCACTGATCGAGGAGGCGGCCGCCAAGGGCGCCAAGCTGATCGCGTTCCCGGAGGCCTTCATCCCCGGCTATCCCTGGTACATCTGGCTGGACTCGCCGGCTTGGGCGATCGGCCGCGGCTTCGTGCAGCGCTATTTCGATAATTCGCTGAGCTATGACAGCTCGGAGGCCGAGAGACTGCGGCTTGCAGTGAAGAAGGCCGGCATGACCGCCGTGCTCGGCCTGTCCGAGCGCGACGGCGGCAGCCTCTACCTCGCGCAGTGGCTGATCGGGCCGGACGGCGAGACCATCGCAAAACGGCGCAAGCTGCGGCCGACCCACGCCGAGCGCACCGTCTATGGCGAGGGCGACGGCAGCGATCTTGCGGTGCATGACCGTCCCGGCATCGGCCGGCTCGGCGCGCTGTGCTGCTGGGAGCACCTGCAGCCGCTGTCGAAATACGCGATGTATGCCCAGAACGAGCAGGTCCACGTCGCGGCCTGGCCGAGCTTCTCGCTGTACGATCCGTTCGCGCCGGCGCTCGGCTGGGAGGTCAACAACGCGGCGTCGCGCGTCTACGCCGTCGAGGGTTCGTGCTTCGTGCTGGCGCCTTGTGCGACGGTCTCGCAGGCGATGGTCGACGAGCTCTGCGACCGCGACGATAAGCATGCGCTGTTGCATGTCGGCGGCGGCCATGCCGCGATCTACGGGCCCGACGGCAGCGCGATCGCCGAGAAGCTGCCGCCCGACCAGGAGGGGCTGCTGCTCGCCCACATCGATCTCGGCGCGATCGGGGTCGCCAAGAACGCCGCCGATCCGGCCGGGCATTATTCGCGGCCCGACGTCACGCGGCTGCTGCTCAACAAGAAGCCCTCGAAGCGGGTCGAGCATTTTGCGCTGCCGTTCGACAACCTGCCGGGCGATGAGCTCGACGCGGCCGCGAGCTGACGGAGGCGAGCATGGAGTCAGCCATTCCATCACACCTGCAGACCGCGCGGTCTCGCCACAAGCGGGTGCCCGACGACTACGCGCCGCCTTACCCGTCCTTCGTCGCGCGCCACAAGCCGGCGGTGACGCGGGTGATCATGGCCTATTTCGGCGTGCAGTATCGCGGCGAGCCGACGGCCGCGGTGGCCGCGGCGCTGGCGCTGATCGCTGAGCGCTTCGCGAGCGAGAACGGCCCGTCGCACTGGGATCGCGCGCAATATGTCGATCAGGCCGGCTTCACCGACGTCGTCTCGGCCGCCTATTGGGACGACGCCATCAGGTTCGATTCCTGGTTCGAAGGGGCGCGCGAGGCCTGGACCGGCGGCGGCGCGGCCGACGGCGTTGGCCGCTTCGTCGAGGTGTTGCGGCCGCATGTTGCACGCTACGAGACGCTGTTCTCGTCGCCCGATCGTGCCGAGGGCGTCGCCCTCCTTGCCGACGGCATGAGCGGGGAGATCCAGGAGCACGCTTACTGGGGCGGCATGCGCGACCGCATCCCGCTGTCGCAGACCGATGCGATGGCGCCGGGCGGCGAGCCGCGGGTGATCCGCGACGGTGCGCGCATCCGCGTGCTCGCGCACGACAATCTCTGCCTGATCCGCTCCGGACAGGACTGGAGCGACACCGAGGCCTCCGAGCGCAAGATGTATCTCGACGACGTCGAGCCGGTCTTGCGCGAGGGCATGGACTTCCTGCGCGACGACGGCGTGCCGGTCGGCTGCTACGCCAACCGCTACATGCGGATCGTCGATGCCGAGGGACGGCCGACCGAGAAGTCCTACGGCCAGAGCTGGTGGAAGAGTCTGGCGGCGCTGGAGCGCTGGTCGGAATCGCATCCGACGCATGTGCGGATTTTCGGCGCGGCGATGAAGTATCTGATGGCGCTGGGGCCGAGCGCCAAGCTCCGGCTGTATCACGAGGTCACCGTCGCTGCCGCGGACGAGCAGTTTTTCGAATATCTCGGCTGCCATGAGCGGACCGGGATGCTCAACGCGGTCAACACGTAAGGTCTGGCCGTCATTGCGGGGAGCGTGGCGACGAAACAATCCATGCTTCCGCATATGCGGTGCGATGGATTGCTTCGCTTCGCTCGTAATGATGTGGGGCTGCCACAGTGCTGCGTTGGGCTGAAAGCGCAGGCACAGAGAAATCAGGCGACGCGGAGGCCCTTGGCGATTTCCTTCTGGGCGTCGAACTCGCGGCGCAGGCGCGCCAGCTCCTCGGCGCTCAGCGCGTCGGCATTGCTGTAGTCGCGCTTCCAGGAATGGTCCTCGCTCCAGCGCAGCGGCGACTGCACCGTGGTTTGCGGGCCGGGCGCGGACTCGAGTACGCGCAGCGCCAGCTCCAGCGTGAAGGCCTGCGAGGCGACGTCGTGCGGCTTGCCGGCGGAGTTGCCGAGCGGGAAGTCGGAGAACAGAAAGCGCGGCACCGCGGCGTGCTCGACGATGTCCTTGGCGCAGCCCATCACGACGGTTGGGATGCCGTTCGCTTCGAGGTGACGTGCGACGAGGCTGACGGTCTGGTGGCACACCGGGCAGTTCGGAACCAGCACCGCGGCATCGACATTGTCGTCGCGGCAGCGCTTCAGGATTTCGGGCGCATCGGTGTCGATGGTGACGCGGTGGCTGCGGTTGGTCGGCGCGCCGAAGAAGCGCGGTGCGACCGCGCCGATCCGCCCTTCGCCGGCGAGCCGCTTGAGCTGCGCCAGCGGGAACCAGGTGCCGCTGTCGGTCGCCGTGGTGTGCACGCGGTCGTAGGCGATGTGGGAGATTCGCAAATCGTGCTGCTGCGAGGTATTGCCGTCATAGACCGAATAGAATTTGGCGCCGCCGTTGTATTTCGCGCCGGGGCCCTGGTCGCCCTTGGCCGGATCGAACGGCGCCGCCGTCGTGATGATGGCGACGCGGGACTGGCTCAGCGGCTTGTTCAGCGGCTGGAACGGGGCCGAGGTGTAATGCGCCCAGCGGTAGGGCGTGGTGTAGCCGATCGCCGCGTAATAATCGCGGGTCCGCTTCATGTAGCCGATCGGGGCGTCGTCGTCGGGCGCGAAACCGAGCTGATCGTCCGAAGGTGCGGCCATTTTGCGCTCCCTTTTGCGCGCCATCATTATCAGCCATAGCTAGACGAGCAGCCTGCGGTGTCAAGCCGCGCCGCGCGGGAACAGAACTGCGATGCGAACAGGTCTTTGCGCCGCATGGATCATGCTTGCGATGCTGGCGCCGGCGATCGGCGCCGGCGCGGAAGACACGCCGGGTGCTGCGACCGGTCCGCCGAGCGCCGAGCAGCCCGTGCCTCCTCCGGCGGAGAAACCGGCAATGCCACCTGCTGCCCCCTCGGCGGAGAAGCCGGCCGATCCGCCTGCGGCGGCTCCCGCCGACAAGCCCGCAACGCCCGAGGAGAAGTCCGCATCGTCTCCACCCGAGAAGCCCCAGGCGGCCGATAAACCCGCTGATGGGCGCGAGAGCGACACCCGCGAGGCGATGTGCCTAATGATCGAGTCGGCGGCCCGCGCCAACGACCTGCCGCTCGAATTCTTCGCCCGCGTGATCTGGCAGGAGAGCCGTTTCCAGGCCGATGCGGTCGGACCGGTCACGCGCAACGGCCAGCGCGCGCAGGGCATCGCGCAGTTCATGCCGGGCACCGCGAGCGAGCGCGGGCTGCTCGATCCCTTCAATCCGGTGCAGGCGCTGCCGAAATCGGCCGAGTTCCTCAGCGAGCTGCGCGGCCAGTTCGGCAATCTCGGGCTTGCCGCGGCGGCGTACAATGCCGGCCCGCGCCGGATCCAGGAATGGCTCGCCGGCACCGGCTACATGCCGCAGGAGACCCGCGCCTATGTCTACGCCATCACCGGCTCCAGCGTCGACGACTGGGCCGCCGCCGGGCGCACCGGCAAGATGCCCGAGCGCAAGCCGACCTCGAGCTGCCGCGAGCTGATGGCGCTGCTCAAGCGCGCGCCCAATCCGTTCGTCGCCGGGCTCGAGCAGCACGTGACGCTGTCGGCCGCCAAGGCCTGGGGCGTGCAGCTCGCCGCCGGCTTCAGCCGCGACAAGGCGCTGGCGATGTATGCCCGCGCGATGAAACGGCTGTCCAACGTGATCGGCGACCAGGACCCGAGCCTCTTGAGCTCGCGGCTGCGTACCCGCGGCAGCGCGACCTTCTACCAGGTCCGCATCGGCGCCGACACGCGGCCCGAGGCCGACGGCCTCTGCAACCGCATCCGCAAGGCGGGCGGTGCGTGCTTCGTGCTGAAGAACCGGGCGTGATGTCGCAGTGATCCGCAGCCCGGATGCAGCGCAGCGCAATCCGGCGCGCTCGCCGCGGGTCGTCGTCTTCATGCTGACGCGGCGATCGATCTTCGCCGGCGTTATCGCGGGCGAAGTCGTCATGCTTGGCCGCAAAACCTGGCTCGGCTGATTGCGGCGAGCGCATTATCGGCTAGTCTCGCGCCCCAACAAACAACAATCGGGGAAACGGCATGAGATGGCGGGCAGCAGCAATCATAGTCGGTCTGATCGCAGCGCTCGCAGCGCCGCCGTCCCGCGCCGCCGATTATCCGACGCGCCCGATCAAGCTGATCGTCCCCTATGCCGCGGGCGGACCGACCGACGTGCTGGGCCGTCTGGTCGGCGAATATCTCGGGCGCGACCTCAAGCAGGTGGTCGTGATCGAGAACAAGGCCGGCGCGCAGGGCGCGATCGGCGCCGAGGCGGTGGCGCGCTCCGATCCCGACGGCTACACGCTGTTCGTGACGGCGGCCTCGATCTTCGTGCTCAACCCGCTGCTCTACAAGAAGCTGCCCTACGATCCGGCGCGGGACTTTCGGCTGCTGGCCGTCGTCACCGACGCGCCGATGATCATGGAGGTGCATCCCTCAGTGCCCGCCAAGACGATCGCGGAGTTCGTCGCCTACGCGAAGAAGAACCCCGGAAAGCTCAACTTCGGTTCGGCTGGTACCGGCGGCACCGTTCATCTCGCCGGCGAGATGTTCAAGCAGATGGCCGGCGTCGAGATGACCCACGTGCCCTACAAGGGCGCAGGTCCTGCGCTGACCGACCTGTTGTCCGGCAATATCCAGCTGATGTTCGACACGCTCGGCACCGCGCTGCCGCCGGTGAAGTCGGGCATGCTGCGTCCGCTCGGCGTCAGCTCGACGCAGCGGATTCCCGATCTGCCCGATTTGCCGACCATTGCCGAGAGCGGCTATCCCGATTATGCCGTCAGCGTCTGGTACGGGGTCGCGGCGCCGTCGAAAGTGCCCGGCGAGATCGCCGACAAGGTCAAGGCGAGCCTCGACCGGGCCTTGAACGACGAGGCGTTTCGCGCTTCCCTGATCAAGATCGGCTTCCCGCCGCTGCGCCCGAAGAGCCAGGCCGAGATCGACAAATTCGTGGACACCGACCGCGCGCGCTGGGCGGGCGTGGTCAAGGCGCTGAACATATCGTTGGACTGACAGATGGTACGTGAAAGTGAACTGCGCACGGGCGAGGTCGCCGTTGATATGCCGACAGCGCGCGATGCCGGCCTCGTCTTCATCGGCCGCATCCGCACGCCGTGGACCTCGCGGCTGGAGACGCCGCGGCAGGGGCGGCATGACGGACCGGTGTGCCGGCTCGAAATCTTCGAACCGTGGATCGCGGCGATCAAGGGCGTCGATTTCTACGAGAACCTCGAAGTGCTGTACTGGCTGCACCAGTCGCGCCGCGACATCGTGCTGCAGAGCCCGAAGAACAACAACAAGACCCGCGGCACCTTCTCGCTGCGCTCGCCGGTGCGGCCCAACCCGATCGGGACCTCAATCGTGAAGCTGGTCGGCGTCGAGGGCAACGTCATCCTGGTCCGCGGCCTCGACTGCCTCGACGAGACGCCGCTGATCGACGTCAAGCCCGACCGCTGCGAGTTCACACCGCTGGCGCCGCCGCAGCCAGGGGATTTTCAGACGGAGTAGCGCCGTAGCCGTAGCCCGGATGGAGCGCAGCGTAATCCGGGGGCCGTTTCATCCGCGGATAGTTTCGCCCCGGATTACGCTTCGCTCCATCCGGGCTACGAAGCTCGCGCTCCGCCGTCATTCCGGGGCGTCGCGCAGCGACGAGCCCGGAATCCATTGGGCCGCAATGTTCGCTGAAGAAGGATTCCGGACTCGCGCCAATGGGCGCGCCCCGGAATGACGGCGGTGAGATTATTTCAACGCCGCGATCAGCTTCGCCGCGGTTGCCTCCAGCACCTTGGCCTCTTCCTTGCGGCTGGCGGGCGGCAGCAGCGGCTCGCCGTCCTTGCGCGGCATCACATGCATGTGCAGATGGAACACGACCTGGCCGCCGGCGGGCTCGTTGAACTGCTGCACGGTGATGCCGTCGGCCTCGAACGCTTTCATCGCCGCGGCGGCGATCTTGTGCGAGGCGCGCGCGACATGGGCGTAGTCGTCGGGTGTGACGTCGAGGATGTTGCGTGCAGGGGCCTTCGGGATCACCAGCGTGTGCCCGTGCGAGCGCGGCATGATGTCGAGGAAGGCGAACACGTGCTCGTCCTCATAGACCTTGTAGCAGGGCAGCTCGCCGCGCAGGATCTTTGCGAAAATGTTGTTGGTGTCGTAGGCGGCGGGCATCGGCGGGCTCCTCAAGTTCTACGGGTGTAATGTCTCGCGTGCGGCGAACAGGTCAAGCGTCGTCGTCGGCCATCTTCCTGAACGGGCCGGCCTCGGCGAGCTCGCGGCCGACTTCGGCGACATAGGCGCGTTCGCGCTTGAGATAGTCGTCGATGGCGCGGCGCAGCGAGGGGTCGGCGATGAAATGCGCCGAGTAAGTCGTCTGCGGCAGGTAGCCGCGCGCCAGCTTGTGCTCGCCCTGCGCGCCGGCCTCGACCACCTTGAGCCCGCGCTGGATCGCGAAGTCGATCGCCTGATAGTAGCAGACCTCGAAATGCAGGAATGGATGGTGCTCGACCGCGCCCCAGTTGCGGCCGAACAGCGTATCCGAGCCGATGAAGTTGATCGCGCCTGCGATCCAGCGCCCGTTACGCTTGGCCATCACCAGCAGCACGTCCCGGCTCATGCTCTCGCCGATCAGCGAGAAGAAGTTTCGGGTCAAATACGGCCGGCCCCATTTGCGCGAGCCGGTCTCCATGTAGAACTCGAAGAACGCGTCCCAGGCGTCCTCGGTGATATCGGCGCCGGTCAGATGGTGGATGGTGATGCCGGCGGCGACCGCCTCGCGGCGCTCGCGCTTGATCGCCTTGCGGTGGCGCGAGTTCAGCGAGGCAAGGAAGTCGTCGAACGTCTTGTAGCCATCATTGTGCCAGTGGAACTGCTGGTCGGTCCGCTGCAGGAAGCCGTGCGTGCCGAGGAACCTGGCCTCGTCCTCGCGGGCGAATGTCACGTGCACGGAGGAGGCCTCCGTGGCGTTGCAGAGCGCCCGCAGGCCGCGCGCCAGCGCCGAGCCGATCTGCTCGCGGTCGACGCCGTCGCGGATCAGAAGCCGCGGACCGGTCGCCGGCGTGAAGGGGACGGAGACCTGGAGCTTCGGGTAATAGCTGCCGCCGGCGCGGTGATAGGCCTCGGCCCAGCCGCGGTCGAACACGTATTCGCCCTGTGAGTGGGACTTCAGATAGCAGGGCACCACGCCCACGATCCTGCCGTCGAGCTTGGCGATCAGGTGCCGCGGACCCCAACCGGTGCGCGGGCAGGCCGAGCCCGAGGCTTCCGCCGCGGCGAAAAAGGCGTGGGAAACGAAGGGATTATAGCTCGATTTTGAGATCGCCTGGCAGTCGCCTGCGAGCGTATCGAGGTTGTCCAGGCTCTCCGGATCCGGCTGCGGATTGGCGCAGGCGTCCCAGTCAGCGGCGGGGATGTCGCTGATGTCTGGAACGGCCTCGAGGGTGATATCGGACGACGTCATCGAGAATGAAGACCGGTGCCTCGTTTGAGCAGGATCCCTCCGGAATAGCTGGCTCCACTTCCGGATCATGCTCCGCATTCCGCCATCGCTGATGACGACCAACCCCAGCCAAGATCGTGCATCGCAGCGACGACTTCAAGGCTTGCCAGGGACATGTCAGGTTCCCGGAACAAACCCTTCGAAAATCATCTGATCGGCGTAGCGTGCCGCGCGCTCGCGCTGCTCGGTGGTCCGCACCGTCCAGGCCAGCAGCGGGCAGCCGAAGAGATTGCGCGCGATCCAGGGCGCCGGGGCCGGCAGCTGGTTGACCCAGTAGGCGACGAAATGCGGCTGGGTGCTGAAGCCGTGGCGGAGATGGAGCATGCTGCCGCGCTGCGCCTCCGTCAGCTTGTCCCAATGGCCGTCGTCGTAGCTGCGCTGCGCGGTGATGCCGCGCGGCAGGTTCGGCATGATCTCGCGCAGCGCCAGCACCTGATCGGGATCGAACGACATGCCGACGACGGGGCCGGAATAGGATGACAGCACCTCCGCCATCCGCCGCACCAGTCTGCGGTCGCCGTCAAAATGGCTCTTCACCTCGACGACCAGCGGAACGCGGCCGGCGACCAGCGTGCAGAGGTCGCCGAGCGTCATCATCTGCTCGGCGGTACCCTTGAACTTCACCGCCTTGAGTTCCGCCGCGGTCTTGGTCAGGAGCAGGCCGGAGCCCTCGGTGAGGCGGCCGAGCGCATTGTCATGATGCACCATCGCCTCGCCGTCGGCGGTAAGCTGGATATCGCACTCAATCGGGAAATTACCGGCAACCGCAGCTTGGGCCGCGGCCGGCATGTTCTCGATAATGCCGCGTGCGGCGTCATGCAGGCCGCGATGGGCGACCGGCCGCTTGGTCAGCCAATCCGGCGCGCGCATCGATCAGGCGACTTCGAAGATGCCTTCGACTTCGACCGCAGCATCGGCCGGCAGCGAGGCGACGCCGACGGTGGTGCGGGCATGGCGGCCCTTGTCGCCGAACGCCGCGACCATCAGGTCGGAGGCGCCGTTCAGCACCTTCGGGCCATCGAGGAAGTCGGGCGCCGAATTGATGAAGCCGCCGAGCCGCACCACGCGGACCACCTTGTCGAGGTCGCCGAGCGCGGCCTTGATCTGCGCCAAGAGGTTGATCGCGCAGCCGCGCGCCGCGGCGGCGCCTTGCTCGAGGGTGACACCGGCCCCTAACTTGCCCTTGGCGATCAGCTTGCCGTCGGCATCGAAGCAGACCTGGCCGGACACGAACAGCAGGTTTCCGGTGCGGACGAAGCCGACATAGTTCGCGACCGGGGACGTCGGCTCGGGCAGTGTGATGCCCTGTGACGCCAGTTTTTGTTCGACCGTACCCGCCATGTTGTTCGTTCCCGGTTGGATTTCGACACGAAGCCTGAGAACGCGCTCAGGCGGCACATTGTTTCGCGCATCGTGCCGCCGGTTGCAAGCGAGCGGGCGGGCTGGGGAGGGCTACCATCCGCCTGGGGAGGCCCCGAAAGCTGCCAGAAAAGCCGGCATGTCCCCGCAGTTATCCGTTACCTTTTTGTGAGATTTGCCCCAGTTGCGGCGCAATAGGGCCGTCTCTATTGTGGCGAATCGTCATTCCTCCGAGGAGAAACCATGACCCTGCCGTTCCTTGCTCCGTCGCGCGCTTTGGTGCTGACGATCGCGGTGGCTGCGGGACCGGGGTTGGCTCACACGCCAGCTGTTGCGGCGGCGAGCGGGACGTTTCTCGCGCACCAGGCG
The DNA here is from genome assembly GCF_020329505.1 of Bradyrhizobium semiaridum. Taxonomy (GTDB): domain Bacteria; phylum Pseudomonadota; class Alphaproteobacteria; order Rhizobiales; family Xanthobacteraceae; genus Bradyrhizobium; species Bradyrhizobium semiaridum. The sequence continues at coordinate 73,504 of NZ_JAGKJJ010000008.1, forward strand.
CTCTACGATCTCAGCCTGGTCAAGGCGCGCGGCGGCAATTCGATCAGCGATGCGCGCGGGCGGATCCTCTACAATTTCTCCGGCAATGCCTGCGAGGGTTACACATCGGAATTCCGCCAGGTGTCGGAGCTCGACAGCGGCGAGGGCAAGGTCACGCTGTCGGATCTGCGGTCGTCGTCCTGGGAGGACGCCGCGGGCAAGAGCTATCGCTTCAAGATCGACACCCGTATGAACGACAATGCGACGGCGCCGGTGGACGGCATGGCCGAGCGGGTCGGCGACCATATCACCGTGAAGCTGACGCAGCCGGTGAAGAAGACCTTCAATCTCGACGGCAAGATCGTGTTCCCGACCGAGCAGATCCAGCACATCATCGCCGCCGCCCGTGAGGGCAAGTCGGTGCTCGAGCTCACCGTCTATGATGGTTCCGACAATGGCGAGAAGGTCTACAACACGCTGAGCGTGATCGGCCGCCCGATCCCCGGCGACCGCGCGCCGACCTCGCCCGATCCGTCGACGGCAAACGACGTGATGAAGACCATGACGCGCTGGCCGGTGACGGTCAGCTATTATGATCGCGATGCGCGGGCGAGGGACGGCGAGCAGACGCCGGTCTACGCGATGTCGTTCGAGCTCTACGAGAACGGCGTCTCCCGGGCGCTGGTCCTCGATTACAACGACTTCGTGATCTCGGGCGCGATGGACAAGTTCGACGTCAGGGATTCCAAGCCCTGCAAATGACGATGTAACCGACATCGCCACATGCTCGATGTCGCCCCGGGCAAGCGAAGGCGACCCGTAACCACAGGTTGAGTCGTAGAATTCATTGTGGCCGCTGCGTCGTGCAACAACACGGACCTGTGGTTATAGGTCCCTGCTTTCGCATGGACGACAGCGGAGTAGGGGTGGCTGGCGAGGCTCTGGCCGAGCGCGCCTGACCGCGATACGCTTCCCCAAACACGCGTGTCAGGGAGGCACCACATGAGCCAGCTCGATCATCTTCGCCCCAGCGGCCTGCATCACAATCCGGCCTATTCCCACGTCGTCGTCGCCTCGGGTGCGCGCACGATCTACATCTCGGGACAGGTGTCCGTCGACGAGGAGGGACGCGTGGTCGGCCCCGGCGATCTCGCCGCGCAGACGACGCAGGTGATGACGAACCTCGGCCTCGCGCTGAAAGCGGCCGGTGCCGGCTATGGCGACATCGTCAAGATCACGACCTTCGTCGTCGGCTACAAGCCGGAGCTGCGTCCGATCATCGGCAAGGCGCGCGGAAAATTCTTCGAGGGCATGGAGCCGCCAGCCTCCACGCTGGTCGGCGTCTCCGCACTCGCCGCGCCGGAATGGCTGATCGAGATCGAGGCGGTGGCGGTGGCGGATTGACGCTCACTCCACGTCATTGCTGTCGAGGGCCGCGGTGGACTACTCCTCCGCCTGCTTCTCCGGCCCCTCATAGGCAATACCCCTGATCACGGCGGCATTGCCGAACTTCTTGCGCAGATTGTCCATCGCGCGCTCGGCGTGGGCCGAGCGGCGGTCGAGCATGTCGGAATCGTTTGCCTGCGAGCCCGGCCGCAATGCGCTGACGCCGGTGCCCATCAGGCGGAAGGCGGTGCCGTCGATCTCCTTTGCCAGCATTTCGCGTGAGACCGCAAAAATCTTGGCGGCGAGCTGGGTCGGGGTCTGGATCGATTGCGAGCGGGTGCGCTGGCGGAAGTCTGCGGTCTTCAGCTTCAGCGTGATGGTGCAGCCTGAAAGTTCGCTGGTCTTCAGGCGCGCCGAGACCTTCTCGGACAGTTTCCAGAGCAGCCGTTCCAGCGTCGCGAAATCGCGGATGTCGGTCTCGAAGGTGGTCTCGCTGGAGATCGTCTTGGCGCCGCGGTCGGGCACCACGCTGCGGTCGTCGATGCCGCGCGCCAGCCGCCACAGCCGGCGGCCTTCGCCGGCGAACTGCTTCATCAATTCGTTCTCGTCGGCGCGCTGCAGATCGGCGATCAGGCGGAAGCCGCGCTGGACCAGCTTCTCCTGCGTCGCGGGACCGACGCCATAGATGAAGCCGACCGGCTTGTCGGCCAGCATCTCGCGCGCCTCCTCCTGGTCGAGCGCGGCAAAGCCGCGCGGCTTGTCGAGGTCGGAGGCGATCTTGGCGAGGAATTTGTTGCAGGACAGGCCGACCGACACCGTGATGCCGACCTCGCGCTCGACGTCACGGGCGAATTTGGCAAGCACCTTGGCAGGGATCATGCCGTGGACGCGCTGCGTGCCGGAGAGATCGAGGAACGCCTCGTCGATCGACAGCGGCTCGACCAGCGGCGTCAGGGCCTGCATGGCGCGGCGCACCTCGCGGCCGACCCGCACATATTTCGCCATGTCGGGCGGGATCACGGTTGCGTTCGGGCAGAGTTCCAGCGCCTTGAACATCGGCATCGCCGAGCGGACGCCGTAGGTGCGGGCGATGTAGCAGGCGGCCGACACCACGCCGCGCTTGCCGCCGCCGATGATCACGGGACGGTCGGCGATCGCGGGATTGTCGCGCTTCTCGACCGTTGCGTAGAACGCGTCGCAGTCGATATGGGCGAGTGTCAGCGCGGGCAGGGTGCGGTGACGCACCAGCCGCGGCGAGCCGCAATGGCTGCACCGCTTCGTCTTGATGTCGAGGTCGCCGAGGCAGTCTCGGCAGAAACTGAGGGGGCCGTCGAAAGCTGCCGCCGCTGGCGTCACGGCACGTCGCGCTCCCATTTCGGGTCACGCAGCGCCTGATGCGCGGCGGCGATGTTGGTCGGGTGCAGCTCGGAGGCCTTGGCGAACGCCGTCACGGTGGCATCGTCGCGCATCACGAAATCGAGCACGCTCGCAAGAAATTGAGGATCGGACGCCGCGTTCCGCAGCGTCTCCGGACCGATTCCGGACTCGGCCAGGAACAGGCCCAGCCTTTCGGGCTCGCCGGCAATAAAGCTCAGCGCCTGAATCGCAACGATTTCAGCGACTTCCCGCGGGTTGTGAACAGGCTTTTTCAACGGTCCGGTTTGCCTTTCCGTTAACTTATGGTCTCTATTGAGGGCCCATCATGCCCGAGTCTTCCCAGCGTGTTCAAGCAAACGGAAACCACGCCGCGGACGTTACCGATACCGGACTCGGGGGTTAACGGGTTAGAGCGATTCTGGCGCTAGTTTGAATTCACATTTTCAACGCGCCCCGAGCGCGGTGCGTGAGGTGCCGCAGCCGGGCCCGTTTCTTGAGGTTTGGGAGGGACGGGATGGCCAAAACCGTCCTGATCGTGGAGGACAACGAGCTCAATATGAAGCTCTTTCGCGATCTGTTGGAAGCGCATGGCTATCAGACCTCGGGCACCAGCAATGGCTTTGAGGCGCTCGATCTCGTCCGCAAGCTGCGTCCCGATCTTATCCTGATGGATATCCAGTTACCCCAGGTTTCCGGCCTCGAGGTCACGCGCTGGATCAAGGACGATCCCGAGCTGCGCGCGATTCCGGTGGTTGCAGTGACCGCCTTCGCGATGAAGGGTGACGAAGAACGCATCCGCGAAGGCGGCTGCGAAGCCTATTTGTCCAAGCCGATCTCGGTCGGCAAATTCATTGAGACTGTCCGACGCTTTATCGGATAGGGGGAGTAGTGGTTCGATGTCCGCGCGTATCCTCGTCGTCGATGACGTTCCGGCGAACGTCAAGCTGTTGGAAGCCCGTCTGTCGGCCGAATATTTCGACGTGCTGACTGCTTCCAACGGGACGGAGGCGCTGCAGATCTGCGCGCGCGCCGAATGCGACATCATCCTGCTCGACGTCATGATGCCCGACATGGACGGTTTCGAGGTCTGCCGCCGCCTGAAGTCCAATCCGGCGACGCATTTCATTCCCGTCGTGATCGTCACCGCGCTCGACAGCCCAGCCGATCGCGTGCGCGGTCTCGAGGCCGGCGCCGACGATTTCCTGACCAAGCCGGTGTCCGACGTCGTGCTGATTGCGCGCGTGCGGTCGCTGACGCGGCTGAAGATGATGACCGATGAGCTGCGTATGCGCGCCATCACCTCGCTCGAGATCGGCATGCAGGCGCCCGAGCGCAGCGCGATCGCCGACAAGGGCATGGGCGGGCGCATCCTGCTGGTCGACGACCGGCCGTCGTCCTACGAGAAGCTGGCGCCGATCCTGTCCAGCGAGCACAGCGTCGATGTCGAGACCAATCCGTCGGAAGCGCTGTTCCATGCCGCGGAGGGCAATTACGATCTGCTGATCGTCTCGCTCAGCCTCGACAATTACGACGGCCTGCGGCTGTGCAGCCAGGCGCGCTCGCTGGAGCGCACCCGCCAGGTCCCGATCCTCGCGATCTCGGATGCCGACAACAACACGCGGCTGATGCGCGGGCTCGAGATCGGCGTCAACGACTATTTGCTGCGGCCGGTCGACAAGAACGAATTGCTGGCGCGGGCGCGCACCCAGATCCGCCGCCGCCGCTACACCGATCATTTGCGCGACAATGTGCAGAACTCGATCGAGATGGCGATCACCGACGCGCTGACCGGGTTGCACAATCGCCGTTACATGGAGAGCCATCTCGGCACGCTCGCGGAGCAGGCCTCGATTCGCGGCAAGCCGCTGGCGCTGATGATCCTCGACATCGACTACTTCAAGGCGATCAACGACACCTACGGCCACGATGCCGGCGACGACGTGCTGCGCGAATTCGCGGTCCGCATCCGCAAGTCGATCCGCGGCATCGATCTCGCCTGCCGCTACGGCGGCGAGGAGTTCGTGATCGTGATGCCGGAGACCGATCTGCATGTCGCCGGCATGGTCGCCGAGCGGCTGCGCCGCTCGATCGCCGGCGAGCCCTTTACCGTCGACAAGGGCGGCACCCGCATTGCCGTGACGATCTCGATCGGCCTTTCGACGCTGGAGCGCAAGGGCGAGGCGGTCGCCGACGTGCTCAAGCGTGCCGACACTGCGCTGTATCGCGCCAAGCACGACGGCCGCAACCGCGTGGTTTCGGCGGCGGCATAGCGCGATCCCGTAGTCCCGTAGCGCGGATGAAGCGAAGCACGATCCCGGGCCCCTGCGTCCGCGGATGGCGCGTTCCCGGATTTCGCTGCGCTCCATCCGGGCTACGAACCCTCATCGTGTCTAGGAAGCGCGGCTTACCGCCCGCGCTTCATCGCGTCGTACGCCATTCGCTTGAACTCGAACGCGAAGGGATGGACGAACGCCATCTGGCGCTGCGCCATCATCACGCCCGCGGTGCCGGTCTTCGGCGAGATCCACCACTGCGTGCCGGCCACGCCGCCCCAATAGAGTTCGCCCGCCGCATCGGGATGATCGATCGGCGCGGTCGGATTGAGGATCAGTCCGCCGGCGAGGCCGTAGGCCTTGCCGGGTTGCTCGCCCATCATCGCAAAGCGGATCCATTGTCCCGGCGTGAGCTGGTTGGTCATCGCCTGCGCGATCGTCTCCGGCTTGAGCAGCGTCGGCCCGCCCGGCAACAGGCTGCGGATCAGTGCGACCATGTCAGGCAGGGTGGAGACGAGACCGCCGCCGCCGTTGAAGCGCGGCACGGGCTTTAGGTAAGCGCCGGGGTAAGGCGAGTTGTCGGTGCGCGTCAGCCCCGGCTTCATCGGATCCATCAGGTCGGCGCCGGCGTAATAGGCGACGAGCCGGTTGTGATCTTTCTCCGGCACGAAGAAGCCGGTGTCGACCATGCCGAGCGGATCGAGAATCCGCGCCTTGATGAATTTGTCGAACGGCTGGCCGCTGATGACCTCGACCAGCCGCGCCACCACGTCGATGGCGACCGAATATTCCCACGACGTCCCGGGATGGAAGACCAGCGGCAGGTCGGACAGGCCGTCCACCATATCGGCGAGCGTCGTCAGCGGATTAAGGATCCTGCGCTCGTTGTAGGCCTTGAAGATCGGCGTGCCCGGATCGAACAGGCCGTAGCTGAGCCCGGCGCTGTGGCTGAGCAGGTGGCGAATGGTGATCGATGATCGCGCCGGCTCGGTGTCGTCGATCGAGACTGCACCCGGCCGCAGCACCTTGCGCTTGCCGAGTTGCGGGATGAATTTCTCGATCGGATCGTCGAGCTGCAGGCGGTCATCCTCGAACAGCAGCAGCGCGGCGCACGAGGCGATCAGCTTGGTGTTGGAGAAGATGCGGAAGATGTGGTCGGTGCGCAGCGGCGTCTGCGCTTCCTTGTCGGCCCATCCGACACAGCCGACATCGGCGAGCTCGCGCCCGGTCATGACCGCCCAGGAGATGCCGGAGAGGAGATTGTTGTCGATATAGCGCTGCATGGCCGCGCGCGCTGGCGCGAAATCATAGCCGGTGGCGGTCACCTTCAGATCTTCCATGGTCGCTCCCCTGTTGTGTCGCAGGCCGCTCGGGCGGCCGCCGGCAATCTCGCGTGGCGGAATATCCTGTTCGGGACATGGTAACGCGCTGCCGACGCTAACAACCAAACGGGATCGCGGCACGCAACCTTATTCAACCGGGGCGCTTTTTCCTTGTCGCGGCCTGCGGGCTGTCGGGCTTGTCGAGCTCCACCCCGGCATTGATCAGCAGCACGCGCGCGGCTTCCCTGGCCGCACGTGCCATCGCCGGATCGTCCCGCACGAGATCCTGCGCGATCGAGCCGTCGACCAGCAGCACCAGCTGGGTCGCCAGGGCCTCGGGATCGGCGACGCCAAGCTGTTGCAGCAGATCGCGAAACCAGATGCGGCGGCTTTCCTTGAAGGCAATCGCGATGGTCTTCACGCTGTGGTCTCCATCGTCCGGGCCGAGCTCTGCGACCGCGTTGACGAACGGGCAGCCGCGGAAATCCTTGGCCGCAAAGCGCCGCTCCAGCGAATCGAAGGTGGCGAGGATCTGCTCGGCCGGCGGCTTGTCGGAGGGACGCGGCTGCACGAAGCGGCCCTTGAGATAGGCCGCGATCAGCGCGTCCTTCGACGGGAAGTGGTTGTACAGCGTGCGCTTGCTGATGCCGATCTCGGCCGCGATGGTATCGACGCCGATGGCGCGAATGCCTTGCAGATAGAACAGCTTGTCGGCGGTCTCGAGGATCCGCTCTTTCATGGTCTGTTTGGGGGGCGGGGAAGCCATGCGCGGGCCGTGATCGTTGTCGCTTGACAGCACCACCCCTCTATAGCGTAATTACACAGGTCTGTGTAACTAAAACATATGGGAATCGCAGGCTGCGGCGGTCGTGCCGTGGCCCAACGGGAGAACAAGAACAATGCCCCTGCTGCAGGTCCTGCGTCCCACGCTTCCCATCCTGATCGGCGCCTCGATCATGCTCACGCTGAGCATGGGGCTGCGGCAGAGCCTCGGCATCTTCCTGCAGCCGCTGACGCACGACATCAAGATCTCGGTGTCCGATTTCACGCTGGCGCTGGCGGTGCAGAACCTCGCCTGGGGCTTCCTGCAACCGGTGGCCGGCGCGATGACGGTACGATACGGCTTTCGCCCGATCATGGTGATCGGCGCGCTCGCCTATATTGCGGGCCTTGTGCTGATGACGACAGCGCACGGGCTCATCAGCATCATGATCGGCGCCGGCGTCCTGATCGGCATCTCGCTGGCCTGCACCGCGAACGCGATCGCGATGTCGGTATCGGCGCGCGCGGTGCCGGAGACGGTGCGCTCGACCGTGCTCGGCATCGTCTCAGCCGCGGGCTCGCTCGGCGCGCTGCTGTCGGCGCCGCTCGGCCAGATGCTCAATGAGGGATTCGGCTGGCGCGTCGGGCTCGCCGGCTTCGTGATCCTCTCGGTGTTCATGATCCCGGCCGCGCTCTACGCCGGCCGCGTCGACAAGATCCCGCTGCCGAAGCCCGCGGCCGACGATATCGGCAACGCCACCGCGGTGACCGCGGCGAAGACCGCTTTCAGCAACGCGTCGTTCGTGGTGATGACCTGCGCCTACATGGTCTGCGGCATGCAGCTGGTTTTCCTCACCACGCATCTGCCGTCGTATCTGGCGATCTGCGGCCTCGATCCGATGCTGAGCGCGCAGACGCTCGGCATGATCGGCGGCTTCAACGTGCTGGGCTCGCTGTTCTTCGGCTGGGCCGGCCAGCGCTGGAACAAGCTGGCGCTGCTCGGTGCGATCTACATCCTGCGCTCGCTGGCGCTGGCCTGGTACTTCATGCTGCCGGCGACGCCGGCCTCGACGCTCTTGTTCGGCGCCATCATGGGCTTCCTCTGGATGGGCGTCGGCCCGCTGGTTGCGGGCGCGGTGGCGGAGATGTTCGGCCTGCGCTGGCAGGCGATGATCCAGGGCCTTGCCTTCATGAGCCACCAGGTCGGCAGCTTCCTCGGCGCCTATGGGGGCGGGGTGATCTACGACTCGCTCGGCTCCTATACGATGGCCTGGCGCATCGGCGTCGCGCTCGGCCTTGCCGGCGGCATCATCCAGCTCGCCTTCGCGCTGATCCGGCCATCGCAGCCGCCGCTCTTGAAGGCGGCCTGAAGCCGCTTCGCACCGATCACGCTCCGGAAACGCAAAACGGGACCCGAAGGGTCCCGTTTGAACGCTGGAAGCGGACCGGCTTACTTGATCTTGGCTTCCTTGAACTCGACGTGCTTGCGCGCGACCGGGTCGTACTTCTTCTTGACCAGCTTGTCGGTCATGGTGCGCGAATTCTTCTTGGCGACGTAATAGAAGCCGGTGTCCGCCGTCGACACGAGCTTGACCTTGATGGTGACCGCCTTGGCCATGTGCAAAACCTCGAAAACTGGGGAATATCGGGAGCCGGCCAAATCGGCCCGCGTTTGGCCGGGAAACTAGCCACAAACCGCCAGAAGTCAAGGATTTCCGGGCTGAAACCGTCCCGATTCCGGCCGATCAGCCCTCGAAGAAGCGGTTTTTCGGCCGCGGCAGGCCCAAATTCTCGCGCAAGGTCCGTCCTTCGTACTCGGTCCGGAAAATCCCGCGCTTCTGCAGTTCCGGCACCACCTTGTCGACGAAGTCGAACAGCCCCTGCGGCAAATAGGGGAACATGATGTTGAAGCCGTCGCTGCCGCGGCCGGTCAGCCATTCCTCCATCTGATCGGCGATGGTCTGCGGCGTCCCGACGAAGGCGAGGCCGCCATAGCCGCCGACGCGTTGGGCGAGCTGGCGCACCGTGAGCTTGTCGCGGGCGGCGACGTCGACGAGGCGCTGCCGGCCGCTCTTGCTGGCGTTGGTCTCGGGGATTGGCGGCAGCTGCCCGTCCGGATCGAAGCCCGTGGCATCGGTGCCGAGGATCACCGACAGCGAGGCGATCGCGCTGTCGTAATGCACGCGGCTGTCGAGTAGCGCGCGCTTCTCCTTGGCTTCCTCGACACTGTCGCCGACCACGACGAACGCGCCGGGCAGGATCTTCAGATGCTCGGGATCACGGCCGACCTTCTCCATGCGGCCCTTGATGTCGGCGTACAGCTTCTGCCCGTCGGCGAGGCTGCCGCCGCCGGTGAACACGGCCTCCGCGGTCTCGGCCGCAAGCTGCCGACCGTCGTCGGAGGCGCCGGCCTGTACGATCACCGGCCAGCCCTGCACGGGCCGGGCGATGTTCAGCGGGCCGCGCACCGAGAGATATTTGCCCTTGTGATTGAGCACATGCATCTTCGCGGGATCGAAGAACAGCCCGGACTCGACGTCGCGCACGAACGCGTCGTCGGCGAAGGAATCCCACAGGCCGGTGACGACGTCGTAGAATTCGCGAGCGCGCTTGTAGCGCTCGGCATGCTCCATGTGGTCGTCGAGGCCGAAGTTCAGCGCCGCGTCCGGGTTGGATGTGGTGACGATGTTCCAGCCGGCGCGGCCGCCGGAGATATGGTCGAGCGAGGCGAAGCGGCGGGCGACGTGATAGGGCTCGTCGAACGTGGTCGAGCCGGTCGCGATCAGGCCGATATTCTCGGTGACGGCCGACAGTGCGGACAGCAGCGTGAACGGCTCGAACGAGGTCACGGTGTGGCTGCGCTTCAGCGCATTGATCGGCATGTTGAGCACGGCCAGATGGTCGGCCATGAAGAAGGCGTCGAACTTGCCGGCTTCGAGCTTCCGGATCAGCGTCTTGATATGATCAAAATTGAAATTGGCGTCGGGCCAGGCCCCCGGATAACGCCAGGCGCCGGTGTGGATGCTGATCGGCCGCATGAACGCGCCGAGCTTGAGTTGACGCTTCGCCATTGCCCCGTTCCGTCCTTGAGGTCGTTAGCGGAACAGATAGGGAGGCGGCGTCCGGCGCGCCATCGGGAAGATTATTTTGTTTTTGGCCGATCTATCGACATCGTCATTCCCGGTGCGCAATTGCGTACCGGGACGGCGCGAACCGACGAGCCCGGAATCCACTCTTCAACGAACATGCGGCCTGATGGATTCCGGGCTCGCGCCAAGAGGCGCGCTCCGGAATGACGGGGTCATACTACGCCCCCAGCACGTCCTTCTGCATCTTGCCGCCGTAGAAGTGGAAGAACGGCACCGGCGCATCGTGGCGGAGCGGGCCGGTGGCGAGGCGGCGGTCGAGCTCGGCGAGCACGTTCTTGGTCATGGCGTGCGCGTCCGCGAGCGGCTCGGAGCCGATCTCGACCCACACCAGCTCGACCAGCTCGGCATCGGCATGCACCACGCCCTCGACCCTGTGCGCAATGGACGATGCATCTGCGGTGAAGAAGCGCGTGTCGAACCGGCGGACGCGGCCGGGCGGGGTGATGGCGCGTGCGATCAAAAACAGGCTGGACGGATCGGGCAGCAGCCCGGCGTCGGCGAACGGCTTCCAGGGACCGTCGAGCTTGGTCGCCTTCTCGACCTTGCGACCGAGGCAGAGGCCGGTCTCCTCGCAGGCCTCGCGGATAGCTGCATTGGCGAGCGCGCGTGCGCGGCCGACGGTGATCTTCGGGCTGCCCTTCAAGAGATTGGCTTCGAGCTCCGGCGTGATCGGTGCGGCGACGGGCACGCGGTTGTCGGCCTTGTCGACGCGCCCGCCGGGGAAGACGTACTTGCCCGGCATGAACACCACCTTGTCGTGACGCCTGCCGACCAGCACTTTCGGTTTGGGACCGGAGCGATCGATCAGGATCAACGTCGCCGCATCCTTCGGCCGGAAATACGGGTGATGATCGGCTTCTTTTTCCCCCTGGTGGACAGCAGCGGCTTCAGTCATTTCATCCCTTTCGGCTCTTCTTGCCGTTCGGTTTAGCTAGACCGGAGGGATGTCGCTAGGGGGATTCTCGTCAAAGCCATGCATGCGCAGGGCCCATTGCAAGCCGATCACGGCTCCCTTCACCGGCTGCAGCAGCGCCAGCGATGCGAACAAGGTGAATGGCAGATAGATCGCAAGTTGCAGCCACACCGGCGGCGAATAGTCGGTCTCGATCCACAGCACCATCGGTACCACGATATGGCCGACGATGACGATGACGAGATAGGCCGGCAGATCGTCGGCGCGATGCGGCGTGAAATCGAGATCGCAGACCGGGCAGTGGCCGTCGCATTTGAGAAACGCACGAAACAGCTTGCCCTTGCCGCAACGCGGGCAGCGGCTGCGGAAGCCGCGCTTCATCGCGGTCCAGACGTCGCGCTTCTCGGGCGCGGCCGTCTCGCGGCTCCAGACGACCGTGGGCGGGGTCACTGTTTCCATGACTTGCCTCGCTTCGACTTGCCGGACTTTGACTTCTTCGGCTTGCGATCCTTCTTGCCGCGCGCCTTGCGCTCCGGCTCGGGCTTGCCTTGACGCTTGGGATGACGCCCGGGTCTTGCGCCGTCGCGTTTTCTGCCACGCGGAATAGTCTGCCCTTCGGACAGCAGCTCAAAGCGCAGCGCGCCGGCGATCGGCGCCGTCTCGACGAGGCGCACGTCGACGACATCGCCGAGCCGGTACATCGTGCCGCTGCGCGAGCCGATCAGGGCGTGGCGCGTCTCGTCGTAGTTGAAATATTCGCTGCCGATGGTGCGGATCGGGATCAGGCCGTCGGCGCCGGTGTCGTCGAGTTTTACGAACAGGCCGCTGCGCGTCACGCCGGAGATGCGGCCCTGGAATGAGGCGCCGACCTTATCGGCGAGGAAATGCGCGATCAGCCGGTCGGTAGTCTCGCGCTCCGCCTTCATCGCGCGCCGCTCGGTGACGGAGATCTGCGCCGCGATCTCGGCCAGCGTCTCCATGGTCTCGTCGGTTGGCAGCGCGCCTTCGCCGAGGCCGAGTGCGCGGATCAGCGCGCGGTGCACAATCAGATCGGCATAGCGGCGGATCGGCGAGGTGAAGTGCGCGTAGCGGCGCAGATTCAAGCCGAAATGGCCGTAATTCTCGGCGGAATATTCCGCCTGCGCTTGCGAGCGCAGCACCACTTCGTTGACCAGCGGCTCGTAATCCTCGCCCGCGACCTGCGCCAGCACGCGGTTGAACTGCGCGGGCCGCAGCGCCCCCTGCTTGGTGAAGGGCAGGTCGAGCGTCTTCAGAAATTCCTGGAGGTTGTGCACCTTCTCCTGGGTCGGCTCGTCATGCACGCGGTAGATCAGCGGAAGGCTCTTCTTCTCCAGCATCTCGGCCGCGGCGACGTTGGCGAGGATCATGAACTCCTCGATCAGCCGGTGCGCATCGAGCCGCTGCGGCACGATCACGCGGTCGACGGTGCCGTCCGCCTTGAGCAGGATCTTGCGCTCGGGCAGGTCGAGGTCGAGCGGGTCACGCTCGTTGCGCGCCAGCTTGACCAGCTCGTAGGCCGACCACAGCGGCTTCAGGATCGGATCGAGCAGCGGGCCGGTGGTATCATCGGGCCTGCCGTCGATTGCGGCCTGCGCCTGCGCGTAATTCAGCTTCGCAGCCGAGCGCATCAGCACGCGATGGAAGGTGTGCGAGCGCTTGCGGCCGTCGGCGCCGATCACCATCCGCACCGCGAGCGCGCCGCGCGGCTCACCCGGCACCAGCGAGCACAGGTTGTTGGAGATGCGCTCCGGCAGCATTGGGACCACGCGATCCGGGAAATACACCGAATTGCCGCGCTGGAGCGCGTCGCGGTCGAGCGCCGATCCCGGCCGCACATAGAAGGCGACGTCGGCGATCGCGACATGGACGATGTAGCCGCCCTTGTTGTTTAGATCGGGATCGACCTCGGCATGCACGGCGTCGTCGTGATCCTTGGCGTCGGGCGGATCGATGGTGACGAGCGGCACGTCGCGCCAGTCCTCGCGGCCCTGCAACGTCGCCGGTTTCGCGTCCTCGGATTCGCGTACGGCGGCGGGAGAGAACACCTGCGGGATGTCATGGGCGTTGATCGCGATCAGGCTGATCGCCTTCTCGCTGGCGATCGAGCCGAGCCGTTCCTTGACGCGGCCGGAATTCAGCCCGAAGCCGCGGCTGCGAACCAGGTCCACGCTGATGAGATCGCCGTCCTCGGCGCCGCCGGTATCCTGCTTGGCGATGCTGAGCTCGCGGCCGGCCTGCTTCTTGTCGACGGGTATCAGCCGTCCGCTGCCGTCGGGGTTGCGGCGGAAGATGCCGAGGATGCGGCTGCGCGCATGGTCGATGATCTTGATGACGCGGCCGCGATAGGGCGTGCCGTCGTGCTCGCCCGTCACGTCGACCCGCAGCAGCGCGCGGTCGCCGACACCGGCGGTTGTGCCGGGCTTCGGCCGCCGCGGCGTCTCGATGCGGATCTTCGGGGCGGTGCCGTTCTCTTCGAAATCCCACTCGGCCGGGGTAGCGATCAGTTCGCCGTCGCTGTCGCGGCCGGTGATGTCGGCGAGCAGGGTCGGCGGCAGCGCCGCCGGCTCGTGCATCTTGCGACCGCGCCTTGCGATCGTGCCATCATCGGCGAGCTCGCGGAGCATCCGCTTCAGCTCGACGCGGTCGGCGTTCTTCAGGCCGAATTCGCGGGCTATTTCCCGGGTACCGACCTTGCCTGGATTGGCACGAATGTAGGCGACGATGGCGTCCCGGCTCGGAAAGCCATGGTCGGTTTTTTGTTTCACTTATCCTCTTGCCTTGCCGGCGCTCTTCTTCGCGGGCGCCTTCGCTCCGCCGGCCGGTTTTGCGGCCGTGGTCTTGGAGCCCGATGCGACCGGCGCGCGCGCCTTGCTGGTCGCGTCGGTCTTGGGTTTCGCTACGGCCTTCTTCGCCGCTGATTTCTTGGCGGGCTTGGCCGCGGCATCGCCGTCGGCCTTGGCGGCCTTCGCCGGTTTGGCCGCCTTCGCCTTCTTGCCCTTCGTCTTGCCGCCGCCCTTGGCCGCGCGCTCGTCGATCAGCGCGATCGCCTCCGCCAGCGTGACTTCGTCGGGCGTGCGGTCGCTCGGGATTGTCGCGTTGACGCCACCGGCGGTGACGTAGGCGCCGTAGCGTCCGTTCTTCAGCGCGACCGCACCGAGCGAGGGATGATCGCCGAGCGGCTTGCCGGGATCGGCGCCGAAACGGCGGCCGCTCGGACCCTTGGCGATCTTCTCGGCGATCAGCGTCACGGCGCGGTTCAGCCCGATCGTGAACACCTCGTCGCCGGCCTCGAGGCTGGCATAGGTCTTCTCGTGCTTGACGAACGGCCCGAAGCGGCCGAGGCCGGCGGTGATCGGCTGTCCGGTCTCTGGATGCTTGCCGATCTCACGCGGCAGCGACAACAGCTTCAGCGCCAGTTCGAGATCGACATCCGCAGGCGAGGTGCCCTTCGGAATGCCGGCGCGCTTCGGCTTCTCGCCCTCCGCATAATCCTTCTGCTCGCCGAGCTGGATATAGGGCCCGAAGCGGCCTGCCTTCACCGCGACCTCGAACCCGGTATCGGGATCGGTGCCGAGGATGCGGTCGGCGCTCTCGGCGCTGTCGGCGGCGAGCGGGCGGGTGTAGCGGCACTCCGGATAGTTCGAGCAGCCGACGAAGGCGCCGAACTTGCCGGCCTTCAAATTGAGCCGGCCGGTGCCGCAGGTCGGGCACTGCCTGACGTCACCGCCATCCGCGCGCGGCGGATAGATGTGCGGGCCGAGCATCTCGTCGAGCGCGTCGAGCACCTCGGCGACCCTGAGATCCTTGATGTCGTTCACAGCGCCGATGAAGTCGCGCCAGAAATCCTTCAACACCTGCTGCCAGGCGATCTCGTTGTTGGAGATGCGGTCGAGCTGCTCCTCGAGATCGGCGGTGAAGTCATATTCGACGTAGCGCGCGAAGAAATTTTCCAGGAACGCGATCACGACGCGGCCCTTGTCCTCGCCGTGCAGCCGCTTCTTCTCCAGCTTGACGTAGCCGCGGTCCTTCAGGACTTGCAGGATCGAAGCGTAGGTCGAGGGCCGGCCGATGCCGAGCTCTTCCATGCGCTTCACCAGCGATGCCTCCGAGAAGCGCGGCGGCGGCTCAGTGAAATGCTGGGTGACGGCGAGGCTCTGGCGCTTCACCGCTTCGCCCTCGCTCATCGCGGGCAGGCGGCGCGAATCCTCGTCCTCCTCGTCGTCGCGGCTCTCCTGATAGAGCGCGAGGAAGCCGTCGAACTTGATCACCTGGCCGGAGGCGCGCAGCTCCAACACGCGGGAGCCGGCCTTGGCCTCGATATCGACGGTGGTGCGCTCGAGTTCGGCGGATTCCATCTGGCTGGCGATGGTGCGCTTCCAGATCAGCTCATAGAGCTTGGCCTGGTCGGGATCGAGCCGGCGGCCGATCGAAGCCGGGCGGCGCGACAGATCGGTCGGGCGGATCGCTTCGTGGGCTTCCTGCGCGTTCTTGGCCTTGGTCTGATATTGGCGCGCGGAGTCGGGGACATAAGCGTTGCCATAGTCCTCGCCGATCACCTTGCGCGCCTGGGTGATCGCCTCGGGCGCGATCTGCACGCCGTCGGTTCGCATATAGGTGATGAGACCGGTGGTCTCGCCGCCGATGTCGATACCCTCATAGAGCCGCTGCGCGATGCGCATGGTGTGCGCCGGCGCGAAGCCGAGCTTGCGGCTGGCTTCCTGCTGCAGGGTCGAGGTGGTGAAGGGGGCCTGCGGGTTGCGCCGCGCGGGCTTCGCCTCGACGCTGGCGACGCGGAAGCTCGCGGCCTCGATCGCTTTCTTGAAATCCTCGGCTTCCGCACCCGAGCCGATGTCGAGCCGCGCGATCTTCTTGCCGTCGGCGCCGACCAGGCGCGCCTCGAAGGCCTCGCCACGGGTCGTCGTCAGTGTCGCGACCAGCGACCAGTACTCCTTCGGCACGAATTTCTCGATCTCGAGCTCGCGGTCGCAGACCAGCCGCAGCGCGACCGACTGCACGCGGCCGGCGGAGCGGGCGCCGGGCAGCTTGCGCCACAGCACCGGGGAGAGGGTGAAGCCGACCAGATAGTCCAGCGCGCGGCGCGCCATATAGGCGTCGACCAGCGCGCCGTCGATCTGGCGCGGCGCCTTCATCGCCTCGGAGACGGCCTGCTTGGTGATGGCGTTGAACACCACGCGCTCGACCTTCTGGTCCTTCAGCGCGCGCTTCTCCTTCATCACCTCGAGCACGTGCCAGGAGATCGCCTCGCCCTCGCGATCAGGGTCGGTCGCGAGAATCAGGCGGTCGGCACCCTTCAGCGCCCTGGCGATGTCGTTCAGCCGGCTGGCGGCCTTGGCGTCAACCTCCCAGATCATCTGGAAATTGGCGTCCGGATCGACCGATCCGTTCTTGGCCGGGAGGTCGCGGACATGGCCGAACGACGCCAGGACCTCGTAGGAGGACCCCAGATATTTATTGATCGTCTTGGCCTTGGCCGGCGACTCCACAATGACGATATTCATGTCATTCCAATAGCTTACGGGAAAACTTGAAGGCGGGTTCCGCAAGACTCGCGGCCCGCTTTGTCGGGGCGAACATGGGTGCTGAGGCGGCCCCTGTCAAATCGCCAGATATTGAAGGGCCGGTTCCCGATGTGGACTTCCTATCGCAGCAGTTGAAAAATTCGCCCTAGAGTTGCGGCCGGAAAGGGCGTATCTCTCTGTATATTGGGCGGGAATCGGAAGCGGCCTTTTGAGCACGACAGGGGGCGGCCGGAAGCGCAAGGCGTCCGGCCGGCGGCAAGCGACAGGCGAGCAGAGCGCGGGGGAAGGCGGCCCTGACGACGTACTGGTCCTGATCGCGGCCGCCGCGGCCGAACTCGCCAAACTCGCCCGGCGCCACAAATTCGAAATCCTCGAGCACCTGCTGGCGATGGCCCGCCTGGAAGCCGACGAGCAGCTGCGCTTGCGCCGGCGACGCAAGCTGTCGTGAGGGCGGCAGACTCAGCGCAGGCTTCTCCATGATGTCGTCCTGGCGAAAGCCAGGACCCATAACCACCGGCTTTGATCGTGAACGGGATCGCGGCCCCAGCGTCGCGCACCAGCAGGCCTTAGGGGTAATGGATGCTGGCTTTCGCCAGGACGCCATCGAGAAATGCCTTTCCGTTATCCGTCTAGCACGCGCTACGCCGGCACGCGTCGCGCCTTCCGCGGCTTCAGCGTGATGTCGGCCTCATTCAGCAGCCGGCCGTCCTGCGAATACAGCGCGAGCTTCTTCACCGGCTTGCCCTTCTCGCGGTCGACCAGGATGGTCGCGATCTCCTCCGGATGCTCGTCGAACTCCTCGCTCCATTGCCGCAGCGCGACCAGGATCGGGAAGATGCCGTGGCCCTTTGGCGTCAGCACGTATTCCTGATAGGCGCTGCCGTCCGAGGCGGGGACCGTCTTCAGGATCCGGTGCTCGACCAGCGTGCGCAGGCGGCTTGCGAGGATGTTCTTGGCAAGGCCGAGGCTGGCCTGGAATTCGCCGAAGCGGCGCCGGCCGAGGCTGGCGTCGCGGATGATCAGGAGCGACCACCAGTCGCCGAACACGTCGAGCGCGCGCGCCACCGGGCAGCTGTCGCCGGCTAGGCTGGTTCGTTTCACGGGCCTCTCCAAAATGCCATCACGGCCTTGTGTGGTTGCAATATTAAACCGCATGCCCTAGTTAGGCAATCAGGTTTAATAATGCAACCACGCGGAGGCGGACATGAGACTGGCTAACAAGACGGCATTGATCACGGGCGGCAACAGCGGCATCGGGTTCGCAACGGCAAAGCTGTTCGTGGCCGAAGGCGCCAAGGTCGTCATCACCGGGCGCAACAAGGAGCGGCTGGTCGCGGCGGCGAAGGAATTGGGTGCCAACGGATTTGCGATCGAGGCCGACGCGACCGACGTCGCGGCGCTCGAAGCCGCGGCGAAGCAGGGCGCGGAGAAGTTCGGCAAATACGACATCCTGTTCGCCAATGCCGGGATTCCCGGCCAGACGCCGGTCGGCGGCACCACGCTGGCGGCCTTCGAGAACGTGATCCGCACCAATCTTACCGGCGTGTTCTTCACCGTGCAGGCGGCGGCGCCGTATCTCAACGACGGCGCCTCAATCATCCTCAACGGCTCGGTGATCTCGGTGCTCGGTAATCCCGGCTATTCGGCCTATGCCGCGAGCAAGGCGGGCGTGCGCGCGATGGCGCGGGTGATGGCCTCAGAGCTGTCGCCGCGCAACATCCGCGTCAACGTGATCTCGCCGGGCGCGACCCGCACGCCGATCTGGGGACCGGCGACCGCAACGCCGGAGGCCGAGAAGATTTTCGAGGCGCGGATCGGCAAGTCCACGCCGCTCGGCCGCATCGGCGAGCCAGATCACATTTCGAAGACGGCGCTGTTCCTCGCATCCGACGATGCCGCCCATGTGCAGGGGCAGGAGCTGTTCATCGATGGCGGCGCCACCGCTTCGCCCGCCGGCGCGCCGATCTATCGCGGATAAATTGCTTCAATTGTAACAAACGGCCGGTGTGAAACCGATCACACCGGCCGTTGTCGTGCGCGACTACCATCGATGCGGCAGACGTTGAACCTTTGATGGCCTCGCGGGACTCCAGAAAGGGCGGGGAATTTTTCACACGGAATCATTTGGGAGTGCCGCCATGCCGACCGCAGTTCGTATTTCGACGTCAATCCCTGTTTCGTCCGCATCCGAAAATTCCGACACGTCACAGCTTGTGGCGGTCGTGCTGTTTTCCGGCATCGGTTTGTTGATCTCACTCGTCGCCTGCATCTTCGGTGTTCAGGGCGTCTGGTTCTGACATCATTCCTCTGACAACAAACGGCCTGCCGTCGCAGAAGCGCGGCAGGCCGGAACTATCGCATCAAGCCGCGGTCAGGCTGCCCGCGGCCTGCAGCGCACCGGCGACCGCCTTCTGGCGATGCTCCGGGCCGACCTGGATGCCGTCGGCAGGGATGAACTCGATATTCTTGACGCCGATGAAGCCGAACACCCCACGCAGATACGTCTCGAGATGCTCGAGCGCAGCCATCGGCGTGTCGGCGCCGTAATAGCCGCCGCGCGAGATCGCGATGACGACGCGCTTGTTGCCGGCCAGTCCCTCGACGCCGGCAGGGCCGTATTTGAAGGTCTTGCCTGCGACCAGGATGCGATCGATCCAGACCTTGAGCTGGCTAGGAATGGTGAAGTTGTACATCGGCGCGCCGATCACGACGATGTCGGCGGCAAGAAACTCCTCCAGCACGGTCCGGCCGGCGGCGACGTCGTCACGGACCGACGGGTCCGGCGCCGCACCCTGGCCGGCGGCGAGGTGCAGGCCGGTGAGGTGGCCGAGCGGGCTCTGGGTCAGATCGCGGTAAGTCACGGCGAGGCCCGGGTTGGCCTGGCGCAGCCGCTCGACGGCGGCGGCGGAGACCTGGCGGCTGACGGAGTGGGGGCCGAGGACGGAGGAATCGATGTGCAGAAGTTTCATGGCAGGGGTCACCTTTGGTATAGGTTTGTAACTGGCGCTATATGAGTGACTGCCCTAAATTTCCGCAAGAACGCACATTTTTGAAACCCGAGCACACCAATGAGACCCGAGAACATCCATGTGCCTGCCTCGTCGGCCCGTCCCGGTCCCCAACATGAGGACTGCCGCGGCGTCGCGTCGGTGCTGTCGCGGGTCGGCGACAAATGGAGCGTGCTGGTGATCATGCTGCTGATCGACGGCCCGCGCCGCTTCAACGAGCTGAAGCGGATGATCAACGGCATCTCGCAGCGCATGCTGACGCTGACGCTGCGCGGCCTGGAGCGCGACGGCCTCCTCACGCGCACCGTGTTCCCGACCGTGCCACCGCGGGTCGACTACGAGCTGACCGCTCTCGGCCGCGGCCTGGCCAAGCCGGTCCGGGCGCTCGGCGAATGGGCGTTCGCGCATCTGCCGGAGATCGAGGGCGCGCGCAGCCGGTTCGATGCGCGGAAGGAGGAGTGATCGCTTGGCTCGCAGTGACGGATAAAGGTTCGCTAGCGCGGCCCGCTAGATCATCGACACCAGGCCGCCGCCGTGGCGTTCGAGCTTGCCGGCGAGCTCGAGCTCCAGCAACACGGTGCGCACCACGGCGGGCGGCAGGTCCGACATTCTGATCAGGTCGTCGATGCTGATCGGGCTCGGCCCGAGCAGATCGATGACCCGGTTGCGGTCGGGCGCGCCGGTGGAGAAGTCCAGCGGCTCGTCGTCCTCGCGGGCGCCGAGCATGATCGGCCGCTCCATGATCGGCGTCACCGCGTTGATGATGTCGGCGGCTTCCGTGACCAGGGTTGCGCCTTGCTTGATCAGGTCGTTGGTGCCGGCGGCGCGCGGATCGATCGGCGAGCCTGGCACCGCAAACACCTCGCGGCCCTGTTCGGCCGCCATCCGCGCCGTAATCAGCGAGCCCGAGCGATGCGCGGCTTCCACGATGACGACGCCGAGCGCGGCGCCCGAGATCAGCCGGTTGCGGCGAGGAAAGTCGCGCGCCCGCGGCACATGGCCGAGCGGCATTTCGGAGATCGCAGAGCCATACGTGAGCAGCGCAGCCAGCAGATCCTCATGCTCCGGCGGATAGATCTTGTCGTGGCCGCCCGCGAGCACAGCGACCGTGCCGCTGGCGACCGTGGCGCGATGCGCGGCCTGGTCGATGCCGCGGGCGAGGCCGGAGATCACGACAAAGCCGGCCTCGCCGAGATCGCGCGCAAGCTGGCCGGCGAATTTCAATCCGGCGCCGGAGGCGTTGCGCGAGCCGACGATCGCGATCATCGGGCGCGCCAGCGTCTCGCGCGCGCCGCGCACGCTGAGCAGCGGCGGCGCATCGTCGATGGTGGCTAGCCGCGAGGGATAATGCGCTTCGCCTGCTGCGACGAGGTCGACGCCGAGCTTCCGGCAGGCCGCGAGCTCCGCGCCGGCCTCGGCCTCGCTGCAGATGCGCGCGGCGGCGCCGCCGCGCCGCGCGAGGTCGGGCAGGCGCTCCAGTGCGGCAGCCGCGTTGCCGAAATGGCGTAGCAGCGATGCAAAGGTGCGGGGGCCGACATTCTCGGAGCGGATCAGCCGCAGGCGGTTGAGCCGTTCGGCGTCGGTGAGCGTCACTGCGCTGGTGGATCGGTCATGCATTGCGGGACGCAGCTTCGCCCAACCGGAGATTGTGATCAACCGCGACATTGGCTTGGTCGCACCCGCCGCGCTACAACCGGCCGGCAGGAACAGGAATGCAGCCCATGATCTCACTTGCCGAACTCCAGGTGCGCATCGAACGCGGCGAGCTTTCGCCCGATACCGCCGTCGCGCATTCGCTGGAGGCGATCCGCGCGCATGAGGGCACCGTCGGCGCCTTCGTCTGCCGCGACGACCATGCGCGAGCGCAGACGACCGGGCCGCTGCGCGGCATCGCGGTCGGCATCAAGGACATCATCGACACCGCCGACTTCCCGACCGAGATGGGCTCGCAGATCTACCGCGGCCACCGTCCGCGCGGCGATGCGCCGGTGGTGATGGCGCTGAAGCGGGCCGGCGCTACCATCGTCGGCAAGACCACGACGACGGCGTTCGCGGCGAACGATCCGACCGCGACGCTCAATCCGCACAATGGCGCGCACACGCCGGGCGGGTCGTCGTCCGGCTCGGCGGCGGCGGTCGGCGCCGGGATGATCCCGTTGGCGCTGGGCACCCAGACCGGCGGCTCGGTAATCCGGCCGGCCTCGTTCTGCGGCGTCGCCGCGATCAAGCCGAGCTACCGCCTGCTGCCGACCGTCGGCGTGAAGTGCTTTTCGTGGACGCTCGATACGGTCGGGCTGTTCGGCGCCGGCGTGCGCGACGTCGCGTTGGGGCTGGCCGCGATGACGGGCCGGCCGGACCTTGCGGTGCCAATGAACGTGGCGCCGCCGCGCATCGGCGTGGTGACGCAGGCCTTCGCCGGCACCCCGGAAGCTGCCGGCGCCGAGGCACTGCAGAAGGCGGCGCGCGCGGCGGGGCAGGCGGGCGCGGCGGTGCGCGAGCTCGCGCTGCCCGAGATCGTCGCGGAGGCCTGGCGCATCCATCCCGTGGTGCAGGATTTCGAGGCGCAGCAGTCGTTCGCGTGGGAATACGAACAGAATTACGACGCGATGCCGCCGCTGCTGCGCAGCCGGCTCGACGAGAGCAAGGACGGCACGCCGCGCGACTACGACGCCGCGCTCGACGTCGCCGCCCGCGCGCGGGCGGCGCTGGCGACGGTGTTCGATGACGTCGACGTGCTCCTGACGCTTTCGGCGCCGGGCGCCGCGCCGGCGGGTTTATCCTCGACCGGCGATCCCCGTTACAACCGGCTGTGGACGCTGATGGGCGTGCCCTGCGTCAACGTTCCGACACTGGTGGTGGAGGGCGGATTGCCTGTCGGCGTCACGATCGTCGCGCCATTCGGCGCCGATGCGAAGGCGCTGGCGGCGGCGAGTTTTGTCGAGGGAGCACTGGGAAAGTAGTTCCCGTCATTCCGGGGCGGCGCGAAGCGACGAGCCCGGAATCCATTGCTCTGCAATACATGCGGCCGATGGATTCGGGGCTCGCGACTTAGTCGCGCCCGGAATGACGGGGCGCGTTACTTCTTCTCGCCGATCTTGCCTTCGGTGCCGGCTTGCAGGCGCTTGATGTTCTCGCGGTGCATGTAGAACAGCAGCAGCGTCAGCACGACGAACAGCGAGGCCAGTGCGTTGTGGCCGAACCACCACAGGAACAGCGGCGTCAGGAAAGCGGCGATCAGGGCCGACAGCGACGAGTAGCGTGTGGTGTAGGCGGTGCCGAGCCAGATCACCGCGAAGATCAGCGCCGCCGGCCAGAACAGGCCGAGCAGCACCCCGATATAGGTTGCGACACCCTTGCCGCCGCGGAATCTCAGCCAGATCGGGAAGAGATGGCCGAGGAACGCGCCCAGCGCGGCCAGCATCGCCGCATTCGGGCCGCCGAAGGAGCCCGCGATGATGACGGCGACCGTGCCCTTGAGCATGTCGCCGAGCAGTGTTCCCGCCGCGAGGCCCTTGCGTCCGGTGCGCAGCACGTTGGTGGCGCCGATATTGCCGGAGCCGATCGAGCGCAGGTCCTGGGTGCCGGCGAGCCGGGTCAGGATCATGCCGAACGGGATCGAGCCGAACAGGTAACCGATCAGGAAAGCCGGCAGCAGCAATGCGTCAGAGGACATCGCGAAGGCTCCCTAAGGCATGATCCGGAAAAGTGCGAAGCGGTTTTCCGAAAAGATTCATGCTCAAACAAAGAGCTAAAGCGCGATGACGATCCAACCAAACCTCATCGCGCTTTAGACGGCCGCCCATGCCGCCCGCGTCGGGCTGCTCTATCAATCGAAAATTAACCATAAATCGACATCATCGGCTTCGGAAAGAGGAGCTTATCATGGCTTCGGTGCGCAAGCGTCTGGAGCAGGCCGTGTTCGGCCTTTATTTCGTGATCGTCGCCGTCGGCACGGCGATGGAGGCGATTGCGCAACTCGTGGTGCGCTGAGTTCCGCAAACTCCTTCACACGTGCTCATAGACGGTACGGCCGCCGACGATCGTCCTGACGACGCGCCCCGAGAAGCGGGCATCGTCGAACGGCGTGTTCTTGCACAGCGATTTGAGGTCGTCGCGGTCGAGCACCCAGGGCGTATCGGCATCGATCACGATCACGTCGGCCGGTGCGCCGGCGCGCAGCGTGCCGCCGGGCAGGCCGAGCAGTTCCGCCGGCCGGGTCGACATCGCCCGGATCAGCGTCTTGAATTCCATCTCGCCATTGTGGATCAGCCGCAGCGCCGCCGGCAGCATGGTCTGCAGCCCAACCGCGCCGCTCGCCGCTTCCGCGAACGGCAGCCGCTTGACCTCGACGTCCTGCGGATTGTGGTCGCTCATCACGACGTCGATCAGCCCGGAGGCGAGCGCTGCGACCAGCGCCCTGCGGTCGTCCTCGGTGCGCAGCGGCGGCGCCAGTTTCAGGAAGGTGCGGTAGGGGCCGATATCGTTCTCGTTCAAGGTCACGTGGTTGATCGAGACCGAGGCCGAGACGTCGAGGCCGCCGTCGCGGGCGCGCTTGAGGATTTCCAGCGACTCCATCGAAGACAGCGAGGCCGCGTGGTAGCGGCCGCCGGTCAGCGCCGCGAGGCGCATGTCGCGCTCCAGCATGATCGACTCGGCGGCGGTCGGAATCCCCATCAGCCCGAGCCTTGTGCCGAACTCGCCCTCGTTCATCACGCCTTCGCCGACCAGGTTGGGGTCCTCGGTGTGATGCACGATCAGCGCGTCGAAATCGCGGGCGTAGGTCAGCGCGCGACGCATCACCTGCGCATTGGTGACGCTCTTGTCGCCATCGGTGAAGGCGACGGCGCCGGCGGCCTTGAGCAGGCCGATCTCGGTCATCTCCTGGCCTTGCAGGCCCTTGGTCAGCGCCGCCATCGGATGGATGTTGACGATCGCGGTGTCGCGGGCGCGGCGCAGCACGAAGTCGACGGTCGCCGAATTGTCGATCACCGGCGAGGTGTCGGGCTGGCAGATGATGGTGGTGATGCCGCCGACGGCCGCGGCCTGGCTGGCCGAGGCGAAGGTCTCGCGATGGCTGGCGCCGGGCTCGCCGACGAAGGCGCGCATGTCGATCAGGCCCGGAGCCACGATCTTGCCGGCGCAATTGATGATGTCGGTGCCCTCAGGAACTCCGGCGGCGCCGATGCCGCGCCTGGCGTCACGGATGACGCCGTCGGCGATGAGAACGTCACCGGGACCGTCGAAATCGCGCGACGGATCGATGACGCGGGCGTTGGCGAGCAGAATGGGGCGGCGGTCGGTCAGCATCGGTTTCACGCGTTCGGCAGGTTGCGGGCGAGTGCTTCCAGCACCGCCATGCGCACTGCCACTCCCATTTCGACTTGTTCACGGATCAGCGACTGCGTACCGTCGGCCACAAAGGTGTCGATCTCGACGCCGCGGTTCATCGGGCCCGGATGCATCACCAGCGCGTCGGGCTTGGCGTAGGCGAGCTTTTTCTGATCGAGGCCGAAATAGTGGAAATACTCGCCCGACGACGGCACGAAGGAGCCGTTCATGCGCTCGCGCTGCAGGCGGAGCATCATCACGATGTCGGCGCCGTTCAGCCCCTCGCGCATGTCGCGCGCGACCTCGACGCCCATCCGCTCGATGCCGGGCGGCAGCAGCGTGGAGGGGCCGACCACGCGGACGCGGGCGCCCATCGTGTTCAGCAGCAGGATGTTGGAACGTGCGACCCGCGAATGCAGCACGTCGCCGCAGATCGCGATCACGAGGCCCTCGATCCGGCCCTTGTTGCGGCGGATCGTCAGCGCATCGAGCAGCGCCTGGGTCGGGTGCTCGTGGCTGCCGTCGCCGGCATTGATCACGGAACCGTCAACCTTGCGCGCCAGGAGCTCGACCGCGCCGGAGGCGTGGTGCCGCACCACCAGGATGTCCGGGTGCATGGCGTTCAAGGTCACCGCGGTGTCCATCAGCGTCTCGCCCTTACGGGTCGACATCGAGGACACCGACATGTTCATGACGTCGGCGCCCAGCCGTTTGCCGGCGATCTCGAACGAGGACTGGGTCCGCGTCGAGGCCTCGAAGAACAGATTGACCTGGGTGCGGCCGCGCAGGGAGGCGCGTTTCTTGTCGACCTGGCGGTTGAGCTCGACATATTCCTCGGAGAGGTCGAGCAGGCCGGTGATGTCGTCGGCGGAAAGGCCCTCGATGCCCAGCAAATGCCGGTGGCCGAGGACGAAAGTCGATTTCAATGATGGGGTCATTAAAGCCAGAGCTATAGGCGCGGATGGCCCGGGGGGCAAGCGCGAAGAGGGGGCCGAAGAGTTTTCCCCCGCCTAAGTGTCGGCTTCGGTCATGTCAGGGCTTCATGCCCTGTTTTGCGGTAGCGTTTCGAGAACGACGTGAACGTCCGGGACGCGCCCGGACATGACGAATGTGGGTCAATTTCGTGAAACTGATTGCAGGCGGACCTCATGACGGATCCGAAGCGGCCTGCGTCGCCTGTGGCGATCTCAGCGCCGAGCGCGGGCTGCTCAGGCGGTGCTGACACCGCGGCCGGGATCTGCCGCGGAGTCCCGATCCTCCCAGTCCTCCCACGCGACATCGTTGATCTCGAGATAGCGGGCGACGGCGACGCCGATGGTCGGGAAGAAATAATGCTCGCCAACCTGCGCGAACAGGCCGAACCGCTTCAGCTTGTCTTTCACCGGATCCTTCAGCTCGGCAAAGCAAAGCTCGATTCCCTGCGCGTGCAGCGTCTCATCCAGTTCGGCGATGACGTCGCAGGCGGTGACGTCGACGCTGGTCACCGGTTCGGCGGCTACGACCAGCCAGCGGACCGGCGTCGGCGACGTCGCGACGGCTTCCATCACACGTTCCCTGAAGAATTCAGCGTTGGCGAAGAACAGCGGCGCATCCCAGCGGAACAGCACCAGCCCCGGAATCCGTCGCGCATCCGGGTATCGCGTGATGTCGTGATAGCCTTTGACGCCTTGCGCGCGCCCCAGGATGGCGGAGTGCGGGCGCCAGCCGTCCCACAGGAACTCGACGATCGCGAGCGCGATCGCAAGGCCGATTCCCGGGATGACGCCGAGCACCGCGACACCGACGAGGCAGACGATCGCCAGCCAGAATTCCCATTGCTGGATGCGATAGATCCGTTTGAGGTCGGTGACTTCGAACAAGCCGATCGCCGCGGCGATCACGACGGCGGCGAGCGCGGAACTGGGCAGATGTTGCAGGAGGCTCGGCGCGACCAGCAGCAGCAGGGCGATGGCCAGCGCGCCAACGACGCTGGTGAGCTGGGTGCGGGCACCGGCGGCTTCCGCGACGGGGGTACGCGAACTGCTGCTGCTGATCGGGAACCCCTGGAAGAAGCCCGTCACCAGGTTGGCGGCACCCAGCCCGACCATCTCCTGGTTCGGATCGACGTGCGTCCCCAATCGCGCCGCATAGGCACGCGAAAGCACGCTGGTATCGGCAAACGAAACCAGCGCGATGGCGCAGCCGCCGAGCAGCACCGCGACGATGTCGCTGGTGCCGATCAACGGGACGGCGAAACCCGGCAGACCCTGAGGCAGCGGACCCAGCACCTTGACGCCATATCGCGCTCCGAGATCGAACAGACCGACGACGAGCGTCGCTGCGATAACGGCGATCAGAATGCCCGGCACCCGCTTGTTGTTCTTCAGCAGCAGAATCACGATCAGCGTGGCGAGCCCGATGGCGAACTCGACCCAATTGATCTTTCCGTCAAGGATCGCACGGACGATCGCCCATGCGCTCTGTAACGGTCCTTCGCTGTCGATGGAAAAGCCAAACAGTTTGGGCAATTGGCTGATCAAGACGGTCAGCGCAATACCGTTCATGTAGCCGTAGCGGATCGGCTTGGACAGAAGCTCGGTCACGAAACCGAGACGCGCGAGGCCTGCCAGGATGCAAACCGCTCCCGAGACGATCGCCATCATGCCGGCGAGCGTCACCGCCCGCACGGGGTCACCGTGCGCCAGCGGCGCGATGACCCCTAGCAGGATGCCTACCAGCGCCGAGTCCGGACCGAGGACGAGGATGCGGCTTGGGCCGAACACCGCGTAGGCGAGCAACGGTACGATCGTTGCGTACAAGCCATTGATGCCGGGCAGGCCCGAGGCCGTTGCATAGGCAATTCCGACAGGGACCAGCATGGTCGCCAGCACGATACCGGCAAAGATATCGTGCGGAAGCCATGCCGCTTCATAGCGGCGGAGCGTGTCCAGTCCGGTCAACCAGTGTTTCACGTTGGTCACTCCCTAACCCGCTTGGAGCAAGTCAGCCTCGTCCAACAGGTGGTCCGGACAGTCGACTGGCGAGGTTGACGCAGATCAAGATGACCGATCGCCTTGTCTGTCGTTGCGCATTTTTCCTGCCCGGCACCGGCTGGGCCGCCTATGATCGCCCGATTCCATGAGGCTGCAGCCGGGGCATGACCGCGCAGCCGAGGCTGGGACGTCCTTGTATCATGTGCGCAGATAGCGTTCCCTGAGGAGACCATGATGCAGTCTCGATTTGCGACCCACGAGGTCCTCAATCAGTCGCCGCCGTTCGAGGATGTCGACCTCTTCACGGCGGATGCGCCGCTGGTCGCGGCGGTCGCGGCCAATGGTGGGGCCGGGGCTGCCGCCGAACTGTCCGATTTCGGCAGGCATTGGGGTTCCGCCGGGATGGCCGAGCGCGGCCGCATCGCCAACGAGAACACGCCGAAACTGCGGCTGTTCGACGCCAGGGGCAACCGCCGCGACGAGGTCGAGTTTCATCCGGCCTATCA
This sequence comes from Bradyrhizobium semiaridum, assembly GCF_020329505.1. Lineage (GTDB taxonomy): Bacteria > Pseudomonadota > Alphaproteobacteria > Rhizobiales > Xanthobacteraceae > Bradyrhizobium > Bradyrhizobium semiaridum. The sequence goes on from NZ_JAGKJJ010000008.1 coordinate 102,040, forward strand.
TGAGCTGATGGCGCATTCGGCGCATGCCGGCGTGCACAACTCGACCTGGACGGCTGACGGCAAGCCGGCCGGCGGCACGGCCGAGGTGGTGCGGGCGGCCAAATTCTACATCGCTTCGCAGGTCGAGACCGGGCATCTCTGCCCGATCACGATGACGCGGGCCTCGGTTGCGGCGCTCGCATCGCAGCCGGACATCCTCGCCAGGACAATGCCTGTGATCGGCACGCGTGCCTATGATCCGAGCTTTGCGCCGTGGTGGACCAAGCGCGGCATGACGCTCGGCATGGGCATGACCGAGAAGCAGGGCGGCACCGACGTACGCGCCAACATGACGCGCGCGGACCGCGACGGCGATGCCTGGCGCATCACCGGGCATAAATGGTTCATGTCGGCGCCGATGTGCGATGCGTTCCTGGTGCTGGCGCAGACCGACGGCGGCCTCAGCTGCTTCTTCATGCCGCGCTTCGCGCCGGATGGTTCGGTCAACGCCATCCACTTCCAGCGGCTGAAGGACAAGCTCGGCAACCGCTCCAACGCCTCGTCCGAGGTCGAATTCCACGGCGCCCATGCCGAGCTGATCGGCGAGGAGGGCAAGGGCATCCGCACCATCATCCAGATGGTGCAGCTGACGCGGCAGGACTGCGCGATCGCCTCCGCCGGACTGATGCGCTCGGGGCTCGCGCATGCGCTGCATCACGCCCGGCATCGCAGCGTGTTCCAGAAGCATCTCGCCGACCAGCCGCTGATGCGTTCCGTGCTCGCGGACATGGCGCTGCATGTCGAGGCGACGGTTGCGCTGGTGATGCGGCTGTGCCGCGCGTTCGACCGTGCGCCGGCCGATGCCGGCGAGGCCGGCTATATGCGGCTGCTAACGCCGGCAATCAAATACTGGACCTGCAAGAGCGCGCCGCCCTTCCTCTATGAGGCGATGGAGTGTCTTGGCGGTAACGGCTATGTCGAGGAGGGCATCCTGGCGCGCCACTACCGCGAGGCGCCGGTCAACGCGATCTGGGAAGGCTCCGGCAATGTGATGTGCCTCGACGTGCTGCGTGCGCTCGGCCGCGAGGCCGACGCGGCGCTGGCGGTGTTGCGCGCACTCGCCGACGGCACCAAGGGCCTGCCGGGCGCCGCGGAGACCGTCGCGCTGATCGGAAAATCCTTCCGCCGTCCCGACAGTGAACGGGTGGCGCGGCTTGCGGTCGAGCAGCTGGCGCTGCTCGCGGCGACGGCGGCGCTGAACCAGGTCTCACCAGGGAGCGCTGAACTGTTTGCCGCGACTCGGCTCGCCGCCGGCCACGCCGCCATGTACGGTGCGGCTGATCTCTCCGATGACGACCAGCGCGCGCTGCTGCAGCGGGCGCTGCTGCAGCGGGCGCTGCCATGAAGGCCTGCTGATGGACGCATTTAATTCCGACACGCCGCCTGCTGCGATCGAGCCGGCGCCGCGCCCGCCGCGGGTCTGGAAGTTCTGGGGCACCGCGCTGTGGGGCCTGCTGATTTTCCTCGCGATGTTCCTCGGCCAGCTCGCCGTGGTGATCTACACCGTCCTGCTGCAGGGTGGACCGCTGTCGGTGACCGGCATCACCCAGGTCGTTGCCAACGGCCTGACGATTTCGCTCTCGGTCATCGCCGGCCTGCCGATGGTGCTGCTCGTGCTGTGGGTCGCGATCCGCCCGACCCGGATCCCGTTTGCCGACTATCTCGGGCTGCACGGGACGTCGTGGAAGAACGTCGTCATCAGCGTCATTGCGCTGGGCGTGCTGGTCGGCGTCTGGGACGCGGTGTCGCGCGCGGTCGGCCGTGAGGTGACGCCCGGATTCATGGGTGATGTGCTGAAATCGGCGCAGGCCGACGGCGCGCTGTGGCTGCTGGTGCTGGCATTCGCCGTCGCCGCGCCCGTCTGGGAAGAGCTGTTCGCGCGCGGCTGGCTGTATCGCGGCTGGTCGGAATCATTTCTCGGCCCCTACGGCGCGATCGCGCTGTCGTCGCTGGTCTGGACGCTGATGCACCTGCAATACGACTGGTTTTTCCTCTGCGAGGTGCTGTCGATCGGGCTGCTGTTCGGCTTCCTGCGCTATTTCACCGGCTCGACGTGGCTGACCATTCTGCTGCACGGACTGAACAATCTGGCGGCGACGATCCAGACCTGGTGGATGACGGGGTCGTAGGCGCGTATTCGGCCGTCATCGCTCGGCAGCGCCGCACAGATCGCGCTGCTCTTCATCTACTCAGTCTTTTGCGCTGACGCTGTATGTCGTCGCGCCGGCCGGGATGATTTGGAGCCCAGCCGCGGCGACCACGATGGGGATCGTGATGGCGGCAAGAGCGTCAGATCAACAGGAAGCTGTTGGCGCTGAGCTGGCTCAGATTGACGTGATCCACGGTGATTGTGTTGTCAGCGTTATGGGGATCGCTGATCACGACGTTGCCGTGCCCGTCATTGACGGCGTAATGCGCAAGGATGTTGGCAACGCTGCCGAACGTCGATGCCTGTAGCTCGATCACGTCAGGCTTGCCGAAGTCCTTGATCTCGTTGTGGCCGAAGTCGGACTGGAAAACGAAGTGGTCCGGACCGCTTCCGCCGGACAGCACATCATTGGGACCTCCGAGCAGGACATCCTGGCCGTTGCCACCCGAAAGGGTTTGGTGACCAAGACTTCCATCGACGATGGTTTGGCCATTGCCGGCCGAGACCGTCTGGCCCGGCGTCCCCGCAATGTAGGTCTGGCCGGGCGCGGCGGTGGTGACCGTCAGGCTTGCGGTCGAGATGCCGCCCTGAGCGTCGGTGACTTGGTATGTGAACCTGTCTTGAGCGACGCCGAGGGCCGCAAGATGGCCGTTCGACTGATAGGTGTAGTGCCCGTCGGCGGACAAGGTCAGCCAGCCATATTTGCCATGCACTTGCTGGCCGAGGGTGCCGCCGTTCAAGGCCGCGACCGCGATGGCGTCGCCATCGGGGTCGGAATCGTTGGCGAGCACATTTCCGGAGACCAGGCCGGCCCTGCTGACACCGGCAATCTCGGCATTGGCGACCGGAGCGCGGTTGATCGTGATGTCCAGCGCGGCAGTGTCGGTGCTGTTGCCGTCGCTGACCGTGTAATTGAAGCTGTCGTGCAGGTGGCTGCCGGTCGGCGCCGAGGCGAGGGCGGCGCTGTTGTCAGCCGCGTAGCCGTAGTGTCCGTCCGAAAACAGTGACAGATGGCCGTAAGTGCCGGCCGTGGCGATGCCGACATTGGCCGCAAGCCCGTTGACGGCACTTACGACAAGGGCGTCGCCCTCCGGATCGGTATCGTTGCCGAGCACGCCGGGTGCAGCGACCGAAAGGCCGGCCGCTTGCGCATCGGCGGTATCGTTCGACGCCACCGGCGCGTCGTTGTAGCTGCCATTGAGCGTGACCGCGATGTCGCGCTGGGCGAGGCCGCCGTTGGCATCCGACAGCGTGACGAGAAAATGCTCGACGCGGGTTTCGCCTGTTGCGAGGAACGCAACGGCGGCATTGTCCACGGTGTATTGCCAGTTGACCGAGCCGCCGGTGCCGTCGCCGGTGGTATCGGTGTGCAAGGCAGCCGTGAATGTTCCGACTGACCCGGGCGTCAGCGGGGTCACGGTGACGGTGTGGGTGTCGGCGATATCGGAGTCCGAGAAGCCGAATGACCCGGCGGTCGCGAGCAATCCGGTGACGCCGCCCTGGAGCTCGGTGACCTGTCCAGGCGCCGTCCAATGCGCATTCAGCGAGAAGCCGAGCGTCGCCGCTGCGACGCCTTGCAGCGCCGCGGCGACTTCCGGCGTGATGCCGAGATCGGAAGCGGCATGCTCGGCGGCACCGAGCGAGCGCGGATCGAGGCCCGTGAGGGTTCCGAACAGGGTGAGCGCGCTGAGATAGGAGCCGTATTTGCTGGCATGCAGATTGTCATCCCACCACAGGTCGACCTTGCCGTTCGTGCCTGCATCGGGCGCGTAGGGATTGCGGATCGCGGTGCCGTTCTGAACGGCGGCGAGGAAGGCGGCGCCAACCGGAGCCACGCCGGCGAAGATCGGATTGGCCGCGGCCAGGCCCTCATAGGCGGCGCGCAGATCCGCCGTCATCGCCTCGAGTGATTGGTAATACTCGGGCGCCGTCGTCGCCGTGTTGGTGACGGCACCGGTCTCGTCGTTAGTGTTCGCGACCACTGCGCCCGTCACCATGTTCGGCCGCGCCCAGGTCTCGTACAAATAGACCTCGGTTGCGGCATTGGCGTGCGGGTTGGCCGGAACGGCGCCGTCGGCCGCGCCCGTGGTGGCGTACTGCGCGAGCTTCACGGCGTAGGTCTTGAAGTCCTGGAGATCCGGATTGGCTGCGCCGGCCGTCGAGAAGCTGTTGGCGCCGGTGACGGTGAAGTCGTGTCCTGGCAGCGTTGCCGTTCCCGATACGCTGAAATTGACGGTCAGAGGCGCGGTGTTCGGGCCCGAGCGGGTGAACTGGTAGACCAGATTGCCGGAGCTGTCCTCGTAGACCGCTGACGCGGCCAGGCTGAGCGAGATGTTCGGCAGCGAGGTATCGGTGCCGGGCGCAAAGTCGTCATTCAAAATGGTGGCAGAGATCGTACCCTGCGTGCCGACGTTGTAGGTGGCGCTTGCGCTGAGCGTCAGGCGGATCGATTCATCGTTCTCCACCGTGGTGTCAGCCTTCGGATCAAGCGTGAGGGTCGCGCTGCTGGCGCCCGCCGGAATGACGACCGAGCCGCTGTTGCTCGTGAAGCTCATGCTGCCAGTGGTTTGCTGGCCGTTGGCCTCGAAGCTGGTCGTGAACAGGTTGACGAAGTTCTCGAAGTCGCCGGTCGAGGTGTTGACCGAGGGCGCCGTGCTGCCGTCGCGGGCGGCGCCGAATTGAATGGTGAGCGGTGTGTCCGTAGGTCCCGTGCGGGTGGAGGTGTAGACGAGCTTCTGCGTGCCGTCCTCCAGCACAGCGCCGGGAGAGGCGACGAGCGTGACGGTCGGGAGCGCCGGATTGATGACGGGTCCGCCCGGATCGTCGTTCAGGATGGTTCCGGTGACGACGCCCGCGCTGGTCCGGTAGGAGGGATCGGCGGTGATCTGGAGCCCGATCGTCTCGTCGGTTTCCTTCGTCGTGTCGGCGGTCGGATGGATGACGAGCGTCGCGGTCGACGACCCTGCTGCGAAGGTGATGGAGCCGCTGCCCGAGGGAAGGGCTTGGGTGCTGTTGTCCTGCAGCACGACGGTGTCCCAGGCCTGGCTCGCAACGTTGCCGCGCAAGTCCCAGCCGGCGGGATTGCTGTTGAGGTATTGGCCCTGCAGCGTCGCGGCATTGCGGGCCGAGATGGCGACGTCGAGCTGGAGGCCGGACTGCTCGGCGAAGGCCTCGAAGATGCCGGGGACGCCGCCCCAGGGATGTGGCTCGTACGGATTGGAGCCAGTCGTGTTCGCGAACGTGGTGCCCGGCACCGGCGCCGTCAGATCCCTGACATTGTCCGAATTGTAGCTCATGACCGGATCGACGCGGCCGAACGTGAAGCTGTTGCCCACGAAGAGAATGGAGCCGCCGGAATCCAGCTGGATCGAGCTGTCAGTCATGAACTTCCTCCCAACGATGAGCGGCCCAGACGCTCATCACATGATTGTTTTTGTTCGGTCTGACCCGCCGTCGCGATCTATGGCGCGTATCGGGCGGGTTTAGCGCTGATGGCGGGGGCAGTTTCGATTTGCAGGCATGTGCCGAGCATTCAGAAGCAACAAAAACCACGTCGGACGTGATGTCAAATATATGAAAATGCGATATGCCATATCTTATGGATATGGAGCTCCGACACCTGCGCTACTTCCTGGCTGTTGCCGAAGCGGGGCATCTGACCCGCGCCGCGGCTCGCCTCAACATCCAGCAGCCGCCGCTCAGTCAGCAGATCAAGGCGCTGGAGAACCATCTCGGGGTGGCGCTGTTTCGTCGGCACGCCAAGGGCATGGCCCTGACCGAGAGCGGTGAACTCTTCCTCGAGGAGGCCCGGCGCATTCTCGACAGCACGGCCGTCATGGAGCAGCGCATGGCGCGTGTTGCGCAGGGCGTGCGCGGCCGTCTCGCGATCGCCTTCACCACCTCGGCGGCGGCCCATTTGTTGACGCCGCGCGTGCTGCGGCTGTTCCGCGGTCGCTATCCCGAGATCGAGTTGTCGCTCTCCGAGAACAGCGCAGCCGAGATCACCGAGCGAATTGCCGCGCGCGACCTGCATTGCGGTTTTCTACGCGTGCCGGTGGGGCGGCCGCCGGGCCTTGTGTTCCGAACGTTGTTGAAAGAACCGGTGCTCGTCGCGGCGCCGCTCGACCACCGCCTGGCGCAGAAGCCGCGCACCGGCAAGAACGCTGCGGTCGCGCTGAAGGATTTCCAGGACGAAAACCTGATTCTGGTGCGACGCGCCGGAGCGCCCGGGCTCTATGCCAACCTGCTGGCGCTGTGCGCGGAACGCGGAATCTGCCCGAACGTCGTGGCCGAAGTCGAACGCATGATGACCAATCTCAATCTGGTGGCGGCGGGGGCCGGGATTTCCGTCGTGCCGGCTTCGATGCAGCAGGTGCACGCAAAGACCGTCGCATACCGCCCGCTCGGCAAGAGCATCCACCTCAATGCGCCCCTGAACCTCGTATATCGGGCCGCCGACGAGACGGCCGCGACCGGTTTTTTCGTCGACCTGGTGACATCAACCACCGCCGGCGATGACGGCGCGCGTTCCTGAGAAAGGTTCTGGCGCGTCGGGAGGGCTATCACAAAGGGCTATCGGCCGCGCCCCGTGGCTCGCCATGCCCCGGGGCCTTTGGGCGAGTGTTCGTACGATTTCGGAATAATAAAATAGTAACGCTGAGTTGCCCGACGTGTCAAGTCGCCATGTCAAATACCGGTAGCCGGCCTCCTTTGCATGGGGTTGTTTTTCGGTATTTGGCTGGAGAGGTGCTGTGGGGTCGGTCGCAAGACTGAATCAGGCTGACTCCATCCCGCGTCAGGGGCCGACCAGGGCAATCGCGATCGGCATCGTGACTGCGGCCAGGATCGTCTGCAGCGTGATGATCTGGGCGAGCAGCGGCGCGTCGCCGCCCATCTGGCGGGCCAGCACATAGGCCGAGGGGGAGGTCGGGACGGCGCCGCAGGCCGCGACAATGGCGAGGTTGGAGCCGGTGACGCCGAACCACACCGCGAGCGCGATGGTCAGCACGGGCATTAGCACCAGCTTCAGGAACAGTGCCACGCTGGCGGCGAGGCTGGGACGGAAGATGCCCTTCAGCTGCAATCCGGCGCCGGTTACCAGCAGGCCGATCGCCAGCGACGAGCCGCCGAGAGCATCGGCGACGTCATGCCAGAGTTTTGGCAACGGGATGTGCGTCAGGTTGATGGCGAGCCCGATGACGCAGGCCCAGATCAGCGGATTCTTCACGACTGTCATCACGATCGCCCCCGCCGACCGCTTTTCGGATGAGGCATACTTCGCCAAGACCGCGACGCTGAACACGTTGACCAGCGGGATGATCGCGACCATCGCGACCGATGCCAGCGCGAGCCCGACCTTGCCGTAGAGATTGCCTGACACCGACAGCGCGACATAGGTCTGCCAGCGGATCGCGCCCTGGAAGATCGAGGTGAAGGCCGCCCCGTCGACCCCCGCGCGGGCGAGCGGGCCCCGCAAGCCGAGGCACAGCAGTGACATCACCAGCGCCGCGAGCAGCAGCGCACCGCCGACGCCGGCGATCGGCACCGTCGTCAGATTAGCCTTCACCAGGGTCTGCACCAGCAGCACCGGGAACAGCACGTAGTAGGTGAGCTGTTCCAGCCCGTGCCATTGCGTGTCGAGCCGCATCAGCGTGTGCCTCAGCACGACGCCGAGCACGATCAGCAGGAACACCGGCAGCAGCGCCGCGATCACCACCGCCATGGTCAGCGCGCTCCGCGCAGCTTGGCGAGCCGGTCCAGCGCGCCCTGCAGGATGAAGATCGCGGCGTGCTCGTCGATCACCTCGGCACGCCGCGCCCGGCTGACATCCATCCCGATCAGCTCGCGCTCGACCGCGGCGGTCGAGAGCCGCTCGTCCCATAGCGCGATCGCCAGCGTGGTGAGGCCGGCGAGGTTGCGGGCAAAGGCCCGGGTCGATTGCGCGCGCGGGCCTTCGCTGCCGTCCATGTTGATCGGCAGGCCGAGCACGAAGCCGACCGCACTGCGCTCGGCCGCAATCGCCAGCAGCCGCGCCGCGTCGGCCTTGAACGCCTTGCGCTTGACGGTCTCGACGCCGGCCGCAAGCCGCCGGTCCGGATCGGAGACGGCAACGCCGATGGTCTTGGTGCCGAGATCGAGGCCGACCAGCGCGCCGCGCTCGGGCCAGTGCGGTGCGGCTTCGATCAGGGGGAGGATGGGGGCGGGCATGGCTCAGCGCATAACATCGCGATGCCAGAAGCGCAAAGCCCTGGCTTCATCTCTCCCCATCGGGGAGAGGTCGATTTGCGCCAGCAAATCGGCTGAGGGGTTGGGTACTACCGAGGGACCGTAACCCCTCACCCGCGCCTTCGGCGCGACCTCTCCCAACGGGAGAGGTGGTCACCGTCATTCGCGGAGAGATCTACCTGATCGCGATCGGGTTGATCATGCTCTGTACGCCGCCGCGCCAGCGCGGCTGTCCGAGCACGAACAGGAACTCGTAGCCCTTGTCCTTGGCGAGCTCGGCGGTGTCCATGTTCTCGAGGATGTAGGTGCCGTTCATCGCGAGCAGGATCTGGTGCACCTCGAACACGTTCGGGGATTCGAACGGCAGCACCTCGAGGCCCCAGGTGTCGGCGCCGACCGCGACCACGCCCTTGCCGGTGAGGTATTTCGCGCCATCGACGCCGAGTCCGGGTTCGCCGGCCGAGTAGCGCTTGTCGTCCTTGCCGATCAGGCTGAGCCAGCCGGTGTGGAAGATCACGACGTCGCCCTGGCGGATCTCGACGCCCTGCTTCTTGGCGGCTTCCTCGATCTCCTTGGTGTTGAAGGCGGTGCCTTCCTTGACGACGTCGGTGTTGAAATAGGCCGCCATATCGAGCAGCACGCCGCGGGTGACCATCGGCGGCACCTTCTCGATGCCGAGCTTCTTCAGCCCGTTGGGATCGGCGAAATCGCCGAGCTTGTTGCCGTTGTAATAGACGTGCTCGATGCCGAGATGGCCGAGGCCGTCGAGTTGGCTGCCGATGCCGACCCAGGTATCGAGGATGTCGTCGTTGTAGGTGGCCTTGTTCGGGCCGAGACCGGCAATGCCGGCCTGTCCGGGTTGCACGATGGTGATCTTGAAGGTCCGCGGCGGGTATGCCGGCGTCTTGGTGTCGACGGGAATGCCGAGCGCATAGGTCTTGCCGGTCTTCACCAGCGAGGCGGCTTTGACCACCAGCTCGGGCGTCATGTAGTTCGCCGCGCCGATCTCGTCGTTCGGGCCCCATTTCGATTTGGTCCAGTCCTGGGCGGCGGCGGTCTCCGGTATCCCCAACAAGGCAATCGAGCAGCACAAGACGAATGCGTTGCGCATCGCAGTTCCTCCCAAAGCTTCACGTTGTGGTTATGAGCTAGCGTTTCATCCTAACGCAGCAGGGATATCGCTCAAAGAAGGCTATTGCCGAGGCGGCGGCGCATCGCAGCGGCACTCTCTGCGACAAATTGTCCTTCAGCTGTCGCGCTGTCTTCACAGGAATCGTGCTCTCGAAATCCGGGAATAGAGGCTGGAATATTATTTCAGGTTGTGACCTCGACAACACCCGCCTGGTTTCGACTGTGCGACGCTTACGACGGGTACGATCCTGCAGCGCAAAGTTCATTTCTTGACCTTGAGCGGAGACCACCATGCTGATCAAGCCGACCCTCATTGCCAATTCGGAGCAACGGTTGAAGCAGGCGAATTTCTCGCCGGCCGAGCTGAACCGAAAGCTCGGTGACGGCCCGATCAAGATGTCGGTCGAGAGGAAGCAACTGCGCCAGCGCCAGCTCCTGGAGCAGACCGACAACCCGGCGATGGTCCAGCTCGGGCTGGAACGGATCATTCAGGGCAACGACCTCGACAGCATCAACTACCTGGCCAAGGGGATGCAGGCGTCGCGCCCGATCTGCCGTATTCAGCTCAAGGACACGCGCGGGAATCTGGTCGGTTATGCAAGCGGATTCTTGATCGGGCCCGGCCTGCTGATGACCAATCACCATGTGTTCGGCAAGCCCGCGGACGCCACCACCTCGATCGCCGATTTCGACTACGAGCTCGACATCCAGGGCATGGAGCGCACGCCGGTTCGGTTCGGCTTTCAGCCCGAGAAGTTCTTCTACACCAATGACCGGCTCGACTATTCGATCGTGGCTGTGGCGCCGACGTCGCAGGCGGGGGGACGCGATCTCGCCGAGTGGGGATGGCTGCCGCTCAGCGGGGAGCCCGGCAAGGGCGATCCCGGTGAATATCTCACCATCATCCAGCATCCTGGCGGCCAGCCCAAGCAGGTCTGCGTGCGCGAGAACAAGCTGCTGAAATATGTCGGCGACTTCGTCTGGTACATGACGGACACCAACGGCGGCTCCTCGGGATCTCCTGCCTTCAACCGGTTCTGGCAGGTGATCGCCCTGCATCACAGCGGCGTGCCGAAGAAGGATTCCCAGGGACGCACTCTGACCAAGGACGGCAAGGTCTGGGATGCCTCGATGGACGAGACGCTGATCGACTGGGAGGCGAATGAGGGGACGCGGATCAGCTCGATCGTGGCCGACCTCAAGGTCGCCGTCGGCTCCAATCCCGTCATCAAGCCCGTGCTGGATCAGGTCGCGCCGCCGGTCGCCGTTCCTGCCGGCGAGAAGTCCGTGGTTCCGATCGAGCCGGTGCTGTTCGGCAGCGGCGCATGGCTCGAGCAGACCGGCGATGCCACCTCGCTCGTGGTCCCCATTCGGGTCCCGATGCCGCTGATCAAGCGGCAGGTCGTGGTGCCTCTGCCATCCGCCGCGGCGGCCGCTCCGGGGCAGCCGCCGATCGTGGCTGCCGGGCCGCGCGTCGGTGCCGCCACCGGCATGGTGATGGAAGCCGTGCATATCGATCAAAGCACGCTCGGCTCGCGGCCCGGCTACAAGCCGAACTTCATCGGCAGCGGCAAGCTGTCGGTGCCGTTGCCGAAGATTCCGGCCGGGCTCAAGTCGAAGGTGGCGACGCTGAAGGGCAAATCGGGACAGTCCGAGCTGAAATACTTCAACTACAGCGTGGTGATGAACAAGGAGCGCAAGTTCGCCTTCTTCAGTTGCGTCAACATCGACGGCGCCAAGCAGCAGGATGTCGGCAAGCGCGAAGGCGACCGCTGGCTGCGCGATCCCCGCATCGACGAGGCGTTCCAGATCGGCGACGAGTTCTACAAGAAGCAGGCCACCCTCGAGGCGGATCGCAGCGCCAATCCGTTCGATCGCGGCCATCTGGTCCGTCGGCTCGACGCCACCTGGGGCGATACGGTTGACGACGCCAAGGCGCATGGCGACGATTCATTCCACTTCACCAACTGCTCGCCGCAATTCTTCTCGTTCAACCAGGGCAAGCAATTGTGGGCCGGCCTGGAAGACTATACGCGCGACGTGCTGCTGAAGAACGAGGAGAAGGGCATCGTCATGAACGGGCCGGTGTTCGACGGCCCCGACGCCGACGGCGGCGACCTGCCCAATCCGTCCGGCCGGCCGCACAAGGATCCCAGCTTCGGCGGCGTCCAGATTCCGAAATATTTCTGGAAGATCCTGATTACCAAGGATGACGATGACAGCGGCCTGAAAGCCGCCGCGTTCCTGATGAGCCAGCGCGACCTGATCATGGACATCGATCGGATCCAGGAGAAGCTGTCGGAGGCCGACGTCAAGGTGTTCCAGGTCTCGATCGCGGATTTGACGAAACTGACCAAGCTCGATTTCGGCAATCTCGATTCCGTCGATACCCACGAGGCGACCGCCGTCGGGCCGCGCCGGATCGAGACGTTCGATGACATCCGGATCTAGCAGGGGCCGGTCGCCGCCATCTCAGGCGGCGATGACGCGCTCATCGCCGCCGAGGCAGGCCGCAAATCCCTGCAGCGCGCTGTACTGATGCGCGGTGCGGCGCCGGATGAACAGCGTCTCGACCCGTGCGTGCTGCTCCTTGAGTTTGTGGATGTTGATCTCGCGATGGACGTGATCGCGTTCGACCACGGCACGCGGCAGCATGGTCACGCCCATGTCGGCGGCGACGCAGCCGATCATGCCGTCCAGCGTGCCGAACTCGAGGCGGACTGCCGAGGGCCAGCCGAATTCGGCCAGCACCTGCTCGAGACGCTGGCGGTAGGTGCAGCCGGTGCGGAAGACGAGAACCGTCGGTCCCGATTCCGGCGTCCCGGCGCGCAGCGCGGCGAGCGAGGTCCAGCGCTTGGCGGTGACCAGCACCAGCTCCTCGCTGAATGCGACCGTCGATGTCAGCTCGGCGTGCTCGATCGGAGCGGCGACGAAGGCGCCGTCGAGCGAGCCGTCGAGCACCGCGGCGACGAGATCGGCGGTCGGCGCGGTGCGCAGCGTCAGCCGTACGGCGGGATAGCGGCGATGGAAGTCGGTGAGCAGGGCCGGCAGCCGCACCGCCGCCGTGGTCTCCATCGAGCCAATCGACAGCGGCCCCTTCGGCTCGCCATCGTCGCGCGCGGCGAGCACGGCCTCGCGCGACAGCGCCGCCATCCGTTGCGCGTAGGGCAGCAGGCGGCGGCCGGCGCCGGTCAGCGTCATGCCGCGGCTGTGCCGCTCGAACAGGGCGGTGCCGATCTCGGCTTCCAGCGCCTTGATGCGCTGGGTAACGTTGGACTGCACCGTATTGAGCTCTTCGGCGGCGCGGGTGATGCCGCCGAGCTGCGCAACCGCTGAGAAGGTGAGGAGATCGGTCAATTCCATCGCGAACTCCGTTTCATATTAGAGATGGTAGCGTTCTCTAGTATTTATTTTCCGAGAATGTTAGGCGCGCTTAGGCTTGAAGTCCAGAACAGGGAGCAAACGCATGCCGGTAAGCACCGAATTGACGGCACGTCTGGGCATCCAGCATCCGATCCTGCTGGCGCCGATGGACACGATCAGCGGCAGCCGGCTGGTGCGCGCGGTCAGCGACGCCGGCGGCTTCGGTATTCTGGGCGGCGGCTATGGCGACCGCATACGGCTGGCGACGGAGACCGCGCAGCTGAAGGGTTTTGCAAAGCCGTTCGGCATCGGCTTCATCACCTGGAGTCTCGCCAAGCAGCCCGAACTGCTCGACATCGCGCTCGAAGCACGGCCGCGCGCGGTGATGCTATCATTCGGCGATCCCGCGCCGTTCGCGCCCAAGATCAAGGCCGCGGGCGCGCTGCTGATCTGCCAGGTGCAGAGCGAGGATCTTGCACAACAGGCGCTCGACTGCGGCGCCGACATCCTGATCGCGCAGGGCACCGAGGCCGGCGGTCACGGCGCCTCGCGCACCACAATGGATATCGTGCCGGCGATCGTCGATTTCGCGGCGGGCCGCGTGCCGGTCGTTGCCGCGGGCGGCATCGCGGATGGCCGCGGCCTGGCCGCGATGATGATGCTCGGCGCATCAGGCGTGCTGATGGGAACGCGGTTCTATGCCAGCGCCGAGGCTGACGCAGCCGATGAGGCCAAGCAGCGGATACGCGCGGCGCGGAGCGGGGAGACCGTGCGAGGCGTGGTGTTCGACTGGTCGCGCAAGCTGATGTGGCCGGCGCCGTTCACCGCGCGCTCGCTGGTCAACGATCATCTGCGGCGCTGGAGCGGCCGCGAGATCGAACTGATGCAGCGTGCCGACGAGATCGCGGTGGACTACGCCGCGGCAAAGGCGGCCGGCAATTTCGAAGTGGCCGCCGTGTTCGCCGGTGAGTCCGCCGGGCTGATCCATGATATTCCTCCGGCAGCCGAGATCGTCGGCCGCATCGTCGCCGAGGCGGAACAGAGCCTGCTGGGACGGCGCAATTTCTTCCCTACTCCCCTTGTGGGAGAAGCCGGCTCGCATCGATAGATGCGAGCCGGATGCGGGGTCTGTGTCCGCGGAGACATAGCCCTCACCCGGCGCCTTCGGCGCCATCCTCTCCCACAGGGGGAGAGGGTACTTCCGAGCAAGCAAGGAAAGAGGCACACCATGTGGCCAGACCGTCGACTGATCGAGCGCTTCAAGACTGAATTCCCGATCGTGCTGGCGCCGATGGCCGGCGCGATGGATGCGGAGATGGCGATCGCGGTGGCGCAGGGCGGCGGTCTCGCCTCGCTACCTTGCGCGATGCTGTCGGCGGAGAAGGCGCGCGAGCAGGTTAACATCGTCCGCCAGCGCGTGGCGGGCCCGGTCAATCTGAACTTCTTCTGTCACCAGGCGGTCGACGCCGATCCGGCGCGCGAGGCGACATGGCGGCAGCGGCTGGCGCCGTATTATCGCGAGCATGGCCTCGATCCGAACGCACCGGTGAACGCCGCGAACCGCGCGCCGTTCGATGCCGCCTTCTGCGCGGTGGTCGAGGAATTGAAGCCGGAAATCGTCAGCTTCCATTTCGGGCTGCCGGACGAGAAGCTGCTGGCGCGCGTGAAGGCCACCGGCGCGATCGTGCTGTCGTCGGCGACGACGGTGCAGGAGGCGATCTGGCTGGAGGAGAACGGCGCCGACGTCATCATCGCGCAGGGCGCGGAGGCGGGCGGGCATCGCGGCATGTTCCTGACCGAAAACATCGCCGAGCAGCCCGGCACTTTCGCGCTGGTGCCGCAGGTGGTCGATGCTGTGACGGTGCCTGTCATCGCGGCCGGCGGCATCGCCGACGGGCGCGGCATTGCGGCGGCGTTCGCGCTCGGCGCCGCCGGCGTGCAGATCGGCACGGCCTATCTGCGCTGCCCGGAATCCAGGGTGAGCCCGGCGGCCCGCGTCGCGCTGGCGCAGGCACGCGACGATTCGACGGTCATCACCAATGTCATGACCGGCCGGCCGGCCCGCGGCGTCGCTAACCGTGTGATGCGCGAGGTCGGTCCGATTTCGTCAGATGCCCCGCCGTTCCCGCATGCCGCGACCGGTCTCGCGCCGCTCAAGGCGGCTGCCGAAAAACAGGGCAAGGTCGATTTCACCAATCTGTGGGCCGGGCAGGCGGTCCGGATGGGCCTCGAAATGCCCGCCGCCGAGCTGACCCGGGCGCTGGCGGGCGCCGCTTTGGTGCGGATGAGCCAGCTCGGGGGCTGATTCGCCCGCTTTCAAGCGCGGTTGCGGCGCAAAACCGAGCTCTGCTATACGGCGGGCTGACCTTTCAGCCCCGAGACCATATATAATGTCCGTAGACGCCACGACCGTCCGCCGTATCGCGCATCTGGCGCGGATCGCGGTCAGCGATGCCGAAGTTCCGCACCTCCAGGGCGAACTGAACGCGATCTTAGCCTTTGTCGAGCAGCTGTCGGAGGTGAACGTCGAGGGCGTCGAGCCGATGACCTCGGTGATGCCGATGGAGATGAAGAAGCGCCCCGACGTGGTCAATGACGGCGAGATCGCCGAAATCGTGGTCCGCAATGCGCCCGATACGGCGGAGCATTTCTTCGTGGTGCCGAAGGTGATCGAGTAACCAACCCGCTTACGGAAACGGCGAGCCGATGTGTCTGCTCTGCGACGATGAGAAGGCCTACAAGGCCTATATGGATTTCCTCGACGCGATGGAGCGGAAGGGCAAGGTCGCCGATCCCAACGAGGCGATCGACGCCGTGCTCGACCAGCTCGAGGCGCTCGATGCCGAGCGCGCCAAGACCAACAAGGCGAAGCTCGACGATCCCGCCAACGACAAGACCCTGTCCCCGTTCTTCTGCAGCCCGATTAATAAATGACTGATTTGACATCGCTGACGATCGCCGAGGCCCGCGCGGGTCTCGCGAGCAAATCCTTCACCGCGAGCGAACTGACCGACGCGCATCTCGCCGCGATCGAGGCCGCACGCGTGCTCAATGCCTATGTGTTGGAGACGCCGGACCGCGCTCGCGAGATGGCGAGGGCTGCGGATGAGAAGATCGCGAAGGGCGAGGGCGGCCCGCTCGCCGGCATTCCTCTCGGCATCAAGGACCTGTTCGCGACACGGGACATCCGCACCACCGCGTGCTCGAAGATCCTCGGTAATTTCATTCCCCCCTACGAGTCGACGGTAACCACGCAGCTCTGGCGCGACGGCGCCGTGCTGCTTGGCAAGCTCAACAACGACGAGTTCGCGATGGGCTCGTCGAACGAGACCTCATGCTTCGGCCCGGTCACCAATCCGTGGCGGCGCGACGGCTCCAACACCACGCTGGTGCCGGGCGGCTCGTCCGGCGGCTCGGCGTCCGCAGTGGCGGCGCAGCTCTGCATGGGCGCGACGGCGACCGACACCGGCGGCTCGATCCGCCAGCCCGCCGCGTTCACCGCAACCGTCGGCATCAAGCCGACCTATGGGCGCTGCTCGCGCTGGGGCATCGTGGCGTTCGCATCCTCGCTCGACCAGGCCGGCCCGATTGCGCGCAGCGTACGCGACGCGGCGATCCTGATGCGCTCGATGGCGGGCCACGATCCGAAGGACACGACCTCGGTCGACATCGCGGTGCCCGACTACGAAGCTTCGATTGGCAAGTCCGTGAAAGGCATGAAGATCGGCATCCCCAAGGAGTATCGCCTCGACGGCATGCCGGCCGAGATCGAAAAGCTTTGGAGCGAGGGCGCGGATTGGCTGAAAGCTGCCGGTGCCGAGCTCGTCGAGGTATCGCTGCCGCATACCAAATACGCGCTGCCGGCCTATTACATCGTGGCGCCCGCCGAGGCGTCGTCGAACCTCGCGCGCTATGACGGCGTACGCTACGGGCTGCGCGAGGGCGCCAAGAACATCATCGAGATGTACGAGGACACCCGCGCCGAAGGATTTGGCGCCGAGGTGCGCCGCCGCGTGCTGATCGGCACCTATGTGCTGTCGGCCGGCTATTACGATGCGTATTATCTGCGCGCGCAGAAGGTGCGCACGCTGATCAAGAAGGATTTTGAGGACTGCTTTGCCAAGGGCGTGAACGCGATCTTGACGCCGGCGACGCCGTCGGCCGCGTTCGGCATCGGCGAGAAGGGCGCCGATCCGGTCGAGATGTATCTCAACGACATCTTCACGGTGACCGTGAACATGGCCGGCCTGCCGGGCATCGCGGTGCCCGCGGGCAAGGATTCGCAGGGCCTCCCGCTCGGTTTGCAACTGATCGGCCGCGCCTTCGACGAGGAGACGCTGTTCTCGCTCGGCGACGTCATCGAGCAGGCTGCCGGCCGCTTCACGCCGGCCAAATGGTGGTGAACGATGGCGGATTTCCGCGCCAGTCTCGCGGAGGCCGCGCCTGATCAGGCGTTGTCGCCGCCGCTTGCCGCTTTGTGGTGGGCGGCGAAGGGCGACTGGGACCAGGCGCACCGCATCGTGCAGGACGAGAGCGACGCCAACTCGGCCTGGGTGCATGCCTATCTGCATCGCGTCGAGGGCGATCTCGGCAATGCCGGCTACTGGTATCGCCGCGCCGGCCAGCCGGTCGCAAATGACGGGCTCGAGGCCGAATGGGGACGGATCGTCTCCGCGCTTTTGACTGCACGCGGCTAAGTGCGCCGGTACCGTTTAGCCCGTTTTGCCGCATTAACCGTATTTCGCCCGCCATGCCGCCGCCCAGATTGGCCGTGATACGCTGATGGAACCGGGGGCGGGGGCCAAGCGGCAAGAGAGTATCGTGCGTAGGTCGGGCATAGGGGGATGGCTGTCGGCGGCCGGGACGGCGGCGGTCCTCGCGGCAGTCTTGGCGGGCTGCGCCTCCGTCTACAATCTGCCGGGCAACGTGCCGCTCGGCGCGGCGCTCGCCGACAGCAATGGCGTCAGCGACCTTCCGAGCTATGAAGACGACCTGCTGCTTGCCTTGTCGTTCTCCGGCGGTGGCACGCGCGCGGCGGCCTTTTCCTTCGGCGTGCTGCAGGAGCTCGATCATACACGTTCCGGCGCGGCCGGCAGCAAGACGCTGCTCGACCGCGTCGACTTCGTCTCGGGGGTATCCGGCGGTTCGATCACCGCGGCCTACTTCGGATTGAAGAAGCGTGCGGCGCTCGACGATTTCCGCGAACGTTTCCTGCTGCGCAACGCGGAGGAGGGACTGAAGACCCGGATCTCGCTCGGCAATATCGGGCGTGCGCTGGGTGGTGGCGTCAACGACAGCCAGTTCACCGACTGGCTCGACAGCAATCTGTTCAACGGCGCGCGCTTTGGCGCGCTACCCGACGACCGCCGGCCGCGGGTCTGGATCAACGCCTCCGACATCTACAACCGTACGCCGTTCGTGTTCGGCAAGACCTCCTTCGACGCGCTGTGCAGCGACATCCGCTCCTACCGTGTCGCCGAGGCGGTGGCGGCGTCGGCCGCGGTGCCGCTGGCGTTCGCGCCGATCGTGCTGGAAACCTTCCCCGGCGGCTGCGCCGCGCCGTTGCCGCCGTGGCTCGAGCGGGTCCGCAACGATCCCAACGCGCAGCCGCTGCTGCGTTCCTACGCCGAAGCGCAGGCGCGTTACCGCGACGGCTCGATGCGCTACGTCAAGCTGCTCGATGGCGGCCTCGTCGACAATTACGGCCTGTCCGGGCTGAGCATCGGCTTGCTCGCGGCCCAGCGCCCCTACGAGCCGCTGAGCGAGCGGCAGGCCGCAAAGCTCAGGCGCATCCTGTTCCTGGTGGTCGATGCCGGCCGCGGCATCTCCGGCGATTTCGTGCAGACCCTGGAAGGACCCAACGGCGTCGAACTGGTGTCCGCGGCTGCCGACACTGCGATCGATGCTAGCGTGCGCTCGAGCTACGCCGCGTTCACGACGCTCGCCGACGACTGGTCGGGCAAGCTGAAGCGCTGGCGCTGCGGACTGTCGGCGGCGGATCGCGCAAAACTCGGCGTCGGCGCCAACTGGAAATGCGGCGACGTCGCGATCTATGTCGAGCGGCTCGGCTTCGACCGCCTCGGGCCGGCCCGCGCCGGCATCCTGAACGCGATCCCGACCCGGCTCGCGCTGCCGCAGGAGCAGGTCGACCAGTTGATCGCGGGCGGCGCGGATGCGCTGCGTGCGAGCAAGGCCTATCAGCAGTTCCGGCGCGGACTGTAGACGCCGCGGATGCCGGTTCGGGGCGGCTTGACTGGCGCCATTGGTTGCGCGAAGCCGAGAACAATCCCAGATATTATACCCTATCCGGAAACCCGATCCATGAATGCACCTGCCGCCCCCCACAAACTAATCAAAGGCGCGACCGGCGACTGGGAAGTCGTGATCGGCATGGAGATCCATGCCCAGGTCACCTCGAATGCAAAACTGTTCTCAGGCGCGTCGACCGCGTTCGGCGGCGAGCCCAACAGCCACGTCTCGCTGGTCGACGCCGCGATGCCGGGCATGCTGCCCGTGATCAACGAGGAGTGCGTCCGCCAGGCCGTGCGCACCGGCCTCGGGCTCAACGCCAAGATCAACCTGCGCTCGGTTTTCGACCGGAAAAATTATTTCTATCCGGACCTGCCGCAGGGCTACCAGATCAGCCAGTACAAATCGCCGATCGTCGGCGAGGGCGAGGTCGAGCTCGAGCTCGACGGTGGCCGCAGCGTCACGATCAGCATCGAGCGGCTGCATCTGGAGCAGGATGCCGGCAAGTTGCTGCACGATCAGTCACCGACAATGACCTATGTCGACCTCAACCGCTCCGGCGTCGCGCTGATGGAGATCGTCTCCAAGCCCGACATCCGCGACGCGGAGCAAGCCAAGGCCTACGTGACCAAGCTGCGCTCGATCATGCGCTACCTCGGCACCTGCGATGGCGACATGGAGAAGGGCAGCCTGCGCGCCGACGTCAACGTCTCCGTGCGCAAGCCCGGCGGTCCGCTCGGCACCCGCTGCGAGATCAAGAACATGAACTCGGTCAACTTCATCGGCCAGGCGATCGAGTACGAGGCGCGGCGCCAGATCGAGATCATCGAGGACGGCGGCACGATCGAGCAGGAAACCCGGCTGTTCGACCCGAACAAGGGTGAGACGCGCTCGATGCGGTCCAAGGAAGAGGCGCACGACTACCGCTATTTCCCGGATCCCGATCTGTTGCCG
The DNA here is from genome assembly GCF_020329505.1 of Bradyrhizobium semiaridum. Taxonomy (GTDB): domain Bacteria; phylum Pseudomonadota; class Alphaproteobacteria; order Rhizobiales; family Xanthobacteraceae; genus Bradyrhizobium; species Bradyrhizobium semiaridum. The sequence goes on from NZ_JAGKJJ010000008.1 coordinate 122,150, forward strand.
CTGGAGTTCAGCCAGGCCTTCGTCGATGATCTCAAGGCCCATCTGCCGGAACTGCCAGATGAGAAGAAGTCCCGGTTTATCACGGGCTTCGGTCTCTCATCCTACGATGCGAGCGTGCTGGTCGCCGAGCGCGAGAGCGCCGAGTTCTACGAGGCGGTGCTCACCGGCCTCGCCGACAAGGCACGCGACGGCAAGCTCGCCGCCAACTGGGTGATCAACGAGCTGTTCGGCCGTCTGAACAAGGAGAGCATGGACATCGCGTCCTCGCCGGTGTCGGCGACGCAGCTATCCGCGATCGTCGATCTGATCGGCGAGGGAACGATTTCCGGCAAGATCGCCAAGGACTTGTTTGAGATTGTCTGGCAGGAGGGCGGCGATCCGCGCGCGCTCGTCGAGGCGCGCGGCATGAAGCAGGTCACCGATCTCGGCGCGATCGAGAAGGTGGTCGACGACATCATCGCCGCCAATCCCGACAAGGTCGAGCAAGCGAAGGCGAAGCCGCAACTGGTCGGCTGGTTCGTCGGTCAGGTGATGAAATCGTCAGGCGGCAAGGCGAACCCACAGGCGGTCAACGATCTCCTGAAGTCCAAGCTCGGCATCTGAACCAGGCGGACAACGACGTTGGCTGCGGCGCATGATCGATCCCGATCATGCGCTCGCGCCGTCTCCTCGGCGTCGCCGCATGCGCGTGAACGCGACGTAATCCCGCCTCACACCCTCCCTCGATCGTCGCATCGACGCGCTCGCCGCCGAATCGCCGGAGCCGTGGTTGGACCGGGAATCGGGTTCTGATGACCTCAGACGAGGCAAAACAGGGCTTACCCACGAAAATATTTTCGTTGCCAAAAATTGCGACTCGGAGGTCGTGACGCGCCGTTTCACGTCGTCGCTTCCGACTCAACGCAACGACGAATGCGTTTCGCTCCGTCGAATGCAAATTCAGGAAAAGCCTGCAATACAAGCGTTTCCCGCGACGTTGACAAATGCCGATGTCGGCGGCGTCTGCATTTCTTGCATCGTCGCGCGAACGCATCGTCGATTTGTTCGGCGGTGCGCGCTGCGCGCAGACGCACCGCTGCGTCAACACTTCCTTAAGCGGGACACTGTTTTTTTTGGCCTGTTGGTGTATTCGGGAAGTAGTGCATATCGATTCCCGAGTGCACGCAGCGAAGTAGAGCCATCTCACATACTGGAGGGCAACATGGCTAAGAAGGCAAAGAAGGCGAAGAAGGCGAAGAGCGCAGTGAAGAAGACTGCGAAGAAGACCCGCAAGGTCGCCAAGAAGAAGAAGTAAGCCTCTCGCCTCGAGAGGTTCGCCGGCGGAAGCCGGCACGTCGCGAGAGCCACGGGCGGACTGCTGAGAGGCACATCCATCTAGGCTCTAGCTGACGAAAGAGGGTGTCGGCGAGACATCAGGTCAAACGGCTGGATCGAATTTCGGAGAGGGCCCCTTTCCCAAACCGGTCCGGCAGAAGAACCAGAGATTTCTTCGTTCGGTGCGGAGCCCCGTTTGGTTCCGCAATTTCACCGGCAGCAGTGCCGGGCTGAAATCTGGTCCTGACGTGTTCGCCGACCCCCTCGATCCGGCGGCAAGCGCAATCCGCGCCCCGGTCATTATTTTCCCCAAAGCCAGTTCGATATCGTCACGCGGCCTCCAGGCCGGGTCGGTCGTTGTGCTTGCGCAGCCCGAGGCACGTGCCGCCACCCGCGTTCCGTCCGGCCGACGGTCTCCTCCGTCAATCTCAAGCTAACCGCCCGCGGTGTTCGCCGCGACGCTGCCGACGCGCGGCCATTCTCTGCAATGGTTATCGTTGTCCCAAAGGCAAGGGTAAACCGGCGTTCATGAATGCCAAGAAGTGCCTGCGGCACAGGCACTTCTGCGATTCCCGGAAGCCGTGTCCGCGCGGCGGATTTACATCCCGTTCATCGCGATACTTAAACCGCTCTTCAAATTTGATGGGCCATATTCGCTTCAACAAGCCGGCAAACGGCAGACGCTGATCCAAGGATTAGCGCGGCGCATGATCGGAAGATTGGCGCGGGGAGACAGAAGGCGTTTTGACAGTGGACGGGGGCCGCGCTCGGGGGAGGGCGGCCAAACAACAATAAGGGGAAAGACGATGTTTCAGGGCTTTATCGATCAGGACAGCGCCATTCCGGTTGCGGCGACCGCGATCCAGGACGTGCTGTTCGAGCGCGGACTGTATTGGGCCAGCGGCCGCTCCGGCGTCGTCAACCTCGTCGCGGCGCACAAATGGTTCAACCTGGCGGCGCTCAAGGGACGCACTGATGCGATCGCGCACCGCCGCGAAGTTGCCGAGCAGATGTCGGAGTCCGACATCGCCGCTGCGCAGCGTGAAGCCCGCGCCTGGATGTCGACGAACTAAGCTCACTGCGTTCGTTTGGCTTTGCCTTGGGGGCCTTCGGGCCCCTTTGTCATGTCTGGGCGCCGCGATCCGACGAAGGGTCGCGTAGCCCAGACGGCCGGTTGCCGGGCGTTATGATCGAACCGGCGAGGCGGTTCGCATCGTGGCCGCCGCGATCAGTGCGGCAACGATGTTGGCGGCCGCGCTGATCGCAACCGGAATGACGTAGCTGTGGCTGAAGTCGAACACGAAGCCTGCGGCGCTCGGGCCCAGCAGCGTGCCGATCGCGACGCTGGTGTAGAGCAGGCCGATGATGCCGCTGACATGGCGGCCGCCGAAATGATCGGTGACGACGGCGGGCAGGATCGCGACCCAGCCGCCATAGAACACGCCGAACAGCAACGCGAAGGCTACGAGCGACCAAAACCCGCCGGCACCAGCCCAGATCGCCAGCGAGACGGCCATCCCGGCGTACATCGCGATCAGGAACGCGTCCCGGCCGACGCGGTCGGCGATCCCGCCCAGGAAGAAGCGGCCGGCCGTGCTGCCGACGCCGATCAGTCCGAGCAGCACGGCGGCGGTGGTCGCCGTCACCTGATGATCGACGGCATAGGGCACGAGATGGACGAAAGGCACGAACACGCCGAACGCGCTGATCAGGCACGCCGCGTAGAGCCCGGCAAAGCGCAGCGTCCGTACCGCATCGCGGATCGAGACGCCGTGACGGACCTGTGCGCTTCCGCCAGCTTCAAGGGGATCGCCGTCCGGTCCGGTTCCATGACCGCGCGGATCGTCGGCGATCAGCAGCGATGACCCGACGCCGGTCACGGCAGCCAGGATGCCCAGCACGAGATAGGCGTCGCGCCAGCCGATGGCTGCGATCAGCCAGGTCGCGAGCGGCGGCATCACCAGCGTGCCGACGCCGATGCCGCTGACTGCGAGGCCCGACGCGAAACCGCGCCGCCGGACGAACCAGCGCTGCACGGCGCCGAGCGTCGGGACATAGGCGCAGCCGACTCCGGCGCCGATGCCGATGCTGTAGGCGGCATAAACCTGCAGGATGGTCTGGGCGCGGCTGGCGAACAACAGACCGAGACCGACCAGCGCCATGCCGAGTGCTGCGAGCCTGCGCGCGCCCCAGCGGTCGGCCAGCGGGCCCGAGATCACGCCGAGGCCGAAATACAGGAAGCCGGCCAAGGAGAACACCAGCGACACGGTGCCGCGCGAGGCACCGAACTCGCGTTGCAGCGACTCTACGAAGGACGAGAAGGTGTAGGCGCTGCCAAACCCGATGAAGGTCACGATGAAGGCCGCTGTCACGACGTACCAGCCGTAGAATGGCTTTGCCTTGCGACGGCCGGTGCTCACGGCTGTGCTTCTCATGATGGCTCCGATCGTGTTGGGTGGCTGTGTGCGTTGACCGGCGGGTAGAGCAGCATCTGCGTGCAGCGGAACAGCGCGATGGTCTTTCCGGTGACCTCGCTGCGGATCTCGGCATCCCACACCTGGGTCGTGCGTCCGGCATGGACGAGGCGCGCATCGCAGCTCACCGCTCCCTGGCGCGCGGTGCCGATGAAGTTGGTCTTCAGCTCTCCAGTCGCGAAGCCGCTTGCACCTTCCGGCAAGGATGCGAGACAGCCGAAGCCGCAGGCGGTGTCGGCGAGCGCGACGATGGTCGCGCTATGCAGGAGGCCGTGCGGCGAAAAATGTCTTGCCGTGATCTCGAAGCGGCCACGGACCAGACCGTAACCGGCTTCGATCCAGCGAAACTCCAGCAGGCCCGGCAGGCTGCCGGCTTGCGAGGCATTGATCTGATCGATGCGCGTGCTCATGCGGCTTCTATGGAACTAGAAAATCTAATCTGGCCGGCAAGACGCACTGCCTTGCGTGGCCGGTTACCGAAGGATATCCTGATAAATGGATCGGGAAGCGCAGAGCCGCAAACCAGAATTCCTGCGCATTTCAGATTAGAAAATCTAAGCCATGGAGCAGAAGCTTCCGCCCCTGAATGCGCTCAAGGCGTTCGAAGCCGCCGCCCGCCATCTCTCGGTGAAGCTCGCGGCCGAGGAATTGTGCGTGACGCCTGGCGCAGTCAGCCAGATGCTCAAGACACTCGAACTGCATCTCGGCACGAAACTGTTCGAGCGGGTGCCGCGCGGCATCTATCTCACCGACGCCGGGCGCGACTATCTGCCGTCGATCCGCAACGCGTTTCGCCAGATCGCGGAAGCCTCGCGCCGTGTCGCGGCCTCGAACGATGCCGGCGTGCTCACCGTCAGCGTGACGCCGTTCTTTGCATCGGCCTGGCTGGTACCGCGCATGGCCTCGTTCCAGCATGCGCATCCCGAGATCGATTTGCAGATCGTCACCGGCAACGCGCTGGTGGACTTCTCGCGCAGCGGCATCGACGTCGCGGTGCGTCACGGCCTTGGCCGCTATCCGGGTCTGCGCAGCGACCGCGTTGTTACCGTCGAGATGGTGGTGGTCGCGGCGCCGTCGCTGGTCGCGCAGCGCGGGCGGCCGCAATCTCCGGATGACCTAGCGGACTGGCCGCAGGTGCATGACGCCGAGCGCAAGGGATGGAGCCTGTGGTTTCAGAGCAACGGCATCGCGGACGTCCGCGCGCCGCGCGGGCCATCGTTCGACGATTCCGGTCTTCTCTTGAAGGCGGTGCTGTCGGGGCAGGGCGCGGGGCTGCTGCCGGCAGCGATGGTTGCGAATGAAATCCGCGACGGCGCGCTGATCCAGTTGCTTGAGACCGCGCAGATGGAGGAGTTCGCGTATTATCTCGTCTGCCCCGACAACCGGCAGCAGCTCCCGAAGATCGCGGCGTTCAGGGAGTGGATATTGGGCCCGCTCGCGCAGTCGGCACCGGCGGACCGGTAACTGGCCGCACGCTTCTATCGATAGGACACGTTCGGCGGCACCCCAAAATGCCTGCGGAACATCGCGGAGAAGGCGCTCTGGCTGGCATAGCCGCTGTCGAGCGCGACGTCGACGACCCGTTCGCCGCGCGCCAGACGCTCGAGTGCGAACAGCAGGTGCGCCTGCTGGCGCCATTCGCCGAAGGTCATGCCGGTCTCCTTTGCGAACAGGCGGTGCATGGTCTTCGACGTCAGCTTTAATCTGCGGCCGCTCGGATAATCGATCTCCATCGCCGCCATTGGCCGTGTCGTAGCGTGATGGCTGAAATGTCGCGTGATCAGTTCGTCCAGCACGTCCCAAATTCGCCAGGTGTGGTCATCCTAGCGTGAGACGGATGACCAGCACCTTGCTAAGTCGCGGCCGATTTGGCACTCTTGACGCGGACCCGTCATCTTATTGGGGGCGTTATGCATAAGTCATTTCTTGCAATCATTGCCGCGGCCGCTGTGACCGTCGTCGTGTCGTCGACGGCAGCGCGCAGCGCCGAGTATGTGATCGGCGACGCGCCGTATCGGCTCGATTACGGCCACGACCGTCCGATCGAAACGGGTTGCCTGAAATGGAATTGGCAGCTGTATCAGTGGCAGGACCTCTGCCCGGTCTACATCCGTCCCAAGGCCTACATGTACCCACGAGGCGGTCGCGTGGTGCTTCGCACCAGAGGGTGAGGCTGTCTCCCGATGATTTCGCCGCGTCACGCCGAGCGTGCTGACGCGGTCGCTGCGCGAGAGCATGCGTGACACGCACGACCCGTCGCGCGAAGACAATCCTCAATCAGGACTAAACACTATAGCGTCGTCCGATCGCGCTCAGTGCGCGATGGTGCATGCCACTTGGCTGTGCTTGCCGAAGTTGAGCAGGGCGCTTTCGCCGAAGCCGTCGAGCCAGATGCCGCGGCCGGCATAGCGATAACCCACGCCCATCGGCACATGCCGCACGTGCACGCCGCCGTGACGGCCGGTGCGAAGCGAGGCCGTCACCACTTCGCCCTCGACCGTGACAGCGCGCGGGCACAGCGGATAGTTGCGGCCATTCTCACAGGTGAAGACGATCTCGGAGCAGCTGCCGACCGGTGCTTTCGTGATCAAGCCAAGGTCCGCCGCCGCTACCGGCGCAGAACTGCCGAATGACGTCACACCCAAAGCCAGAAGGCCAGCGACGGCGTAACGAAAGCGAATATGCATCAGGGCCCCCTCGTGGCGATACACGCGGCAAATCAGTAAAAAATATCCCTGGTAAATGAGCAAAAATATCCTGCAACGTCAAACCCGAGCGGGCCTGGGAGGTCAGGCGGGGATCGGGTGTTGCAACTTTGCTGCAGTGGATCGGAATTGAACTGGAAGTCGTTTCACGGCGCCGCCGCGCCTTTACTCGCCACAATTGGCCTGCAACTGGTTGATCGATACCGAATCTCGTCGTGGAGCATTTCTTCACGGACCTGATCCGGACCCACATCGCGAGCGGTCCGGAATTGCTGTTGGGGGCGGGAATGATCGTACGGAATGCCATTGCAGGTTCGTTGCTGACCATGATGATCGTGACGGCGCTGTCGTGCGGTGCCTACGCACAGACGCCGTTGCCGCAGCCGGCAAAGAGCCGTGACGCGGCCGTGCAGCCCAATCAGGAATCGTTCTCCGGTCCGAGCTTCCGCAAGGGCTTGTGGCGCTTCGTGCGAACGCTCGACATCGTCAGAAACGCCAACAAGAACGTCAAGTATCGGGTGGTCAATGCGGAGATGACCCGCTGCGTCGATCCGACCCACGCGATGAAGGCGACCTTCTCGTCGGGATCGGTCGGGACCTGCGTCTCCGACAAGCCCGAGAAGAACGGCAACCAGTACACCTTCGGACGCCGTTGCGATGTCATGGGCGCCGTCAGCACCGTGATCACGGTGAGCAGCGACGAGGCCTACACCGAGTTGAACGAGGTGAGCACCGGCGAAAATCCCAGAACCGACATGGTCGTCGCGACGCGGCTTGGCGATTGCGATGAGGGTGTGGCGGCGGGCGCCGACAAAGCGGCGGCAGCGCGCTTGACCCATTGATGGGTTGATCCGGCGGCCAGTGTCCGTCGCTGCTCTGACGGAAATTCGACAATGAGGGAAACTTAACCGACATCGCTCTTGCGGTGTCCTCTCGGCGCCGGAACCCTGCAAAAACTCAGCTGATTTACGGGAATTTAACGTGAAGCGTCATGGAATGGATCCATGCTAGGCTTGCGGGCGTGGCTCCAACCGTGCGGCCGCGGTGGTTCAGCCGATAGGAATCCATCATATGATGTTGGGTGAGGACTTCGGGTCGTCGAGAATCATCGCGCGCTCCGTTGGCGTGGTGATCGCCCTTTCTGTGTCCTTTGCCTCGCACGCTGCGGCGGCCGAGGAGAGCTTTGGCGGTCCGACCTTCCGCAAGGGGATGTGGCGCTTCGTCCGCACGCTCGAGCTCGTGTCGGACTCGAAGGTCCGGCAGCGATTGTTCGAGCGGGAGATGACGCGTTGCGTCGACCCAACCCAGGCAATGAAGGCGACGTTCTCATCGGCGTCGGTCGGCAATTGTCACTCGTCGAAGCCCGAGAAGGTCAGCAACAAGTACATCTTCTCCAACCGGTGCGATTATCTCGGGCCGGTCAGCACGGTGATCACCGTGCTCAGCGATGAAGCCTATACGGAAGTCAACGAAGTCAGGGTCGGCGCGCAGCGCAGGGACCGCGTGGTCGCCCGCCGGATCAGCGACTGCCATGAGGACAGGACTTCGCTCGATCAGCAGACCGCTGAACGGCGCGACGTCTCGCCGCCCCAGGTGCAGGACACCGATGAGAGCGAACCTCTCTAGAGGGTGATGGGGTCAGGGTAGGTCCTGGCTTCGGACTCGCTGCACGTCTCGGCGTGCTGGGCAGGTGCGCGCTGCCAAATCTCGAAAAACAACCCCATGCAAAGGAGCCGGCGGCTGCCGGCCGCTCGACAAGGCAACGCTCGACAAGGCAACTTGACATGTCGGGCAACTCAGGGATATATTTCCAATATTCCGAAATGGCGGCGGCGAGAGCGCGCCGCCCTTCGTCAGATCTTCTGCTGAGCTCCAGGGCCGCTGACCGTCACCGTGATCTTCTGGATTTCGGTGCGGCCGCCCGGATACTTCACCTCGATCGTCAGCGAATCGGCACCGACGAATTCGGCCGGCGCCTTGTAGAGGGCGACGTAAGCCGGCACCTCGAGCGCAAGGCAGGCCTTGTAATTGGTGGCCTTCGCCTTTCCGGACCGCACCACCACCTTTCCTGCTGCCGGCGGGCTGACCAGGCGGATGGTCGGCAGGGGGCCTGACGTACAGTCAGGTAACACATTGAGATAAATGCCGATTTGGGTGTCCCGGTTGGGCAGGGCCTTGACCTGGCGCTCGACCGTGGTCTCCGACGGGACGGGCTTGGGAGCCTGTGCGGACGCCGTGCCGATAGAGCCCCACAGCAGGGCCAGGGCAGTCACCTCAACGATCACGCGCATCGACCGCTCCAAATTGCCCGAAAGAATCCGGGTGCGGCAGCACCTATTGGCCTGCCCGGTTTAGCTAAGCATCTGATCTTGCTGAACCGACATGGTCAATTTTTACCACACCTGCACGGAAAGTATTGATTAACCAAATGCATTTCTTGACCGGGCCCGTCGTTAACAATAGCTTAAACGTAAATTTTTCTACAAGTTTTCCTCTAATCGCTTTTTTGCGGAGTTGATAATGCAGGGACAGTTTCAGGTGGCTCAGGCCACCGGTGCGGGAAATTCTGTCAATTCGGCTCCTGTTCGAATCTACAAGCTGACGAAGCCGCTGACCGACCAGGCCGTCGTCATCAATCTCGGATACGACCAGAAGGTGAAGGTCGACTTTTCGTCGATCGCCAATGAGAAAATCACGCTGGTCCATGTCGGCGAGAAGCTGATCATCCTGTTCGACAACCAGTCGACCGTCACAGTCGAGCCGTTCTTCGATTCCCGCGCGGACTCGCAAGGCCAGTCGCAAGATGGCGGCGCGCGCAGCAACATCACCGTCGAGATGGCGCCCGGCCGCGACGTCACGGTGCAGGAATTCGCGAGCCTGTTTCCGATCACCACGGATTCCTCCGTGCTGCCGGCGGCGGACGGGACGGGCGGCAACGCGCAGGCGAGCGGTGCGAATTTCAGGCCCTCCGTTGTCGATCCACTCGATCCCGTTCCCACCAATCAGTTGGCGGGGCAGGAAGATCTGCCGAATTTCGTGACGCCGCCGCAGACCGGCTTTGTGCTCACGCAGAACAATCCAGCTCCGACCATCTCTCTCGGTTTCGTGCCGGGCCTCGCCGTGGACGAGAGCTTCCTGACCGCCGCGACCAACGGCGGCGTTGCCGGTTCGGGCCAGGCTCCGCTCGGATCGACCGTGGCATCCACGCTGGTGCCATTCACTGTCGATGCGCCGTCCGGCCAGCAGTCGCTGACCTTCGCGCTCTCGGTGAGCGCGCCGGGCGCAGATTCCGGCTTGATCGATTCAGCGACCGGCCAGCATGTGCTGCTGTCCGTCAACGCCGGCGTTGTTGAAGGCCGCACCGCCGTTGGCGGCGATCTGGTGTTTACGGTTTCGGTTGATTCGACCGGTCACGTGACGTTCACCGATCTGCGCAGCGTCCACGAGGCTGCTCCGGGCAATCCCAACGAAGCGATTTCGCTGGCGCAAGGCCTGATCACGCTGACTGCGACGGTCACGGACACTGCGAACCAGACGGCGAGCGCGCAGACCGATGTCGGTTCGCACCTGACGTTCCTGGACGACGGTCCGGTGGCGAGCACGGCAACCGGCGCGGTCGACACCTTCGTGCTGGACGAAACGCGTCCGGCGGGGACGGACTCAGCGGGCGGCTCGGCCCCGAACGGCCTTGCCAGCGTGACGGCGAACTTCTCCGACAATTTCACCGGCGGCAGCTATGGCGCCGATGGCGCTGGCACGACCACCTACACGCTGAAGCTGACCGGCACGAACGTCGCCTCCGGCCTCTATGCGCTGGATCCGACCGACAGCAACCCGGCCCATTTCGGGCAGGGGACGCAGATCGTGCTGAACCAGTCCGGCGACACGATCACCGGTTCGGCCAACGGCACGACGTATTTCACGATCACGATCAACGAGACGACCGGCGTGGTGACGTTCACGCAGGTCAACAACATCTGGCACGCGGATCCGGCCAATCCGGATGACGCGGCGACGATGACGCTGACGAGCGCCAATCTGCTGCAGGTGGTGCAGACCATCACCGACGCGGACGGCGACAGCGTGGCGACGCCGCTCGACGTCGGCAACGGTGTGTTCACAATCCAGGACAGCGGTCCGACGGCAAGCACGGTGGCCGGCGCGGTCGACACCCTGGTGCTGGACGAGACGCGTCCGGTCGGCTCGGACACGGCGGGCGGCTCGGCTCCGGGCGGCCTTGCCAGCGTGACGGCGAACTTCGCCGACAACTTCACCGGCGGGAGCTACGGCAGCGATGGGGCGGGCAATACCGTCTACACCCTGGTGCTGGCCGGCTCGAACGTGGCTTCGGGCCTGTACGCGCTGGAGCCGACCGACAAGAGCGCGCTCGACGGCGACGGCATCGGGCAGGGTGCCCAGATCGTGCTGAACCAGTCGGGTGACACGATCACCGGCTCGGCGAACGGCACGACGTATTTCACCATCACGATCAACGAGACGACCGGCGTGGTGACGTTCACGCAGGTCAACAACGTCTGGCACGCTGATCCGGCCAATCCGGATGATGCTGCGACGCTGACGCTGTCGAGCGCCGATCTGCTGCAACTGGTGCAGACCATCACCGATGCGGACGGCGACACCGTGACGACGCCGCTCAACCTCGGCAACGGCGTGTTCACGATCCAGGACAGCGGTCCGGGCAATCCGACCGTGACAATCTCCGGTGTCGAGCCTGGCGCGCTGACTTTCGACGGCGGCCTCGTGAGCGGCAACTTCGTCGGCGCCGAAGGCGCTGGCGACACCAATTCGTCTCCGACGGTGGCATCGGCGAGCTTTGCCGCCGCATTCACATTCGGCAATCTGAACGACTTCGGCACCGATGGCGCCGGTGCGACGACGATCAGCTACGCGCTGCAATTCCACGCCGGGTTTGCCGAAGGCAGCGCCTCCGGCCTGACCTCGGGTGGCCTTGCCATCAATCTGTATGAGAGTGGCGGCGTCATCACCGGCTCGACCGCGCTGACGGAAGGCGCCATCACGGCAGCCAACACGGTGTTCACGCTCAGTGTTGATAACGCCGGCGTGGTGACGCTGACGCAGACCCATGCGGTCGACCACGCTCAGCATGACGTCTACAACAATGCCTATATCTCCGACCTGCAATCACTTGCCAGCAATCTGATCGACCTGAAGGCCAGCGTTGTCACCACGGACGCCGACGGCGACACATCGGCGACGGCGACTGCATTGCTCGACCTCGGCGGCAACGTCCAGTTCGGTGACGACGGTCCGGGCACTCCGACGGTGACGGTTTCGGGTGTCGAACCGGTTGCGCTGACCTTCGATGGCGGCCTGGTCAACGGCAACTTCGTCGGTGCGGACCTGGCCGGCGATACCGACGCGTCCTCGACGGTGGCATCGGTGAGCTTTGCCGGCGCCTTCACCTTCGGCAATTTGAACGACTTCGGCGCCGACGGCGCCGGCGCGACCACGATCAGCTACGCGCTGCAGTTCCACTCCGGCTTCCTCGAGGGCAGTGCCTCCGGCCTGACATCGGGCGGCCTTGCGATCCGGCTGTACGAGAGCGGCGGTGTCATCACGGGGTCGACCGCGCTGACCGAAGGCGCGATCAACGCGGCGAACACCATGTTCACGCTGAGCGTGGACAATGCCGGCGTCGTCACGCTGACCCAGACCCATGCGGTCGACCACGCCCAGCACGACGTCTACAACAACGCCTATATCTCCGACCTGCAATCGCTTGCGAGCAACCTGATCGACCTGAAGGCCAGCGTTGTTACCACCGACAGCGACGGCGACACGTCGACCACGGCGACGGCGCTGCTCGATCTCGGCGGCAACGTCCAGTTCGGCGACGACGGTCCGGGCAACCCGACCGTGACGACCTCCGGTGTCGAGCCGGTGGCGCTGACCTTCGACGGCGGCACAGCCAACGGCAACTTCGTCGGCGCCAACCTGGCGGGCGATACTAATGCGTCACCCGCGGTGGCGTCGGTGAGCTTCGCCGGTGCCTTCACGTTCGGCAATTTGAACGACTTCGGTGCGGACGGCGCCGGCGCGACGACGATCAGCTACGCGCTGCAGTTCCACTCCGGCTTCCTCGAGGGCAGCGCCTCCGGCCTGACCTCGGGCGGTGCGGCGATCCGGCTGTACGAAAGCGGCGGCGTGATCACCGGCTCGACCGCGCTGACGGAAGGCGCGATCACGGCGGCTAACACCGTGTTCACGCTCAGTGTTGATAACGCCGGCGTCGTCACGCTGACGCAGACCCATGCGGTCGACCACGCCCAGCACGACGTCTACAACAACGCCTATATCTCCGACCTGCAATCGCTGGCTGCCAACCTGATCGACCTGAAGGCGAGCGTCGTCACCACCGACAGCGACGGCGACAGCTCGACCACGGCGACGGCGCTGCTCGACCTCGGCGGCAACGTCCAGTTCGGCGATGACGGCCCGGGCAATCCGACGGTTACGCCGTCGCGAGTCGAGCCGGTTGCGCTGACCTTCGATGGTGGCACTGCAAATGGTAACTTCGTTGGTGCGGAGCTCCCGGGCGATACCAATGCGTCACCCGCGGTGGCGTCGGTGAGCTTTGCCGGTGCCTTCACCTTCGGCAACCTCAACGACTTCGGCGCCGACGGCGCCGGCGCGACTACGATCAGCTATGCGCTGCAGTTCCATGCGGGGTTCACCGAGGGCAGCGCCTCCGGCCTGACCTCGGGCGGCCTTGCCATCAATCTGTACGAGAGCGGCGGCGTGATCACCGGCTCGACGGCGCTGACCGAAGGCGCGATCACGGCAGCCAACACCATATTCACGCTGAGCGTGGACAATGCCGGCGTTGTGACGCTGACGCAAACCCATGCGGTCGACCACGCTCAGCACGACGTCTACAACAACGCCTATATCTCCGACCTGCAGTCGCTGGCTGCCAACCTGATCGACCTGAAGGCCAGCGTCGTCACCACCGACAGCGACGGCGACAGCTCGACCACGGCGACGGCGCTGCTCGACCTCGGCGGCAATGTCCAGTTCGGGGATGACGGCCCGGGCAATCCGACGGTTACCCCGTCGCGAGTCGAGCCGGTTGCGCTGACCTTCGACGGCGGCACAGCGAACGGCAACTTCGTTGGTGCGGACCTGGCCGGCGATACCAATGCGTCACCCGCGGTGGCGTCGGTGAGCTTCGCCGGTGCCTTCACCTTCGGCAACCTCAACGACTTCGGTGCGGACGGCGCCGGTGCGACCACGATCAGCTATGCGCTGCAGTTCCACTCCGGCTTCCTCGAGGGCAGTGCCTCCGGCCTGACCTCGGGCGGCCTTGCCATCAATCTGTACGAGAGCGGCGGTGTCATCACGGGGTCGACCGCGCTGACCGAAGGCGCGATCAACGCGGCGAACACCGTGTTCACGCTGAGTGTTGACAATGCCGGCGTGGTGACGCTGACCCAGACCCATGCGGTCGACCACGCCCAGCATGATGTCTACAACAACGCCTATATCTCCGACCTGCAATCGCTTGCGAGCAACCTGATCGACCTGAAGGCCAGCGTTGTCACCACCGACAGCGACGGTGACAGCTCGACCACGGCGACCGCGCTGCTGGATCTCGGTGGCAACGTCCAGTTTGGCGATGACGGCCCGAGCAATCCGACGGTGACGACCTCCGGCGTCGAGCCGGTGGCGCTGACCTTCGACGGCGGCACAGCCAACGGCAACTTCGTCGGTGCGGATCTGGTCGGTGACACCAACGGGTCGCCGGCGATTGCATCGGTAAGCTTTGCCGGTGCCTTCACCTTCGGCAACCTCAACGACTACGGCGCCGATGGTGCCGGTGCGACCACGATCAGCTATGCGCTGCAGTTCCACTCCGGCTTCCTCGAGGGCAGCACCTCCGGCCTGACCTCGGGCGGCCTTGCGATCCGGCTCTACGAGAGCGGCGGCGTGATCACGGGCTCGACCGCGCTGACGGAAGGCGCGATCACGGCAGCCAACACCGTGTTCACGCTGAGCGTTGACAATGCCGGCGTCGTCACGCTGACCCAGACCCATGCGGTCGACCATGCCCAGCACGACGTCTACAACAATGCCTATATCTCCGATCTGCAGTCACTGGCTGCCAACCTGATCGACCTGAAGGCCAGCGTTGTTACCACCGACAGCGACGGCGACACGTCGACCACGGCGACGGCGCTGCTCGATCTCGGCGGCAACGTCCAGTTCGGCGACGACGGTCCGGGCAACCCGACGGTTACCCCGTCGCGAGTCGAGCCGGTGGCGCTGACCTTCGATGGTGGCACTGCCAATGGCAACTTCGTCGGCACCAACCTGGCCGGCGATACCAATGCGTCACCCGCGGTGGCGTCGGTGAGCTTTGCCGGTGCCTTCACCTTCGGCAACCTCAACGACTTCGGCGCCGACGGCGCCGGCGCGACTACGATCAGCTATGCGCTGCAGTTCCATGCGGGGTTCACCGAGGGCAGCGCCTCCGGCCTGACCTCGGGCGGCCTTGCGATCCGGCTGTACGAGAGCGGCGGCGTGATCACGGGCTCGACGGCGCTGACCGAAGGCGCGATCACGGCAGCCAACACCGTGTTCACGCTCAGTGTTGATAACGCCGGTGTGGTGACGCTGACGCAGACCCATGCGGTCGACCACGCCCAGCACGACGTCTACAACAACGCCTATATCTCCGACCTGCAATCGCTGGCCAGCAATCTGATCGACCTGAAGGCCAGTGTCGTTACCACCGACAGCGACGGTGACAGCTCGACCACGGCGACGGCGCTGCTCGATCTCGGCGGCAACGTCCAGTTCGGCGACGACGGCCCGGGCAACCCGACCGCGACGACCTCCGGCGTCGAGCCGGTGGCGCTGACCTTCGACGGCGGCACGGCCAACGGCAACTTCGTCGGCGCCAACCTGGCGGGCGATACCAATGCGTCACCGGCGATCGCGTCGGTGAGCTTTGCCGGTGCCTTCACCTTCGGCAATTTGAACGACTACGGCGCCGATGGCGCCGGTGCGACCACGATCAGCTACGCGCTGCAGTTCCACTCCGGCTTCCTTGAGGGCAGCGCCTCCGGCCTGACCTCGGGCGGCCTTGCCATCAATCTGTATGAGAGTGGCGGTGTCATCACGGGCTCGACCGCGCTGACGGAAGGCGCGATCACGGCAGCCAACACCATATTCACGCTGAGCGTGGACAATGCCGGCGTTGTGACGCTGACCCAGACCCATGCGGTCGATCATGCCCAGCATGATGTCTACAACAACGCCTATATCTCCGACCTGCAATCGCTTGCGAGCAACCTGATCGACCTGAAGGCTAGCGTTGTTACCACCGACAGCGACGGCGACACGTCGACCACGGCGACCGCGCTGCTCGATCTCGGTGGCAACGTCCAGTTTGGCGATGACGGTCCGAGCAACCCGACGGTGACGACCTCCGGTGTTGAGCCGGTGGCGCTGACCTTCGACGGCGGCACGGCCAACGGCAACTTCGTCGGCGCCAACCTGGCGGGCGATACCAATGCGTCACCCGCGGTGGCGTCGGTGAGCTTCGCCAGTGCCTTCACCTTCGGCAACCTCAACGACTACGGTGCCGATGGCGCCGGCGCGACCACGATCAGCTACGCGCTGCAGTTCCACTCCGGCTTCCTCGAGGGCAGCGCCTCCGGCCTGACCTCGGGCGGCCTTGCGATCCGGCTGTACGAGAGCGGCGGCGTGATCACGGGCTCGACCGCGCTGACGGAAGGCGCGATCACGGCAGCCAACACCGTGTTCACGCTCAGTGTTGATAACGCCGGCGTGGTGACGCTGACGCAGACCCATGCGGTCGACCACGCCCAGCATGACGTCTACAACAATGCCTATATCTCCGACCTGCAGTCGCTGGCTGCCAACCTGATCGACCTGAAGGCCAGCGTCGTCACCACCGACAGCGACGGCGACAGCTCGACCACGGCGACCGCGCTGCTCGACCTCGGCGGCAATGTCCAGTTCGGGGATGACGGCCCGGGCAATCCGACGGTTACGCCGTCGCGAGTCGAGCCGGTTGCGCTGACCTTCGACGGCGGCACAGCGAACGGCAACTTCGTTGGTGCGGACCTGGCCGGCGATACCAATGCGTCACCCGCGGTGGCGTCGGTGAGCTTTGCCGGTGCCTTCACCTTCGGCAACCTCAACGACTTCGGCGCCGACGGCGCCGGCGCGACTACGATCAGCTATGCGCTGCAGTTCCATGCGGGGTTCACCGAGGGCAGCGCCTCCGGCCTGACCTCGGGCGGCCTTGCGATCCGGCTGTACGAGAGCGGCGGCGTGATCACGGGCTCGACGGCGCTGACCGAAGGCGCGATCACGGCAGCCAACACCGTGTTCACGCTGAGCGTGGACAATGCCGGCGTTGTGACGCTGACGCAAACCCATGCGGTCGACCATGCCCAGGCTGACGTCTACAACAACGCCTATATCTCCGACCTGCAATCGCTGGCCAGCAATCTGATCGACCTGAAGGCCAGTGTCGTTACCACCGACAGCGACGGTGACAGCTCGACCACGGCGACGGCGCTGCTCGATCTCGGCGGCAACGTCCAGTTCGGCGACGACGGCCCGGGCAACCCGACCGCGACGACCTCCGGCGTCGAGCCGGTGGCGCTGACCTTCGACGGCGGCACGGCCAACGGCAACTTCGTCGGCGCCAACCTGGCGGGCGATACCAATGCGTCACCCGCGGTGGCGTCGGTGAGCTTTGCCGGTGCCTTCACCTTCGGCAATTTGAACGACTACGGCGCCGATGGCGCCGGTGCGACCACGATCAGCTACGCGCTGCAGTTCCACTCCGGCTTCCTTGAGGGCAGCGCCTCCGGCCTGACCTCGGGCGGCGCAGCGATCCGGCTGTACGAGAGCGGCGGTGTCATCACCGGCTCGACCGCGCTGACGGAAGGCGCGATCACGGCAGCCAACACGGTGTTCACGCTCAGTGTTGATAACGCCGGCGTTGTGACGCTGACCCAGACCCATGCGGTCGACCACGCTCAGCACGACGTCTACAACAACGCCTACATCTCCGACCTGCAATCGCTTGCGAGCAACCTGATCGACCTGAAGGCCAGCGTCGTTACCACCGACAGCGACGGCGACAGCTCGACCACGGCGACCGCGCTGCTCGATCTCGGCGGCAACGTCCAGTTCGGCGACGACGGTCCGGGCAACCCGACCGCGACGACCTCCGGCGTCGAGCCGGTGGCGCTGACCTTCGACGGCGGAACAGCGAACGGCAACTTCGTCGGCGCCAACCTGGCGGGCGATACCAATGCGTCACCCGCGGTGGCGTCGGTGAGCTTTGCCAGTGCCTTCACCTTCGGCAATCTGAACGACTACGGTGCGGACGGCGCCGGTGCGACCACGATCAGCTATGCGCTGCAGTTCCACTCCGGCTTCCTCGAGGGCAGCGCCTCCGGCCTGACCTCGGGCGGCCTTGCGATCCGGCTGTACGAGAGCGGCGGCGTGATCACCGGCTCGACCGCGCTGACGGAAGGCGCGATCACGGCAGCCAACACGGTGTTCACGCTCAGCGTTGACAATGCCGGCGTGGTGACGCTGACGCAGACCCATGCGGTCGACCATGCCCAGCACGACGTCTACAACAATGCCTACATCTCCGACCTGCAGTCACTGGCCGCCAACCTGATCGACCTGAAGGCGAGCGTTGTCACGACCGACAGCGACGGCGACAGCTCGACCACGGCGACCGCGCTGCTCGATCTCGGCGGCAACATCCAGTTCGGCGATGACGGTCCGAAGACAATTGTGCCCGATCCCGCCATCATGTCCAACGCGGCCGGCGCAATGTTCTCAGGCTTCCTCGATGCTGACCACAATATCGATAACAATGTCGGCGCGGACCAGTCCGGAACGATTGCCTTTGCCAATATCACAAACGGCCAACTGGCCACCGGTGTTGTCAACGGAACCAACGCGATCCTGACGTCGGGCGGGCAGCAGATCCATCTTTACCTGGTCGATCACGACGCCAATGCGGCGACGCCAGACCAGCTCCAGGGATGGATCGGCAGCGCTCCGGGCGGCGGCGGAACGGAAGTGTTCGCCATCACCTTGCAGCCTGACGGCAGCTTGCCGACGAGCAATGATCAGTATCACGTCGATCTGTTTGCCCAGATCGGAGCAAGCACGATCACGACGGTGAACGACTTCTCCGCTCTCGGTTCGAACAACCAGCAGTTCAAGGCGCTGGACGTCGCCAACACCACGGCGGACCTGCTGTTCTCGGGCTACCAGCAGGCTTCCGACGGCACGACCGACGCTCTGACCGGTGATTCCGTGTCGGCCAGTAATGTCGGTATCGGCGTCGCCAACAACTCCATGAACGACGGCGACGTCCTGCGCATCGATTTCGTCAATAACGCAACGGTGTCCGGCTCGAACAACAACACCTACGACTACACGACCCACTACAACATCAACGACTTCCAGTTCGGCATCGTTCAGGTGAACGGCAGCCCGGGAGCCGATGCGCTCGAGGTGTGGGTCAAGATCTACAACGCCAATGACGACAATCCCGGAGGCAACATGGCAGCGCATTCGGCTGCGCTTGTGAACGGAGACTCGCAGCTCAACACGATCACGAGCATCCTGGTGAACGGGGTCGCGGTCAGTCTCGCGAGCCTGGTCACCGACGGCAACGGCGGATATCTGGTCACGGGTCTCGACCTGCATGACACCGTTCAGGTCCATGCGTCGGGTAACGGCTACAACCGGATCGAAATCGAGAACGCGATCAACACTCCCTTGCTGAGCAATCCGTCCCTCAACGGAGAGTCGTTCGACATCGGAGCGTTCTCCTTCGTCTCGACGACCACCAGCATCCCGACGGTGGGCATGAACTACGATGTCGCATTGACGGACAGCGACGGCGACAAGTCGATCAGCGATCTGTCGCTCACCTTGACCACGCCGGGCACGCTGTTCAACGACTGGTCCGCCTCGGCAACCGCCGTGACGGCGACGGTCGGCGACGCCAACAACCCGCAAGCCAATATCAAGGGCTCGAACTTCAACGACACTCTGACCGGCAGCGCGGCCGCGAACATCCTGTCGGGCGGGCTCGGGGACGATACCCTCCAGGGCAACGGCGGCAACGACACGCTGATCGGCGGAGCCGGCAACGACAAGTTCGTGCTCGCGGCGACGGCGGCGTTGAACGGTCACGATACGATCGCCGATCTGGCTGCCGGCGACAGCATCATCGTCGATGTCGCAAGCCTGAACCTGACGATCAACACCGCGGCATTGGCGACGTTCACGGCCGCGACCGACGCCAATCAGGCATCGACCTGGAATGGCACGGCCAACCAGTTCGTCTTCAACACGACCACCAACGAGCTCTGGTATTCGGCCAACGGCACAGCGGCAGCGGCAGTCGACCTTGCGCATGTCAGCACCGGCGTGCCGGCCGCCAACGCGGTTCACGTCATGTAGTCCATAGGGCTCGGGCTAAACTGCAAAGCCGCCGGCGACAAGCGTCGCCGGCGGCTTTTGTCTGTCCGGGGCAATCCGCCTGCCGCGCCAGATGTCCGCCCGGAAGCAGCCGCTGGCGGCCTGGCTGCGGATCACATCCAGAGCGGAAGCGAAGGCAACTGGAAGCCGGCGCTGCCAGTGGATTCGGATCCAGCCCACTCGGCGTCGCTGGTGTCGGCGGCCGCCGGCGCGGCCTCGAGCTCGGAAAGCGGCAGCCGGGCGTAGGGCGCGGCGAACAGCTGCACGCCGCGCTGGTCGAGCGCGAACATGGGCGTGAAATTCGCGGTGCCGGATGCATCCACGATCTCCGACAGCCGGCTGTCCAGGATCAGCCAGCGGCCCTCGACGCGGGCCGCCAGCACCGCGTGATCCTGCCGGATGGCGCGGTCGCGGCCCAGCACCAGGCGCAGGTCGTCGCGCCGGAAGCCGGCCTCGCTGAGCGCGATATACTTTGCGATCGCATAATCCTCGCAGTCGCCCTTGCCGGTCGCGAAGGTGGCGAGCGGGGCAGTCCAGCGATCGGGCACGCCATGCTGCGCGAAGTCGCTCATGTAGCGGATCGCCTGATTGACGGCCCGGTTGGCCTCATTCAGCCGTTCGCGCCCCGATTTGAGCCTGACCGCGTTGATCAGGCGGAGGAATTGCGCGGCGTGGGACGGGCAACCGGCGGCGTCCTCGCGGCACTGTGCGAGCACGGCCTGCTCCTTGACGAGGTCCGCCTCGAGGCCGCGCCATTTGCTCCAGAGGTTGCTCTCGGGCGCGCGGAAGGTGAACAGGCCGAACGGCTCGGGACCGACCGCAGGCTGCGGCTTCGCGGCGGGCAGGGCATCGGTCGCGGTATTCGCCGGTGTGAGCGCGGCGGTGCGCACGGCGTTGGGACCACGGCCGCGCTGCCGGTCGAGCTTGGCCAGAACGTCGTTGATGGTGAAGAAGGTGGCGGGCGGACGGTGCGCGGCGGCGTCGGACGCGGGTGCAAGCTCGCCGCTCGTCTCGCCGAGGGCGGTGTTATCGGTCGCGAACGCCGGCGGTGCCGCGCACAGCGCAATTGACAGGGCAGCTGCAGCCGCGACCGCCGATGAAGCAAACTTCAGCGACACCATATGACGTCCCCAATGTCGGGGATCGTCAACGTCTGTGCGTCGATCTGCATCCCCGGTCTGTTATCGGGACGCAGACTGCTGTCTTCGCGGCTTAAGTGGAGTTAAGCAGGGCCGGGGCGCGGCGGGGATGTCGGAAAGGCGGTCAATTCGGGGTTTGCCCGTTCGTTCAAAGTTGAGCGAACGGAAGTCACCATTCCTTAACCAGAGGCGCGCCTCCCGATCAGCGCTCGCGCAGAGCCTCGTCGCGGAGCAGGCGGGCGGGCTTCACGATGTAATCCAGCACCGACTTCTCGCCGGTCAGGACCTCGACCGTGGTCACCATGCCCGGAATGATCGGAAGCGGATGCTGTTCGGTGCCGAGATGGTTCTTCTCGGTGCGCACCATGACCCGGTAGTAGGTTTCCTGCCGCTCGTTCTTTTCCGTCTTCTCGTCGACGATCGTATCGGCGCTGATGCGCTCGACTTTCCCCTTCAGCGATCCGTAGACCGAGGAGTCGTAGGCGGTGATTTTTACCACCGCATCCTGGTTGGGACGAATGAAGGCGATGTCCTGGGGACGAATGCGGCCTTCGACCAGCAGCGTGTCGTCCAGCGGCACGATGTCCATGAGATTGGCGCCGGGCGCCACCACCGCGCCGATGGTGCTGACATTCAATTTGTTGACGATGCCGTGGACCGGCGACCTCAGGTCGGTGCGGCGCACCCGGTCCTGGGCGGACTTGATGTTTTCGTCGAGCACGGCGAGGTCGCCGCGCGACTTGGCCAGATCCTCATCCGCCTGCGAACGGAACGAAGCGGTGATGTTGGCGATCTTCGATTGCGCTTCGGCGAGCTGTCCCTTCATCTCGGTGGCCTGCCGGTCAAGCCGCAGCATCTCGATCTCCGGGACGACCTTCTGCTCATAGAGCTTGCGCGTCAGGGTCTGCTCGCGCTCAAGCAGCTTGAGCGAGCCGGTGAGGCGGGTGACCTGCTGGTTCAGCACGTCGATGTCCTGCGCGACCTTCTGCGCCCGCATCTTGAACACGCTGGCCTCGGTCGCGACGGCGGTGGGCACCATTTGATCGAGCTGATCGGGAAAGGTGATCTCGCTCCGTCCCCGCGCTTCGGCCTCCAGACGCGCAACGCGCGCGGCCACGGCGGCGCGGCGCTCGCGGATTTCGCCGAACTCGGCGGCGAACTTGGTGTCGTCGATCCGCATCAGGGACTGGCCCTGCTGAACGATGGCGCCTTCCTGGACCAGGATATCGCCGACGATGCCGCCTTCGAGCGATTGCACCACCTGAATCTGCCGCGACGGCACCACGCGCCCGCTGCCGCGCTTGACTTCGTCCAGCACGGCGAAATGCGCCCAGATCACAAAGGTCGCAAACAGCGCGCATGAGGTCCACAGCAGCATGCGCGAGGTGCGCGGCGTGCGCAGCTTGGCTGCGGCCCGGATATCGTTTGCAAATGCAAAATCGGAAGACGCCATAATATTCGCTCGTTATGCAGACTTCGTCTGAATCGTATTCTCGGGCGAGGGCGGCGTGGCCGCGGGCTTGCCCTGCAGGATCGCCAGCACCTTGTCGCGCGGGCCGTCGGCAACCAGACGGCCGTTGTCGAACAGCAGCAGCCGGTCGACCATGTTCAGCAACGACAGACGGTGAGTGGAAATGATGATGGTCATGCGCTCGTCGCGCAGCCCCTTGAGCCGCTCGAGGAATTCCTGCTCGCTGCGAACGTCGAAGTGCGCCGTCGGCTCGTCGAGGAACAGCACGCGTGGCTTGCGGATCAGGACGCGGGCGAGGCCGATGGCCTGCTTCTGACCGCCGGAGAGGCTGCGGCCGCCTTCCGAGATCGGCATGTCGTAGCCCATCGGATGGCCGGCGATGAAGCTCTCGACGCCGGAGAGGCGTGCGGCGAGCAGAATTTCCTCGTCGGTGGCTTCGGGCTTGCCGAGGGCGATGTTGTCGCGCAGCTTGCCGTAGAACAGGTCGGTATCCTGCATCGAGAAGCCGATGCCGGCGCGCAGGTCGGAGGGATCGTATTGGCGCGAGTCGACGCCATCGATCAGGATGCGGCCTTGCTCAGGCTCGTAGAAGCCGAGCAGCAGCCGACCGACCGTCGTCTTGCCCGATCCGACGCGGCCGATGATGCCGACCCTTTCGCCGCCCTCGATCTTGAAGCTGACCTTTTCGAGCGCCTTGCCCGGTGCATTCGGGTAGGCGAACGTGACGTCCTCGAAGGCAATGCGGCCCTCTTCGATCCGCCTTGCGACATAGGAGCGGCTCGGCGAGCGCTCGCGGGCGAGCGACATGATGCGGTCGATCGCCTTGAGGGCGGTGATCGTCTGCGTTCCCTTGGTGATCACGGAAGCGATGCCGGCGATCGGCGCCAGAACGCGGCCTGCCAGCATGTTCGCGGCGACCAGCGCGCCGACGCTGAGCTTGCCGTCGAGGATCAGGAAGATGCCGACGATGACGAGGAGCAGGCTGGTGATCTGCTGGGCCGTGCTCGCGCTGGTCAGCGACAGCGACGACCAGAAGTGAACGTCCTCGCCCGAGCGGGCCGTTGCCGCCACCGAGCGCTCGTACAAGGTCTGCATACGCGACTCGGCGCCGGTCGCGCGGACGGTCTCGAGACCGGACAAGGACTCGACGAGCACGCCGTGCCGGGCGGCGGATTCGGCCTGCAGGCGCTTCATGGCGCGGTCCAGCGGGCGTTGCAGCAGGAAGCCGATCGCCATCACGATCGGCAGCATGACCAGCGGGATCCAGGCCAGCGGTCCGGCGATGATGAACAGCACGCCGACGAAGAGGATGGCAAACAGCAGGTCGGTCGCCGAGACCACGCTTCCGGAGGTGAAGAATTCGCGCACCGAGTCGAAGTCGCGGAGCTGATTGGCGATGATGCCCACCGAGGTCGGCCGCTGTGCCATCCGCACCGCCAAGACATGTTCGAAGATGTTGGCGGCGAGCACGACGTCGATGGTCTTGCCGGTCACATCGATCATGCGGCTGCGGACCATGCGGAAGACGAAGTCGAAGACGATGGCGAGCCCCATGCCGATCGCGAGCGCGATCAGGGAGGGGATCGCGCCGTTGGGGATGACGCGGTCGTAGACGCTCATCGTGAACAGCGGCGTCGCCAGCGCGAGGATGTTGGTGAGGAAAGCGGCGAGCGCGATGTGGCCGTAACTGCGCCAGTGCTCCTGCACGACCGACCAGAACCAGTGGCTCTTGGGCAGATCTCCGGCGGCAACGGCGCGCGCATCGGCCTGCGGGGCGACCTTCACCAGGAAAGCATAGCCGGTGTAGTCCGCCGCTAGCGAAGCGATTTCGACGGTGCGGGGAACGCCCGGCGTCACGGTCGGGTCGACGGCCTTGATCGTCTTGCTTGCAAGGTCCACACCTTGCAGGATGAGGGCCGTGCCGTTCTTCAGGATGAGAACGGCGGGGAGCACCAGCGCGGGAATGTCTGCAATGTCGCGCTTGACGGCCTCGGTCTCGAGGCCTGCGCGCCTGGCAGCGCGATCGTACAGCGAAACGGACAGCCGTCCGTCGGTGATTGGAAGTCCGCCGAGCAGCGCTTCGCGGCTTACGGCGCGGCCGTGATGCGCAGCAAGATAGGTCAGGGAAGCGGTGAGGGGATCATCGCCTAACGTGCTCGGCCGAAATTGCGCGGCGGGCTTTACGTCCGGCTCATCCGACGGCGGTTTGCCGGCATCAGCGGCCGGGCTGAGAGTTCGAAACAACAACTGGAAATCCTTGATGGCAAAAAGCGACGTTACAAAAAAATGCGTACGATCAGCTCGGCAGATTACGCCAAACGGCCAGCGAAATCATCGGAACTTGCGTTGACAGTTAATTAAGAAATGGAAAGGGGCCCCGTAACCGTAGCGTTACGGAGCCCCCCGGAAAACTTTAGCCTTAGGTCGCGGGCTCCTACTGGGCCCGGGTCGGGAAGGCCGACAGCAGCCAATGCGGCTTGGTCGAGGCGTACGAATTCGCGGCAGGATCGGCGTAGATCACCTGCGGGCCCTGATCGCTCTTCTGCTGCATCACCCACTCGGAAGCGCCCGGGACGGACGCGGTCGCCGTCGAACCCTGCCAGCGATCGGCAAAGCCGGCATCCTTCGGCTCGACCGCCGCGTAGGCCGCGGGGACCCGGCGGGGGGCCGCCACCGGGGCGGGAACGGCGACCCGCAGCGGCTCGGAGCCGGTCTGCGGCAGGTTCACCCGAAGCGTGGGGAACGAGTAACGGGGCAGGCCGATTTCGAGCATATCGGCCGGAGCAGCGTCGACCGGCGGCGGCGCCTTCAGATACTCGATCAACGTACCCATCGCCGCGAGCAGCTGATAGTCGGCGAACACCACCACGCCACGCGCGGAGGTGAGCGACACGGACGCATTGAAGAACTGGTTCTGCGCGTTCAGCAGGTCGATCAGCGAACGCTGGCCGAGCTCATATTCCTTCTGGAAAGCCGCGATGGTCTTCCTGTCGGCTTCGAGCTGGCGCCGCAGCGCGGCAATGCGGGTCGCCGTGATCGTGCGGGCGTTCCACGCCTTGTCGATCGATTCATAAGCGTCGCGCTGCAACCGGGCGTGCCGCATGGTCGCTTCGGTGAACCGCTCGGCCTTCTCCGAGCGATTCCAGGCATCCTGGCCACCACGGAAGATGTCCCACGACATCACCACCTTGCCGCTGTAGTCCTCATGCGTCACGCTCGGGTTTCCGGGGCTGGTGACGTAGGGAAACGAGTTGTCGTAGTGCGTTGCCCGTCCTTCGAGATAGAATTTCGGGCCGAATAGACCGTCGGTCGCCTTGTAGGCGTGCTTGGCAGCGTCAGCGTCCGACTGCGCCGCTGCAATCGTCGAATTGAAGCGCAGGGTCGTTGCCAGGGCTTCGTCGCGGCTGCGCGGCAGGCCCGCGAGCGGAGCCGGGAAGCGGACATTGATCGGTTCGAGGCCGACGGTCTTGCGGTACTTTGCCCGGGAGTCTTCGAGGCTGCGCTGGAATTCCGCGAGGGCGGCGCGGGCATTTTCGACGCGCTCCCGCGATTGCTCCAGGTCGCCTTCGCCGGCCCGGCCGCCCGAGAAGCGCGAGTTCACATTGGCGAAGATCTTCTCGTGGTTGGCGACGTTCTGCTGGGCAAGGCTGACCAGGCGCATGTAGCGCACCACGTCGACATAGGCTTCAGCCGCGTCCAGCGCCAGCAGTTCGGTTCGTTCCTTGACGCGGGAGGCGGCGGCATTGACGCGCGCCGTCTGACGCCAAACCTCATTGATCGACGTGAAGCCGTCCCAGAGCAGCTGCCGGACGACCACCGATTCCTGGCTGCCGTTTCGCCACGGGCCCGAACCCGCGGTGGGCACCTGCAGGGAAGGGCTGATCACGCCCGGCGACTGGTCGAACTTCTCGGGCCCGTAGCTCGCATCAATGCGCACCTGGGGCAACAGGGTGCTCTGGGTCTGCCTCAGCTCGCTTTCCGTGGCTCGGCGATTGGCCGATGCCTCGCCGACACCCGGGTTGGTCTGCATGGCCTGACGCAGGGCGTCGTTGATCGAGAAGACCTCAGCATAGGACGGGCTAGCCGCCAAGCAGAGGCCCGCTACCACGATGTATGCCGTCTTCATTAATCCCGCCCCTAATCGAAAAAAATTGCCTAGAAGAATCTACTCGACGGTAACAAAAGCGGGTTTCTTAACCTATGACATTTCGGTCACACCGCCGCTCTAAGTGAGTCTCGTCCGATCACACTTCCGGCACGGCTACTTCCCTGTATCATCAATAAATTCAAAGTTTTATGGCGGGGGTTGACGGCCGATTCGGATCGACTTCCAGGTGCCGAATTGCATCGGAAACGGGAAGGTAGGTTAAGTCCCCGCTAACGACGGGCATCGGGCCGCGGCGCGCTTCACTGCTCGCGGCAGTTCGCAAGATAGGTCGCAACGAACGGCGACGGCAACCTGCCGTCAGGCGCGGCGGTTGGCGCCCGGGTCGTCAGCTTGTAGAGCACCTTGCTGCCAAAATAGAACCGGAAAATCTCGGCAGTCGCCTCGTCCATGCGGGTCGCGACGATCGACGTGGCGTCGCGCCGGGCGGCAGCGAAGACATAGGTGGTGAGCTTCGCTCCCTTGCTCTCCGGCGTGGGAGACGATCCCCAGGTCACCGAGAGGGTCTGTCCGTCGATCGCGACCGCGGGGCGCACGGCATCCAGATCGTCGTCGATCCATTGCGCATCGCCGGACTTGGCCGAAGGGCCGAGCTCGATCCGCTTGCCGCGCGGCGGGTCGCAGGTGAATCGTGTCTCAGCGGCAGTCGCGGACGCCGCCAGCAGCAACAACAGCAGACAACCAGCCAGTCTCTGCATGGGCCTTCCCCCGGGTGGTCCCATTCGCCGAGCCCATACTGAGATTTCTTCGCGGACCGCGCAACTTGATGGCATACCTCATTGCGCCGGTGATACCAGCACTTGCCGCGTAGTCGTACCGTGATGCTGTTGCTGCAGCTTGTAGCAGCGGCCTTACTGTCGTTGAGCTATTTCGTCATTGAGCCTATCATGCAGCGTCGATTCAATCGGCTCGCCGTCAGCTGGTTGCGGACATTTGGCCACCAGAGAAGCGTTGCCAGAAGCGCGTTCGGACGGATCGGGCGGGGGCTCAGATGAGCGTCAACGTTGCCGGGGACGGGCAACCCGACGCCAGGCAGAAAGGCCTGCGGCCGCCGCGGGGCGTGCTGATCGGCGGCCTGATCACGTCGATCTACGCGCTGACGGTCTTGGTCACGACCATTCCCTATCCCGGCAAGATCGGGGTCAACTACAATACTCTCGGCACCGACTGGATGGTCTTCTACGGTGCGATCCGCTCAGTACTGGAAGGCCACGCATCGCTGGTCTTCGACGCCGAGCGCTTCACCGATTTCCTGAACACGGCTTTCGCGGACTGGCTGTCCAAGCCGCTCGACTTGAGGCCATGGGCCTATCCGCCAAGCTTCCTGGTGCTGCTGCTGCCATTTGCGCCGCTGGGCTTCTTCGGCTCCTACGTTGCGTTTCAACTCGCAAGTGGTGGCCTGCTGGCTGTCGCCCTGCGGTTCGGAGAGGATGACCAGGCGGCAGCTAATGTCCTGCTTGCGATTGTTCTGCTCTGTCCCGCGTCCTTCATCAATGTGATCGATGGCCAAGCGGTTTTTTTAGTGGCCGCGTTGATCGTCGGCGGACTGCGCCTTCTCGATTCCCGCCCCGCGTTGGGGGGATTGATCCTGGGACTGCTGACCTTCAAGCCGCAGTTTTGCATTCTCGTGCCGCTGGCCCTGATTGCCGCCGGGCAATGGCGCGCTTTCTGGGCCGCCGGCCTGTCCGCGTTCGCCCTGGCAGCTGCAAGCGGGGCGATATTCGGATGGGAGCTCTGGCTACGCTGGTTTCCCCTTATGATCGAGAATCTGGCCGGCTCCGACACCAAATGGATCGAAGTCGGCCGGATATGGGGCAACAGCGTCTTCACCTGCGCGATGCTGCTGGGCGCGCCGCAGGGATTGGCGTCCGGGCTGCAATTGATCGCAGCCTTATTTGCCGCGGCTTCGGTTGTCCTTGCGTTCCGGTCACACTTGGGCGTTAGGGAGAGGATTGCGATCTTTCTGGCTGCCGCTCTGCTCGCTGCGCCTCATTCCGGACCCTACGACCAGGAACTGCTCATGCTGGCCGCTGTCCTTTGGCTGACGGTATCGGATTCGTCGCGCCGGCCGCTGTGGTGCTGGACATTGGCGCTGTTAATCTGGCTGGTGCCGTTGGTCAGTCCACCTGTCCTCATCCCGGTAAGCAGGCCCGCACCTCTGCTGACGATAGCACTGATCGTGCTTTTGCTTTGCCGTCGGCCTGCGCCAACGGAATCGCCGCAGTAAAGAAAAGAACGGGATGATAGCCATTGCGTGCCTGGCGAGCCAACATCTCGAACGTTGTGCACATCACTCCGGTGCGATGGGATGCGGCGGGCGCTCGATCGATGCCCTGAGCGTGTCGAGCTCGAGGAAGACGTCGGCCTGCCGCCGCAGTTCGTCGGCGACCATGGGCGGTTTGGTGCGAATGCTGGAGACGACGGTGACGCGGACGCCCAGCCGCCTGACGGCTTCGACGACGGCGCGCAGATCGCCATCGCCCGAGAACAGGAACGCCTGGTCGATGCGGCGCGCGATCTCCAGCGCGTCGACGGCGATCTCGACGCCGACGTTGCGCTTGATCTTTCGCCGGCCTTCGCCGTCATTGTGCTCCTTGGCCGGTTTGGTCCTGACTGCATACCCATTGTAATCGAGCCAATCGACAAGCGGCCGGATGCTGCTGAACTCGTCGTCGTCCCGCACCACGGTGTAGAAATAGGCGCGGACGATCTGTCCGTGCTTGCCGAACTCCGCGAGCAGACGCCGGAAATCGACTTCGAAGCCAAGACTCTTGACCGTGGCGTGCAGATTCGCGCCGTCGATGAACAGTGCAATGCGATCCGTCATCTCAAATCCCCTTGACGCCGGATCATTCGCCGCGCGTTCAGTTCTCGACGCTGCTTGAGCGTGTCGCGGGGCAAGCGTTCCGACTGAAAATAATTGATCTTAGAGCAAGGACTTGGGGAGGAAGAAGCGGAAATTTTCAGTTCTTTCCGCCGCCGGCGTCGTCGTGCAATTCGTCGATCCGATTGCCGCGGAAGTGACGCTGGCCGGCACCAGGCAACCGGCCCGGGACAGCCCGGGCCCGCTCTGCGGACCAATGCGTGCGGTCATCCTCCGGGACTCCCCGATTGGTGGAGGCATGCGGCGGCCAGACGCCGAGCGGGAGCCCACCCAGCGTGGGCACCGCAAAGCCTGGCCGACCTTGTGGGGCCGTCCGCCATTGCCAAGGTTGCTATTGCGTTAACGGCAAGAATACATCTAGAGTTGATTCAAAGGTGCTGGCGCCGGTTTTGCGCCAAAACCCCCGTGTTTTTCCGGATACAGCTTTGCCAATTTCAGTTTTTCGCCACAGGAAGGAAGGCAGTTGCGCCTCTGATTGCATGGACAGGTCTTGCTGCCGACGGGCGTGACGCCGGGCAGCGTGTCCAAAGCCCCATCCCGATAGATCTTCTCACTCTCACTGATAGCGAACCGGTCCAGGCCGGCCGTTGCCGAATATTGATGTGTTCATATTGGAAGGACCTCTTGCATGTCTATTTACAGGTACGACGCAAGCTTCAATACATTCGTCCTCGTCGATGACGCGCTTCTTTCGAGCGATCCTTCGCTGGCGAGTTTCTCAGTTGCCACCGATCTTGCCGATTATGCGCCGGGTTCGACCGCCAGCATCACCGCGACCGTCGGCGTCGGCGACACCGTTACGTTCAATGTCTCTGACGTGGCAGGGACGGCGGTGTCCGGCACCGACCAGCCTTGGACAGTGACCGACGGTGGCGCCGGAGATCTTGATGCAATTGCCAACGGTGTGATCCAGACCTCCTGGGCGGTCGGCATGGATGCTGCCGGCGAGGCGTTCGCGTTGAGCGCGCTCGACCAGACGGCCGGCGTCATGATGACGACCGGCTTCACCGACAGCCCCCCGAAGATTCCGGTCGCGGCCGTCGTCCCGGCAAATCTGACCAACGGCATCGTGTTTCTGACCGGTGATACCGCCACTGCGACCGGCACTGGCATCTTCCCGTCATTCGTGACGATCCAGAACAAGGGCGTCGAGGAAGGGTTCAACACCGACGCCCCGCCCATTCTGAATACTGGAAGCTCACCGGATCACAACCACAGCCTTCTGCTTGGCGCGGTGCCGATCGTCGTCGTCAACGGGGTGGAATACCGGGAATTCCGCCTCGACCTGAACGAGCAGGACGATCCGATCAGCCTGGACAAGCTGCAGATCTATGCGGCGTCGGCGGGCAATCTCACGTCGCTGGCCGGGCTGACCCAGCTCTACGACATGGATGGCGGAGCGGATGGAAAGACCGGTGGCGCGGCCGATGTCGATGTCTCGGTCGGCCTCACCGCCTGGTCGTCGGGCAGCGGCCACAGCGACTACAAGGTCCTGATCCCGAACTCCTATTTCGCCGGGACCGATCCCGGGGCCTATATCTACTTCTACTCGCAGTTCTCGAATGCGGATGCCGGATTTGAGGAGTGGTCGGTCGGGCCGGTCACTCCCACCGGCACCACGCCGAATGCGGCGGTGGGGATCGACAAGCAGATCTCGGTCGACGGCATCAACTGGCAGGACGTTGGCCAATACGGCATCGACCCCGGGAGCGACGAGGCGCCGACGCTGCTGGCCGGCTCGACCGTCTATTACAAGGTGATCGTCACCAACCTGACGATCCCCAATGCGTCCAACGTGGACCCCAAGCTGCTGCTGACCTCGCTGACCGACGATCCGGTGCTCACGTTCACCTATCAGGACGGCGATGCCAACCACAACGGCCTGATCGACCTCGGCGAGTCCTGGACCTACGCCGCCTCGACGACGGCGGTCGACGGCTTGCAGCCGGGCGGCAACGGTCTGCTCCGGCAGGTCGACACCGTGACCGCGGTCGGCACCGTGACGGACGCCAACGGCACGACCACCGGCACGAGCAGCGACAAGGCCAACTATATCGGCGTGACGCCCAAGATCGCGATCGACAAGGTGACCGTCGACGGCACCCTGGATGCGAACGGCAATCTCGTGCTGGTCGACGGCAAGGGGGCAGCCGGCGACAACCTGACCATTATTGCCGGCGAGAGCATCATCTGGGAGTACAAGGTCAGCAACGCCGGCGATGTCGCGCTGTCGGATGTGACCGTGACCGACGATCATGCCGGCGTCACGCCGGTCGGCCTGATGAGCGGCGGCTTCAATGTCGGCGACGTCAACCAGGACGGCAAGCTCGACACCAACGAGACCTGGGTCTTCACGGCGGCCGGCACGGCCATCGACGGCGCCTACACCAACAAGGGCACGGCAGCCGGCAGCTTCACCGACGATGCCGGGCATGTCGCACCGGTGACCGCCACCGATACCTCCGGCTACACCGGCGTCACTCCGGCGATCCATATCGAGAAGGTGACGACCGGCGTCGAGTCCGTGACCATCGTGAACAACGTGGTCACTCCGCATCTGGCGACCGGCGACAACCTCAGCCTGCTGGCGGGTTATGGCGTCAGCTGGACCTACACGGTCACCAACGCCGGCGATGTCGCGCTTTCGAATATCGCCGTGACCGACAATCAGCTCGGCGTTTCCCCCGCGGCCGTCCTGCAGGCCGACCACATTCACAATGTCGGCGATACCAACAACGACGGCCTGCTCGATGTCGGCGAGAGCTGGATCTTCACGGCCTCCGGCACGACCATCCTCGGCGACTATACCAACACCGGGACTGCGACCGGCCAGTTTACCGACACGGCGTTGCATACGGCGACCGCGACGGATGACGACCAATCGAACTACACCGGCACCTTCACCGAGCAGGGTGGCACGCTGACCCAGGGATATTGGGGAAGCCATACCGATGCGTGGGACGGCGTGCTGGGCAAGGAAAGCAATCCAACCAAGAGCGGGTTCAAGAACGGCGATCTTTCGGCCCTCGACATCAATCCGCGGCACGACGGCAATCTTCTGCTCGGCGATTCCAACGGCGACGGCATCGCCAACGATGCGCACAATCTGCTGATCTCGAATGCGCTGGCGTCGTCGATCCTGTCGTCGAGCACGACCGGCGATGCGCGCATCATCATGCTGCAGCAGACCATTGCGGCGCAGCTGAACATCGACAACGGCAAGGTGCAGCCGAACGATCTGATCGACGAAGCCGTGATGTGGCTGACCGGCAAAGACAGATGGAGCGGCAACGGCTTCACTCTCGATGCCGACGGTGACGGCAAGGTTGACGTGACGTCGAATGGCAAGCTTGCCGGCTCGGCGGTCGCGACCAGCGGCAACGCCTGGCAGAAATATGTCGACGTGACTAACCCGGCCTCCATCACCGACTGGAATGGCGGCAAGGAGGCCGACGGCGAAGGTCTCAAGAACGCGCTGATGTGGTGGAACGACGGTCATCTGGTGACGAGCACGTCGGGGCAGGTCGCCTACGACAGCAACGGCGCGTCTGCGGGCGGCATCAATCCGGCAACGGTCCACCTGAACACGCAGGATGAGTTCTGGGTGACGCTGCACCAGCAGACTTCCCTGACCGGGATCGCCTGATCGTTCGGCCTGGACGAGCGGGGCGAGCATGGGCGAGCTGGCTCGCGCCGACGGCTCGCGGGCCGATCGGCGAAGGAGCAGGGCAGGCTCGCCAGGACGAGCCCGCCGCGGGCGGCGAGCTTTCGACGGCGCCGATCGTGGATCGTGGCAACATGTCCCGGCCGGCGCGGCGGCTGGCCGTCCTGTCGTTTTGCATCCTGCTGGCGACCTGCGGGCCCGCCCGGCAGGCGATCGAGGAGCAGGCGGCGGAGCCGGCGTCGGCCAGTCTCAATGACGCGCTGGCGGAGTGTCGCAATGCCTTTCCGGACCAGATCGCCCAGGCCGTGGCGCGCGCCTCATGCGTGATCAAGGCGACCGAACTGGTGCGGCCGCTGTTGCCGTTTCCCGACCTGCTCGACCGCGAGAACGCGCTGCGCAAATCATTGGCCGAGCAGGTTCAGGGCGGGACGGTCTCGTTGCTGGAGCGCAACATCCAGATCCAGAAGCTGCATGCGCAGTTGCTCGACGAAGAGCGGAGCCGGCCGCCGCCCACCCCGGCGGCCTCCGGCAAGCCGCCTCTGGCCGTGATCCAGTGGCGGCAATCCAACCCGGAGAGCTGCGGCCGGCTCGGAGGCGACTCGACGAGCTGTTACTGAGGGCGGGGGCGTCCGAACCCAGTACGTTGCACTCGCATGCAGAACTTGACATTGATTGACATCCCGGGACGGAGAGCATGCCTTTAGGCAACAACTCGCTGCAGGCGGACACGGAAGTGAGCGCGGCTGCAATGCGCCGCGATCATCTTCGGCCCTGGTTGCCATTCACATTTGCAGCGACGGCCTATCTGACGCTCATCACCAGGATCGGCAGCCTGTTGAGGGACTCAGACATCCATTGGCATATCGTGGTCGGCCAATGGATCGTGGACCATCGTGCCGTCCCTCACGTCGATCCATTCTCCTTCACGATGCACGGCACGCCCTGGATCACCAGCGGCTGGCTATCTGAGGTGCTGTTTTTCGCGGCCTTCAAATGCGCAGGATGGGCTGGGCCTGCGATCCTGACCGCGCTGTCGGCCTCCGCAGCGTTCTACCTGCTGACGCAACTGCTGCTGAAGAAGTTGCCGAACGTACCGGTCATGGTCCTGGTAGGCGCCGGCTTGACCCTGACCGCGTTCCACATGCTGGCTCGGCCGCATATCCTGATCTTTCCCTTGATGGTGCTGTGGGCCAGCGCGCTGGTTGCGGCGAGCGACGAGCAACGGACGCCTTCGCTCGCCTATCTCGTGCTCATCACGCTCTGGGCCAACCTTCACGGCAGCTTCACGCTGGGGCTTGCGTTGATCGCGCCGTTTGCCCTGGAGGCGATCTGGAACGCAGATAGATCCGCGCGCGCGACGACCGCGTTGCGATGGCTCCGGTTTGGGTTGCTCGCGCTCGCGGCCGCTTGCCTCACGCCGTATGGGCCGGAGTCGATCCTGGTCACATTCCGCGTTCTGAAGCTGGGGCCGGTGCTTTCGACCATCGGGGAGTGGAGGGCGCTGGACTTCGGCACCGCCAATCCGATCACGATCTGCTTTCTCGGTGGTGCTGCGTACGTCCTTTATAGCGGGCTCAGGCTGCCTCCGCTCAGGATCGCGATGCTGCTGGCGGTGGTCTACCAGACGCTTGCCCATGTCCGTTATGTCGACGTTTGTGCGCTGGTGGCGCCGTTCTTCATTGCCGGTCCATTGGGCCAACATTTGGCGCGGCCCGAGGCGCCGCACGGCCGCAAGGTCGTCCCCGCGTCGAGGACGGCGTTGACTGCAGCGATTGCGGCGGTCCTGCTCGCAAGCGGCGTGATCGTGGCGGCAAAGGACAACGCGCCACCACGCGTTCCGCGCGCCGCAGTGGAGAAGCTCAGGGAGCTGAAGGCCGAGCGCACCTTCAACGACTACTACTTCGGCGGATATCTGATTGCCCAGGGCATTCCGACGTTCATCGATTCACGTGCCGAACTGTATGGGCCGGAATTTCTCAACCGCTATTTGCGAGCGGTCTCGCTCGATGACCTCGCGGATTTCGTCAAATTGCTCGATGAGTACAGGATTGACGCGACGCTGCTGTTTCCGTCGACGCAGGCGGTCGCGCTGCTCGATCGGCTGCCGGAATGGGAGCGGGCTCATGCCGACGACGTGGCCGTTGTCCACGTCTGGCGCGGGCGGGAAGGGCGCATGCGCTGAACAAGCGGGATCGGCGAAGGCTCCCTGCGTGCTGGTCCAATGTGACATCGTCACTATTCTTGCCTCGGGGAGTGACGCCTCAGAGTGAGGCAATTCTCGCCACGAGCATTGGAACTCGATGGGAAAGATGAGCGGGGTTGCCCACGGAAGATTACGGGATCGGAGACGTTGGCCCGCCGGGGTAGGGTTAACGAAGGATTACCGGATGACAGCTTTCCCGCCGCGTATTAAAATAAAATCTGGTTGGTACTGGTTCTGCCTGCCATCGAATTTTGTAAAATTAATCGTCAAAGGGATTTGTCCTATGTTGAAGTATTACATCAAGACCACGGAAGCCTTTAAGCAGCTGCGTGCGGATCAGGACGGCGTGGTGTCGTTCGAATACGTCATCGTTGCGGCCTGCATCGTCGCTGCGGTGGTCGCGGCGTTCGGTACCGACGGCACGACCGGTATCGGGGCGGCGCTGTCGAGCGCGATCAGCGCGATCACCACGAAGGTCACTTCTGCTGTCGGATAACAGGGGGCTGCATCGAGGCAAGCCTTCTGGCGAACCCTGCCAGTCAAGCAAGCATCTTGTTGACGCGATTGCCGGTGTTCCCTGCCATGTGAATCCGTTCACGAGGGTACGCCGCCAGCTGGCTGCAGGATGTCTGGTTGTCGATGGTTGGGTCAGAATCCATCCGCGAAGCAGCGTTTGACAGGTGATGTGATGATCCCGCCCGTGGGAGCGGCCATTGCACGGGTCGTGGTCCTCGTGGAGGCGCTACAGCTCCGGCGCCGCTGACAAGAGTGAGCTGCCGACAAGCGTCGATACGGCGTCAGTTGTGTCGACGATGTCGTGTGTCCGGCGCAGCGCTCGGCGCTGACTGAAGGAAGCAAAGAACCATGCCGGTCGGGCAGTCGGCAATGAGCCGATCTTCAACAGCGAAGCTGGCGATGTGCGCGCGCTTCGTTCTCTACGGACTGACGATCGTTCTCATCCTGTTGACCGGGTGGCTCGCAAGCTGGAAGGTCGGGCAAAAAAGGCCCCTGATCGATTTCGACGCCTTTTACATCGTCGCGCAACGCGTTTGGCTCGGCGACGCCGAACGGGCCTACCATCTGGACCAGTTCGCAAAGATGCAAACGGAGGCGGTCGGCGGCAAGGTCGACCTGCTGCACTGGACCTATCCACCGCAGTTTGACCTATTGATCGCTCCCCTGGCGCTCGTCCCGGTTGCGGCCGCGTATTTCCTCTTCGTTGCAGTCACGCTCGCCTTCTATCTCCTGATACTGAGGGCAATCGCGAGGAGCTATTTGGCGCTGGTCGTGATTCTGCTTTCACCTTCACTGTTTCTGAATGTCGCTTGCGGCCAGAACGGCTTTCTGACCGGCGGCCTCATTGGCCTTGCCTGCCTGGCTATTGAACGGCGGCAGGTGGAGGCCGGCGCGAGCCTGGGCGTGATGGTGATCAAGCCACATCTCGCCATCGCGATCGGACTCTATGCGCTGCTGGCTCGGCGCTGGGGTGTCGTCATCACCGCGGCAGCGGTCGTCCTTTTGAGTTCGGTTCTCTGCACGCTGGTGCTCGGATCCCAGATCTGGGGTGCGTTTGTCGACGGCGTGCGAGAATCCAGCGCCCATCTAGAGAGCGGAACTGCTTTCGCCTTGTTTCGCTCTGTCTCGGTGTACGCCGTACTGCGAACGGCTGGCCTGTCCTCCTCGCTGGCTCTTCTGGGCCAGGCCGCGGCGGCCGTACTCTCGCTCTCGGTGGTCGCCCTTGCGATCTACCGCGCCATGCCTGCACGCTGGTCGCTGGGGTTCGCGGTCATCGCGTCGCTCTCGATCAGCCCCTATGCTTACGATTACGACCTGCCGATCCTCGGCATAGGCTTGGCGCTCTTGTTGCCCGATGCCGCACGTCTTGCGAGCGCACACGAACGCGTTGCGATCTATGGCCTGGCATTCATGGCAGGATTTTACGGCTTCCTTCAGACGTTGCGGCTGAGCATTCAGTACGGGACCGGCGCGATCGAGCATCCGGTTCCGGCGTTCAGTGGGTGCGTGCTGATCATCCTGGTCTGGCTCATGCTTCGCGTCCTGCTGCGGGGCGCAAGCGACCCTCTGCCGGCGCTTCAGCAGACGCCCGTCCAGCCCGCCGGGCGCTGATCGTCAGCGCAGTTCTCACTCCGCGCGGAGGAGGCCCCGTATCATTCCGGGATGCCGCGGTCCGTAATTGCCCGGAGCGGGCGATGAAGGAGGAAGCAACCTGCGGAAAGTCCCGGCAAACGTCGAAAATCAGGGGATCGTCGGCAGGACGCGATTGCGCTCGCGAGCGATTTGTCACGCTTGCGCGGTAAGGTTAACAAAGGATTACCGGGTGACAGCTTTCGCGACCCGTACTATAAATTGTGCCCAGTTGGCACTGGAATTGCCTGCCAACATTCAGTGTGTATTAGTCATAAACCCAAGGGATTTTGTCCTATGTTGAAGTATTACATCCAGACCACCGAAGCCTTCAAGCGTCTGCGCTCGGACCAGGACGGCGTCGTGTCGTTCGAGTACGTGATCGTCGCCGCTTGCATCGTCGCGGCCGTGGCCGCCGCGTTTGGCACGACGACCGGCACCGGCATCGGCGCCGCGCTGTCCAGCGCGATCAGCGCGATCACCACGAAGGTTACCAGCGCCGTCGGCTAACGACAGTTACGACTATCGGGACATTGGAATCATTATCCAGTGTCCCGCTCTCCTTTTTTGAAGATTGATTGCATCGGCCCCGCGCGTTCGTATGGGAAGTCCTACCTCGGGCCGAGGAAGGATAACTGCCGTGTTGAGGTATTTTACCGACACCGACCGTGCATTGAAGCGATTGCTTGCGGACAACGGCGGCGTGGCTTCCTTCGAGTACGTGGTCCTCGCGGCTTGTATCATTGCCATCACGGCGGCTGTGTTCAGCGCTGGTGGCACTGGATCCATCCAAGCCACTCTGTCAAGTGCGCTGAACACGATCGCCGGTGCTGTCACCAGCGCCGTTGGCAGTTGATCTGGTTGGCTTGATTACTGGCATTGGGAGGTGCCAGCGCCGTTTCTGAGACGTGTATTTGATGAATTTTCTGAGGCGTCCGTTTGATGAATTGGATTGTCCCCATCGTCTCGTTCTTCGAGATCCTGTTGTTGCTCTATGTCGCAACGATCGATATCGCGACGCGACTGATCCGGAATGAGATCTGTCTGGCGCTCGCGCTGCTCGGGATTGTCGGTCAATTGGCCAGCCCGATGCTGCTTGCGCAGTCGCTGATCGTTGCCGCGATCCTCTTGATGCTGCTGTTCGTCATCTACCAGCGCGGAATGATCGGCGGCGGCGACGTCAAATTGCTGGTCGCTCTCGCGATCGGCCTCCCGTTGAGCGGCGTCATCGAACTGCTGGGTGCCACCGCGCTGGCCGGCGGCGTTCTGGCCGCCGTGCATCTGATGATGCGCCGTCTGCCGTATCCGAGGCTCGCGCCTGCGGGCTCGTCGCTCGTGCGCCGCGTCTACGCGGTCGAGCGCTGGCGTCACTTGCGACATGCACCGCTGCCCTACGGGGTTGCGATCGCATGCGGCGGTATCTGGACCATTTTGAGCAAAGGATTTTGACATGTCTTCCGCCTTGCGCCTTTCGATCATTATGGTGCTGTTGCTCGCCGCCACGGCGCTCGGGCTCATTGCCTACAACGTGAACCAGCCCCACGCACCGGCGCCGGTGGTCGCCGAAAAGGCGCCGGCGCCGGCCGCGGTCGCTACCGTCGGATATTTCGTTGCGGCACGACCGCTGTCCAAGGGCACGTTGGCACGCGATGAAGACTTCGGCGTCCGTCAGGCGGCGCCCGATAAGGTCCCGGCAGGGGCGATCCTGGAATCGCCGGACGCCAAGGCCGGGCTCCCGGGTTCGCTGGTCCGCAAGTTCGTCGAGGCCGGCAGCCCGATCATGTTGCAGGACATCCTGCGTCCGAAGGATCGCGGCTTCCTCGCCAGCGTTCTGGCGCCCGACAGCCGCGCCATCAGCATCAAGGTCGACGAGGAGACCGGCGTCTCGGGTCTGATCAGGCCGGGCGACTATGTCGACGTCGTGTTGACCCAAGTGTTCGACAAAGCGGATCCGGCGCGCCGCGCTGTCAGCGAAACCGTTCTGGGCAACGTGCGCGTCATCGCGATCGACCAGGAGATCGCGCAGGGCGGGCGTCCCGTGACCAATGCCGTGGCAGGCAAGCCGGCGCAGACCGTATCGCTCGAGCTGATGCCGGATCAGGTCAAGAAGGTCGCCGTCGCCAAGCAGCTCGGGACGCTGTCCCTGGTGGTGCGGGCAGCAGCCGAGCAGTGGGACAAGGCCGATACCGGCGTGATGTCGAGCTGCGACGTGTCGCCCGAACTCGCCCGGCAGAGTGCGATCGCCGGCCAGAGCGCGACCGTGGCGATCCATTCCGGCGGCGAGATCAAGCGCTACTCAGTGAGGAAGCAGGATCTCGACGACGATCTCCGCGCCGGCTGCGATGGGTCGGAGAGTGCCCGTCAGACCACGACGGCGATGAGTAACGCTGGCAAATTGCCGGAGAAACGTTGATGAGCGTCAATATGGCAGTCGTGACTCCGCCTGAAGAAACTACATCCGTCGTAACGCGTAACCGCGTCGTCTGTTTCGTCGATGACGAGCTGAGCGCAGCGGCCCTGCGCAAGGGCCTCGACGGCAGCAATCTCGTGATCCGGCGCGGCACCATCCGCCACGCGACGCGGATGCTGGAAACCGACACCGACCTGGCGGTCCTGGTGACAGACATCAGCGGAATCGATGATCCCTTCACCGAGCTGGAGCGGCTGGCCGGCGTCTGCCCGCCCGACGTGCGGGTGGCCTTGATCGGCGACAACAGGGAGATCACTTTCTACCGCGAACTGATGGAGCTCGGCGTGACCGAGTACCTGCCGCGGCCGATCACCCGCGACATGGTGCTCGACCAGCTGCGTCCGAAGCTGCTCGGCGACGTCGCCGCCGCGCAGGTCGATCGCGGCGGCCACGTGGTTTCGATCTGCGGCGCGCAGGGCGGGGCCGGGGCCACCAGCATCGCCATCAATCTCGCGCTGCAATTGGCCGAGACCACCAAGGCCAAGGTCGCGCTGCTCGACCTTCACCTGCAGAACGGCGAGACATCGGTGATGCTCGGCCTGCGGCCGGGGCCGGGGCTGCGGATCGCCCTGGAAAACCCGATGCGCGCGGACACGTTGTTCCTCGAGCGCGCGGGCATCGACGTCAACGAGAAGGTCTGCCTGATCTCGGCCGACGAGGACCTCGATGCCCAGCTCGACATCACCGAAGCCGGCGTGCGGCATGTGCTCAGTCTGCTGCGTCAGCGCTTCAACTACATCGTGGTCGATGTGCCGGTGCCGTTCCCGCCGTCGATCTATCCGGTGATCAAGACGTCGCGGCACGTGCTGGTGCTGCTGGAGGCGGAGGTGACCGGCTTGCGCAATGCCCATGCCCTGCGCACCGCGGTCACCAACATCGCCGGCAAGGATCGCGTCTTCACCCTGCTCAACCGTGCCAATCGCGCCGGCGGCCTGCCCAAGGCGACGATCGTCAAGGCGCTCGGTGCGGAGCCCGACATGGTGATCCCCGATCTTGGAAAGGGCATGACCCAAGCGGTCAATCTCGGAATTCCCGCGCTCAAGCACGTGTCCGGGCTGCGGCGCCACCTCGCGCCGATCGTTCGGGAGATCACGGGCGTCGGCAGCCAGCGGAAGTCACGGTGGAGGAGGTTGCTCCGGCTATGAAGAAGTTCGGGAGGCGCGCGGACGAGACGCCGGTCCGTCTGTCCGCACTGACGCCAAGCTTGCCGACTGCGGCAGCGACCATGCTGCCGAAACCGCCTGTCGCGCCGCCGCCGCCGAACCTGGTCGTGGCACCGCCGAGCGCACCCGCTCCGGCACCGAAGCGCGACGAACCCGCCGCGCACCACCCCGTGCTGTCAGCCTCGCTCCGCGAACGCGTCATCGAACAGATCGAGCCGTCGGTTGCCGCGACCGTATCGCGCGAAGTGCTGCGGCGGCAGATCGAGGAAATCATCCACGGCATCGCCAACCAGGAACGGCTCGAGATCTCGGGCCGCGAGCAGCTTTATCTGGCGGAGGAGATTGCCGACGACATGACCGGCTACGGGCCGCTTCGTCCGCTGCTGTTGGACGAGACGGTCAACGACATCATGATCAACGGGCCGAACAACGTCTACGTTGAACGGGCCGGCAAGCTGGAGCGGGTCGCGGTCCGCTTCCGCGACAATGACCACATCGCATCGGTGGCGCAGAAGATCGCCGCACAGGTCGGCCGGCGCGTCGACGAATCCAGCCCGATGGTGGACTGCCGTCTGCCGGACGGCAGCCGCGTCAACATCATCCTGCCGCCGCTGGCGATCCACAGCCCCTGCATCTCGATCCGCAAATTCCCGAGCCAGCGCTTGAACATTGCCGGGATGATCGAGAACGGCTCGATGAGCGCGGGCATCGGCCAACTGCTCGAGATCGCCTCGCGCTGCCGGCTCAATGTGCTGATCTCCGGCGGCACCGGCTCCGGCAAGACGACGATGCTCAACGCGATGAGCCAGTTCATCGATCACAGCGAGCGTATCGTCACGATCGAGGACGCGGCGGAGCTG
Organism: Bradyrhizobium semiaridum; assembly: GCF_020329505.1. Taxonomy (GTDB): domain Bacteria; phylum Pseudomonadota; class Alphaproteobacteria; order Rhizobiales; family Xanthobacteraceae; genus Bradyrhizobium; species Bradyrhizobium semiaridum. Next base: position 164,349 of record NZ_JAGKJJ010000008.1, read on the forward strand.
CAACTCCAGCAGCCGCACGTGATCAGCCTGGAAACGCGGCCGCCGAGCCTCGAAGGCACGGGGCAGGTGACGCAGCGCGACCTGTTGTGGAACGCGCTGCGCATGCGGCCGGACCGGATCGTGGTCGGCGAAGTCCGCAGCGTCGAGGCATTCGACATGCTGCAGGCGATGAACACCGGCCATGACGGCTCGATCTCCACGGTGCACGCCAACAGCACCCGCGACGCCCTGACCCGCATCGAGAACATGGTGCAGATGGGGCAGGTCAATCTGCCGTCGCGGGCGATCCGGGCCCAGATCGTCGCCGCGCTCGATCTCATCGTGCAGGTCGAGCGTATGCGCGACGGCCAGCGCCGCATCGTGCAGGTCAGCGAGGTGATCGGCCTCGAGGGTGAAGTGATCACCACTAACGACATTGCGCTGTTCGAATACAAGGACGAGGACGTGCACGGGCGGATCTCGGGCACCTACCGGTCCACCAACGCAATCCCGAAGTTCAAGAGCCGACTTGTCTATTACGGGCTCGAGCGAGCCTGGGCGGAGGCCATGAGGCAGATATGATACCGGACTTCGTGATCGGGACTGTTCTGGGGCTGCTGGTGTGCGCGGCGATGGTCTCGCTGTGGCTTGACGCAAGGCAGCGGCGCATCAATCGCCAGCTCGAGATTGCGCTGCCGACCTCACAGGCGGCCAGTCTGCCATCCATCCGTCGCGCGGAGACGGCGTCGAACTGGCAATCGCTCCACAACCTGGCGAGCTACCGGCCCGAAATACCCTACGCGATCCATCCGGCCTATGTGCTGCTCGCCGGCGTGGCTGCGGCGGGAGCGGTCTTCTACGTCAACCGCCTGGTCAACTTTTCCACGTTCACGGTGTCGGCGGCGGCTTTAATCGTGGCCCTGATGGTGGTGCGGGGGATGTTCAAGTGGCAGCAACACCGTTTCGCCAACAGGCTGTTCCGCCAGCTTCCCGATACGATTCAACTGGTGACGAGCACGGTCCGGTCGGGATTGCCCGTCAACGAGGCGTTCCGCACCATCGCGCGCGAGATGCCGCAACCGACCTCGGGGCAGTTCGCCATCGTCTGCAGCGAATTGAACCTGGGCAGGCCGCCCGAAGAGGCCGTCGAGGCGATCTATCGTCGAACCCTGGTGCCTGAATACGCGATGTTCGCGGTGACCCTGGCGGTGCAGTTGAAGTCCGGCGGCAGTCTGGCCGAAACGCTGCAGACGCTGGGCGAGACCGTCAGCCAGCGCGTCGCACTGGCTGCCCGCGCCAAGGCGCTAGCTGGCGAGGTGATCTTCTCCTCGCGCGCGCTTTCGGCCGCGCCGGTCGTGGTGGGCGGACTGCTCTACATGATCAGCCCGCAGTCGATCGATCTCCTGTTCACCGATCCGACCGGCAACGTGCTCTTGGCCTATGCAATCGGATCGGTGCTGGTCGGGCACTTCGTCATCCGCTGGATGATCAGACGGGAAACAGCGCTATGACAGCCGGTCTCGGTTTTGCGGCCCTTGCCATCGCAGCCCTGGCTGCGACTTTTGTGTTGGTCATTCGCGAGATGCATATCCGCGCGTTGAACACGCGGGTATCGAATGCCGTGCTGGGCATTTCCGACCGCTCGAGCTCCCGCCAGGACATGGTCAGCTGGCTCTCCTCGGTCGGCGCGCGCTATCGCCGCTTTTATGCCGAGGAGAATCTAAGCGAGCTTCGCACGATCCTGCAGGCCTCCGGCTTCAATCATTACCGCACCCTGCCGATCTGGATTGGTGTCAAGGTCGTCAGCACGTTCCTGTTTCCGATTGCGGCGTTCATCATTGCGCAGCTTCTCGGACGGCCGTTGACGGACGTGCTGATCTACACGCTGCTCGGCGTGGCGATCGGAATCATGCTGCCGCGGTTCATCCTTTTCATGTTGAAGCGGCGCTTCGATGCGGCCATCCGGCTGGGTACACCGGATACGATCGATTTGCTGGTGGTGTGCAGCGAGGCCGGCATGGGCCTCGAGAGCGGGCTGGAGCGCGTCGCCGAAGAGATGAAGGAAACCAATCCGGCCATGACCCAGGTGCTGCGCGGCCTGCTCGACGACCTGCGGATCCTGCCGAACCGCGCCGAAGCCTTCGAGAAGCTGTCGGCCAGGTCGGACGGGCTCCGCCGTTTCGGCACCATGGTGAGCCAGAGCCTGCAATACGGCACGCCGCTGAGCCAGGCGCTGCGCACCATCGCGGCCGATCTTCGTCAGGAGCGCATCACCAAGCTGGAGGAGCGGGCGCACAAGCTCGGCGCCAAGCTGACCGTTCCAATGGTGCTGTTCCTACTCCCGGCGATGTTCATTATCCTCGGTGCAAGCCCGTTCCTGCACCTCGTGCAGGCCTTCAAGAACATCCAGTAGGCGACCAATGAGCATGGTTCGAGCGAGGCATACGGGCTGCAGGAGGTCCCTCATCAGGGATCAGCGCGGCGCCGTCTCGTTCGAGATGCCGTTCGTCACGTTGTTCCTGATCATGCTCCTGCTGCTGCCGCTTGCCGACATGGCGATCGCGGGCTTTCAATTCGTATCGGCCTGGGAGTCGTTGCGCGCGTTCGGGCAGGTGATCCAGTACGACGCGCCGACGGACCTTGATAACACCACGACCTGGAAATCAACGGCGATCGGCAAAGCCGATTCCAGGTATCCGATTTCCAATCTTCAGATCATTTGCGGCGATACGGGTGCTACCTGCACGTCGACCAATGCACTGACGGCGCCCATCAAGTACTACTCGTACCAGACGAGTGTCACCTTGGCACCCATGGTCCTGAGCACGGTGCTGTGCAACCCGTCCTGCACGTACACGCTGTCTTATTCGGAGCGGTTTCAATGAGGCGTTCCATGCGCAACATGCTCAAGAGCCGTCGCGGCTCGGCCGCGTTCGCAACCGTCGTGGCGCTGATCCCCCTGATGGGAGCGATCGCGCTCGGGGGCGAGGCGGGAACGTGGTACGTCACCAGGCATCACGCCCAGAATGCCGCCGATGCCGCGGCCTATTCGGGCGCTTTGGCGCTGTCGTGCTCGCTCGCCGCCTCGTCAAGCGTAAGCAGTTGCATCGATACAAATACGTTCGAGTACCGCGGCAAGCAATTTGCTGCACAGAATGGCTTCTGCAACTCCGGCGACACGTCGTATCCGGGCTCGCGCTGTATAACCAGCATGCCGACCGGGACTTCGCAGACCGTCACGATCACGCAACTTACAACATGGAATGGAGATACCGGGAATTTTGTTCAGGCCAACGTCAGTCAGCAGCAGCCTGCGTTCCTGGCAAAATTCCTCGGTCTGTCCACGGTTACCATTGCTGCGAGAGGCACCGCGAAGATAGTCGAAGTGACGAATCCGTGTGTTCTGGCCCTGAAGGACTCGATTACCTTCCAGGGGAGCACAACCGTAAACTCTCCGAAATGCGGACTGGCATCGAACAACACCTCCCAGAATTCGGTCGACTTCACGGGTAACGGGCTCAACGTCACCAATGTTGGTACGATCTCCGGCGCGGGTGGCTGCAAGGACACGGGCGGTGCCCAGTGCGGCAAGGCAATTACATTTGCACCGCCGTCGCCTGATCCGTTGAGCGGGCTGAATGCAGCGATTTCCGCGTTGACCCCGGCAAACTTCACAGGCGGCTCGTGTGGTTCGACGCTGAAGGCGTATGGGCCCGCAACCTCCACTACCGGGCCCTGTTACAACACGACGTGGCCATCGGGAAATGTGACCCTGAGTGGCGTCTATTTCCTGACCGGAGATATCAGGATCAACGGTAGCCCCACGATCAGTGGAACGGCCACTTTGATCCTGATGCCTCCGAAGTTTCTAAACGCCTCTGACACGGGGGCGACCCTGACGATCACGGGTAATCCGACGATCCAGCTCACCGCCTTGGATAGCGTATCCACCACGCAAGTGCCGGCTGCAATGGCTTCAGTTGTCGGTCTGATGAGCAAATTGCTCATCTATGATCCCGAAGTGAGCTCGAACCTCAAGATATCGGGCAATTCGAGCAGCTACTTCAATGGCATTACGTACGCGCCGAATGCTGACGTTCTGTACCAAGGCAGCACTGCGAGTTACACCTGCGTCGAGGTTATAGCCAAGGGTGTGCAATTGTCGGGCAACTCCTACTTCGACAATACAGGGTGCCCCGCCAGCGTCATGGCGCATAGCCGGTACGTCCGAATGGTGCCGTGATGAGAAAGCTCGACCAGCGCGGCGTCGCGGCATTTGAGTTCTGCGTGATCGCGTTTGCGCTGTTCATGGCGATGTTCTCGATCATCGATCTCGCGCGCTACGCGATCACCATGCAGTCATTGCGGACGCTTGCGAGCGTTGCTGCCCGGACGATCACGGTCAGCGACTGCTACGTGAATGCCGCCCTCAACAAGACGACCCCAGCTTGCCCGAGCGACCCATTGTCTCTCACGCAAAAGCAGGACGCCGCTCCGTTCCTGTACACCAACGGTGCCGCGGCGGCGCCCACCGTGAGTTCGACAGTCGGGACATCTGTCATCACCGTCACGGCGTCGCAAAATTTCACGATGATACTGCCGTTCTGGGGCACGCTGGCGAACGCGCCGAGCGCGTACATCAAGGTCCCATTCTAGGCGCCGGCGATTCGCCTGGCACGAATTGTCGGACGGGTGCCGGTCCGGCAGCCCGGGCGCGGCCGTTTGCGGCCGGGCCTGTCGTAACCACTCAAGGCGGCTCGGAAGTGGTGCGCGCTGGCAACATCGGGCAGTTTTCTCCAGTGTTGCCGCAAGCTTCCGACGGTCTTTTCTTGCAAACGAGGCGTATGGCGGGGAATGATCGCGGTGCCGCATTTTTGCGGTCGGCGAGTGGCCGGGACGTACCCCGGGGCAGCGCGCGCCGGAAATGGGATTTCCAAGTAACTATTTGTAGTCGGACACATTGTAAGCTCCACGGCGTCGTGTGCGAAGGAGAGTGAAGGGAAGCCGGGGAGCCGTAAATTTACGGAAGTCGCGATTGCTGCGGCGGAGGGGATTCGAATGAGAAGCGGTCGCGTCTGGGGTAGCGCGGAACGTGGTCTGTTCGCCTTGAGCGTGGTCGCTCTTGGAGGGGCGCTGGCCTTTTTCCCGGCCGTGGATCGCGCGACGGCTGCGGACCGGCGGGGTGGCGGCGGCGTCTTCGTCAGCGAGATGAACGACGTCCAGCGCATCAAGTTGACCGTCAACAAGTCGCGCACCTTCAGGGTCGATACGCCGTTCACGACCATCGTGGCGGGCTCGCCCGAGATCATCGACGTGAAGTCGCTGAGCGATCACCTGATCTACATCCAGGGCAAGAAGACCGGCTCCACCAACGTCATCCTGTTCGACAGCTCGATGAAGCAGATCGGCATTCTCGACGTCGAGGTGACCGTCGACATCGGCAATCTGCAGCAGAACATCGCGAGCAGCACAGGTGCACGGGGCATCCGTGTTTCTGCGTCCCAGGGTCAGGTGGTGCTGAGCGGAACGGCCGCCGATGCGGTCTCCGCCGAGCGCGCGCTGACGATTGCCAAGGGCAGCGTTCCCGAGGGCGGCATTGTCGTCAACGCGATGAGCGTTGCGGCACCGCAGCAGGTGATGCTCGAGGTACGCTTCCTCGAGGTCAACCGGCAGGCCGGCCGCAATCTCGGTGTCAACCTTTATGCGGCGAACGCCAATGGCACCAATGTGGGGAACACGGGGCTGGGCGGCATCAACATCATCGGTCGAGCGCCTATCGGTGGTCGGAACGGTAGTGTTGGCGCGCCACCGACGGGAAGCCTCCCGCTGCTTGAAACGGCTCAAACGCTGGTCGGCACCGCCGGCGGCATTTCTCCGGCTCCGTTCGGAAGCCTCTTGACCAGCATCATCAGAACCAGCAGCGGCGCCTCGGTCGATCTGCTGATCACGGCGCTGGAGCAAAAGGGATTGGCTCGCCGCCTGGCGGAGCCGAATTTGACCACGCTGTCGGGCGATGCCGCGCGCTTCCTGGCCGGCGGTGAGTTTCCGGTGCCGGTCCCGACACAGTCGGCAGCCGGCTTTCCGACCGTGTCGATCGACTACAAGAAGTTCGGCGTTGAGCTGGCCTTTGTGCCGACCGTTCTGTCGCGCGGCGTGATCAACCTCCGGGTCGAGCCGTCGGTCAGTGAGCTGGATTTTACCAACTCGGTGGTGATCCAGGGCACCAGCGTGCCTTCGCTGACCCGTCGCGACGCGCGCACCACGGTCGAATTGCGCGACGGCCAGAGCTTTGCAATCGCCGGCCTGTTGCAAACCCGCAACCGCCAGGATGTCTCGCAGCTGCCCTGGATCGGCTCGGTGCCTGTCATCGGCACCCTGTTCAGCAGCAAGTCCTACCAGCAGGAAGAGACCGATCTCGTCATCATCGTGACGCCGCGCCTGGTGGCGCCGGCGGCGCCCGGCCAGCAACTGGCGTCGCCGCTCGACTCCCGCCTGCCGGCCAATGACGTCGACTTCTTCCTCAACGGCCAGATGGACGTTCGCAAGCGTTACGACGACTACGTCAACTCCGGCGGCGAGGTGAAGGGGCCTTACGGCCACATCATCGCGCCGAATGCGATCGTGCCCGTTCCGCCACCGGCCGTTGGTGCGAACCAGCCGGTCGTGAAAACGCTGAACTAGGGGTAGCGAGGATGACCATCAGGTATCTGGCACTGCTCGCGCCCTTCCTGCTCGGGGGCTGCTACGGGGTAGCCGGCCATGACGAGATGGAGCGCTACGTCCAGCGCTCCGACACGCTCACGATGAGCGCGGGCAATGCCAAGGAGGTCAACGCCGCGACCCATACGATCAATCCCTGGCCGGCCTATGTGGGCGATCGCAGGATCGCATACGACGCGCGACGTACGGGCGGTGCGGTGACGCGCTATGGCAATCAGCAACGCCCGCTCGATCAGCTCCCCGACATGGGCGATCCGACCAAGGCGATGGGCCAGCCGCCGCCCGTCACCACGATTCAGAACGTCAATACGACCGGATTGGGAGCGGGGACGGGTGGATCAATCGCCGTTGGGGTCGGAGCCAAATAGTGCTGAGCCGATGTGTGTCGGCTTGCCGAACTGATCTCGGCGTTTTGGCCGAGTCATTTATTTTGTTGGTTGTTTTGCGATGAGCTTTCGAATGGGGCAAGAGATGCGCTGGAAATGGCGAATGGGGCGAAGATTGCATCGTCTCGCTCCAGCGCTGATCTGTTGCTGCTTGGCTCCCGGTCTTGCCGGCTGCGATTACACGACGCGGGAGGCTGCGATCGTCGCTCCCGTGGACCCGCCGGGCGGCGACCCCGTGCAGGAACCGACCGACGTCAAATATTATCCCTCCGACGAGCCGGTGCGGCTCGGGCTCGAGCATTTCAACCGCGGCAACTACGGGATGGCCCAGCGCTATTTCAAGGACGCGGTCGAGAAATCGCCGAAGGACGTGACCGCCTGGGTCGGGCTCGCCGCGAGCTATGACCGGATCCGCCGCTTCGACCTCGCCGACCAGGCCTATGCGCAGGCGGTTCGGCTTGGCGGCAAGACCGTGCAGGTCCTCAACGACCAGGGATACTCGTACATGCTGCGCGGCAATCTGAGCGCGGCGCGCCGCAAGTTCGAGGAGGCGTATTCGCTCGATCCGGGCAATCCGGTGATCGCCAACAACCTCGAGCTTCTCAACGGCAGCCGGAAGTTCATCGAACGGCCGCCGAACAATCAGCCATAATCCGATAATCCGCTGTCAACGCTGCGCGGCCGCGCCGGGAACCATTAAGACAAGTTAAATGGTTTAGACCTAAGACGAGCCATTGGTTTTCTGACCTATGGCTTGTTTCATGAATCGCCTTTTCAAGCTGCAATTGCTGGGGCCGTGCGTGCTGTTTGCGGCCACCCTTGGCGCCGAGCTCGCTGCGCAGGCTTTGCAGCATGCGCCGAGCTCCGAGCTGCTGTGGTTCATCAATCTCAGGATCTTCGGCATCTTCCAGCGCAGCCACGCACTGCTCAGCGGGTTCGTTGCGATCGACGGTTTTCAGTTCTTCGGGGTTGCGCTTCCGCTATTCCTGCTGGCCTGCGTTGCGCTTGTCGCCAGGGCGAGGCCGGCCTTCACCGTCGCAACGCATCTGAGCGCCGGCTATGCGGGCTTCCTGGTCTACGCCTGGCAGGCGGGCGTTCCCACCACGGCGCAGGCCTCGCTCGGCTCGATCGCGGTGCCGTCAGGCGCCGGCCTGTATGTGATGGCGACAATTCTGGGCGCGTGCTTGCTGTCGTTCGCGATCACCCACATGCTTTATTTCCAGGCGGTGCGCCAGGAGATCGCGGCCTTCATGCACTGGCTGCGACCCGCCGCGGCGTAAGCCTGCTTGCCGACCGCGCTGTGGTCGGCAACGCCTGATCAGCATCACAGCTTCCGATCGAGATTGGCGCTGGGGATGCTGGCGCCATCCATTTGCGATCCCGCCTCGAGATCTGCATTCGTCGCACGATCGCTCAAAATAGCGCGCACTACGTTAGAGCGCGCTCATGACGATGTTCGCGCAATAGTCGTGCCGGCCGTGCTTCGGCAAGACGCGGGGCGCGGAGCGCTGCCTAAAAAATGGTTTACAATTCGAAACACAGGTGTTTAGCTATTGACTTAATACGCGAGCTGTAGGCTGGGCTGCGCCTTTTTTGGCGGGGCCGCGATAGGGGTCAAAGGTTGCGTAATGTGGCGTCGGGTTGTGCAGTGATTGTAGCGGCCGGAACGTGCCTGATCGGCGGCTCCGGCTATTTTTATTTGGCGTGCAAGTAATATTGGGCGATGCGGTCGCTGCCGTTGGTTCGAGTTGATGCGTCAACGGCAAGAATTTCAGATCGCGGGGTGGTTATTGCAGTGCACCCGAGAGGGTAGCCTGATGATCGATTTGGAATGACGTTGGCAATGCCTGGTCCGTTAGGGCCGCCGAACTTCTAAGAAACCGCTTCTGTTGAGTTGGAGAGATCCGTGGAGCCCGGCGCTCGCACGGCGCGCGATTGTGCGCCAGCAGCAGAGCCGGTCGCAATTTCTGGAATTGGAGAGTGCCCGTACTGCCGTGATCAATACCTTGCAGGGAGATTGCTATGGCGACGTACAAATTCAACTCCGCTACCGGCACCTACACCCTCAGCGACGAGCTGTTCCTGGTCAGCACGGACCAGTCCGACTACGCCCCCGGATCGACGGCAACCTTCACCGCGGGGAACGTGACCGCAGGCGGCTCGATCCAGTTCACGGTTTTGCACGCGATCAGCCCCGGCCCGGACGGGATCTGGGGCACGATCGATGATGAAATCGGCGCGCCGCTCAGCGGCAGCGACCCCTGGACCGTCACGGACGGCGGTGTCGGCGATCTCGACGGCGTCATCAACGGCTCGATCACGACCTCATGGTACGTCAACGCCGACGCGGCGAACCAGAGCTTCCTGCTCACCGCGGACGATCCGGCGCTCGGCCTGAAGGCGACGACGAGCTTCACCGATTCCACGCTGATCGACCTGACGTTTCAGAACACAAGAACGATCACCAGCGGAAGCGTGACCGCGATCTTCTCGACCGACCAGGTCTCGGTCGGCGCGGGCACAGGTCTGCTCGATCCGTTCTCCCAGATCGGCGGCAACACTACGGCGGTGCAGGGCTACAACACCGATTTCAACGACTTCGTCCTCGATAACGCCGGCAAGGGTGGCACCAACTTCATCCATTCCCTGAAGCTATCCGATCTTCCGATCGAGTTTGTCGGATCAACGGGCTATTACCGGTTCGAGCTCGACATCAACCAGCTCAACAGCGCCGACAAGATTCTGCTTTCGCTGAACGCGCTGCAGATCTGGCAGGCCAGCGTCGGCAATCTGAATAATTATGTCCCTGGAGCAACTCCGGATGCCGGCACCGGCGCGTTTCCGGCGGGTTCTGCGACGCTGATCTACAATCTCGATGCCGGCGGCGACAAATTCATCGGCCTCAACGGCAGCCTGCAGTCGGGTAGCGGCAACACCACGGACATGACCTTCCTGGTGCCGATCACCGCCTTCGATCCGAACCAGGCTTACGTCTATCTCTATTCGGCGTTCGGCTATGAGCCCGGCACGTTCAACTACAACTACGTCGACGGCAACGGCACGACCCATACCGGGACCAGCGCGTGGACCAACAATGACGGTTTCGAGGAATGGAATCGGCAGATCGGCCAGGTCATCGACGGTCACAAGTTCAACGACCTGAACAACAATCACACCTGGGATGCGGGCGAGCCCGCGCTCAATGGCTGGCGAATTTATCTGGACTTCAACAATAACAACCAGCTCGATGCGGGCGAACCCTCGGTCCTCACGGGCAGCATCGATCTCGACAACGACGGCGACACCACCGACGCCAACGAACAGGGCTATTACCGGTTCTTCGTCACGCCGGGCACTTATACGATCCGCGAGATCCAGCAGGCGAACTGGGTTCAGACGGCGCCCAACAATGCGCAAGGTGAGTTCAGCGTCACGCTGGCGTCGGGCGCAGATGCCCACAATCTCGATTTCGGCAACGTGCAGACGGCCTCGATATCGGGTCACAAATACGAGGACGCTGACGCCAGCAATTCGACCACGGGCGATCGCACTGCGGTGAGCGGCTGGACCATCACCCTGTACAATGACGCCAACCACAACAATGTTGCCGATGCCGGCGAGCAGGTGGCGCAGACCACCACCGATGCCACCGGTTCGTACTCGTTCACCGGCATATTGCCGGGCGACTATCTGATCAAGGAAGAGGACCGCTCCGGCTGGGTGCATCTGAGCTCGGCGCAGATCAACCAGGACAGCGTCACCTCCGGCCAGAACCTCACCAACCAGGACTTCGTCAACTATCGAACGGCCTCGATCTCCGGCCACAAATACGAGGATGCGGACGCCAGCAATGCGACCACTGGCGACCGTAGTGCGGTGAGCGGCTGGACGATTACGCTGTACAATGACGCCAATCACAACAACGTCGCCGATGCCGGTGAGCAGGTGGCGCAGACCACCACGGATGCGACCGGCTCGTACTCGTTCACCGGCCTGACGCCGGGCGACTATCTGATCAAGGAAGAGGACCGCTCCGGCTGGGTCCATCTCAGCTCGGCGCAGATCAACCAGGACAGCGTCACCTCCGGCCAGAACCTCACCAATCAGGACTTCGTCAACTACCGTCTGGGCTCGATCTCCGGCCACAAATACGAGGATGCCGACGCCAGCAATGCGACGACCGGCGACCGTAGCGCGGTGAGTGGCTGGACCATTACGCTGTACAATGACGCCAATCACAACAATGTTGCCGATGCCGGCGAGCAAGTGGCGCAGACCACCACCGATGCCACCGGTTCGTACTCGTTCACCGGCCTGACGCCGGGCGATTATCTCATCAAGGAAGAGGACCGCTCCGGCTGGGTGCATCTGAGTTCGGCGCAGATCAACCAGGACGGCGTCACCTCCGGGCAGAACCTCACCAACCAGGACTTCGTCAACTATCGAACGGCCTCGATCTCCGGCCACAAATACGAGGATGCGGACGCCAGCAATGCGACCACTGGCGACCGTACCGCAGTGAGCGGCTGGACCATCACACTGTACAATGACGCCAATCACAACAACGTCGCCGATGCCGGCGAGCAGGTGGCGCAGACCACCACCGATGCCACCGGCACGTACTCGTTCACCGGCCTGACGCCGGGCGATTATCTGATCAAGGAAGAGGATCGGTCCGGCTGGGTGCATCTGAGCTCAGCGCAGATCAACCAGGACAGCGTCACCTCCGGGCAGAACCTCACCAACCAGGACTTCGTCAACTATCGGACGGCTTCGATCTCCGGCCACAAATACGACGATGCCGACGCCAGCAATGCGACCACCGGCGACCGTACCGCGGTGAGCGGCTGGACGATTACGCTGTACAATGACGCCAATCACAACAACGTCGCCGATGCCGGCGAGCAGGTGGCGCAGACCACCACCGATGCGACCGGCACGTACTCGTTCACCGGCCTGACGCCGGGCGATTATCTGATCAAGGAAGAGGACCGGTCCGGCTGGGTGCATCTGAGCTCGGCGCAGATCAACCAGGACAGCGTCACCTCCGGACAGAACCTCACCAGCCAGGACTTCGTCAACTATCGCACAACGTCGATTTCCGGTCACAAATACGAGGATGCGGACGCCAGCAATGCGACGACCGGCGACCGTACCGCGGTGAGCGGTTGGACCATCACGCTGTACAATGACGCCAACCACAACAACGTCGCCGATGCCGGCGAGCAGGTGGCGCAGACCACCACCGATGCCACCGGTTCGTACTCGTTCACCGGCCTGACGCCGGGCGATTATCTCATCAAGGAAGAGGACCGCTCCGGCTGGGTGCATCTGAGTTCGGCGCAGATCAACCAGGACGGCGTCACCTCCGGGCAGAACCTCACCAACCAGGACTTCGTCAACTATCGAACGGCCTCGATCTCCGGCCACAAATACGAGGATGCGGACGCCAGCAATGCGACCACTGGCGACCGTACCGCAGTGAGCGGCTGGACGATTACGCTGTACAATGACGCCAATCACAACAACGTCGCCGATGCCGGCGAGCAAGTGGCGCAGACCACCACAGATGCCACCGGCTCGTACTCGTTCACCGGTCTGACACCGGGCGACTACCTGATCAAGGAAGAGGACCGCTCCGGCTGGGTGCATCTGAGCTCAGCGCAGATCAATCAGGATAGCCTCACCTCCGGCCAGAACCTCACCAATCAGGACTTCGTCAACTATCGGCTGGCCTCGATCTCCGGCCATAAATACGAGGATGCCGACGCCAGCAATTCAACCACGGGCGACCGTACCGCGGTGAGCGGCTGGACGATTACGCTGTACAATGACGCCAATCACAACAACGTCGCCGATGCCGGCGAGCAGGTGGCGCAGACCACCACCGATGCGACCGGCACGTACTCGTTCACCGGCCTGACGCCGGGCGATTATCTGATCAAGGAAGAGGACCGGTCCGGCTGGGCGCATCTGAGTTCGGCGCAGATCAACCAGGACGGCGTCACCTCCGGGCAGAACCTCACCAACCAGGACTTCGTCAACTATCGGCTGGCTTCGATCTCCGGCCACAAATACGACGATGCCGACGCCAGCAATTCAACCACGGGCGACCGCACTGCGGTGAGCGGCTGGACCATCACCCTTTACAATGACATCAATCACAACAACGTCGCCGATGCCGGTGAGCAGGTAGCCCAGACCACCACCGATGCGACCGGCTCGTACTCGTTCACCGGTCTGACGCCGGGTGACTATCTGATCAAGGAAGAGGATCGGTCCGGCTGGCAGCACCTGAGCCCGGTGCAGATCAACCAGGACAGCGTCACCTCCGGACAGAACCTCACCAGCCAGGACTTTGTGAACTACGCAAACGGCTCCATCCACGGACTCAAGTTCGAGGACCTCAATGCCAACGGTCTTCTGGACAGCAACGAAACGGGAATGGCTGGCGTCACCATCAGATTGACGGGTGACATCGATGGTGACGGCGACAGCGATACGGTCGATTTCGTGACCGGAGCGGACGGCCAGTTCCATTTCGAGAACCTGCATCCTGGTGTCTATACCCTTACCGAGCTGTTCACCGATGGACAGAACTGGGTCGCCACGGTCGACCATGGCGATGCCGACTCGACCGGCGACAATCACACCACCGTGACCGTGCAGAGCGGGCAGGAGCTGGTGTGGCATGCCGGCGCCGCGGGCAGCATCAGCGATCCGCAGCATGAGGTGCTGGGCGGCCAGCTGTCCGGCGGCAACGCCTATCAGCTGATGTTCGGCAACCATGCGGTCGGTGGCGTCGGCCTGACCCCGGGCTTCTGGGCCAACCACCTCTACGTTTGGGATGGAGATGAGAACAATGGTCCCAAGGACGGGCAAGGGGTCTTGCTCGCCCAGAAGCTCGCCGACGCTGGCGTGATCGAGGACAAGGACATTCTCGATCTGCTGCCCGAGAACGTCGATGTCGACGGCGACGGCCACAAGGACCTGATGTTCGAGGCGAACGGCAAGTGCCTCATCATCGAGTGGGACGACGCGCGCGATCTCGTCAATCAGAGCAACGGTACGGGCGGCGACAAGCTTGGCGACTTCGCCCGCTATGCGATCACCACGCTGCTGAACGACGTCGGCGTGCCCGGCTTCAACGCCCCGAACAATCTGATCGGCGATATCGCCGACTGGCTGATCCAGTACGGGCCGACCACGACGGCCGGTGCTCCGGCCGGCTGTTCGATCCTGAAATACAACAGCAGCGCCGAGGCGGGTAAGGACGGCTTCCCGGGCGGATCCACGATCAAGGCGAGCAGCGTTGCGTGGCAGACTGGCGATGCCGACACCCCGGCGGGTAGCGAGATATTCAGCGCCATGACCGCGTTGACCGACAGCGCTTCCAACAATCTGCTGGTGTCGCTGAATCAATCGATGGTGATGATGGCGACCAACCAGGGAGACTATTTCGGACTGCTCGGTGTCGCGCCGAACAATCCCGACGAATATCTCCATTTCGTGTAGCGCGAGTCGTAGAAGAGGGTGAGCTCAAAGCTCACCCTCTTGCATCTGTAGCTGGCGTTGGCAGCGAAGCTTTTGCTGAGAGGGGCGGGGTTATCCCGCAGAGTTGCGTGACCTTACCGTTCAAGAGGCCGGACGAACTCCGGCAGTTGGTGCAGACCTGTAACCGCTATTTCATGACCGCCGGGCTGTTCAGCCTGGCGATCAACCTGCTGTACTTGGCAGGCCCTCTCTACATGCTGCAGGTCTATGACCGCGTGATCTCGAGCGCCAGCCAGATCACGCTGTTGATGCTCACCATCGCGCTGCTGCTGGCCTTTTCGGCGCTTGCCGGGCTCGATGCGGTGCGGGCGCGGGTGCTGACCCGCGCCAGCGTCCGCCTCGACCAGCGGATCGCCGCGCGGGTGATGACGGCGATCATCGATCGTTCGGCCAATGCCGGCGGCGCCCGCAGCCAGGCGCTGCGCGACTTCGACACCTTCCGGCAGTTCGTGACCGGCACCGGGATCCACGCGATCTTCGACCTGCCCTGGGCGCCGATCTACATCGCCGTGATCTTCGTCCTGCACCCCTGGCTGGGCGCGTTCGCGCTTGGCAGCTCGATCGTCCTCGTGCTGATGGCGCTGCTCAGCGAATGGCTGGTGAAGCTGCCGCTGACCGAATCGAACGAGGCCGCGGCGCGCAGCTACAGCTTCACCGAAATGAGCCTGCGGAATACGGAAGTCGTGCGCGCGATGGGCATGACCTCAGGCCTGCTGCGGCGCTGGCGCCGCGATCGCGACCGCATGCTGGAGCGGCAGGTGAATGCCAGCGACCGCGCCGCCGCGATCCAGAGCCTGATCCGGTTTTTCCGCCTGACCATGCAATCGCTGATCCTGGGTCTCGGCGCCTATCTCGTCATCGAGCGGCTCACGACGGTCGGTTCGATGTTCGCCGCCAGCATCCTGCTGAGCCGCGCGCTGCAGCCGGTCGAGCAGATCGTCGGCTCCTGGCGCGGGCTGATGTCGGCGCGCGCCGCCTTCCTGCGCATTCGGGAACTGCTCAAGTCCGACCCCGCGCGCGAGGCCGGGCTGACGTTGCCGAGGCCCAAAGGCGAGCTGTCGGTCGAAGGGCTCACATTCGTGCCTCCCGGGAGCTCGAAGCCGATCCTTCGCGGCGTGAGCTTCGCGATCGGGGCGGGAGAGGTGCTCGGCGTCATCGGTCCCTCCGGCGCCGGCAAGTCGACGCTGGCGCGCCACCTCGTCGGTGTGCTGACGCCATCGGCCGGCGCGGTGCGCCTCGACGGCGCCGACGTATCGAGCTGGGTCAGGAAGGCGGTCGGTGACCATGTCGGCTATCTGCCGCAGGATATCGAGCTGTTCGCGGACAGCGTGGCCGCCAATATCAGTCGGTTCGAGGAAAAAGGCGACAGCGAGGTCATCCTCGCGGCCCAGCTCGCGGGTGTCCACGAGATGATCGTGAGGCTTGCGAACGGTTACGACACCCAGGTCGGCGAGGGCGGAGCGATCCTGTCCGGCGGCTTCCGCCAGCGCGTCGGCCTGGCCCGCGCCGTGTACGGCAATCCGAGTTTCGTCGTGCTGGACGAACCCAGCTCCAATCTCGACGCCGAGGGCGACGTCGCGCTCGCCGACTGCATCGTCCAATTGAAGAAGCGTGGAACGACGATCGTCATCGTCTCGCACCGGCCGGCGACCATTGGCGTCGTCGACAAGATCCTCGTCCTCAGGGACGGGGCCGCCGAGATGTTCGGCCCGCGCCTCGAGATCATGTCGCGCCTGACCCGCCCGGTGCCGATGCACGCGGTGCAGGGTGCCAGCAGTTAGGGCGGTTGCCATGGCCATTGTCGACGGAATGCTCCACAAGAAGCTCCCGGCTGGTGCCGGGCCTGTCGCCGGCGGCGGGCCGCCCAGCGATTCGATCAAGCGTGCATCCGTCGCCGGCTGGGCGATCGTGCTGCTGTTCTTCGGCGGCATCGGCACCTGGGCGGCGACCGCGCCGCTGAACGGTGCCGTGGTGGCCAATGCCGTCGTCAAGGTCGATGGAAATCGCAAGAGCATCCAGCATTTGGACGGCGGCATCGTCAAGCAGCTCCACATCAAGGAAGGCGACAAGGTCAACGCCGGCGATCTGCTCATCGTGCTCGATGAAACCCAGGCGCGCGCCGAATTCGAAGTCCTCACGCAACAGCACGTCGTGCTGCGTGCCACGGAAGTCCGTCTCCTGACCGAGCTCGATCGCGGCTCCCAGCTGGTGATGCCCGCCGACCTGAAGGCGCGTTCCGAGGATCCCTATTTCAGGAGCGTGTGGAACGGGCAGGTCAGCCAGCTCGAGAGCCGGCTTGCGGCAATTGCCGGTCAGCGAAGCGTCATCCGCGAGAAGATCAATCAGCTCGGCTCGCAGATCGTCGGTGCCGAGGCGCAGGTCAAAGCTTTCACGGACCAGATCAAGTCCGTCCACAACGAAGCAAAGGACATCGCGCCGCTGGTCGAGCGCGGACTGATCGCGCGGCCGCGCATCCTGCAACTGGAGCGCACCGCCTACGGCCTCGAAGGACAGATCGCCGACACCAATGCCAACATTGCGAAGGCGCGTCAGGCGATTGCCGAGCAGGAGCAGCAGATGGCCCAGCTCGACAATGATCGCATGACCGAGGTGACAAAGGATCTGCGCGACACCCAGGCCAAGATCCTCGAGGTGATCCCGAAGGCGATGAATGCGAAGGCGGTGCTAGGCCGCATGGAAATCCGCTCTCCCTATAGCGGCCGGGTGGTCGGGCTGAACGTCTTCTCGGTCGGGGGCGTCATCCAGCGCGGCGACAAGATCCTGGACATCGTGCCGCTGCAGGACGGGCTGACGATCGAGGCCCAGGTCGCGGTCGAGGACATCAGCGACGTGCACCCGAATACGCGTGCCGAGGTTCATCTCACCGCGTACAAGCAGCGCATCGTGCCGATCATCCACGGCGAGGTCATTCAGGTGTCGGCGGATCGTTTGACGGATCCGAAGACCAACAATCCCTACTATACGGCCTTCGTGCGCGTCGATCAGGACGAGCTGGCGGCAATGCCGAACATTCAGCTCTACCCGGGCATGCCGGCAACGGTCATGATCCCCACCGTCCAGCGCACCGCGTTCGAATACATCGCCGGCCCGCTGATCATGTCGTTCAACCATTCCTTCCGGCAGAGATGAGCGTGGGGACAGCCCCGTAAATTCACGGGGGGCGTTCGAACTCCATGGAACCGGCTTGAGAGTCGACGTTAATCGTTAAGAGATAACGTATCGCATGCGTCTGGACGATCGCGCAAATTTGCGGCAAATTGCATGGAATTTAAGTCGAGGGATTTCTGCCGCGCGCAATTTCTCGGACAACGCGGCGGAGCCACTCCCGAGGCCAAAAGATTTGGAAACAAGAATTTTGCGCTGCGTGCGGCGGACAGGGCGCACGCGAAGCGGGCAGGGTAAGCGCATTCGGAGTCATTTTCACAGCAGACCGACCAGCATATCGATGCAGTTAGGAAATGCTTGTCGGTCGAAACGCTCGCGGATTATTTGGACGGGCGTTGGTTAGTTTGATGAATTGATTTTCGATCGCGCCGCACCTGCTCTGCGTCGGCAGAGTTTGAGGAGTGCGCATATTGGGACGTGTTGTATTTGAAAGTGCGGAGCGAGACGGATTGTCTCGGCGGGAGTTTCTGCTCCAGTACGAGCGCTCTAACGTTTCTGTTCCTGAAGGTTCGGCGATTGAACCACAGGGGCCTACGTCGCAGCTTCGTCTCTATCGCGATCCGACATTGTTTGCCGCTCGCACATTCACAAGTTCAGAACACGAATTTGCCGGCTGCCCGCGGTTTTGCGGTCGGACCACATGTATTTGAATCGGAGTAATTGATATGGCTACGACCACGGGCACTTCCGGCGCTGACAATCTGGTGGGTGGAAGCGGCGACGACATTCTGTCGGGAGGCGCCGGAGCCGACCGGCTCAACGGCGGATCGGGGAATGATACGCTCGATGGCGGCAGTGGTTTTGATACTGTTCTCGGCGGATCAGGATCGGACATTCTGATCTACAAGGCGTACGAAAATCAGTACGCGCTGAGCGGAATCTTCAGCTACAGCGGTACTCAAAGCCAGACTCTTACGGGCGCAACATACTCCACGAACGGATCCGGCTTCACAGGCTATGACTCCTATGACGGCGGCAACGGTTCCGCTGCTGGCGGTTCGAAAGTCGCCGGCACGAGCGACGTCGACACGCTTCAGATCTGGCTCAACGCCGATCAGCTCAATACTCCGGCGATATTGGACGAAATCAAGTATTTCAGGGACATTTGGGTTCCCGCGCACCTCAATGCGCAGACCGGCCAGGCAGATCAGACTTTCTACACGTTCAAGACGCTCAACTTGCAAGCTAGTGCTGTCGAGAAAGTTGTGGTTCTCGACAGTACGGGACGCGTTCCGGTAACGGTCGACATTGTCGATGCGTCTTTGAGCGATGGCGACAACTCGTCCCTCGTCACCTTTTCGTTCCTCGGAGCGGTCACAGGCTTCTCTGCGAGCGACATAACCGCGTCTCACGGCACGATCACGAACTTCACGATGATCGATGCATCGCACTATACGGCAAAGTTCACAGCAGACGATGGCTATGAAGGGCAGGGCACCGTCACGGTAGCGGCCGGCAGCTATACGGATTCCTCCGGTAATCTGGGCGCCGCGGGCTCCGACACAGTCGTAATCGATACCAAGAATCCGACGTTGGCGATCAACATTGTCGATCCGTCGCTGGGCGACGTCGACAACAGCTCGGTCGTGACTTTCACCTTCAGCGAGGCGCCCGGCGCCAGTTTCGGGGAGACGGACATCCACGTTTCGAGCGGCCTGTCGCTGACCGCAGGTTCGCTGCATGTGCTCGCCGGCAGTGGCGGCATGGTCTACGAGGCGACGGTCACGGCGACCGATGCCTTCACCGGCACTGCGACCGTGTCGGTCGCGAATGGCGATTTCACCGACGCCGCGGGTAATGCCGGCGTGGGAGGTTCGGACTCCGTCACGATCGACACCGAGAACCCGACGCTGACGGTCAACATCGTCGATCCGTCGCTGAGCGACAACGACAACAGCTCTGTCGTGAGCTTCACCTTCAGCGAGGCGCCCGGCGTCAGCTTCAGCGAATCGGACATCCACCTGTCCAGCGGCCTGTCGCTGACCGCGGGTTCGCTGCATGTGGTCGCCGGCAGCGGCGGCAAGGTTTACGAGGCGACGGTCATCGCGACCGACGCTTTCACCGGCAACGCGACGGTGTCGGTTGCGAACGGCGATTTCGCCGACGCCATGGGCAATGCCGGCATCGGCGGCTCGGATTCCGTCACGATCGACACCGAAAACCCGACGCTGACGGTCGAGATCGTCGACGGCGCGCTCAGCGACGGCCACAACAGCTCGGTCGTGACCTTCACGTTCTCCGAAGCGCCTGTCGGCTTCACCGCCGCCGACATCAGCGCAACGCACGGCACGGTCAGCAACCTTGCGGCCACCGCGGACCCGTTGGTCTTCACCGCGACCTTCACCGCCGACGACGGCTTCACCGGCAATGGCTCGGTTTCGGTCACCGCTGGCAGCTACACGGACGCCGCGCTCAATCTTGGCGGCACGGGGACGGATTCCGTCACCATCGAC
Organism: Bradyrhizobium semiaridum; assembly: GCF_020329505.1. GTDB lineage: Bacteria > Pseudomonadota > Alphaproteobacteria > Rhizobiales > Xanthobacteraceae > Bradyrhizobium > Bradyrhizobium semiaridum. The sequence continues at coordinate 184,627 of NZ_JAGKJJ010000008.1, forward strand.
ACCCAGAATCCGACCGTGGTGGTCGACCTCGACCGCTCGACGTTCGACGACCACAACAACACCGGAACGGTGACCTTCACCTTCTCGGAGGTCCCCAGCGGCTTCGATCTGGCCGATGTCTCGGTGACCGGCGGCGGGCTGTCCAACCTGCAGCCGGTGGTGGGCAATCCGCTGCAGTACACGGCGACCTTCACCGCCGACGACAACTCGACGACGGCGGTCGCGATCTCGGTTGCGGCCGATAAGTTCACCGATCCGGTCGGCAACGACAACCTGGCCTCCAACACCGACACCGCGACGGTCGACACCCAGAATCCGACGGTGGTGGTCGACCTCGACCGCTCGACGTTCAACGACCACAACAACACCGGAACGGTGACCTTCACCTTCTCGGAGGTCCCCAGCGGCTTCGATCTGGCCGATGTCTCGGTGACCGGCGGCGGGCTGTCCAACCTGCAGCCGGTGGTGGGCAATCCGCTGCAGTACACGGCGACCTTCACCGCCGACGACAACTCGACGACGGCGGTCGCGATCTCGGTTGCGGCCGATAAGTTCACCGATCCGGTCGGCAACGACAACCTGGCCTCCAACACCGACACCGCGACGGT
>NZ_JAGKJJ010000071.1 GCF_020329505.1 Bradyrhizobium semiaridum
CGCTTATGCGCGCGCACCCGCGCTACCATCCGCTCGACATGGGCGATCGGGGTTTCCGGCAAGATGCCGTGGCCGAGATTGAAGATCAGCCGGCCCTGGCCGAAATTCTCCAGCACGTCGTCCACCGCGCGATCGAGCGCGGCGCCGCCGGCGATCAGGGCCAGCGGATCGAGATTGCCCTGCACGGCCGCGCGCGGTTGCACGCGCTCGCGGATCATCGCCGGCTCCGTTGCCCAATCGATCGACACCGCATCGACGCCGGTTTGCTCGACATAGGCCGGCAGCAAGCCGCCGGCGCCGCGCGGAAAGCCGATGATCTTTGCGTTCGGCACCTGTTTGCGCACGCCGGCCACGATGCGTCGCGCCGGCTCGATCGACCAACGCGCGAATTCGCGCGGCGGCAGCACGCCGGCCCAGGTGTCGAAGACCTGCACGCAATCGGCGCCGGCCTTGAGCTGGCCGACCAGGTGCCGGATCGAGTTCTCGACCAGCACGTCGATGATTCGCGCAAATGCGTCCGGATGGCGGTAGGCGAGCATCCGTGCCGGCGCCTGATCCGGCGTGCCTTGGCCGGCCACCATGTAGGTCGCAACCGTCCACGGCGCGCCGCAGAAGCCGATCAGGGCGATGTGCGGCGCGAGCTCGCGCCGGACCCGGCGCAACGTCTCATAGACCGGCTCGAGCTTGCC
>NZ_JAGKJJ010000072.1 GCF_020329505.1 Bradyrhizobium semiaridum
ACTGGCTGCGCGATCCCTATACGATCTATGCCCGCCACATCCTGCGGCTCGATCCGCTCGATCCGGTCGACATGCCGCTGTCGGCGGCCGATCGCGGTTCGGCGATCCACGGGGCGCTCGGCGAGTTCACGCAAACCTATGCCGACGCGCTGCCGCCGGACACGATGCGCGCGCTGCGCGAGATCGGCGGCAAGTATTTTGCGCCGCTGATGGAGCGGCCCGAGGCGCGTGCACTGTGGTGGCCGCGCTTCCAGCGCATCGCGGCATGGTTCGCCGAATGGGAGCAGGCTCGGCGCGGCCAGATCACCGCGATCAAGGCGGAGATCCAGGGCGATCTCAAGATTCAGCTCGACGACACCAGGACCTTCACCCTCTCCGCCCGCGCCGACCGCATCGAGCGGCGCGATGACGGCAGCTTCGCGATCCTCGACTACAAGACCGGGCAGCCGCCGACCGGCAAGCAGGTACGCATGGGCCTGTCGCCGCAGCTCACGCTGGAGGCCGCGATCCTGCGCGAGGGCGGGTTTGCGGAAATCCCGGCAAACTCCTCGGTCGGCGAACTGGTCTATGTCAGGCTGAGCGGCAACAATCCGCCGGGCGAGCAGCGTTCGCTGGAACTGAAGATCAAGAACAACGACACGCCGCAGCCGCCGGACGAAGCCGCGGACAGCGCGCGG
>NZ_JAGKJJ010000073.1 GCF_020329505.1 Bradyrhizobium semiaridum
CCGCGCGCTGTCCGCGGCTTCGTCCGGCGGCTGCGGCGTGTCGTTGTTCTTGATCTTCAGTTCCAGCGAACGCTGCTCGCCCGGCGGATTGTTGCCGCTCAGCCTGACATAGACCAGTTCGCCGACCGAGGAGTTTGCCGGGATTTCCGCAAACCCGCCCTCGCGCAGGATCGCGGCCTCCAGCGTGAGCTGCGGCGACAGGCCCATGCGTACCTGCTTGCCGGTCGGCGGCTGCCCGGTCTTGTAGTCGAGGATCGCGAAGCTGCCGTCATCGCGCCGCTCGATGCGGTCGGCGCGGCCAGATCACCGCGATCAAGGCGGAGATCCAGGGCGATCTCAAGATTCAGCTCGACGACACCAGGACCTTCACCCTCTCCGCCCGCGCCGAGCCTGCTCCCATTCGGCGAACCATGCCGCGATGCGCTGGAAGCGCGGCCACCACAGTGCACGCGCCTCGGGCCGCTCCATCAGCGGCGCAAAATACTTGCCGCCGATCTCGCGCAGCGCGCGCATCGTGTCCGGCGGCAGCGCGTCGGCATAGGTTTGCGTGAACTCGCCGAGCGCCCCGTGGATCGCCGAACCGCGATCGGCCGCCGACAGCGGCATGTCGACCGGATCGAGCGGATCGAGCCGCAGGATGTGGCGGGCATAGATCGTATAGGGATCGCGCAGCCAGT
>NZ_JAGKJJ010000074.1 GCF_020329505.1 Bradyrhizobium semiaridum
CCGCAGAGCCGGATGCGCTGATCGCGCAGCTGAAGAAGGACGAGGCAATCGCCGAGGCCGACACCTTGCTGCTGACCGTGCCGAACCAATTGGGCGTCGCCTACAACGCGCACGTGATCGAGGCGATACTGACGCATGTCGCGCCGGCGCTGGGGTGGCGCTGAAGCGCAAGCTCAAACGATCGAGCCCATTTCTTCAGGCCGCTCCGGCGCAGCCTCTAAGCCCTGGTCGGCAACATCCGTTTGAGCGTCACGCCTCCAATTCGAAAACTCAGGCTTTGCCCGCGACGTTCCATCCGGCGCGCGGCTACATCAAGCTCGAAGATACGCTGATCGTCACTGACGATGGCTGGGAAGCGCCCGGCGACATCGCGCGCGGATGGAGCATCGCGGTCTCGATCGAGATCACCATCCCGGGCTGCAGGGGCCGGTCGGCGTCGTAGGGTGCATAAGGTACCGGCCCGTGGCCGGTGAGCCGCGGCGCCTCGTGACTGACAAGGCCGATGCCGTGCGCCGTGTAGTCCAGCACATTGCCATGCGGCGCCCGGCGTACCGCCTCTTCGCCGGCGGCGATGATGTCGCCGCCACGCGCACCGGGGCTGATCGCGCGGCGCGCCACCTGCTGGATCTCCTCGATCTCGTGCAGCAGGTCGCGCAATTCCGCGTCGGGCTCG
>NZ_JAGKJJ010000075.1 GCF_020329505.1 Bradyrhizobium semiaridum
CGAGCCCGACGCGGAATTGCGCGACCTGCTGCACGAGATCGAGGAGATCCAGCAGGTGGCGCGCCGCGCGATCAGCCCCGGTGCGCGTGGCGGCGACATCATCGCCGCCGGCGAAGAGGCGGTACGCCGGGCGCCGCATGGCAATGTGCTGGACTACACGGCGCACGGCATCGGCCTTGTCAGTCACGAGGCGCCGCGGCTCACCGGCCACGGGCCGGTACCTTATGCACCCTACGACGCCGACCGGCCCCTGCAGCCCGGGATGGTGATCTCGATCGAGACCGCGATGCTCCATCCGGCGCGCGGCTACATCAAGCTCGAAGATACGCTGATCGTCACTGACGATGGCTGGGAAGCGCCCGGCGACATCGCGCGCGGATGGAACGTCGCGGGCAAAGCCTGAGTTTTCGAATTGGAGGCGTGACGCTCAAACGGATGTTGCCGACCAGGGCTTAGAGGCTGCGCCGGAGCGGCCTGAAGAAATGGGCTCGATCGTTTGAGCTTGCGCTTCAGCGCCACCCCAGCGCCGGCGCGACATGCGTCAGTATCGCCTCGATCACGTGCGCGTTGTAGGCGACGCCCAATTGGTTCGGCACGGTCAGCAGCAAGGTGTCGGCCTCGGCGATTGCCTCGTCCTTCTTCAGCTGCGCGATCAGCGCATCCGGCTCTGCGG
>NZ_JAGKJJ010000076.1 GCF_020329505.1 Bradyrhizobium semiaridum
TGAGCCAGGCCTTCACCACCAGCGAGGGCGGCGGGCCGCCCTCCTTGCCCGAATGCTCGGTGACCCAGTTGCGGAACCGGTTGGCGACAGCCTCGTCCGCCGCGATCCATTCCTCGAAGCGGTATTTCACCAGCTTGGCGAACTGCGCCCAGGACGGCGGCGCCTGATCGGCATTGCGAAAGTTGGGGCTCTGGGCGTGACCTGGTTCGACCGATAGCACCAGCAGGCCGAACGAGACGGCAAGCGTAGACCGCAAGACGAGCATTGTTCTGAGCAAGGCTGACCGGACGACGCGCGAAATTGAGGAGATGATACAGCCGTACTCGGCGCGTCACATGCCTGCAACGATGAGCGACTAGTTCTCGTCGGCTATGTCGCGCGTCGTTCACGCGGGTGGCGCGCGGCCGGCCTGTGCCATCAGCCCCACGGCCCGCGCTGGCCCGTCGAGCCGCCCCACGGGCTGCGCGGCGGAGGGCTTGCACCGGCCGAGCGCGGCGCGGCGAGCGTGCCGAGCTCGGCGGCGAGCTGCTGCAGTGCGGCGATGCGGTTCGCGGTCGAGGGGTGAGTTGCGAACAGATTGTCGACGCCGTGGCCGGAAAGCGGATTGATGATGAACATGTGCGCGGTGGCCGGATTGCGCTCGGCCTCCATGTTCGGTGCCTGATGCGCGGC
>NZ_JAGKJJ010000077.1 GCF_020329505.1 Bradyrhizobium semiaridum
TGAGCCAGGCCTTCACCACCAGCGAGGGCGGCGGGCCGCCCTCCTTGCCCGAATGCTCGGTGACCCAGTTGCGGAACCGGTTGGCGACAGCCTCGTCCGCCGCGATCCATTCCTCGAAGCGGTATTTCACCAGCTTGGCGAACTGCGCCCAGGACGGCGGCGCCTGATCGGCATTGCGAAAGTTGGGGCTCTGGGCGTGACCTGGTTCGACCGATAGCACCAGCAGGCCGAACGAGACGGCAAGCGTAGACCGCAAGACGAGCATTGTTCTGAGCAAGGCTGACCGGACGACGCGCGACATAGCCGACGAGAACTAGTCGCTCATCGTTGCAGGCATGTGACGCGCCGAGTACGGCTGTATCATCTCCTCAATTTCGCGCGTCGTTCACGCGGGTGGCGCGCGGCCGGCCTGTGCCATCAGCCCCACGGCCCGCGCTGGCCCGTCGAGCCGCCCCACGGGCTGCGCGGCGGAGGGCTTGCACCGGCCGAGCGCGGCGCGGCGAGCGTGCCGAGCTCGGCGGCGAGCTGCTGCAGTGCGGCGATGCGGTTCGCGGTCGAGGGGTGAGTTGCGAACAGATTGTCGACGCCGTGGCCGGAAAGCGGATTGATGATGAACATGTGCGCGGTGGCCGGATTGCGCTCGGCCTCCATGTTCGGTGCCTGATGCGCGGC
>NZ_JAGKJJ010000078.1 GCF_020329505.1 Bradyrhizobium semiaridum
TACGCCACCGGCCGCCGCATCGCCGGCGCGGTGATCACGCTGCTCGCGGTCGTGTTCCTTCCGCAGACCGGCGGCAAATCCTCCACCGCGGCGCTGCCCGGCATTCTCGCCATCGCCTGGATCTTCGAGCGATGGCCGGCGATCCGGATCCCGCTGGTCTTTCTCGGGCTCGCCACCTTCAACATCGTCACGATCGGCTGCTCAATCTCGCCGGCGATGCGCGAGCTGGTTGCCCTGGTCGGGGTCGATCCGACCTTCACCAACCGCATCGACATCTGGCGGGTCGGGGCCGCCGCCGGCCTTGTAGACCATCTCGTCGGTCTGCCAGAACAGCTGGAATCCGTATCCGGTCAGCGGCCGGTCCGCGACGGCGGCGGCACCAGCTGGGCGGTCGGCGCGTTCAACGCCCACAATGCCTATCTCGATGCGGCGATCACGACCGGGATTCCGGGACTGATCCTGACGCTGGCGCTGCTGGTCTGGCTGCCGCTGCGCGACGTGAGCCGGGCTGCGGCGCGCGACAACGATCCCGCGCTGACCAGGCTGTTCACCCGGATCTGGCTCTACGGCGTGTTCTCCGCCTGTGTCGAGAGTCTCTATTTCCAGTCCGGCAGTCTCGTCTGGTTCATGCTGGTGGTCGCGATCTTCGGCCTTCGCCTGCAGGCG
>NZ_JAGKJJ010000079.1 GCF_020329505.1 Bradyrhizobium semiaridum
CGCCTGCAGGCGAAGGCCGAAGATCGCGACCACCAGCATGAACCAGACGAGACTGCCGGACTGGAAATAGAGACTCTCGACACAGGCGGAGAACACGCCGTAGAGCCAGATCCGGGTGAACAGCCTGGTCAGCGCGGGATCGTTGTCGCGCGCCGCAGCCCGGCTCACGTCGCGCAGCGGCAGCCAGACCAGCAGCGCCAGCGTCAGGATCAGTCCCGGAATCCCGGTCGTGATCGCCGCATCGAGATAGGCATTGTGGGCGTTGAACGCGCCGACCGCCCAGCTGGTGCCGCCGCCGGCCTTGTAGACCATCTCGTCGGTCTGCCAGAACAGCTGGAATCCGTATCCGGTCAGCGGCCGGTCCGCGACGGCGGCGGCCCCGACCCGCCAGATGTCGATGCGGTTGGTGAAGGTCGGATCGACCCCGACCAGGGCAACCAGCTCGCGCATCGCCGGCGAGATTGAGCAGCCGATCGTGACGATGTTGAAGGTGGCGAGCCCGAGAAAGACCAGCGGGATCCGGATCGCCGGCCATCGCTCGAAGATCCAGGCGATGGCGAGAATGCCGGGCAGCGCCGCGGTGGAGGATTTGCCGCCGGTCTGCGGAAGGAACACGACCGCGAGCAGCGTGATCACCGCGCCGGCGATGCGGCGGCCGGTGGCGTA
>NZ_JAGKJJ010000080.1 GCF_020329505.1 Bradyrhizobium semiaridum
GCGGCGGAACCCGGAAGCGCTGGGCGATTGTCCCAAAGACGAAGGCGAGTCCAAGACCTGCGACGATGGTCGCGATCAGCGGCGATGCTGTGCGACAAGGCGAAATGCCGCATGACACGCCGCTGATGCACCGCGACCAATTGAGGCGGTCGCACCGGTGCGAGGCGAACACTATCGCCGCCGAACGCCTGCGTTGAATCTTGACGTGGATCGGGCCATTTCGTGACATTGCGCGGCGGATTCGGCGCAGCAGGCTCGCTGCCTTGTCATACCGTCCGCAGCGCAATGTCACGAAATGGCCCGATCCACGTCAAGATTCAACGCAGGCGTTCGGCGGCGATAGTGTTCGCCTCGCACCGGTGCGACCGCCTCAATTGGTCGCGGTGCATCAGCGGCGTGTCATGCGGCATTTCGCCTTGTCGCACAGCATCGCCGCTGATCGCGACCATCGTCGCAGGTCTTGGACTCGCCTTCGTCTTTGGGACAATCGCCCAGCGCTTCCGGGTTCCGCCGCTGGTCGGCTATCTGCTCGCCGGCGTCGCCGCCGGGCCGTTCACGCCGGGCTTCGTCGCCGACCAGGCGCTGGCGACCGAACTCGCGGAACTCGGTATCATCCTGCTGATGTTCGGCGTCGGTCTGCACTTCTCGCTGAATGATCTGATGT
>NZ_JAGKJJ010000009.1 GCF_020329505.1 Bradyrhizobium semiaridum
TGAAGGCGAGAATGCGGGCATCGGCATTGCGCGCGCGGATGTTGCGGATCGCTTCCAGCCCGCTCGCACCCGGCATCGAGATGTCCATCACCACCACGTCAGGCGCGTGCGACTTGAAGGCGCGATAGGCATTGGCGGCGTTGTCGGCCTCGGCGACGACGCGAAAATCGTCCTGATGCTCGAGCACGCGCCGGTAGCCCTGGCGGACGACGGGATGATCGTCGACCAGGAGAATTGCGATGCCGGCAGTCTTGCGGGCAGTCATCTCAGGCGGCGAGCGGAATGGTCGCGGCGACGGACAGGCCGCGGCGCGCGCGGGCGATCTGCAGCGAGCCGCCGAGCGCGGTGACGCGCTCGCTGACGCCGGTGAGGCCAAAACCTGCCGACTGCGCCACCTGCACCGCATCACCGCCGCCATCGTCCTCGACGCGGACGAGCAGCGCATTCTCCGCGCCGGTCCGCCGCTCGATCCGCAGCACGATCTCGCGCGCACCGCTGTGGCGCAGCGCATTGGTCAGGCATTCCTGCGCGACGCGATAGGCGGTGGCGGCCACCGTGCCGCTGATATCGGCGAGATCGCCCTGCAGATCGAGCTGGATCAGCGGTTGCGTCGCCGCGCGGGAGCGCCAGCTGTCGACGAGGTCGACCAGGCTGGCTTCGAGTCCAAGCTCCTCGGCCGGTGGATGGCGCAGCCGGTTCAGCGTGTCGCGCAGGCAGGCCATGATGCGGCGCGTCGCCTGCGAGATCATCCGCGCATCCTGCGCGATCTCGTTCTTGCCGGCATGGTCGCGCGGCGCACCGGCCTCGATCGTATTGGCGAAGGCGAGGATCGCGGTGAGGTTCTGGCCGAACTCGTCGTGCAGCTCGCGGGCGAGCGCGCGGCGTTCGTCACTGCGGATTTCGAGCAGGCGCCGCGTCAGCACGGCGCGCTCCTCCTCGGCCTGCGCGAGGCGGTCGCCGAGGTCGCTGACGGCCTGGCCGATCATTGCGAGGTCCATCGAGCGGAAGCGCGGCAGCGGCGTCCGGTAATCGCCGTCGGCCATCCGCCGCAGCGCCGATACGATCGAGCGTGCCGGCGCCAGCGTGTGCGCGATCGCGAGCGAGGCGAGCAGCGCGATGGCGAGCGCCATCAGCAGTGCGACGTGGATGTTGTCGAGGATATGCTGCCAGGCCAGCGCGATCGCGGCGTCCGGATCTGATACGGCACGGATGGTTCCAGCGGTCGCGGCGCGGGCGCTGATCGGCCGTTCGACGCTGGCGTGACGGCCGAGCAGCGTCTCGACCGCGGCGGCGAACCAGCGCGGCGGCGCCTTGCCGATCCCCTTGTTCTGGCCGCACAGCGGCTTCTCGAACGCGCCTGCCGGCTCGAACTGCACGCAGATCCCGGGCGCGATCAGGCCCATGGTCTCGATGGTGCGCCAATCGGGCGCGGGCAGCAATTGCTCGCGCATGCGGTTGCTGCGCAGCAGCAATTCGCGCCAGTACAGCGCTTCGAGCGCCTGCGAGACGCGTTCGGCGGACGCTTCGGTCGCACGATCGACGCTGCGATAGGCATCGACCGTAGCCCAGACGGTGGCGGCGCCGAGGCACAGTGCGACGATGACGAGCAGACGGGCGACCAGTTGAAGCACGAGGCGCATGCGATCCACTCCACTTGCGAGTGGACGAGCGTAACAGCATCGCGGTTCCGGGCCAATTGGAAGCACGCCGTGCCATGCAGATCGGGAAATTTGCCCGACGAAATCTGGGCAGATGTAATTGGACGGGGGCAGGCGCCTCTGGTCTGATGTCTTTACGGAACAAGTCGCCACAGGGAGCAAACGCAACATGGATGCCAAGGTCGGCGCCGCGACGGCATCGGCGCCCGGGGACGCGGGGGAACGTCGGGTCTTGCTGCTCTGGATGATCTTCACGGGGCTTTCGATCTTCGCCGCATTCCTGCTCTGGCGCTACGGGCTGATCCGCCTCATGGTGACGTCCGACCGCACCTACATTTCCAGCGTCATCGCGGCGCTCTACGTCGTCACCTGCGTGCACTGCTTCTGGCGGACGCGGGCAATCGCGCGGGAAGGCGAGGTTGCGCGCGGCTGCCGCGCAATCCTCGCCGCGCCTGACGGCCCCAGGGCGCTGGCCGCCGATGCGCGCGGCCTGCCGAGCGGGCTCGTCACCGATCACATCAGGAGCCTGGTGCAGAAGGCCGCCGCGCAGGCCAAGGGCCCGGTCGACCAGACGCTGCTGCTGCGCACGCTGGCCGACCGCCTGCGCGGCTCCAACGGCTTCGGCACCTTCGTCTCCGACACGCTGATGAAGCTCGGCCTGCTCGGCACCATCATCGGCTTCATCATCATGCTGGCACCGATCGCGACCCTCGATGCCGCGGACAAGGTCGCGATGAAATCCTCGATGGGGCTGATGAGCGACGGTATGGCGGTCGCGATGTACACGACGCTGGCCGGGCTGATCGGATCGATCCTGGTCCGCATCCAGTACTACATGCTGGATGCCGCGACCCAGAAGGTATTTTCTGACACGGTCGTGCTGACCGAGACGCATGTCACGCCGGCGCTGGAGCGCGGAGTTGGAACGTCGCCTGGAACGCGGCAATGATGGACGAGTTCGGCCTCTATCCGCGCGAGGAGCCGTTCGATCCACTCGGCGTCATGCTGTTCAAGGCGCTGCAGGTGATCGCCTTCCTGTTCTTCCTGGCGCTGCTCGCAGTGTCGCCGGACTCGAAGGACGGCAAGATCGAATCCAAGGCGGAGTTCATCATCACGATGGACTGGCCGGACAACCACCCCGACGATCTCGACCTGTTCGTGCAGGACCCCGCCGGCAACATCGCCTGGTACCGGCACCGCGAGGCCGGCTTCCTGACACTCGACCGTGACGACCGCGGGGGTGCCAACGACTTCATCGTCGTCAACGGCAAGAAGATCGCCTCGCCGATCCGCGAGGAGATCGTCACCGTGCGCGGCATCGTCCCCGGCGAATACACCGTCAACATCTCGCATTTCGTGGCGACGACCGGTCAGCCGGTCGAGGCCAGCATCAAGGTGCAGAAGCTCAATCCGGTGGCGCAGGTGATCTTCGACAACAAGCTCACCCTGGATCACACCGGCGACGAGAAGACCGCGGTGCGGTTTCGGCTGGACGCCGAGGGCAAGGTGATCAATGTCGACCAGCGGCCGAAGTCGCTGCTGGAGACATTCCGCGGGCCCTGGCGCAACGGCGCCGACATCGATCCGAAGACCGGGGTGAGGGTGCTGCGCCGTGACTAGCTTTCAGTCGATGATCTTCACGCTTGCGGTCGCCTATGCGGTGATCGGCGCGCTGCTGCTGATCGTGCTGGTCTATGCGCGGCTGCACTGGTCGCTGAAGGCGCTGGCGATCGTCGTGACCAGCGTGTTCTATGTCGTCAGCTTCGGCGGCATGCGCGGGTTGCTCGGCTGGGCCTCGACGGACCGGCTGCCGGCGAACTTCAAGCTGCTGCATACGCGGATCGTCGAGCCGCATTCGCTGGCGGGCGATCCCGGGGCGATCTATCTGTGGGTCGAGGAGCTCGATGAGGACAACCGGCCGAGCGCCGTCCCGCGCGCCTTCCGGATTCCCTACAGCGATGCGCTGGCCGAGCAGGCCCACGCAGCGGACAACGAGATCAAGGCCGGCCACGCGCAGGGCGGCCGGGCCGCCGACTTCGGCGGCGGCGACGGCACCATCATGGATTTCGTCCGGGAGTACATCACGCCGAAGACGATCCTCGAGACCAGCGGCGGCGACTCGACGACGGGCATCTTCCTGCCTCCGCAGCCGGGCGCGGCATCGGTTTTCACCCCGCTGCCACCGCCCCGGATGCCGCCCAAGGACGCGCAGCAGTAGCGACGCGGGAATGGCAGAGAAATAGGGATTGCCTATAATCAGTCAGCGGGATGGACAGTAATCATCCGGAATCCCATTCGGCCGCCGACCGGGTGTAATCTGATGGCTAACCGGGGCTAGATTTCATCCCCAAGGCATTTTCCCGGCAAAGGGGCCGCTGCGTGAAGCGGCCCCTTTCGATTCCTGAGCCCAATTCAGACCATGGTCCCAACCCAGGGCGGGTCCCTCCGCCCCCCTTGGAGTGCACCTCTCACAAAATATTGCCTGACAGATATTGAAATCTGTCAGCGGGACGATGTATATACTCTACAGCTCTAAGGGAGGAGGGCTGCCCAAGCGGCTGTTCCGGCGATCGGCCGGGGCGCCGGACTGATTTGATTACCTCGAAGGAACTGCCTCCATGACCATAGAAATCTTTCAATTGCCCGCCCAGATTCAACAGTGGCTCAATCTTCGCGTCGCTCGCCATTTGGCCGCCCAGGCCGCCAAATTTTCCCGCGGGCAGGACAGCGAGAACCAGACGGTGAACGCATGAACGAGGCGGTGGCGTTGACACCCGAGCGGATCCTCGAAACGACCGAGGATGTTTTGCGGCGCTTCGGGCTCGCCAAGGCCACCGTTGTCGACGTTGCCCGTGCGCTGGATGTCAGCCACGGCAGCGTCTACCGCCATTTCCCCAGCAAGGCCTCGTTGCGCGACGCGGTCGCCAAGCGCTGGCTCGACCGCGCCAATGAGCCGCTGTGCAAGCTTGCGGCCGCCGACGGCCCCGCGCCGGAGCGGCTGGAGCAGTGGCTGCGCACCATGTTCGCGATCAAGCAGAAGAAGGTCTGCGACGATCCCGAGATGTTCGCGACCTATCTCGCGCTGGCGCAGGAGGCCCGCGAGGTGGTGGAGGCCTACAAGAACAAGCAGTGCGACCTAGTCGCGAAGATCCTGTCCGACGGTGTCGCGCAGGGCGTGTTCGAGATCGACGATATCAAGGCGACGGCGCGTGCCGTGTTCGATGCCACCGTGCGCTACCATCACCCGGCGCATGCCGAGGAATGGGCCAAGCCCGAATGCCCGTCGCGGATCGACGCGCTGATCGCCCTGCTGCTGAAGGGCCTGCGGGCCTGCAAGTCGTAGCTGCTGGTCTTCGGTCCGCCGAGTGGAACTCGCGGACGATCCGGCAACCGCTTCTCATTCTCTCAAACTTGCTCTCAATCTTGTGATCGGCGCGAGACGTCGAGGCGGGGACGCACAAAAACCGCGGCGGCGCGCCAAATCCCGTTTGCCGGCAAGTGGATTCCCGATTGGCACGACGAGGTTCCGCGTGCCGCGAGCGTCTGCGTAATTTCGTTCTCACCCATTGGGATGAGGACAGGCCGCGCGTGTCGTCGCATCTTGCGCACGTATTTTGACCGCGGAGTTTCGACGATGAGACACGCATCATTGCCGATCGAGAAGATAGCAGCGACTGCACCTCCGTCAGGCATTGTTTCATCGAGGCTGGGCGCGCTCTTCCAGCTTGTTCTGCAGGCTCTGCACGATTCGCGACGCCGCGAGGCGCAACGTGTCATCAGGCGACATCGCCACCTGTTCCCTGACCCGCATTCAGCCGACGCCGAACACGGCTGAGAGGTCGACGATGGCATTCATGGCGAAGAAACTGCCTGCACGGCGTCCACCGTCGGTTCCGCCCGGAGGCAATGTCGGCCTGCTCGCCATCTTCGCGGTCGCGGTCCTGATCCTTCACCTTGTGGCCGCCGCCGTGTTGCCCCAGGCGACGGAGGGACCCCGTGCGGCGTCTCCCACTGCGGCGATGCTGGGCTCCGACTAGCCTCGCCGACGCTCTTGTCCGTCCATCAATTCGCTGGATGCCGCCCTTGGCGCAATTGCGGGCAGGGGGCCGCGCGTGCTTGATGCCGGTGGGGGATCGGTCTGGTTCCTCGCGCTCAACCACCGCCGGACGAAGATGCGGCTCGCCCTCTTTGCGGACATTCACGCCAACCGGCAGGCCTTCGCCGCCTGCCTCGAAGCCGCGCGGGCGCGCGGCGCCGAGCGGCTGGTTTGTCTCGGCGACATCGTCGGCTATGGCGCCGATCCGGAATGGGCGGTCGACACGGTGATGGGTCTCGTCGCCGATGGCGCGATCGCTGTGCGCGGCAATCATGACCATGCGATCGGCACGCCGAGCGATGGCATGAACGACGAGGCGCGGGCCGCGGTCGACTGGACGCGCGGCCGGCTCAGCGCCGGGCAGCGTGCCTTCCTGACCGGCCTGCCGCTGCAGCGGGAGGAGGATAACCGCCTCTACGTGCATTCCGAGGCGTCGGACCCGGCGAAGTGGCGCTATGTCCGCGACACCGCCGATGCCGCGCGCAGCATGCTGGCAACCGAGCTCCAAATCACGTTCTGCGGCCATATCCACCAGCCCGGCCTCTATTCGATGTCCTCGGCCGCGAAGATGACCCGCTTCGTCCCGACCTCGGGCGTCGCCGTGCAACTCTTGACCGGGCGGCGCTGGCTCGCGGTGCTCGGCTCGGTCGGCCAGCCGCGCGACGGCGATCCGGCCGCGTCGTTTGCGATGTTCGACACGGTGAGCCGCGAGATCACCTATGTCCGCGTGCCCTACGATATCCAGACCGCGGCGGCGCGGATCAGGGCGAACGGCCTGCCGCACTGGCTCGCCGATCGCCTGTTCATCGGCAGGTGACTTCAGATGGCCGCGCTCAAGATGCAGCCAGGCGCGGTGATCGACGGCTTCACCATCGGCGAGCAGGTGCATCGCGGCGGCATGGCGACGCTGTGGACCGTCACGCATCCCGGCATCAACGTTCCGCTGCTGATGAAAGTGCCGCTGTTGTCCGAAGGCGAGGATTCGGCGGCGATCGTCAGCTTCGAGATGGAGCAGATGATCCTGCCGCGGCTGTCGGGGCCGCACGTGCCGGCGTGCTTCGGCACCGGCGACTTCGAGCGGCAAGCGTATGTCGTGATGGAGCGCATTCCCGGGCAGACGCTCTACAAGCGGATCGGCGAGTTGCCGCTGCCGTATGAGGAGGCGAGGGCGATCGCCGGCAAGATCGCGGCCGCGCTCACCAGCCTGCACCGGCAGAACGTCATCCATCACGACATCAAGCCGAGCAGCATCATGTTTCGCGAGCGCAGCGAGGCGGTGCTGATCGATTTCGGTCTCTCGCATCACGAGCATCTGCCGGACCTGCTGCAGGAGGAGTTCCGTCTGCCGTTCGGCACCGCGCCCTATATGGCGCCGGAACGCCTGCTCGGGGTGCGCGACGACCCGCGGAGCGATCTGTTTTCGCTCGGGGTGCTGCTGTATTTCTTCACGACGGGCGTGCGGCCGTTCGGCGAGACCGAGACCTTGCGCGGGATGCGCCGGCGGCTGTGGCGCGATCCCTATCCGCCGCGCAGCCTCAGGGACGACTATCCGCCCTGGCTGCAGGAGATCGTGCTGCGCTGCCTGGAGATCGACCCCGGTGCGCGCTATCCGACCGCAGCGCAGCTTGCCTTTGATCTTGCGCACCCGGAACAGGTCAAGCTCACCGCGCGGTCGCAGCGGATCAAGCGCGATTCCATCGGCACGGTCTGGCACCGCCGCTTCAATCTCGGCGCAGTGCAGCCGCAGCCGAAATCCGACGTCGCGGCCCAGCTCGCGTCGAGCCCGATCGTCATGGTCGCGCTCGACATCGCCGAAGGTTCCGCTGTGCTGGACGAGGCCATTCGCGTCACCGCAGAGCGCGTGCTGTCGACCTCGCCCTCGGCGCGGCTCGCCTGCGTCAACGTGTTGAAGCTGAATCGGCTGGCGATCGATCGCACCCTCGACGAGCAGGGCCAGAACAAGCATGTCGACCGTCTAGTCGCGCTCCAGCATTGGGCGCGGCCGTTCCGGCTCGAGGACAACAGGCTGACCGTGCATGTGCTGGAGGCGATCGATCCGGCGGCAGCGCTGCTGGAATTCGCTGCGGTCAATCTGGTCGATCACATCATCATCGGCGCGCGGCAGAATTCGATGATGCGCGCGCTGCTCGGCAGCGTCTCCGCCCAGGTCGCGTCCGAAGCGCCGTGCACGGTGACCGTGGTGCGGCCGTCACGGCTGACGGTGCAGGGCGAGAGTAAGGGAACGGCGGAACAAGGTGCGTCAGACGTCGCGCCGCCGGGAATGTTCTGATCGTCGGTTCCTCGCGGTCCGCCGTGATCAGGCCCGGCGCGGAAGGATGTAGTTGACGCGCACGCGCACGGGCTGCCGCGTGACATAGCAGCGCCGCACGACGACGGCGGCATTCAGCCCAAACCATAAAGCGATGGCAGTGCAGACAGCGATCAGTGTCATGATGCGTGCCTCCCCAAGATCTATTTCTTGGGGAGATTTGTGCATCGGAATGGATGAGTCTGTGAAGCCCCGATGACGCAGCGGCCCCGCAAAAATGTTGTGCATGTGGCAAAGCAGCAGCAAAAAATGTTGTGCATGTGGCAAAGCAGCAGCAAGGTGTGCGCCGCACTTGCAGGCACGGCGCGCACACTTGTCATCGCATGACGATCAGATTGCCTCTCCGCGCGCCTGTGCCGCCGCGTTGCGGATCGCGGAGATGTTGGTCTTGTAGGCGTCCAGCGTTCCGCCCTTGAATACCGCCGAGCCGGCGACGAAGGCGTTGGCCCCAGCCGCGGCGAGCTCGCCGGCGACGTCGGGCGCGACACCGCCATCGACTTCGATGTCGATCGGACGGCCGGCCGTCATCGCCCTGACGTCACTGACCTTGCCGATCGCCGAGCGGATGAAGGCCTGGCCGCCGAAGCCGGGATTGACCGACATGACGAGCACGAGATCAATCAGATCGAGCACGTATTCGATCGCGCTCGCCGGCGTTGCCGGATTGATCGAGACGCCGGCCTTCTTGCCGAGGGCGCGGATCGCCTGCAACGAGCGGTGCAGATGCGGCCCGGCCTCGGCGTGCACCGTGATGTGGTCGCAGCCGGCCTTGGCGAAGGCCTCGAGATAGGGATCGCAGGGCGAGATCATCAGATGCGCGTCGAAGATCTTCCTGGTGTGCGGCCGCATCGCCTTGATGACGTCGGGGCCGTACGAGATGTTGGGAACAAAATGCCCGTCCATCACGTCGAGATGAATCCAGTCGGCACCGGCCTGGTCGACGGCGCGGACCTCCTCGCCGAGCTTTGAGAAATCCGACGCCAGGATCGACGGAGCGATGACGAGGGGACGTGGGGTGAATGGCTGACTCATAGCGCTGTTCCGAAAGTCTTGCGGGAGCGACGGGTGGTTCCGCCTAACATGCAGATGCGTGCCGGGCAATGCGGTGAGCAAGACGTCGCGGGCGGAAAAATCTGCCGCAGCGGCAGCTCTTGCCGGGTGCGCTGAACCGGCGATGCTGCAGGAAGGCCCGGTTTTATTGGGTTTCCTGCGTGGCATGACGCTTGCTCGACCGTGTCCGGAAGGGTGGAAGGCCGGTCGTCGCGCCTGAGCAGATCATGCGCGCGGGAACCGGCGCGGGTTCGAGCCGCTGTGCGCGGCGTTGTCTGGAGTATTGCCAATGTTGTTTGCCCTCGGCGCCGCCTCGTCGGCGATCGATCTCCTGAGTTCGCTGATGTCGTCGAAGCCGTCATCGGCGGCGATGCAGAAGACCGGCGTTACCCAGGGGACCGGCCTGTTCGATCCGTCGGCGGCGACGTCGAGTTCGGCCAGCACCGGCATCAGCTCCAGCGTCGGGTCGGGCAGCGGCGGCGCGCAGATCTCGCCGGAGACGATGAGCGCGCTGCTCGCTGCGCAAAGCCAGTCGCAGACATCAGGCTCGACCGGCACGGCCCCGACCAGCCGCTCGGACGCACTGAAGGATCTGTTCTCGCAGATCGACGCCGATGGTGATGGGAAGATCACCCAATCCGAATTCGAGAGCGCGCTCGGCGCCGGCGGCACCAATGTCGCGCAGGCCGACGACGTGTTCGGCAAGCTCGACGCCAATGGCGACGGCAGCGTCAGCCTCGACGAGATGTCGCAGGCGCTGGACGGCCACAAGGGGGGCGGCCATCATCACCATCACATGACAAGCGGATCGGCAGATGGCTCCGGCAGCAGCCCCGGCTCCGATCCGCTGACGCAGGCGCTGGACGGCGCCACCTCGACCTCGGTGACCAACAGCGACGGCTCGACTACGTCCACGACGACCTATGCCGACGGCTCCAAGGTGTCGATGACGACGCCGGCGGCGTCTTCGGCCAACAGCAACGCGACCTCGTCGTACAATTTCATCGAGCAGCTGATCCAGCGCCAGTCGCAGGCGATCTCCGCGCAGGCCTCGGCGCAGCTGTCGGTCAGCGCGTAGCGGAAGCAATTTGCATTGAGGCGAGCAGGCGGCCTTGCTTCGCCTCGCCCCGCTTGCGGGGAGAGGCCGGAACGCATCGCCAGATGCGCTCCGGGTGAGGGGGAGTCTCCGCGAGTTCGGTTATCACCGTTGAGGCGGTGCTGGCCCCTCGCTCCAACCCTCTAAGAGCGAGCTTCGCTCGTCTCGACCCCGCAAGAGCGGGGCGAGGGGGCGCACCTCCGTCGCCCGTTAGCTCGATCCGAATTCACGATCGTCTACCCGAACTTGTCCTGCCAGCTCGGCAGCGCGCCGGGGAAGGGCAATGCCGTCGCTGCATACACCCCGCGCGCAATCGCGCGCGCCACCGTGTTGGCGGCGAGCGCGCCGAGTTTGGTCAGGCCGAACAGCGGCTCGACCGGTTTGGCGCCGGTCGCCGCAGCGAACACCACATCGCCGTCGAGCGGGGCGTGCACCGGATAGATCGCACGCGCCATGCCGGTCTGCGCGATCATTGCAAGACGCTTGGCCTGCGGTTTCGTCAGCTGCGCATCGGTGACGACTACGACCAGCGTGGTGTTCTCCGCCGCGGTCGCCTCCGCGCCGCCCTTCAGCCGCATCGCCAGCATGTCCGGTGTGAACGATGGCGGCAGGCCGCGCCCGCCGAATTCGGCGCCCACCTCGAACGGCGCGGCCCAGAACCACGGACCCCTGCCGACCGTAACGGCGCCGACCGCGTTGACCACCGCCAGCGCCGCGACTGTCACGCCATCGTCTGTCCTTGCCGACGCGGAGCCGAGGCCGCCTTTCAGGTTGGCCGTGGTCGCGCCCATGCCGGCGCCGACGCTGCCGAGGCGGAAATCGCCCGCGGCGGCGTCCGCCGCCGCGTAGCCGAGGTCGCGATAGGGCGGAAAGCGGCCCCACGCCTTGTTGCCGCCGTTGAGCAGGTCGAAGCAGATCGCGCCGGGCACGATCGGCACCACCGCGTCGCGGATGCGAAAGCCGCGGCCGCGCTCGGCAAGCCAGGCCTGCACGCCGCCAGCGGCGTCGAGCCCGAGCGCGGAGCCGCCGGACAGCGTGATCGCGTCGATCGCCTCGACCACATTGTGCGGCGTCAGCAGCGAATCCTCGCGGATGCCCGGACCGCCGCCGCGGACGTCGATCGACGCCACCGCCGGCTTGTCGAACAGGATCGCGGTGACGCCCGAGGCGATCGCGGCGTCGTCGGCATGGCCGACGCTGACGCCGGCAATGTCGGTGAGGAGGTTTTTCAAGAGGCGCTCCGCGCGCTGTATCCAATCACTTCGATATAGCAGCCGCGATGGCAAAGAAAAACGCCCCGGCTGACCGGGGCGTTTGCGTGTGTTCTGGCTGAGGTGAGAGCGAGAGGTCTCAAGACCCCTTCGGGTTGATCTCGGTGTAGTTGCCCTTGGCGTCCCACTTGTAGACGACGTAGTCGATCACCTTGATGTCGCCCTTGGCGTCGAAGGCGAGCTTGCCGAGCACGGTGTCCCACTCGCCGCCCTTGATGGTGGCCATCACCTTCTTGGCGTCGGTGGAGCCAGTTTTTGCGACGGCCTGGGTCCACACCTGCATGGCGGCGTAGGTGTAGAGCGTGTAGCCCTCGGGATCGATGTTCTTGGCTTTGAACTTCTCGACGATCGCCTTGGCGGTCGGCTTGTTGCGCGGGTCGGGGCCGAAGGTGAACAGTGTGCCTTCGGCGGCCGGACCGGTGATCGAGGCGAACTCCTTGTCGTTCATGGCATCGCCCGCCATCAGCACGGTCTGCAGGCCCTGGTCGCGCATCTGGCGCAGGATCAGGCCGGCTTCCTGATGGTAGCCGCCAACATAGACGAGATCGATGTTGTCGCGCTTCAGGCGCGAGACGATCGAATTGAAGTCCTTGTCACCCTTGTTGTACGACTCGAACATCTTCTCCTGGAAGCCGGCCTTGTTCAGCGCCTTCTTGGTCTCGTCGGCGAGGCCCTTGCCGTAGGTGGTCTTGTCGTTGAGGATCGCGACGTTCTTGCCCTTGTAGTTCTTCATGATGAACTCGGCGGCGACGATGCCCTGCTGGTCGTCGCGGCCGCAGACGCGCGCCACGTTCCAGAGCTTGCGCTCGGTGAACAGCGGGTTGGTCGAGGCCGGCGTGATCTGCAGCACGTTGCCGTCGGCGTAGGCTTCCGACGCGGGGATCGAGGACGACGAGCAGAAGTGGCCGGCCACGAACGGGATCTTCGAGGCGGAGATCTTCTCGGCGATCGAGCGCGCCTGCTTCGGATCGCAAGCATCGTCATCGGTCTCGAGCGCGAGCTTCTTGCCGAGCACGCCGCCGGCGGCATTAATGTCGGCGACCGCCTGCTCGGCGCCGTTCTTCATCTGCCGGCCGAACGCGGATTCGGAGCCCGTCATCGGGCCTGCCACTGCGATGGTGATGTCTTGCGCGAACGCGCTCGCCGACAATGCGAACGAAGCGCCCAATGCCAGGCCGATGAGCTTCAATGATTTCATGAGACGTCCCTCGTGGTCGTTGCCTCTTGCCGGAGGTCCGGGCGCCCCGGACCTTCTAACCACGGGTATTGTCGGCCGATTTTTCGGCGAAGTCACCGGCAATTTTCAGGCAAAACCGCGCTGCGCCTGCAGCATGTTGTTGCAGGGGCGCTTTAGCCGCGGCGGCCGCCTTCCAGATAGGCGGCGCGGATTTCGGGGCGCTGCAGCAATTCGGCGCCGGTTCCGGCCAGCGTGATCAGGCCGTTGACCATGACATAGCCGCGGTGGGCGAGCTTCAGCGCATGGTTGGCATTCTGCTCGACGATCAGCACGGTGAGGCCGTCCTGCCGGTTCAGCGTGCGGATGGCGTCAAAGATCTGCCGCGCGATCAGCGGCGCCAGGCCGAGCGAGGGCTCGTCGAGCATCAACAGGCGCGGCCGGCTCATCAGGGCGCGGCCGATCGCCAGCATCTGCTGCTCGCCGCCGGACAGCGTGCCGCCGCGCTGCGCGATGCGTTCCTTCAGGCGCGGGAACAGGGCGTAGACCCGCTCCAGTCCCGCGGCGCGCTCGGCCTCGCTGCAGTCGGTCGCATCAGCGCCCATCTGCAGGTTCTCCGCCACGCTCATGCGCGGGAAGATCCGCCGTCCCTCGGGCGACTGCGCGATCCGCAGCCGTGCGATCTCATGCGTCGGCACGCCGGTGATATCGTGGCCGTCGAACTCGATCCGGCCGGCGCGGGCGCGCGGCTTGCCGAAGATCGTCATCATCAGCGTCGACTTGCCGGCGCCGTTGGCTCCGATCAGCGCCACGATCTCGCCGGCGTTGATCTCGATGTCGATGCCTTTGAGCGCCTCGATCTTGCCGTAGGCCGCGCGTAGCCCGCGCACCGCGAGCAGGGGAGTGGTGGAGGCCGCGGTCACGTGCCGCTCTCCATCACGGCGATCGCTTCTTCCTCGTCGGCGCCGAGATAGGCGGCGATCACCTTGGGGTCGTCGCGAACGGCCTGCGGCGCGCCTTCGGCGATCTTGACGCCGTAGTCCATCACCACGACGTGGTCGGAGATTTCCATCACCACCGACATGTCGTGCTCGATCAGGAGGATCGAGGTGCCGAGATCGCGGATCGACAGCAACAGCTCATTGAGCCCGCCGCTCTCGCGCGCGTTCAGCCCGGCGGCCGGCTCGTCGAGGCAGAGCAGCGCCGGCTCGGTGCACATCGCACGCGCGATCTCGAGCCGCCGCTGGTCGCCATAGGGCAGATTGCCGGCGGCATCGTCGGCGCGCAGCAGCAGGCCGACGCGGTCGAGCCAGGTCCGCGCCAGATCGATCGCGCGCTCTTCGGCCTGGCGCCAGGCCGGCGCGCCGATCAGGCCGAGGAAGGTCAGGCCCGAGGCGCGCATCAGCGCATTGTGCTGGGCGACCATCAGGTTCTCCAGCGCCGTCATGCCAGGAAATAGCCGGATGTTCTGGAAGGTGCGCGCGACCTTCGCCAGCTTGGAGATGCGGAAATCGCCGAGCCGTTCGAGCTGGAAGGCGCGGCCATCATCGTGGACGAGGCGCAGCGCGCCGCCGCTCGGCCGATAGAAACCGGTGATGCAGTTGAAGACGGTGGTCTTGCCGGCGCCGTTCGGGCCGATCAGCGCCGTGATCTTGCGCCGCTCGGCGGTGAAGGACAGGCTGTTGACCGCGACGATGCCGCCGAAGCGCATCATCAGGCGGTCGACGGACAGGATGTGGTCGTCGCTCATCCGTGGCCCTCCTTGACGAGGTCGGATGAGATCGCCTGGTTGCGCTCCAGGAACACGGTCGGCGCGCGATGGCCGATCAGGCCGCGCGGCCGCCAGATCATCAGCAGCACCATGGCCATGCCGAACACCAGCATGCGGTATTGATCGAGGCCGCGGAACAATTCGAAGCCGCCGATCATGGTCAGCGCCGCCAGCGCGACGCCGAGCTGCGAGCCCATGCCGCCGAGCACGACGATCGCCAGCACCAGGGCCGATTCCTGGAAGGTGAAGGATTCCGGGCTGATGAAGCCCTGCCGTGTCGCGAAGAACGCGCCGGCGAAGCCGCCGAACATCGCGCCGGTGGCGAACGCCGTCAGCTTGGTCGTGGTGACGTTGATGCCGAGCGCGCGGCAGGCCACCTCGTCCTCGCGCAGCGCCTCCCAGGCGCGGCCGATCGGCAGCCGCCGCAGCCGGATCGTCACCCAGTTGGTGATCAGCGCCAGCGCCAGGATCAGGTAGAACAGGAAGATGATGCGGTGAGTCGGCGAGAAGTCGATGCCGAGTTTCGCCGCAAGCCCGTCATCGCTGTTGTCGAGGGGGATGCCGAACAAGGTCGGGCGCGGGATGCCGGACACCCCGTTGGGGCCGCCAGTCAGGCTCTGCCAGTTGATGATGACGAGGCGGATGATCTCGCCGAAGGCGAGCGTCACGATCGCCAGATAGTCGCCGCGCAGCCGCAGCACCGGGAAGCCGAGCAGCACGCCCCAGAACGCCGCTAGGATGCCCGCGAGCGGCAGGCAGACCCAGAACGACAGTCCGAAATTGGTGGCGAGGAGCGCGTAGGAATAGGCGCCGACCGCGTAGAAGGCGACATAGCCGAGATCGAGCAGGCCGGCGAGGCCGACCACGACGTTCAGGCCCCAGCCCAGCATCACATAGGTCAGGACCAGGATCGACAGGTCGAGAATGTAGCGCTGATTGTAGAAGATCACGGGAATCAGGAACGCGAACACCAGCAGCGCCGGCGCCAGCCAGCGCCCCGCAAACGCCATCGCGGTCTGCACGGGCTTCGGCACGAACCGGTCGCTGTCGACCGGTCCCCACCATTGCCGCAGCAATTCGACGATGATGCTGCCGCCAAACACGGTGGCGACCAGCACGGCGAGGTCGCCGAACCGTGTCCAGTAGATCAGGCCGCCCTGCGGGCCGGCCTCGGTGCGCACGCCGATCATCAGCGAGAACAGCACCAGCGCGACGCCGGCGCTGATCAGGGCTTTCTTGAAGATGAAGGCGGCGCCCGACGTTGGTGGAGCGGGCGAGGGGCGGGCGGATGTTGCGCTCACGAGGGCGTCCGTCAGACTTTTTCGACTTCGGGACGGCCGAGCAGGCCGGTCGGCATGAAGATCAGCACCACGATCAGGATCGAGAACGCGGCGACGTCCTTGTACTCGACCGAGAAATAGGCCGACCAGAACGTCTCGATCAGGCCGATCGCAAGCCCGCCGAGCATCGCGCCGGGCAGCGAGCCGATGCCGCCGAGCACGGCGGCGGTGAACGCCTTGATGCCGGCGACGAAGCCCATGAAGAAGTCGACCAGGCCGTAATACAAAAGGTACATCATGCCGGCAACGGCCGCGAGCGCGGCGCCGATCACGAAGGTCATCGAGATGGTGCGGTCGACGTCGACGCCGAGCAGCGCGGCCATGGTCTGGTCCTGCTCGCAGGCGCGCATGTCGCGGCCGAGCCTTGTGCGCGACACGATCCAGGTGAACACGGCGAGCAGCACGATGGTGGTGAGCACGACCACGATCTGGATGTTGGAGAGCTGTACGGCGAAGCCCGCCGCCCCCTCGTGCAGGGTGTAGCCGCCGGTGATGATCGGCGGCACCGGCTTCACCCGCGCGCCCTGCGACACCTGGGAGAAGTTGGTCAGCACGAACGACATGCCGATCGCCGACAGCATCGGCGCGAGGCGGAACGAATGCCGCAGCGGACGATAGGCGATCCGCTCGATGGTCCAGCCATAGAGTGCGGTGATCGCCATCGAGACCAAGAGCACGATCAGCAGGATCACCGGAACGGCGGTGAGGCCGAACGACACCAGCACCAGGAACGAGATCAGCGCGATGAAGCCGCCGATCATGAAAATGTCGCCATGGGCGAAGTTGATCATGCCGACGATGCCGTAGACCATCGTGTAGCCGATCGCGATCAGGCCGTAGATCGAACCGAGCACGAGGCCGTTGATCAGTTGCTGGGCGAAATAATCCATGCGCTGCCGTCGTTCGAGGGTGACGCGGCGAGGGCCCCCGGCAGCCGTTTTCCCCGCGTCGTTTCATTTTCTAACAGCGGAACCCCGGCGGCGGCAACAGCGCGGGCCGCGGTGGAAAGGGCTTGTACATAACTAGTTTGGCGGGTGCGGTTCCGATGTCACAGGGCGGACATCAGCCCGCCTTGCAATGATCACGCCGGAACCCTTGTTCCCCGGGGCACTCTGCTGCTGTTGCGTGCGTTATCTTGAGACTTCCATCAAGCAAGGGAGATTTCGAGTGAGCAGGCAAAATCAGAGCCCGGGGCAGCAGGGCCAGAACCCGTCTCAGAAGCCCGGTCAGCAGCAGCAGGGCGGCAGCCCGAAGCCCGGCCAGCAGCAGGGCGGGCAGAAGCCCGGCCAGATGGAGCCGGGCCAGAATCGGGACGCCGATCTGGATCGATAGTTCAAGGAGTGAGCACGAGTAGCAAGGAAAGGTCTCGCCGCATGGCGGGGCCTTTCCTTTTTGCTGTTTGCCTCGTTTTGGCACGGTGCCCGAGCAATCCCCAGAAATCCCCGGCCCGATTAAGGTAAACAAAGGGTTTAAATTGCCGCGCCCAGTTGAACGGCGTTAGCTCGCGCCTCAAACCGCTGCCCGCAAAACGGGCCGCGCAAGCACGGGAAGCGACATGTCCAGCAACTGGCGGATCAGCTCATTGAACGGCGCGCTGCTAGCGGCGTATTTCATCCCGGTCTGGACCATCATTGCCCTCAGCATCATGATCTCGCCGATCCATGGGCTGTTCGAGCGGCCGAGCGTGTCGATCGCGCTGTATGCCAGCGATCATCTGCAGCTCGCCAAGATGTCGACGGTGCGGCTCGCCTGGATGCTGGCGCTGGCGCGCATCACCGTGGTGGCGTTCTTCGCGGCCTTCCTTGCGCTGCTTGCTTTCCCGTCGATGCGCAAGAACGGCGGCTCCGACGAGGCGCTGGCGGTGGCGCTGTGCCTTGGCAGCGTGCTCAGTTTTGGCAGCATGCTGCTGGCCTCGAAGACCGGCGAGATCGAGGCGCTGCGCATGCATGCGGCCGAGCTCCTGATGCTGCTCGGCACCGCGATCGTGATGCTGGTCGATACCGCGCCGAAGCGCGCCGCTGAGGCACCCGCAGCAGCCGACGCCGCGGCGCCGCCGGTTGGCGAACTATCCCTTCAGCAGCCCTAGCTCCGATATGATCGCATTGGCTTCCTTGACGGCGTGATTGGCCGCCGGCACGCCGCAATAGATCGCCTGCTGCAGCAGGATCTCCTTGATATCGTCGGGCGTGAAGCCGCCCTCGGCGAGCGCCGCCCGCACATGCAGTCGGAATTCGTCCCACTGCCCGAGCGCGACCATGGTGCCGATCACCAGCACCCGCCGCGTGCGGTGATCGAAATGCGGCCGGGTCCAGATATCGCCCCACGCATAGCGCGTGATCAGGTCCTGGAAATCGGTGTTGAAGGCGTTGCGGTTCTTGAGCGACTTGTCGACCCAATCATTGCCGAGCACCTTGCGGCGCTGCGTCATACCGTCGTCGCGGCGTTGCTTGTCGTCCATGGATGTCTGCCTCCTCGTCGTCGCGAGCGATGAATTCGTAGCCCGGATGGAGCGTAGCGCAATCCGGGTTTCTGCGTCCGCCGCCAGATGAGTCCCGGATTTCGCTTCGCTCCATCCGGGCTACGGCGCTGTTGGTTGCGGGACTAACGTTGCGTCAGGAAGCCGACCACGGCTTCGGTGAAGGCGTGCGGCTGCTCGACGTTGGAGATGTGCGCGGCATCGAGCAGCGTCATGCTGGCGCCGGGAACGCCGCTGCGGATCATCTCAGCCGCCGATACCGGTGTTGCCATGTCCTGCCTCCCGGCGATCACCAGCGTCGGGCTCTTGATCCTGGGCAGCAACGCGCGCTGGTCGAGCGTCGACAGCGCCTCGCAGCACGCGAGGTAGCCTTCGACCGGCGAGGCCAGCAGCATCGCCTTCATATTGGCCGTGGTCTGCGGCTCGCGCTCGCGGAAATCGGCGGTCAGCCAGCCGGCGATCACGGCATCGGCGACGGCGGCGATGCCGCCGTCCTTGACCGCCTTGATGCGGTTCAGCCAGTTGGTCGGGTCGGGATAGTAGCAGGCCGTGTTGGCAAGGATGATCTTGCCGAACCGTTCGGGCGCGTTGGCGCCGAGCCATTGCCCCACCATGCCGCCCATCGATAGGCCGCACCAATGCACCTTCTCGATGTTGAGGTCGTCGAGGATCGCGAGCGCGTCGCGGCCGAACCGCTCCATCGAGTAGGGGCCGGGCGCCACGCCCGATTTGCCGTGGCCGCGGCGGTCGTAGCGGATGACGCGGAACACCTGCGTCAGCGCCCGCATCTGCGGCTCCCACATCTGCAAGGTGCAGCCGAGCGAGTTCGACAGCATCAAGGTCGGTCCGCCGTCGCGGCCGTCGACCTGGACGTTGAGCAGGCATCCGTCGGCGTCGATCATTGGCATCGTTGCTGTCCTCGTCCTGCGCGGGCTGAAGCGCGAAGCGCGTCTTCCGCACGGTATCCGCGCATCCATCCGGAATGAATCTTGCGGCGATGGATCGCCGGGTCAAGCCCGGCAACGACATCCCGCTATTTGTCGTCCATCGAGGCGAGCAGGCGGTCGATCAGCGCCTGCGAGGCGCCCTGATAGGCCATCGGCTCGAACAGTTTTGCGATCGCGTCTGCGTCAAGCTGCGCGGTCACCTTGGCGTCCGCACGCAGCACGTCGCGCAGATGCTTCTTCTCGGCAACCGCCCGCTTGCTGGCCGCCTCGACCAGATGATGCGCGTCGCTCTTGCCGACCTTTTCGGCGAGCGCGAAGGCGACCGCCTCGGCCATGATCAGCCCGCCGGTGGACTCCAGATTGGCGCGCATCCGCGCGGCATCGACCTCGAGCCCTTCGGCGAGATCGACGATCGCCGCAACCGCGCCTGACGTCACCAGCATCAGGCTCGGCAAGGTCGGCCATTCCGCATGCCAGGGACCGGCGCTGCGCTCGTGGTCCTGCACCTGCGCGGAAAAGATCGTCGCGGCAAGGTTCGGCGCCATGGTCGCTGCCCCGAGCGCGCTTGCGGCGGCCACCGGATTGCGCTTGTGCGGCATGGTGGAGGAGCCGCCGCGGCCGGCGCCGGCGGGCTCGAAGGCTTCGCCGACATCGGTCTGCATCATCAGCGAGATGTCGCGCGCAATCTTGCCGCAGCTGCCGGCTGTGATCGCGAACACCGAGGCGGCCTCCGCGATGCGGTCGCGATGGGTGTGCCAGGGCGCCTCGGGAAGCGGCAGGTCCAGCTCGCGCGCGAGCTGCTCGGCGACCGCAAGTCCCTTGTCGCCGAGCGCGGCCAGCGTGCCGGCGGCACCGCCGAATTGCAGGGCCAGCGTCTCGCGGCGCAGCCGCCGCAAGCGCTTACGGGAGCGGTGCAGCGCGGCGGCATATTCGGCGAGCTTGAGGCCGAACGGCATCGGCAGCGCGTGCTGGAGCCAGGTGCGTGCCACCATGGCGGTGTCGCGGTGGCTCCGGGCGAGACCGGCAAAGCCCGGGACGGCGCGATCGAGATCGGCGAGCAGCGCGTCGATGCCGGCACGCAGCGTCAGCATGGTTGCGGTGTCGATGACGTCCTGGCTGGTCGCGCCCCAATGCACATAGCGCGCCGCCTCTGCGTCCGCCTTTGCCACGTTGGCAGTCAGCGCCTTGACCAGGGGGATCGCCAGATTGCCGGAGCGCGTTGCGGCGTCCGCCAGCGGGGTGCGATCGAATGATTCGGCCCTGCACGCGGCGTTGATCGGGCTCGCGGCCGCGGCGGGAATCACGCCGCAGGCGACCTCCGCGCGGGCCAATGCGGCCTCGAAATCCAGCATGGCTTGCAGATAGGCCGTATCGTCGCAGGCGGTGCGCATCGCGGCGCTCGACAGCATCGGCGCAAGCAGGGGGGAGAGGGCTGTGCTCATCGCCGGCGACCTAACCATTCCGGCGCGCTCGTGCCAATGCCTGCCGGGGCCTTGGCGGCATTTTCAACCGCAAGAGGATTGCCGAATTCGTGAATGGCACGGAGGCCTTGCTGCAGTTGCGAATATGCATCGCTCATCCTCCCAAGGTGCCCTTTTCTTTGGGCGCGGGCTGCTTTAGTTGGAAACAAACCGTTCCTGGCGATCGAGGAGATGCCCCATGGCGATGACGATGACCGGCGAAGTCCAGCTTGCGGCGTCGCGCCAGGCCGTGTGGGACAAGCTCAACGATCCCGAAGTGTTGAAGGCCTGCATCCCCGGCTGCGAGGAGCTGGAGAGGACCGAAGACAACGGCTTCCGCGCCACGGCGAAAATGAAGGTTGGCCCGGTCTCTGCCCGCTTCAAGGGCAAGGTCACATTGAGCGATCTCGATCCGCCCAATGGCTACAAGATCTCGGGCGAAGGCGAGGGCGGGGTCGCCGGCTTCGCCAAGGGCGGCGCCACCGTGGCGCTGGCCGACAAGGATGGCGGCACGCTCCTGAGCTACAATGTCGAGGCGCAGATCGGCGGCAAGCTTGCCCAGCTCGGCCAGCGTCTGATCAACGGTGCTGCAAAGAAGCTGGCCGACGAATTCTTTGCAAATTTCGCCAAGGCAGTGCAGGGTTAAGCCCTGCCGACAAGCCGGATCGGGCCTGTCCGGCCATGCCCTGGATGAGTGGCTCGAAAGGTTGCCCATCCGGGGGCCCGCCCATATTATGCCGTCTGGAATGATTTTAAACCGCCTGCTTCGCCGATATGCGGCGGCGCAGATAAGAGAGTGCTGATGGCCAAGATTTCTATGATCGTGAACGGCAACCCCGTGAACGCGAACGTCGACCCCCGTACCCTTCTGGTCCAGTTTCTGCGCGAAAACCTGCGCCTGACGGGCACGCATGTCGGCTGCGACACCTCGCAGTGCGGCGCCTGCGTCGTGCACCTCGACGGCAAGGCGGTGAAGTCCTGCACCACGCTCGCGGTGATGGCCGACGGTCATGAGGTCAAGACCATCGAGGGGTTGGCGGCCGATGGCGCGCCGCTGCATCCGATGCAGGAGGCTTTCCGCGAGCATCACGGCCTGCAGTGCGGCTTCTGCACGCCCGGCATGATCATGACCGCGGTCGACCTGGTGCACCGCAAGGGGCACGATCTCTCCGACGAGGTGATCCGCGAAGAGCTGGAGGGCAACCTCTGCCGTTGCACCGGCTACCAGAACATCGTCGCCTCGATCGCGGCCGGCGCCAAGGCGATGGCCAAATCTGACCTCGCCTAAAGCATGATCCGGAAAATTGTGAAGCGGTTTTCCGAATAGATCATGCTCCAATAAACATCGCGACCGCGATCAGGACATTCCAATGTACGAATTCAAATATCATCGCCCCGGCACCGTGCGGCAAGCGGCCAACCTCCTGGTGAAGAACGAGGACGCCAAGCTCATCGCCGGCGGCCACACGCTGGTGCCCGTCATGAAGCAGCGGCTGGCCAGCCCGCCGCATCTGGTCGATCTCTCCCACATCGAAGGTCTCGACACGATCGAGATGAAGGGCCGCTCGCTGGTGATCGGCGCCACCGCCAAACATGCTGACGTCGCCAACTCCGCCGTCGTCGGCGAGGCGATTCCGGCGCTGGCCGAACTCGCCGGCCAGATCGGCGATCCCGCCGTGCGCCACCGCGGCACCATCGGCGGCTCGCTCGCCAACAACGATCCGACCGCCGACTACCCGGCCGCGGTGCTGGCGCTCGGTGCCACCATCGTCACCAACAAGCGCCGCCTGAAGGCCGAGGAATTTTTCCAGGGCCTGTTCTCGACCGCGCTGGAGGCCGACGAGATCATCACCAAGGTGATGTTCCCGCTGCCGAAGAAGGCGGCGTATGTGAAATTCCGCAACCAGGCCTCGCGCTACGCGCTGGTCGGCGTGTTCGTCGCCAAGCGTCCCTCGGACGTCCGTGTCGCAGTGACGGGGGCGGGCTCCAACGGCGTTTTCCGTGTCACATCGTTCGAGGAGGCCCTGAAGAAGCGCTTCTCCCACAAGGTGCTCGACGGCATGACCGTTCCGGCCGAAGGCCTCAACAGCGATTTGCATGGCAGTGCCGAGTACCGCGCGCACCTGATCGGCGTTTTGGCGCGCCGGGCGGTGGAAGCCGCGACCGCCAAGGACTAGATACCAAGGCGTGATGTTGCTTTCCCCTCGAAGACTGGCGGTTCCATGAGTGCGTCGGCGCTACCCACTTCCGTCGATGCGCTCCT
Source organism: Bradyrhizobium semiaridum (assembly GCF_020329505.1). Taxonomy (GTDB): domain Bacteria; phylum Pseudomonadota; class Alphaproteobacteria; order Rhizobiales; family Xanthobacteraceae; genus Bradyrhizobium; species Bradyrhizobium semiaridum. The sequence goes on from NZ_JAGKJJ010000009.1 coordinate 22,932, forward strand.
GGAGCTGTTGACCCCGCGCGGCTATCTCGCCGAGCGCTCGCTTGCCACAGTGACCTATCTCGCGCTGCGGATGGGGCGGCCGCTGTTCCTGGAAGGCGAGGCCGGCGTCGGCAAGACCGAGATCGCCAAGGTTTTGTCGGCAGCGCTAGGGCGCAAGCTGATCCGCCTGCAATGCTATGAAGGCCTCGACGTCGCCTCCGCGGTCTATGAATGGAGCAGCGCGGCGCAGATGATCGCCATCCGCCTCGCGGAAGCCTCCGGCGATACCGACCGCGACCAGCTTGCCAGCGACATCTTCGCCGAGCGCTTCCTGATCAAGCGGCCGCTGCTGCAGGCACTCGAGCCCGACGTCGCCGGTCCCCCGGTGCTCCTGATCGACGAACTCGACCGCGCCGACGAGGCGTTCGAGGCGTATCTTTTGGAAATCCTCAGCGACTTCCAGGTCACCATCCCCGAGCTCGGCACCGTCAAGGCACCGGCGCCGCCGATCGTGATCATCACTTCGAACCGCACCCGCGAGATCCACGACGCGCTGAAGCGGCGCTGCCTCTATCACTGGGTGGACTATCCCACCTCCGAGCGCGAGCTCGCGATCGTCAAGTCGCGGGTGCCGAACATCTCCGCAAAACTGTCGCAGCAGGTCGTCCGTTTCGTGCAGGCGCTGCGCAACCAGGATTTCTACAAATCGCCGGGAGTCGCCGAGACCATCGACTGGGCCACCGCGCTGTCCGAGCTCGATGCCCGCTCGCTGACGCCGCAGGTGGTCGGCGACACGCTGGGCGCGCTGCTCAAGTATCAGGACGACATCGCGCGCATGCAGGGCGATGCGCTGGCGAAGACATTGAAGGAAGCGACGAGCGACGTTTAGGTCGCGCGTCATAGCAACGTTCGTCATTCCGGGGCGCGCCATCCGAACTCGGGTTTACCCGAGTTCGGCAGTTTAAAGTGTCCAAGTCGGCTACAGCCACTTGGATGGCGCGAGCCCGGAATCCATCAGGCCGCGTTGCTGCTGAGAAATGGATTCCGGGCTCGCGCTGCGCGCGCCCCGGAATGACGAGATGGAGAGAGTCCGCGTCTGATGGCCATCAACCATCTCAATCCCCCCACGGGCCACATGGCCGACAACGTCATCGGCTTTGCCCGCGCGCTGCGCGCGGCCGGGCTTCCCGTCGGGCCGGGCTCGGTGATCGACGCGCTCAACGCGCTGCAGCTGATCGAGGTCGGCGACCGCGGCGATTTCTACGCCACGCTGGAAGCGATCTTCGTCAAGCGCCACGAGCACGCGCTGATCTTCCGCCAGGCCTTCGACCTGTTCTTCCGCGCGGCCGAGGAGTGGAAGAGCATGCTGGATTCGGTGCCGCTGCCCGACCACGCCAGGAAGAAGCCGCCGCCGGCCTCGCGCCGGGTCCAGGAGGCGCTGGCGCAGCCGGCGACGCGCGAGGAGCGGCCGCAGGCCCAGGAGCAGGAGCTGAAGCTCTCGGTCTCCGACAAGGAGGTGCTGCAGAGGAAGGACTTTGCGCAGATGACCGCGGCCGAGATCGCCGAGGTCGTCCGGGAGATTGCGAAGATGCGGCTGCCGCAGGCCGAGCTCACGACCCGCCGCCACCAGCCCGATCCGCGCGGCCTGCGCCTCGACATGCGCCGTACCATGCGCAACTCGCTGCGCACCGGCGGCGAGATCATCGACATCCGCAAGCTCGGCCGGATCGAGAAGCCGGCGCCGATCGTGGCGCTGCTCGATATCTCGGGCTCGATGAGCGAATACACCCGCCTATTCCTGCATTTCCTGCATGCCATCACCGATTATCGCAAGCGGGTCTCGGTGTTCCTGTTCGGCACCCGCCTGACCAATGTGACGCGCGCATTACGACAGCGCGACCCCGACGAGGCGCTGGCGAGCTGCTCGTCCTCGGTCGAGGACTGGGCGGGAGGGACGCGGATCGCGACCTCGCTGCATACCTTCAACCAGCTCTGGGCCCGCCGGGTGCTCGGGCAGGGGGCGATCGTGCTCCTTATATCCGATGGACTAGAACGCGAAGCCGATGCAAAATTGGCCTTCGAGATGGACCGGTTGCACCGTTCCTGCCGCCGCCTGATCTGGCTCAACCCGCTGCTGCGCTATTCCGGCTTCGAGGCCAAGGCGCAGGGGATCAAAATGATGTTGCCCCACGTTGACGAATTTCGTCCGGTGCATAACTTGACCTCCATCAAGGGATTGATCGGGGCGCTGTCGTCGCCGCCGCCGGCGCATCATCGCAGCCTGATCCGCTCCGTAGCCTGAAGAACGTGACGCAGGAGGCCACCATGCTGAACCGCGACGAAGACATCCTGCAGGCCGCCGAGACCTGGCAGAAGCAGGGCCATGGCGTGGCGCTCGCCACCGTGGTCGAGACCTGGGGCTCGGCGCCGCGCCCGGCCGGCTCAAGCCTCGTCATCAATGACGACGGCACCTTTCTCGGCTCGGTCTCCGGCGGCTGCGTCGAGGGCGCCGTGGTCACCGAGGCGCTTGACGTGATCGCGAGCGGGCAGCCGAAGATGCTCGAGTTCGGCGTCGCCGACGAGACCGCCTGGAATGTCGGCTTGTCCTGCGGCGGCACCATCCGCGTCTTCGTCGAGAAGGTCGGCTAGCCGTGAAGCTCGAAACCCTTAAGGAGTTGAATGCCGAGCGCGCCGCGCGCCGCCCGGTCATCGTCGTCACCGACACCGCCAATGGCGAGCAGCGCCTGGTCAAGGCGAAGGACATCGCCGCCGACCCGCTGCGCGCCGAACTGTCAAAGCAGCTCAGGATGGGCAAGAGCGGCAATGTCGAGGCCGACGGCAAGAAGCTGTTCCTCAACGTCTACGCGCCGACCGCAAAGCTCGTGATCATCGGCGCGGTCCATATCAGCCAGGCGCTGGCGCCGCTGGCGCGCTCGCTGGATTACGACGTCACCGTGGTCGATCCGCGCACGGCGTTCGCCAGCCCCGAGCGCTTTCCGGACGTGCCGCTGGTCGCCGAATGGCCCGACGTCGCGCTGCCGCCGCTCAACATCGATCACTACACCGCGTTCGTCGCGGTGACGCATGATCCGAAGATCGACGACCCGGCGCTGATGCACGCCTTCGATCGCGACTGCTTCTATATCGGCGCGCTCGGCTCGCGGAAGACGCATGCCAAGCGCGGCGAGCGGCTGCGAGCGCTCGGCGCCAAGGACAGCGACATCGCGCGCATCCATGCGCCGATCGGCCTCGACATCGGCGCGGTATCGCCGTCGGAGATCGCGGTCGCGATCATGGCCGAGATCACCGCGCAGCTGCGGTTGCCTCCCAAAGAAAAAGAAGAAGCGGCATGAAGTTCGGTCCCGCCAGTCCGGCCGACGCGATTGGCGGCGTCACCGTGCATACGCTCCGCGAGGGCTCGCTGGTGCTCAAGAAGGGCACGACCATCGGCCCCGCCGAGGTCGAGGCGCTGATCAAAGCCGGCGTCAAGGAGATCGTCGTGGTGCGCCTCGAGGACGGCGACATCTCCGAGGACGCCGCTGCGGCGAGCATCGCGCAAGCGGTGGCGGGCGAGGGCGTCAATGTCGAGCGCGCCTTCACCGGCCGCGCCAATCTGTTCGCGGCGCGCCCCGGCGTGCTGGTGGTCGACCGCGCCGCGGTCGACCGCATCAACGGCGTCGACGAGGCCATCACCTTCGCGACGCTCGCGGCCTACAAGCCGGTGGTCGAAGGCGAGATGATCGCGACCGTCAAGCTGATCCCGTTCGGCGTCGAGGGGCGGCTGCGCGATGCGGCCGTCGCGGTGGCCGGCAAGGACACGCTGCGGATCGCGCCTTACGTGATCAAGAAGGTCGGCGTGGTCTCGACGCTGCTGCCGGGCCTTGCGCCGAAAGTGATCGACAAGACGCTGCGTGTCACCGCCGAGCGGCTCGCGCCGGCCGGTGCCGAGATCATCGCGGAGCGCCGCGTGCCGCATGACGAGACGGTGCTGGCGGGAGCGATCAAGGAATTGCTCGGCCTCGGCGCTGAGCTCGTCATCGTGTTCGGCGCCTCCGCGATCGCCGATCGGCGCGACGTAATCCCGGCCGCCATCACCGAGATCGGCGGCGCGATCGAGCATTTCGGCATGCCGGTCGATCCCGGCAATCTGCTGCTGATCGGCAGCGCCGGCGGCGTGCCGGTGCTGGGCGCGCCGGGCTGCGCGCGTTCGCCGGTCGAGAACGGTTTTGACTGGGTGCTGATGCGGCTGCTCGCCGGCATCAAGGTGACGCGCTCGGATCTCACCGGCATGGGCGTCGGCGGCCTGCTGATGGAGATCGTGACGCGGCCGCAGCCGCGCGCCGTCCCCGACACCGAAGGCAACCGCAACGTCGCGGCGATCGTGCTCGCCGCAGGGCGTTCGACCCGGATGGGCGGCCCGAACAAGCTGCTCGCCGAACTCGACGGCACGAAGATGGTGCGCATCGTCGCCGAGCAGGCTTTGGCGTCGAAGGCCGCGGAGGTGATCGTCGTCACCGGCCATCAGGCCGATCTGGTCGAGCAGGCGCTCGAGGGCCTCAAGGTGAAATTCGTCCGCAATCCGGATTTCGCCGGTGGCCTCGCGAGCTCCGTGAAGGCGGGCATCTCGGCGGTATCCGATCGTGCCGATGGCGCCATCGTCTGTCTCGGCGACATGCCGCTGATCTCATCGCAACTGATCGACCGTCTGATCGAGACCTTTGCCCCGGACCGCGGTCATCTGATCGCCGTCCCCGTCAGCGAAGGCCGCCGCGGCAATCCGGTGCTGTGGTCGCGCCGCTTCTTCAAGGAATTGATGACGCTCGACGGCGACATCGGCGCCCGCCATCTGATCGCCAAGCACGCCGAGGCGGTCGCCGAAGTCCCGGTCGAAGGCGACAGCGCCTTCCTCGACATCGACACCCCGCAAGCATTGGAAGCCGCAAGGCGTGGGTAGTTGTCGTCCCAGCGACCTGTTGTCGGCTTTTCTCCGGGACGACACGTGGATGGAGCTGTGCCATCAACCCGTCATTCACCATCTGGAAACGACCCCTTTGTAGAGTCCGCGCCGGGTTCTGGGGGATTTCACGTGATCATTTCGACTGCCGCCGCGCAGCGCCGCGCGCTGATGATTCTTGTCCTGACATTGCTGCTGGGTGCGGCGCGTTTCGTCACTGAAAGCTTCATCACCAAGGCTCACGCCGCCGGCGCGTTCGCGGTCGGCAAATGCGGCGCCTACGGCCAGGCCTATGATTATCCGGCAGAGGCGCCAGCGCGCGCCGCCGCGCAAAAGCAGTGCAAGGGCGACTGCACCACCGTCACCATGAAGCGCGCCTGTGCCGCACTCTCGATCGACCTGAAGAATCCCTGCGGCGCCCACGGCTATGCCGTAGCGCCGAAGATCTCCAGCTCGCTCAACGCCGCGACGCGCAAATGCTACGAATATGGCGGCAAGGAATGCGTGATCCGCGCCTGGGCCTGCGACGCCAAGGGATAGCTCACTTTCTCCGATTGCAGCGCCGCGATGGTTTCCCGGTGCCGGCGCTATCTGAGCCGCCAGACCGTCAACGAGCTGCTGCGGCATCTCGAGCCGCAGCACATTATCGCGTGCCGGCGCGGCGGCGTGCGCATTCTCGATCAGGGCAAGCTCAGCGATGTGGCGCGGGCAGCGTAGGATGGGTAGAGCGCCGCGAAGCGCGGCCGAGAGTGCCGCGAGTCGCCACCGCTGTCGACATGACTGTCATGAAAATTCAGGCAGGACTGGCCTTGGCCGCTCGCCTGTGGCTACACTCGGCCCATGCAATTCGACACCAAGATCGCGGTCGTGATCCGGACCGACCTGGAAGTCTGGCAGAAACTCAACGTCGCGTCGTTTCTTGCAGGCGGCATCGCGGCGTCCTTTCCCGAATGTATCGGCGAGAACTACGAGGACGGCTCGGGCACGAAATATCTCTCCCTGATCGGCCAGCCGATCCTGATCTATGGCGCCGACCGCGCGGCGCTGTCGCGGGCGCTGGAGCGCGCGCTCGCGCGCAACGTGAAGCCTGCGCTCTACACCGAAGACATGTTCAAGACCACGCACGACGCTGCCAACCGCGAGGTGGTGAGGGCGGTGGCGCGCCCCGACCTCAAACTCGTCGGCCTTGCCGTGCGCGCCGAGCGCAAGGTAGTCGACAAGATTCTCGACGGGCTGAAATTTCACGGCTGACGATTCGCAGCGCGCCTAAGGCGCAGGAACCAGCCTTGCGTCGACCGGGCGAGGTGATCCTCGGCGGCTTCGCGCGACAACACCGATCCCGAACCGCAGCACCCTGCTGGGCGGTGAAACCTCCGATGCATCGAAGCGCATCTGGGCCCACCCCGGCGCCGAAACGGGGCAGGGACGGCGGTCGGCGCCTGTGCCGCAATAGCCCGGCCACAACCTGAAACCTTCCCGGCCCTTGCGAGTTTTCCCTCTTGATCGCCTTGACAATGACTGACTAGTCAGTCATTAATGAAACATGGCAAAGCGCACGGACATGCCGACCCGCACACCACCCGCAGGGCGCCGGACCACCATCCGGGCCGCCGCCGCCAAGACGCCGAAAGCGGCCTCGGCCAAGCTGGCCGCGGAGCGGCCTGCGGCGAACCGCGCCGAGAAATCGGCGGAGCGGCGGGCGGCGATCGTCGCGGCCGCGATGGACGAGTTCATCGCGCGCGGCTTTGCCGCGACGCGGCTCGACGACGTCGCCAAGCGGGCCGGGGTCGCCAAGGGCACGCTGTACCTGCACTTCAAGGACAAGGAATCGATGTTCGAGGAGCTGATCCGCACCGCGGTCGTGCCCTTGATCGATCGCATGGCGGCGCCGCCGCAGATCACCGGCCCGGTGCGCGATGCGGTGGAGCGCTTCGCCGAGACCTTCATTCACGAGATCGCCGAGACGCGGCGCGGCGACATCATCCGCCTGATCGTCGCCGAAGGGCCGCGCTTCCCGGCGATCGCCGATTTCTATTTCCGCGAGGTGGTGTCGCGCGGGATGGCGGCGATGCGCGCGCTGATCCAGCTCGCGATCACGCGCGGCGAGATCAGACAGCGGGAGCTCGCGCAATTCCCGCAATTGATCGTCGCGCCCGCGATCGTCGCGGTGATCTGGCAGAGCCTGTTTGCCAGGCATGCACCGCTCGACGCGCTCGCGATGTTCAGGGTTCATCTCGATCTGATTTTCGGCGAACGGAGGACAGCATGACCTCGTCGCCAATGACAAAGGCATTGATCGCTGTTGCGCTGGCGGCGGTGCTCGCCGGCTGTCAGGAGAAGCGCGATCCCGGCTTCCAGGGCTGGGTCGAGGCCGACATGATCTTCGTCAGTCCCGACGAGTCCGGCCGGGTGACCAAGCTGAACGTGCGCGAGGGCGACGAGGTCAAGCCCGGCGATCTGCTCTATACCGTCGACGACGATCTGCAGCGTGCCGACCTCAACCAGAACAATGCGACGCTGGCCAACGCGCAGCAGAGCTATGACCGCGCGGCCCAGCTGCGCGGCACCGGCGCCGGCACCCAGGCCAATCTGGATTCCGCGGTCTCCGCGCTGCGCGTCGCCGAAGCGCGGGTCAACACCTCGCAGACCCGGCTCGACCGCCGCAAGGGCTTTGCGCCGATCGCAGGCAGCATTCAGCAGATCTATTTCCGCGAGGGCGAGATGGTGCAGGCACAGCGGCCGGTGCTCTCGATCATGCCGCCCGGCAACATGAAGCTGCGGTTCTTCGTGCCGGAGAGGGAATTGCCGAAGCTTGCGCTCGGCGACGAGATCAGGGTCACCTGCGACAATTGCGCCGCCGACCTGACCGCAAGGATTTATTTCATCGCGACCACGGCGGAATACACCCCGCCGGTGATCTACAGCCTCGATGAGCGCAACAAGCTGGTCTACCTGATCCAGGCGCGGCCGAGCCGGCCCGATGCGCTGCGCGTCGGGCAGCCGATCAGCATCTATCTCAACCCCAAGACGCCGATGGCCGACCGCAGATGAACGGCGCCACGCACCATGAGCGATCCAGTGCATCCGGTCTTGCGATCGACGCCAGGGGCCTGACCAAGTCGTTCGGCGGGCGCGAGGTGGTGCATGACCTGTCGATGCAAGTCAAGCGCGGCTCGATCTACGGCTTCCTCGGCCCCAACGGCAGCGGCAAGACCACGACCATCCGCATCCTGTGCGGCCTGCTGACGCCGGACAGTGGCGAGGGCACCTGTCTCGGCTACGATATCCGGCGCGATGCCGACAAGATCAAGCGCAAGGTCGGCTACATGACGCAGCGCTTCAGCCTCTACCAGGACCTTTCGGTGCGCGAGAACCTGGAGTTCGTCGCGCGGCTCTACGGTCTGCCGGATGCGCGGCGCGCCGCGTCCGAGATGATCGCGCGGATCGGGCTGAAGGGCCGCGAGGAGCAGCTTGCCGGCGAATTGTCCGGCGGCTGGAAGCAGCGGCTCGCGCTCGGCGCCTGCACGCTGCCCAATCCGCAACTGCTGCTGCTGGACGAGCCGACCGCGGGCGTTGATCCCAAGGCGCGGCGCGACTTCTGGAACGAGATCCACGCGCTCGCGGCCGAGGGCCTCACCGTGCTGGTCTCGACCCATTACATGGACGAGGCCGAGCGCTGTCACGAGATCGCCTATATCGCCTACGGCCATCTCCTGGCACACGGCACCGTCGACGAGGTGATCGCGGGCTCGAAGCTGTCGACCTACACGGTCACCGGCGAGGATTTCAACGGACTGATGGCGGAGCTTTCGGGCAAGGCGGGCGTCGACATGGTGGCGCCGTTCGGCACCAGCCTGCACGTCTCGGGCCGCGACAAGAGCGCGCTCGATGCCGCCGTCGCGCCGTATCGCAGCGATGCGAAGTGGCACTGGCGGCCGAGCGAGCCGTCGCTCGAGGACGTCTTTATCGACCTGATGGGGCGCTCGAAGGACAATTTCCAAGGATAATTTCCAACGGATAGCTTCCAAGGATCATTCGCAATGAGCGCGACCGACACGATCCAGACCAGCGAGGCGAGAGAGCCGCGGTTCGGCTTCTGGCGGCGCAGCTATGCGATGCTGGTCAAGGAATTCATCCAGCTGCGCCGCGACCGCGTCTCCTTTGCCATGATCATCATGCTGCCGGTGATGCAGCTGACGCTGTTCGGCTACGCCATCAACACCACGCCGCGCAATCTGCCGACTGCGGTGCTGACCCAGGAGGACTCGGATCTCGGCCGCTCGATCCTGAAGGCGATGCAAAACACCGCCTATTTCCGCTTCGTCCGCGAGGTCCATACCGTCGCCGAATTCGATGAGCTGCTGCAATCCGGCAAGGTGCTGTTCGGCGTCGAGATTCCGCGCGGCTTCGAGCGTGCGGTGCGGCGCGGCGACAGGCCGGCGCTGTTGGTCGCCGCCGATGCCACCGATCCGGTGGCGTCCGGCTCGGCGCTCGGCGCGCTCGGGCCGCTGGTGCAGACCGCGCTGGCGCACGACCTGCATATCGGCGATCCGCCGGAGATGCCGTTCGAGATCCGCGCCCATGCCCGCTACAACCCGGCGGCGGAATCCCGCCTCAACATCGTACCGGGCCTGGTCGGCACCATCCTCACCATGACCATGCTGATCTTCACCGCGCTGTCGGTGACCCGCGAGATCGAGCGCGGCACCATGGAGAGCCTGCTGTCGATGCCGATCAAGCCGGTCGAGGTGATGTTCGGCAAGATCATCCCCTATGTGATCGTCGGCTTTATCCAGGCCGCGCTGATCATCGGCATCGGCGTCCTGCTGTTCGGCGTGCCGATCTTCGGCAGCCTCATCCTGCTGGCGCTTCTGACCACGCTGTTCATCACCACCAATCTGTCGATCGGCTACACCTTCTCGACCATCGTGCAGAACCAGCTGCAGGCGATGCAGCTGTCGATGATGTTCTTCCTGCCGAGCATCCTTTTGTCCGGCTTCATGTTTCCGTTCGCCGGCATGCCGGTCTGGGCGCAATATATCGGCGAGGGCCTGCCGCTGACCCATTTCGTCCGCATCGTCCGGGCCATCATGCTGAAGGGCGCGGCGATGGAGAACCTGCGCTACGACACGATCGCGCTGGCCTGCCTGATGCTGTTCGCCATGACCGTCGCCGTGACGCGCTTCCGCCGTACGCTCGATTGAGGCAGAATGGGTGCGATGATTCATCGTCATTCCGGGGCGATGCGGAGTGTCGAACCCGGAATCGAGAGTCCCGGTGGGCCATCGCGCACCTGCGGTCTGGTCCTTCGGACCATCCCGGAATGACGGGGGCGAAGCAATGGCGGGATTCTGGAACAGAGACGCGGCGCGGGCAACCACCGTATCGGCGGATTTCCATCGCGCGCTGATGCGCGAGGTGATGACCACCGAGCTGCTCCGCATCAAGGTGCTGGTCGCTACCACCATCCTGCTCGGGGCCGTCAGCCTATTGATGCAATTCTTTGCGCCCGAAGCGGTCAGCCGGGTCTGGCACGGCAATCTCAGCCCAATCTATGTGTTCTATGTCATCGTACCGCTGATCGTGTTCGAGCTGTGGGTGCATACCGCGATCACCTGGTTCATGCGCAAGGGACGCGACCTGCCGGTCGTCCGGCGCTACATCGGCGTCCTGATCGAGACCTCATTGCCGACCGTTGTGCTGGCGCTGCACATCAACAGCATGGGCACGCAACAGGCGCTCGGCTTCGTGGCGCCGCTGATCTATTTCGTCTTCATCATCCTCTCGACGCTGCGGCTCGATTTCTGGCTGTCGACCTTCACCGGCCTCGTCGCATCAGCCGAGCTGTTCTACATGGCCGTGTTCTTCCATCCGGCGAACGGCGGCGAGGCGCTGCACAATATCTACTATCACGCCGCGCGCAGCATGATCGTCCTGATCTGCGGCATCCTGGCCGGAGCGGTCGGCATGCAACTGCGCCGGCAGTTCGAGGCCAGCATTGCGGCGGCCACCGCGCGCGACCGCATCACCAACCTGTTCGGCCAGCACGTCTCGCCGCAGGTGGTCGAGCGCTTGATGATGGAGGGCGCCTCGACCAAGAGCGACATTCGTCGCGTCGCCGTGATGTTCGTCGATTTCCGCAGCTTCACCGCGGGCGCGCGCACCCGCTCGCCGCAGGAAGTGGTCGACCGGCTCGACGGTGCCTTTGCGGTGCTGGTCGACATTCTGGATCGCCACGGCGGTATCGTGAACAAGTTTCTCGGCGACGGCTTCCTCGCGCTGTTCGGCGCGCCGATCCATGCCGGCGACGCGCCGCACCAGGCGGTCGCCGCGGCGCGCGAGATGCTCGCCGCCAATGAGCGCATCAACGCCAGTTCGGGCTGGCCGCTGCGCATCGGCATCGCAATCCATGTCGGCGAGGTGGTCGCCGGCAATATCGGCTCGCCGCGGCGCAAGGAATACACCGTGATCGGCGACACCGTGAATTTCGCCGCGCGGCTCGAAGCGCTCAACAAGGAGCTCGGCTCGCAATTCCTGATCTCGTCGGAGGTGCGCGAGGCACTCGGCGATGATTGCAAGGACGCCATATCGCGCGGCGAGATACCGGTGAGGGGATATGATCGCCCGATACCGGTTTGGCAGTTGGGGTAAAGCGCGATTGCACCGAGTGCTCTGAAGGCCGCGATTCCGGCCATGTTAGGATGCGCGCGACCGGTCGCCGGCCGCGACCCAGTGCATGAGGACAAAGCAAGATGCAGCGGCGCTATATCACTGTCGACGTATTCACCAACCGGGCCTTCGGCGGCAACCCGCTTGCCGTGGTGCTCGACGCCGGCGGACTGTCGACGGCACAAATGCAGGCGATCGCGACCGAGTTCAACTATTCGGAGACCACCTTTGTGCTGCCGCCGCAGGACGCCGCCAACGACGCCCAGGTCCGCATCTTCACGATGCGCACCGAGATTCCGTTCGCCGGGCATCCCAATGTCGGCACCGCCTTCGTGCTGGCGACGCGCTCGGCGAAGGCGCCGGAGCGGCTGCGGTTCGAGGAGAAGGCGGGCCTCGTGCCGCTCGAGATCCTGTCCGAAGGCGGCAGCGTGATCGGCGCCGAGCTGACGGCGCCGCAGCCGTTGCAGCGGTCGCATGAGGTCGGCGCGGCCGACGTCGCCGCGTGCCTGTCACTGTCGGCCGACGACATCAGGACCGACCGGCACGCACCGCAGGTGGCATCCGTCGGCCTGCCATTTCTGGTCGCCGAGATCGCTTCGCGGGAGGCGCTGAAGCGCGCGAGGCCGGATGCGGGGGCGTTCGCCAGGGTGCTGGCGCATATCGGGCGCGACGTCATCTACCTCTACACGCGCGACGTTCCGGCGAGCGAGCAGCCGCTCGATTTGCAGGCGCGCATGTTCCACCCCGGCGCCAGCGGCCTGTCCGAAGACCCCGCCACCGGCAGCGCGACCGGCGCAGCCGCCGCGCTGCTGGCCGATCTCGATCCGACGCGCGACGGCGAGTTGCGCTTGCGGATCGGGCAGGGCGTCGACATGGGCCGGCCGAGCCTGCTGCTGACGCGGGTAAAGAAGCAGGCCGGCGCCGTCACGTCCGTGCATGTCGGCGGCAACTGCGTGAGGATGATGGAGGGGACGCTGAACGTGGCCGGCGAGCGCGGCTAAAGCGTTTTTGAGCGAAGTAGACGACCGGTTCGCGTGACAAACCGCGCCAAGACAAGGGTCTAGGGGGCCGCCCGCACCTCACGTTCATGTGTGCAGGGAAGTCCGCTCGCGCCATTGAATTACGATCGTAATTTTATATTATGATCGTAATGGCATTCACCTGCGCCGCCGATGGCGGGCGGCGGAATGCCGCAAACCGCTCGCTGCGAGGACTTCATGAACGACATGACCGCCGTTTCGCGCCACATGGCTCCCGAACAATCCATGGACGGCTCCTCGCTGGGGCTCGCCGCCGCTGCAGCAGCTATTCGCGGTGGCGAAATCACGTCGGAAGCATATACCGCGTCGCTTCTGCGCCGTGCGCGAACGCATGCCGAGCTCAATGCCTTCATCACCATCGATGAGGCGGCCGTCTTGGAGGCCGCGAAGAACGCGGACAAGGCACGTGCCGCCGGGTCGGCGGCTCCGCTATTGGGCGTGCCGCTCGCCGTGAAAGACAGTTATCTGACGAAAGGGCTGCCCACGAGCCTCGGGCTCGATAGCCTCGCTCACTTCGTGCCGCGGGAAGATGCGGACGCTGTCGCTGCCATAAAGCGCGCGGGCGCCCTGGTGTTCGGGAAGAATAACCTCGTCGAGATGTCCTATGGCTTGACCGGCCATAACGCACGTTACGGCCAGGTGAAGAATCCGCACGCTCGAGACCGCGTGTCGGGCGGCTCCTCGAGCGGCTCCGCCGCATCCGTGGCCGCCCGCCTCGTTCCAGCGTCGTTGGGTGGTGACACCGTCGGGTCGATCCGGGTGCCCGCATCGTTCTGTGGCGTCGTGGGATTCAAGCCAACCACCGGACGGTGGCCGCGCAAGGGTGTCGCTCCGATCTCCCACACGCTCGATACGACAGGTGCATTTGCCGGAAGCGTCGGGGATTGCGTCCTGCTGGACCAGGTCATGACCGGCGAACAGACAGCAGAACTTTCCGACCGCGACCATGATCTGAAGGGAGTCCGATTGGCCTTCGCGCCGCGACAGTTTCTGGATCTGGTGGACTCGGAAGTCGAGAGCCGATTCCGTGACGTGGTTCGGCGTCTGCAGCACGCCGGCGCGGAGGTCGTTGAGGTGGATCTCGGCGATGATTTCAATAACCTCGTCCAAACCGCGACATGGGGCATCTTCGCCCATGAGACGATGGATGCAATATCGGAATTCCTTCGCCATCACGACATTCCGACGACGTTCGAGACGATTTACGAGGGTCTCAAGCCCCAGCTTCGGCAGGCGTGGGAACACATTGTGCTGCCGAGTGGTGCAGGTGCCGTCTCGGCAGAAGCCTATCAGACGGCGCTCAACGTGACTCGGCCGGAGATCCAGCGCCGGCTCGACACGGCGTTCGTTGCTCGCGGGGCGCAAGTCATTCTGCAGCCGACCACGCCGTGTACAGCGCCTCTGATTGACGAGCAGGCGACCGTCAATATCGCAGGGCAGGAGGTCAGCTATCTCGCATTGGCGAATCACACGGTCTCAGCGAGCAGCGTCGGGTTGCCTGGTGTCAGTCTTCCCGTTGGCCTGTCTCGCGCCGGGCTGCCGATTGGCCTTGAGCTTGATGCCCCTCTAGGCAGCGACCGCATGCTCTTAGCCATTGCCCGCAAGGTCGAAAGCGTCCTCGGGTGTCTGGCCGATTGACGCGTGATTCTGGCATCCGGGAGACATGAGTGGAGTTGAGACGAGATGCGCTTCGAGAAAGGTCATAAGCGGGCAACACGACGGCACATCGTCGATGTGGCATCGAAATGCATGCGCCGGGACGGCATCTCCGCCACCGGGATTGCCGGGATCATGGGCGAGGCCGGCCTGACCAAAGGGGCATTCTCTCCGCACTTCGAGTCCAAGGATGCGCTTGTTCGCGAGGCACTGGCGCGCGCGCTTAGTGACCAGCAGCGTTGCCTTGATGAGGATCAGCTAATGGGCCTCGATCTTGAAGGTGCGATCCGGCGCTACCTGAATCGCGCGCACCTCGAAACCCCCGCGCAAGGCTGCCCCTCCGCTGCATTGCTTCCGGAGATCGCGCGCCAGCCCCAGAATACCAGGCGGGATTACGAGAAAGCGCTGGCGAGCTATGTTGCGAGTTTGGCGGCGCTGCTGCCCGGTGCAGATTCTGCTGCGAACCGCCGCCGGGCGAGGGCCATCTTCGGACTCATGGTGGGCACGCTACAGTTTGCGCGGGCCGTGCCCGACGCTGCCGAAGCGCAGCAAATGCTGGATGGCGGCATCGAAGCAGCGCTGCATTTGGCGCGAACGTCGTCATCCTAAACAGGAAGGACGGAGAGGCTCGGGTCGGATACGGCCTGGAGTCTCGTTCCGATTCTATCAGATCGAGTTTTAAACCTGCGGCGCCGTCAGATTCTCGGTCTTGACGCCGTTGCGGTCCTCGATGATTTCGGCGATCCAGCGCCGGTGGCAGTGCCTGTGATCGCGCTCGTAGCAGAGGATGCAGGCCGGGCCTGACGTCCTCACCAGCGCCGACAGCTCGTCGAGCTCCTCCTTGGCCTGCGCGGTCTTCAGATGGGCGGTGTAGATCTTCTCCAGCAGCTCATACTTGCCGCTGCGCGCCGCTTCGCGGCCGGTCTTCGGCGTGCCGAGGCCGCGCAGATGAACATAGGAAATGCCGCGCTCGTCGAGGCCCGCGGCGAGCGCGCTCTTGGAGAAGCCCGGACGCCGCGATGAGGCCACCGCGCGGACGTCGACCAAAAGCTTGACGCCGGCCTGCTCGAGCTCGTCGAGCACCGCCTTCGACGGGGTCTGCTCGTAGCCGATGGTGAACAGCTTCTTCTGCTTCGCCATGGCAGCTCCCTTTGGCGGCTCCGCCTACTTCACGCGTTCGATCAATTCCATTGCGCCCGCCGGCGCGCGGATCTTGCCCTCGTGGATCACATAGGCGAACACGTCGCGCGGGATCTTCTTCGGCGCGGTCTTGTCGACACGCGGCAGGTCGTCGGGCTCACCGCCGCTGGCCCAATCCTGGAAGCGCTTGGCCCAGGCGTCGAGCTGCTTCGGCGGATAGCAGGTCTTCAGCTCGTCATTGCCTTTCTGCAGCCGGGCATAGACGAAGTCGCTGGCGATGTCGGCGATCGCCGGATATTTGCCGTGCTCGGCGAACACCACCGGCACCTGATGCTCGCGCAGCAGCGCGATGAACTCCGGCACTTTGAAGCTGTCGTGGCGCACCTCGACCACGTGACGGAGCGCGCGGCCGTCGAGCTTGCGCGGCAACAGCTCGAGGAACTTGCCGAAATCGGCGCCGTCGAACTTCTTGGTCGGTGCGAACTGCCAGAGCACGGGTCCGAGCCGGTCCTTCAGCTCCAGCACGCCGGAATCGTAAAACCGCTTCACGGAATCGCCGGCCTCCGCCAGCACGCGGCGGTTGGTGGCGAAGCGCGGGCCCTTCAGCGAGAAGATGAACCCATCAGGCACTTCGCTGGCCCATTTGCGAAAGCTCTCCGGCTTCTGCGAACCGTAGTAGGTGCCGTTGATCTCGATCGAGGTCAGCTTCGAGGCGGCGTAGGAGAGTTCTTTCGATTGCGCGAGCTTGTCCGGGTAGAACACGCCGCGCCACGGCTCGAAGGTCCAGCCGCCGATGCCGATGTAGATCTTGCCTGCGTCCGTCTTGCTTGCCTTGGTGGGAGCTTTGGCCACGATTGCACTCGTCGCGAGAAGGGGGAGAAGAGATCGAGACTAGTCAAAATAATCGTGATTGGCCAGTTTGCCAGATTTCGCCGGCAGCGCTTATCGCGGTTGTCAGCGTTGGCTAGGATGCGGAAAACGGGAGAACAACAATGCGCATGCTGGCCGCCGCCGTCCTCTTGCTCCTGCCTCCTGCTGCCATGGCCGACGAGGTCGACGATGCGCACAGGCTCGCGGTCACCGGCCGCGACGCATACTGGAATTGTCTTGCTCGCGAATATCCGCGCGACAGCAACAAGACCATGTCCGACCAGGAGTTCACCTCGCTGATCGCAACCGTCTGCCCGTCGGAGCGGCAGAACTTCCGGGTATCGCTGATCGATTTCCTGTCGCAGCAGTTTCCGAAACAGGATGCCGGCGCGCGGCTTGCAACTGCCAACCGCGCCATCGAGCTCGCGCAGAAGGACATCGTGACGGCCTTCGTGCGGCGCCGAGCCGCCGCCAAATAGCCGTCCTGATCCTGTTGCGGTCAGCCGATTTTTGCTATCAATCCGCGCACAAGCGAGGGGATGATCGGGCATGGATTCGCGGTCGACAGCAGGCTTCCTGGGCACGGTGGTGGCGGTCATCGCGCTGGCCGCCGCGTTCGTCTATGGGCCGTCCCCGACCCAGATCCGCAATCGGGCCCAGCCCGCCGCGGCGCAGCAGCAGGCGGCTCCCGCCGCGGAGCCGGCCCCGGCAGCCCCGGCGCCGCGCGGCCCGGTGATCCGCGAAGTCCCGAACAACTAGCGCTGTCCGCCCCCGAGCCCTTGCGGATCGTCCAAGGCCTTCCTATCTAGCTCAGAACAGCGACGTTGCAGCTCTTCTGGGGCTCCGGCGCTGGAACGACCACGGCAATGTCGGCTGCGCCGGATGTACGCGCGCCCCTTGTTCGTGGTCGTTGGTATTTTGAGGGGTATTCTGACCCCGTTTTCCACCTACCGAGAGTGAGTTTCGACTCACCCGCCTTGGCAGCGGGAGAGGCTGCGGCTATACGCTGGCGCTCATGAATGACGCCATCAAGCCGGGCCCCGAAACCCTGTCGCAGGCCGCTGGTTTGCCGCAGCTTTCGGTCGTCGTCCCGACCTTCAACGAACGGGACAATGTCACGGTGCTGTACCGGCGGCTCGACGCGACGCTGAAGGACGTGTCGTGGGAAGTGATCTTCGTCGACGACAATTCGCCGGACGGCACCTGGGATGTGGTGCGCGGCCTGGCGCGGCAGGATTCCCGCGTGCGCTGCATCCGCCGGGTCGGCCGCCGCGGCCTGTCAGGCGCCTGCATCGAGGGCATCCTGGCCTCGAGCGCACCGTTTGCCGCTGTCATCGATGCCGACCTGCAGCATGACGAGACCCAGCTCCCGAAGATGGTGGCGCTGCTCGCGGACGGGAAGGCCGATCTCGTGATCGGCAGCCGCTACATCGAGGGCTACAAGGCCGAGGGCTTCAACAAGCAGCGCGCCGGCGCCAGCGCCTTTGCCACCGAGATCGCGCGCCGCGCGCTGAAGGTCGAGGTCGCCGATCCCATGAGCGGCTTCTTCATGGTCCGGCGCGACCGCTTCGAGGAGCTCGCGCCGCAGCTCTCGACGCAGGGCTTCAAGATCCTGCTCGACGTGATCGCGACCGGGCAGGGCAAGCTGCGTACGGTCGAGATTCCTTACACCTTCGGTGCGCGCCAGCATGGCGAGAGCAAGCTCGATTCGATGGTCGCGCTCGACTTCCTCGGCCTCGTGCTCGCGAAGCTGACCCATGACGTGATCTCGCTGCGCTTCATCCTGTTCGGGATGGTCGGCGCGCTCGGCCTGCTGGTGCATCTCGCCGCGCTGTTCATCGCGCTGGAAGTCTTCCAGGTGCCGTTTCCGGAAGCGCAGGCCACCGGCGCGATCGTCGCCATGACCAGCAACTTCATCCTCAACAACTTCCTGACCTATCGCGACCAGCGGCTGAAGGGCCTTGCGATCCTGCGCGGCCTGTTGCTGTTCTATCTCGTTTGCAGCGTCGGCCTGTTGGCCAATGTCGGCGTCGCTTTCTCGGTCTACGATCAGGAGCCGATCTGGTGGCTCGCGGGCGCGGCGGGCGCGCTGATGGGCGTGGTCTGGAACTACGCGATGTCCGGGCTGTTCGTCTGGCGCAAGCGATGACGCTGGCATGAAGCTGAATGAAGCGCGGCTCGCTCAGGACACCGCTCTTGCGGTATGCGCTCTGGTCGCGCTGCGGCTCGTGGCGGCCGCCTGGACGCCGCTGACCTTCGACGAAGCCTATTACTGGATGTGGTCGAAGGCGCTGGCCGGCGGCTATTATGACCATCCGCCGATGGTGGCGGTCGTGATCCGGCTCGGCACCATGATCGCCGGCGACACGCCGCTCGGCGTGCGGCTGGTCTCGATCCTGCTCGCGCTGCCCATGAGCTGGGCGGTCTACCGCGCGGCTGCGATCCTGTTCGGCGGCAGCCGTGTCGCCGCCTGCGCCACCATCCTGCTCAACGCGACGCTGATGGCCGCCGTCGGCACGCTGATCGTGACGCCGGATGCGCCGGTGCTGGTCGCGGCGAGTTTCCTCTTGTTCTCCCTCGCCAAGGTGCTGGAGAGCGGCCGCGGCGTCTGGTGGCTTGCGGTCGGCGCCAGCGCGGGCGCGGCGCTGCTGTCGAAGTACAATGCGCTGTTCTTCGGACCCGGCATCCTGATCTGGCTGACGGTGGTGCCGAAGCTGCGGCGCTGGTTTCTGTCGCCCTGGCTCTATCTCGGCGGGCTGGTCGCGCTCGCGATATTCGCGCCGGTGATCCTCTGGAACGCCGATCATCATTGGGTGTCGTTCATCAAGCAGATGGGGCGGGCGCGGATCGAGGATTTCCACCCGGCCTACATTGCCGAACTGGTCCCGACCCAGTTCGTCTTCGCCACGCCGCTGGTCTTCATCCTCGGCGTGATGGGGCTTTACGCGCTCTATCAGCGCCGCGCCGGCGCGCTGCCGGCGCGCGTGCTGGTCAACACGATGTTCTGGACCATCGTGCTCTATTTCATCTGGCACTCGCTGCACGCGCGGGTCGAGGCCAACTGGTTCGCGCCGGTCTATCCGGCCTTCACGATCGCGGCCGCGGTCGCCGCGATCCAGGTGCAATGGTCGGCGCGCCAGCAGCGCACCGTGGACTTCTGCCGCCGCTGGGCGGCGCCCGGCGGCGTCGTGCTGTTCGTGCTGCTGATCGTGCAGGCCAACACCGGACTGCTGTCGGGTTATCACCGCGACTCCACCGTGCGCAGCGTCGGCGTCGGCTGGCCGCAGCTCGCGAGCGAGATCGAGGCGGTGCGCGTCCGGGTCGGGGCGAGCTGCGTGCTGGCGCCGGACTACGGCACCACCGGCTGGCTCACGTTCTATCTGCCGAAGGGTACCTGCGTCGCGCAGCACGGCCAGCGCATCCGCTGGGTCAACATGCCCGAGCCGGATCGGTCGCAACTGTCCGGCAAGCTGCTCTACGTGCATGACGTCGAGCAGAGCCTGCCGAAGTCGATGCGCGAGACGTTCGCCAGCATCGCGACGGTCGGCGAGGCCCAACGCATGCGCGGGCCGCTGACGGTCGAGACCTACGCGCTCGAGGCGCTGCAAGATCCGAAGGGCGAGGTGTTCGATCGCTCGCTGCCGCCTGAGCTGCTGCGCGAGGTCAACACGCCGCCCGACGCCTCGCCGCGCGGCTGATCTTTCGCGGTCGGGAGATGATTGTTGCCCGATCCCCGCGCGATTACGGGACGGTCGGCAATGAAATTCTCCGCAGCTTCCGGGCGCGTCGGATGGGGCTGCAAATGTCCCATGATGGGACAGAAAATGCCTTTCATCGATCTGTCGCCATCTTAAAAAAGCCCCATGCCACAGGCACTTCCCGCGCTGCAGGGGATCGCGTCCGGTTAAGTCGCATTTAACTAAAAGTCGCCTTAATGGCCGCCTGTGCCCCCTGCGCGACATCGCGCCGAACATTGTTCGGCGCCGCGTCGAGCAAGGGACTTGGGTGGATCTGTTTTGAGCGCCGGGCGTATGGGTACGAGTGCGAGTGCGTATGTTCTTGGGGCGCCGAGCCGCAGGAAACCTTCCCGAAAAATCCTTCCGCAGCATTTCCTCGGCAGCGCCGCGGTGGCGGGGCTGGTGCTCGGCTGCGCCTGGACCGTCTATGCCAACATCTTCGCCGCCAGCGTCTATCCGTCGGTGAGCAATGCGGCGTTCGATGCGCCAGTGGTTAAGCGGCCCGTCGCCGTCGCGTCGCGGCCCACGCCCGCGTTCAACGAGGTATTCGCGTCGCTGACGCCTCCGCCGGCCGCGGCCGCGAAGACCGAGGTCGCCAAGTCGGAAGCTGCGAAGTCGGAACCTGCTGCACCTTCGCTTATGTTTAACGATCGGTTTGCGGCGGCATCGCCGGACGGCGTGCCGTCGAGCGTCGTGGCCGACGCCGCGCCGCAGATCGACCCGATCAAGCAGGCGGCCGCGCCGAAACTCGCCGACGCGCCCAAGGTGGTCGCGACCACAAAAATCACCGAGGCCTCCAAGCCGTTGCCGTCGCCGAAATCCGTCGAGGCCGCCAAGAAGGAGGCCGCCGCCAGCTTGCAGGTGGCGCTCAACGACCCGTCTGCGTCAGTCCAGCCCAAATCTGAGCCGAAGTCTGCCGAGACCCGGTCGGCGTCGAAATCCGGCAGCGGCACGGTGCGCGACATGGCCGCGCGCGCCAAGGCGGCGGTGATGTCGATCGCCTCGAACGACCGGCAGACCATGGTCGAGAAGCTGTGGGGCAAGCGCGAGTCGAGCGGCGGGCTGTTGTCGTTCGCGTCGGCCGACGCCAACGTCACCGGCAGCATTCCCTCGACGCTGGATCAGAACCCGATGCTCGGCGGCTCGCCGCCCTATGACCGCCAGACCGCGGTCTACGACATCTCGGCGAAGACCGTGTATCTGCCCGACGGGACGCGGCTCGAAGCGCATTCCGGCCTCGGCTCCCGGATCGACGATCCGCGCTCCGCGCATCTGAAGATGGTCGGCGTGACGCCGCCGCACATCTATGAGCTGAAGCCACGCGAGGCGCTGTTCCACGGCGTGCCGGCGCTGCGCCTGACGCCGATCGGCGGCGAGGGCAAGATCTTCAACCGCGTCGGCCTGCTCGCGCACACCTACATGCTGGGTCCGAACGGCGACTCCAACGGCTGCGTCTCTTTCAAGGATTATTACGCGTTCCTCGATGCCTACCGCAACAAGGGCATCCGCCGCCTCGCAGTGCTGGCGCGGGTTCAGTAGGCGCGACGGCGCGCCGCATCTGAAGCGGTATTATTGCATACGCTCCGTCCGTTTCGCGAACGGGCGCCGGATATGGTAACCTTCCGGCAGCCCAGCGAGTCCCGGATCGGCAAGCGACATGTGTCCTGCATCTCTCCTCGAAACTCCGCCGCCGATCGCGACTGAGGCGTTCGTCGATGCCGAGGCGGCGGTGAGTCGTCTCGAGGAGATCTACGAGCGCAACACCACCTTCCTGCGCGATCGCTTCGAGGCCTATGTCAACGGCGCGCCGCTCGCGGCGCGGGTGCGCGCGTGTTATCCGTTTGTCCGCATCACGACATCGTCCCACGCGCGGCTCGACTCGCGCCTGTCCTACGGCTTCGTCGCAGGCCCCGGCGTGCACGAGACCAGCATCACGCGGCCGGATATTTTCCGGACCTATCTCACCGAGCAGATCGGGCTGCTGATCAAGAACCATGGCGTCGCGGTCGAGATCGGCGAGTCCGGCGAGCCGATCCCGATCCATTTCGCCTATCGCCGCGATATCAACATCGAGGCGGCGCTGACCATCGCCGACAGCTCGGCGTTCACGCGCTCGCTGCGCGACGTGTTCGATACGCCCGATCTCGCCGCGATGGACGATGCGATCGCCGACGGCACGTTCGAGCTGAAGCCCGGCGCGCCCGAGCCACTTGCGCTGTTCCGCGCGGCGCGCGTCGATTACTCGCTGCGCCGGCTCTATCACTACACCGGCACCGATCCGGAGCACTTCCAGAATTTCGTGATCTTCACCAACTACCAGTTCTATGTCGATGCCTTCGTGCAATTGAGCCAGCAGCGCCTCGCGTCGGGCGAGGCGGGACTCGAAGCGTTCATCGCGCCGGGCAATGTGATCACGCGCAACGCGCGGCTCGGCGGCGGCACCAGCGGGAGCTTTCCCGAGCGCACCCCGCAGATGCCGGCGTTCCATCTCGTCGCGCCCGGCTATCGCGGCATCACGCTGATCAACATCGGGATCGGTCCGTCGAATGCGCGCAACATCACCGACCACGTCGCGGTGCTGCGTCCGCACGCCTGGCTGATGATCGGCCATTGCGCCGGCCTGCGCAACACGCAGCGGCTCGGCGACTACGTGCTGGCCCATGGCTATGTGCGCGAGGATCACGTGCTCGATCACGAGCTGCCGCTGTGGGTGCCGATCCCCGCGCTGGCGGAGATGCAGGTCGCGCTCGAGGAGGCGGTCGGCGAGGTCACTGGCCTCAACGGCTTCGAGCTGAAGCGGCTGATGCGCACGGGCACCGTCGCCAGCGTCGACAATCGCAACTGGGAGATCAGCGGCCCGCAGGTGATCAGGCGGATGTCGCAGTCGCGCGCCATCGCGCTCGACATGGAATCGGCGGCGATCGCCGCCAACGGCTATCGCTTCCGCGTGCCCTACGGCACGCTGCTCTGCGTCTCCGACAAGCCGCTGCACGGCGAGATCAAGCTCGCGGGCATGGCGAGCAATTTCTACCGCCAGCGCGTCGGCCAGCACCTCGAGATCGGCCTCAAGGCGTTGGAGCGGCTCAAGCAGCAGGAATCCGAACGCCTGCATTCGCGCAAGCTCAGGAGCTTTGCCGAGGTCGCGTTTCAGTGAACTGCTCGTCATTCCGGGACTCGCCAACGGGTCGCGCGAATGCGCGCCCGATGCCAGGCTCCGCGAGAAGCCGGAATCCATTGGAGGAGAACCCTCTGCTGCTGCGGCTCAAGGAGCTGGAGTCGCTGGAGCGCCTGGTCGAGAAGGTCGGCCGCATCGACTTGCATGCCGGCAACGGCGAGGGCCTCGATGCGCTGCTGACGCGGCTGGTCCGCCTCAAGGCGCCCGAGAGCGCGTAAGAGAAGAAGGGCCGCCCACGGGCGGCCTTTCATTTCATTCGGGGACAGCGTTGCTCGACGTATTGCGGTAACCTATCCTCCGTCATTCCGGGGCGCGCGAAGCGCGAGCCCGGAATCCATTCATCCAATATGTCCGGCGGCAATTTCCGGATACAGATCAAGCCACTGCGGATTCTTCTCTTCAATCAGCCTGATCTTCCAATCCCGTCGCCACTTCTTCAATTCCTTCTCATGCGCGATGGCCGTGACTGCATCGTCATAGATCTCGAACCAGACGAGCCTGTCGACCGCGTACCGCTTCGTGAAGCCGGCGACCACCTTGCTCTTGTGCTCGTAAATTCGCCGCACGATCTCGTTCGTCACACCGAGATACAGCGTGCCGTACTTGTCGCTCGCGAGAAGGTAGACGTAATAGGCCATGAGCAAGCGGCGGAATGGATTCCGGGCTCGCGCTTCGCGCGCCCCGGAATGACGAGGGATGGTAGTGGTGGCTTGCGGAACAAATCAACACGCAACTCAAAACAAAAACCCCGGCATCGCTGCCGGGGTTTTGCATTCCGTGTCTTGCCTGAATGGCCGGACTTAGAAGTCCATGCCGCCCATGCCGCCGCCCGGAGGCATTGCGGGGCCGGCCGCGGCCTTCTTCGGCAGCTCGGCGACCATCGCTTCCGTGGTGATCAAGAGCGCGGCAACCGAGGCCGCGTTCTGGATCGCGGTGCGCACGACCTTGGTCGGGTCGATGATGCCCTTCTTGACGAGGTCGGCATAATCGCCGGTCTGGGAGTCGAAGCCGTAGGTGTAGCCCTTGTTCTCCAGGATCTTGCCGACGATGACCGAGCCGTCTTCACCGGCGTTGATCGCGATCTGGCGAGCCGGAGCCGACAGCGCCTTGCGCACGATCTCGACGCCGGTCTTCTGGTCGTCGTTCTTGGTGCGCAGGCCCTTCAGCGCCTCGGAGGCACGGAGCAGGGCGACGCCGCCGCCCGGGACGATGCCTTCCTCGACGGCCGCGCGGGTCGCGTGCATCGCGTCATCAACGCGATCTTTGCGCTCCTTCACCTCGACCTCGGTCGCGCCGCCGACGCGGATCACCGCGACGCCGCCAGCGAGCTTGGCGAGACGCTCCTGCAGCTTCTCACGGTCGTAGTCCGAGGTGGTCTCCTCGATCTGCGCCTTGATCTGGGCGACGCGGGCGTCGATGTCGGCCTTCTTGCCGGCGCCGTTGACGATCGTGGTGTTCTCCTTGTCGATCATCACCTTCTTGGCGCGGCCGAGCATCTGCAGCGTGACGTTCTCGAGCTTGATGCCGAGGTCTTCCGAGATGGCCTGGCCGCCGGTCAGGATCGCGATGTCCTGCAGCATGGCCTTGCGGCGATCGCCGAAGCCCGGAGCCTTGACGGCCGCGACCTTCAGGCCGCCACGCAGGCGGTTGACGACGAGGGTGGCGAGGGCTTCGCCTTCGACGTCCTCGGCGACGATCACCAGCGGCTTGCCGGTCTGCACCACGGCCTCGAGCAGCGGCAGCAACTCGTTCAGCGAGGAGAGCTTCTTCTCGTTGATGAGGATGTAGGCATCGTCCATCTCGACGCGCATCTTGTCGGCGTTGGTGACGAAGTAGGGCGAGATGTAGCCGCGGTCGAACTGCATGCCCTCGACGACGTCGAGCTCGGTCTCCAGCGACTTGGCTTCCTCGACCGTGATCACGCCCTCGTTGCCGACCTTCTTCATGGCGTCGGCGAGGAACTTGCCGATCTCGGCATCGCCGTTGGCCGAAATGGTGCCGACCTGGGCGATCTCCTCGTTCGAGGTGACCTTCTTCGAGTTCTTCTGCAGGTCCGCGACCACGGCTTCGACCGCGAGGTCGATACCGCGCTTGAGGTCCATCGGGTTCATGCCGGCGGCGACCGACTTGGCGCCTTCCTTCACGATCGCCTGGGCCAGCACGGTCGCGGTGGTGGTGCCGTCGCCGGCCGCGTCAGCGGACTTGGAGGCGACTTCGCGCACCATCTGCGCGCCCATGTTCTCGAACTTGTCGTCGAGCTCGATCTCCTTGGCGACGGTGACGCCGTCCTTGGTGATGCGGGGAGCGCCGAACGACTTCTCGAGCACCACGTTGCGGCCCTTCGGACCGAGGGTGACCTTCACCGCGTTGGCGAGAATGTCGACGCCGCGCAGCATCTTGTCGCGTGCCTCGACGGAGAATTTGACTTCTTTAGCTGCCATCTGAGTTTTTCCTTGAGAGAATTAAACCGGGAGGGAGAGGGGCTCAGGCCGCCTTCTTCTTGGAAGCGGGGACGTCGAGGACGCCCATGATGTCGCTTTCCTTCATGATCAAGAGGTCTTCACCGTCGATCTTGACTTCGGTGCCGGACCACTTGCCGAACAGCACGCGGTCGCCGACCTGCACGTCGATCGGGATCAGCTTGCCAGCTTCGTCGCGGCCGCCCGGGCCGACGGCGATGACTTCGCCCTGCGAGGGCTTTTCCTTGGCAGTGTCCGGAATGATGATGCCGCCAGCAGTCTTCTCTTCGGCGTCGATGCGCTTGACCACGACGCGGTCGTGAAGCGGACGGAATTTCATGCAGTCCTCCTAAACATTTGTGGATGCTGTAGATTCTTGAATTGTTAGCAGTCTGACTGGGTGAGTGCCAATCTGCTGCGCGAGAGATAGGCCAAGGCCGGGCGGCGGGCAAGAGCCTCCTAGCAGAAATTTGGCACTCCAGGAGCACGGCTGCCAGCATGATTTCAGCATGCTTAACCGGCTGGCCCGCGCGTACGTCGCGCTATTAGCAGACGCGGTAAGCTGCTGCCAGTGCAAGAGTTTTCAACTGCCCGTTAAACATTTAGGCTTGTGAGGAGTTAGTCGCTTGCGTCACATTTCTCTCATGTGAGCGCATCCATGCCGGTGGTCCGGCGGGCCGGCCCCCATGCGGATGCGCTCCGTCACAGGAGGTTTGGCATGGACTCGCAGGTTGGTGGGGGCGCTTCCGATGATTTCCGGAAGCAGTTGCTTGGGTACGGTCTGACGACGGCACAGATCCTTTACCGGATGCCGGATCATCCGGCGCTGCTGCAGACCTACGTCTGGCAGAACTACGACCTGTTCCCGAAATTTCCGGCGCTGCAGGATTTCCTGGCCTTCTGGCAGGACAAGCTGGAAGGGCCGTTGTTCTCGGTGACGGTGGCGCATTCCAAGCTGATCAAGCCGGCCGAACTGCGCGCCGTCGACGGTGTCTTCCGGCTGCACTAGCGCCGAATTTCAGATCAGTCGTGTGCGCACGCCGAGCAGGGGGGCACGGCGCTTGCGCTGCTTTGCCCACCCAGCGAGGCGCGGATTGTGCTAGCCTCGCTCCGTCAAGACGACGGGAGGTAAACATAAACAATGGCCAAGCAAAAAGCGGCATCAAGACCCGCAGCCAAGACTGCGGTGCGGAAGAAATGGACGGGGCTGCGGACAGCAGCCAAATCGACCGCGCGGAAAACCATCAAGTCGAAGGGCCGCGTCTCGGCCGCCAAGAAGCCGGCGAAGGCCGCAACCAAGGCCCGTCCGAGGCAGCGCGTCGCGATCAGCCATCACCGCGAGGAGGATTTCAAGGCCGACGGCCTGCGCGCTTACGCCAAGTATCGCGACCTCGGCATCGCCGCCGCCAGCCATGGCCTCGCGCAAGCGCACGTCATCCGGTTGCAGGGACCGTGCAATCCGGAGGAAGTGTCGAAGCTGCACTTCCACGACGTCGAATTCCAGATGGTCTACGTGCTCAAGGGCTGGGTGAAGACCTACATCGAAGGCGAGGGCGAGACACTGATGCAAGAAGGCAGCGCCTGGACCCAGCCGCCGCGCATCAAGCACATGATCCTGGATTATTCCGACGACGTCGAACTGCTGGAGGTGATCCTGCCGGCCGAATTCAAGACGGTCGAGCTGAAGGCCTGATCGTCCCGGAACGACGGGTGGATGGCTCTCGTAGCCCGGATGCAGCGAAGCGAAATCCGGGGCCTGCATCCGCGCAAGAATCCCGGATTGCGCTGCGCTGCATCCGGGCTACTGCTTCGCCATCCTCTCCCCGTCGTTCCGGGGCGCGCGCAGCGCGAGCCCGGAATCCATTCCTCCACATGGCTTGCGGCCCGATGGATTCCGGGCTCGACGCTTCGCGTCGCCCCGGAATGACAGCGGTGGGCACGGTCACGTCATCACTCCGACGATTGCGCCCATCAGGCACGTCGTCAGCGTGCCCGAGACGATCGACTTCAGTCCGAGCGCGTTGATCTCCTCGCGGCGCTCCGGAGCCATCACGCCGAGGCCGCCGATCATGATGCCGAGGCTGGCGAAGTTGGCAAAACCGCACATCGCATAGAGCATGATCAGCCGCGAGCGCGGATCGAGCGCGTCGGGACCGAGCTTCGACAGCTCGACATAGGCGATCAGCTCGTTCAGCACCGTCTTGGTGCCCATCAGGCTTCCGGCCGTGATCGCCTGCGGCCAGGGCAAGCCCATCAGCCAGCACACCGGTGCCATCAGATGGCCGAGCAGCCGCTGCAGCGAGATCTTTGCGCCGCCGATCTCGGGCAGCAGGCCGATGATCGCGTTGACCAGGTAGACCAGCGCCACCAGCACCAGCAGCAGCGCGACGATGTTGAACAGCAGCTCGAGCCCGGTCGTGGTGCCCTTCACGATCGCATCCATCGTCGAGGCGACCGGGACGTCGGGATCGTCGAGCGATCCGCCGGTGCGGCGGCCGGAGGTTTCCGGCACCATGATCAGGCTAACCAGGATCGCGGCTGGCGCGCCCAGCACCGACGCAATGACGAAATGCGCGGCGGCATCCGGAATGAGCGGCGCAAGCAGCGTGGCGTAGAGCACGAGCACGGTGCCTGCGATCCCGGCCATGCCGCCGGTCATCACCAGAAACAATTCGCTGCGGGTCAGCTGCGCCAGGTAGGGGCGGATGAACAGCGGCGCCTCCACCATGCCGAGGAAGATGTTGGCCGCCGTCGAGAGCCCGACCGCGCCGCCGACGCCGAGCGTGCGCTCGAGCAGCCAGGCCATGCCGCGCACCACCGGCGGCAGCACCCGCCAGTAGAACAACAGCGTCGTCAGCACGCTCATCACGAGCACGATCGGCAGCGCCTGGAAGGCGAGGATGAAATCCGAGCCCGGCGTCTTCGGATCGAATGGCAGCGTGCCGCCGCCGACATAGCCGAACACGAAGGCGGTGCCGGCCCGCGTCGCGGCGCCGATGGTGCCGACCGCCTCGTTGATCGCGCCGAAGGCCTGCGCAACCAGCGGCACCTTGATCAGAACCAGCGCGGTGACCATGGTGACGGCAAGGCCGATCGCGGCCTGCCGCAGCGACACCATCAGGCGATTCTCGCTGAGCGCCCAGGCGATCAGGAGCAACGCCAGTACGCCGAACGCCGATTGCAATTGCAGCATCATGTCCCCGAAACATTTCGCGCGATTATGTCAGGGACCTCGCTTGGCGCAATGCTGTTGCGCGTTGGCATTGCCGCCATTGACAAGTTGCAGTCCGTCGGCCACGCCATCAGCCATGCCCACCGCCACGCCCGTCGGCGCCCGCGATCTGCTCAGCCACCGGCCCTTCCTGTTTTTTCTGTCGTCGCGCAGCCTGTCGCGCTTCTCCAGCCAGATCGGCGCGGTGGCGATCGGCTGGCAGATCTACGAGCTGACCGGCAGCGCCTTCGACCTCGGCATGGTCGGCCTGATCCAGTTTCTGCCGACGGCGCTTCTCGTGTTCGTCGCCGGTCATGCCGCCGACCGCTTCGAGCGCAAGCGCGTGGTGCAGGCCTGCCAGTTCGCGGAAGCGCTCACCGCGCTGCTGCTCGGGTTAAGCACCTTCGCCGGGACGATTTCCGAGGTGCAGATCTTCATCGCCAGCTTCGTGCTCGGAATTGCCGGTGCGTTCGAGAGCCCGGCGACCGCCGCACTGCTGCCGCTGATCGCGCCGCAGGGCTCGCTGCAGCGGGCGACCGCGATCTCGAGCGGTGCGGCGCAGGTCGCGACCATCACCGGGCCGGCGCTCGGCGGCTTCGCCTATGCGCTGATGCCGAGCGTGCCCTACGGCGTGATGATGCTGTTCTGGCTGTTCGGCGCGCTGCTGACCAGCGGTATCGGGCATCTGCCGCAGGCGCCGGTGAAGGACAGCCCGTCGTCTGATGACGTGTTCGCCGGCGTCCGCTTCGTGCGCAGCAATCCGGCGATCCTCGGCACCATCTCGCTCGATCTGTTCGCGGTGCTGTTCGGCGGCGTCACCGCGCTGCTGCCGATCTATGCTCGCGACATCCTGCAGACCGGTCCGCTCGGCCTCGGCGTGCTGCGCGCGGCGCCCGCGGTCGGCGCGCTCTTGATGACGACGGTGCTGGCGCGTCATACGATCAGCCGCCGGGTCGGGATGCGCATGTTCCAGGCGGTGATCGTGTTCGGCGTCGCGACGGTGGTGTTCGCGCTGTCGCAATGGATGTGGCTGTCGGCGCTGGCGCTCGCGGTGCTCGGCGCCGCCGACACGATCAGCGTCGTGATCCGCTTCTCGCTGGTGCAGCTGGCGACGCCGGACGCGATGCGCGGCCGCGTCGGCGCGGTGAACTTCCTGTTCATCAACGCCTCCAACCAGCTCGGCCAGTTCGAAAGCGGCGTCGCCGCCGCGCTGCTCGGTACCGTGCCATCGGCCGTGCTCGGCGGGCTCGCCACGGTCGCGATCGCGCTGCTCTGGATGAAGCTGTTCCCGACGCTGCGGAACGTGGAGAAGCTGGAGTAGGGGCAGGGTAGTCTCTATCCACCGTCATTGCGAGGAGCGAAGCGACGACGCAATCGGAGCGATGGATTGCTTCGCTTCGCTCGCAATGACGGAGATCGCGGGGCTAGCTCTGGCCTTCCTCGCCCCGCCTGCGGGGAGAGGTCGGATCGCATGCAGCGAAGCGAAATGCGATCCGGGTGAGGCGGACTCTCCGCGAGTCAGCTCTCACTGTCCTGGGCGCGATTTCGGAATATTGGAAGAGTATCCCTGAGTTGCCCGACGTGTCAAGGACGTCGGACGCCGTGTCGAAGTCGGCAGCCCGCCGGCTCCTTTGCATGGGGTTGTTTTCCGTGTTTTGGCAGTGCGCCCCCTGTTGCCGTCCTCGCGGAGACTCCCCCTCATCCCGACCTTCTCCCCGCAGGCGGGGAGAAGGGGAAAGGATCAGCCGCGGCCGACGAACGGCATCTTCGTCGCCATCACAGTCATGAACAGCACGTTGGCATCGAGCGGCAGGCTGGCCATGTAGGCGACGGCGTCGCCGACCGCCTTGGCGTCCATGCGCGGCTCGTGCTTGGTGGTGCCGTCGGGCTGCAGCACGCCGGGGCCATTGACCATGCGGTCGGTCATCGGGGTCGCGGCGTTGCCGATGTCGACCTGGCCGACCGCGATGTCGTACATGCGGCCGTCGAGGTTGGAGGCCTTGGTCAGGCCGGTGATGGCGTGCTTGGTCGAGGTGTAGGCGGCGGAGAACGGCCGCGGCGCGTGCGCCGAGATCGAGCCGTTGTTGATGATGCGGCCGCCGCGCGGGTTCTGGTCCTTCATGATGCGGAAGGCGTGCTGCGTGCACAGGAACGGGCCGGTGAGGTTGGTGTTGACCACCGCCTGCCATTGCTCGAGCGGCAGGTCCTCGAAGTTCACGGGCGGCGCGCCCATGCCGGCATTGTTGAAGAGCACGTCGAGCCGGCCATAGGTGGTCTTGACCTTGTCGAACAGTGCG
The DNA here is from genome assembly GCF_020329505.1 of Bradyrhizobium semiaridum. Lineage (GTDB taxonomy): Bacteria > Pseudomonadota > Alphaproteobacteria > Rhizobiales > Xanthobacteraceae > Bradyrhizobium > Bradyrhizobium semiaridum. Next base: position 54,119 of record NZ_JAGKJJ010000009.1, read on the forward strand.
GCGATCGAGGCCGGGTTCGTCATGTCGGCCGAGACGCACAGGCTCTTGCCGATATTGTCGCCGAGCTTCTTGGTCTCCTCCAGCATCTCCATGCGGCGCCCGGCGAGCACGACGGTGTAGCCTGCGTTCATCAGCGCGAGCGATGCCGCGCGTCCGACGCCGGTGCCGGCACCGGTGACGAGCGCGATCTTGTTGGTGGCCTCAGTCATCTGGTTTCCTCTTACTTGGGCTTTGCCTATTTGGACTTGGCTTCTTTGGACTTGGCTTCGGTTTCGTTTTTGTAGGGCGGCCGTGGGATGTTCTGGTGCGCCGCGCGCAGCGCCGCCGACCAGCGCGAGCGCAGGTCGTGGAAATAAGGCTCGCCGGCCTCGATGCGGTGGTTGAGGTCGGCCTCGCAGGCGTCGCTGCGCACCACCAGCACGTCGATCGGCAGGCCGACGCCGAGGTTGGAGCGCATCGTCGAGTCCATCGAGATCAGCCCGGTCTTCAGCGCCTCATAGAGCTCGACGTCGTAATGCATGGCGCGGTCGAGCACCGGCTTGCCGTATTTGTGCTCGCCGATCTGCAAGTAGGGCGTGTCGGTGGTGCATTCGATGAAATTGCCGGCGGTGTAGACCATGAACAGGCGCATCCGCGAGCCCTTAATCTGGCCGCCGAACAGGAACGAGACGTCGAACGAGATGTCCTCCGCGCGCAGCGCGTCACCCTCGGTGGCGTGCACGGCGCGGATGGCGCGGCCGATCCGCTGCGCCGCCTGGAACATGGTCGGCGCGTTCATCAGCGTCTCGCGCTCGCCGGTCTCGGGATTTTCCATCCCCTCGGTCAGGGTCGACAGCACCGACTGGCTGATCGCCAGATTGCCGGCGCTCGCGACCGCCATGATGCGCTCGCCGGGCTGCTCGAAGATGTGCAGCTTGCGGAAGGTCGAGACGTTGTCGAGCCCGGCATTGGTGCGGGTATCCGCGATCATGACGAGGCCGTCTCGCACCAGAATTCCGCAGCAATAGGTCATTTCCAGTCCCCGAACGGCCCGAGTTTATCGGCGGGAAACTAGTAGCCAATTTCGCCGGGCCATCCAACCCCAATTCCCGCCGCGGGAGGCGCCGCGAATGGACCAAGCTGCCCCTGGGAGGCGGCGGTTGGAGGCATCAGAGAAGACGTCATGCACGCATTTCACCATCGTCATTCCAGGCGCGATTGCGCATCGGGGAATGAGGATGGAAGCGAGACCGGCCTACGACTGCGTCTGGCTCTGCCATTGCCCGGGACGCCCGGCCTGATCGACCTTCACCGCGACGGTCAGCGTTTCGGTGCCGCCGCCGTAGCGGGTGCCGCGGACCGGAGCCGCGCCGAGATAGTCGAGGCCGATCGCGACGCGGGCGTGGGCGTCGGTGGTGCAGATGCCGTTGGCCGCATCGAAGCCGATCCAGCCGAGATCCGGCACAAATGCCTCGGCCCAGGCGTGGCCGGCCTGCTGGTTGACCATGCCGTCGGAGCGCAGGAAATGGCCGGAGACGAACCGCGCCGGAACGCCGCCGGCGCGCGCGCAGGCGATGAAGATGTGCGCATAGTCCTGGCACACGCCGCGCTTCAGCGCGAACGCCTCGGAGGCCGAGGTCGTGCTGCTGGTCGGATCCTCGTCAAAGGTCATGTGCTCGAAGATCTGCACCATCAGCGCGTGCAGGAAGCCGAGCACGTCGCTGCCGGCCTCGGCGCGCAGCTCGCGCACGAACGTCGCCATCGCTGGGTTGAGGTCGGTGAGCGGTGTCGGGCGCAGGAACAGGCTCGGCGGAAACCGCTCGTCGGTGCCGCGCAGCACGCCGCCGGTGTCCTGGGTCTCGAGCAGACCTTCGCAATGGATGGTGAGGTCGGCGATCGAACCGTGCGTCAGCACATGGGTGACGTTGCCGAATGCGTCCTCATGGGTGTCCAGCTTGGAATCGGTCGAGACGTCGATCTGCCACTCGGCGACATACTGGCCGTCATGGCTGCTCGGTGTCATTCGCAGAATCTGGATCACGCCCGAAGCCGCCGGCTCGTAGCGGTAGGTGGTGGTATGGGCTATCCGCAGGCGCATGGCATGATTCCAGTAGGTTAGATCAGGTATTGCCGCAACGGGATTTTGCCCTCCCGGAGGGAAGATTGAACGCCCGCGCAGTGTCCCTGATGCGCGTCCTTACCCTAGATCAGGTACTGCTTGGTGATGATCTCGCCCAGCCGCGAGTTGTCCGCAATGAATTCCTGGATGAATTCATGCACGCCGCGCTGGAAGATATCGTCCATATGGCTGTGCTCGAGCCGGTTCCTGATGCCGCGGGCGTGACGCTGGGAGGGGCCCTGGCGGCCGTAGGCGACGCCGATCTGGTCGAGATTGCGCACCAGATTGCTGTAGCAGCTCGCCAGCGACCGCGGCAGCGTGTCGTTGAGGATCAGCAAATCGGCGATCAGCCAGGGCTTGAGCGTCTCGCGATAGACCCAGTGATAGGCCGTGGTGGCCGACACCGAGCGCAGGATCGAGGTCCACTGGTAATAATCGAGTGGGCCGCCGACATGCTCCTCCTCGGGCAGCAGCACGTGATACTTCACGTCGAGGATCCGCGCGGTGTTGTCGGCGCGCTCCAGATGCACGCCGAGCCGCGAGAACCAGTAGGCGTCGTTGCGCAGCATGGTCCGGTAGGCCGAGCCGTCGAAGCGCAGCGAGGTCTCCTGCACGAAGCGCAAGAATTTTGCCAGCTCCTCGCGGTTGCCGGTGCCCTTGCTCCAGACCGCCTGCAGCTCGATCCAGGCCGAATTGATGGTGTCCCACATCTCCGACGTCAGCGCGGTGCGCACCGAGCGGGAGTTGAGTCGCGCCGCCTCGATGCAGTTCCTGATCGAGGAGGGATTCTCGGCCGAGACCGACAGATACTCGACGACGTTGCGCTCGTTGGCTTCCTCGTAGTGATCGTAGAAGCTGGCGCCGACGCCGGCGGTCAGCAGGGCGGAGTCCCATTCATTGGTCTTGCCGACATAGGCGGCCGGCAGCGCGGTGACGCGCAGCGTCGCGTCGATGGTGCGCGCGAGATACTCGGCGCGTTCGACGTAGCGGGCCAGCCAGAACAGATTTTCGGCGGTGCGCGACAGCATGCTGACACAACCTCTAGAATGTGATGCCGTTGAGTATGACAGGACGAGTCGCGGGGAACACCTCTCCCCATCGGGGAGAGGTCGGCGCGCAGCTCCGGGTGAGGGGACGCAGGTCCCATGAGAGGGCGTCACCCCTCACCCGGATCGCATCTTGCGATGCGATCCGACCTCTCCCACAAGGGGAGAGGTGAGGTGCCGATGCCGCGCGAACTGAGCACATCGAGAATTCACTCACTCAGTATCCAGGTGTCCTTGGTGCCGCCGCCCTGGCTGGAATTGACCACGAGCGAGCCTTCCTTCAGCGCCACCCGGGTCAGGCCGCCGGGCACGATGGTGGTGCGGTCGCTGCCGGTCAGCACGAACGGGCGGAGGTCGACATGGCGCGGCGCCAGCCCCTTGTCGGTGCAGGTCGGGCAGGTCGAGAGCGCCAGCGTCGGCTGCGCGATGAAGCCTTCGGGCTCGCGCTTGAGCTTGTCGCGGAACGCCTCGATGGTGGCCTTGGTCGCGGCGGGGCCGATCAGCATGCCGTAGCCGCCGGAGCCGTGCACCTCCTTGACGACGAGGTCCGCGAGGTTGTCGAGCACATAGGACAGATCCTGCGGTTCCCGGCAGCGCCAGGTCTGCACGTTCTTCAGGATCGGCTCCTCGCTGAGATAGAACTTCACGATATCGGGCATGTAGGAGTAGATCGCCTTGTCGTCGGCGATGCCGGTGCCGACCGCGTTGGCGAGCGTGATGTTGCCGGCCGCATAGGCCGACATCAGCCCGGGCACGCCGAGCGCGGAGTCCGGCCGGAAGGTGAGAGGATCGAGGAAGTCGTCATCGACGCGGCGGTAGATCACGTCGACCCGCTTCAGCCCCTCGGTGGTGCGCATGAACACCTCGTCGTTCTTGACAATGAGGTCGCGCCCTTCGACCAGCTCGATGCCGAGCTTATCGGCCAGGAACGAATGCTCGTAATAGGCTGAGTTGTAGACGCCCGGCGTCATCAGCGCGACCGTCGGCTCGGCCGCGGCGCTGTGCGGCGCCACCGAGCGCAGCGCCGAGAGCAGCTCGTCCGGATAGCGCTCGACCGGCGCGACGCGGTGCCGGGCGAACAGGTCCGGAAACAGCCGCATCATGATCTCACGGTTTTCCAGCATGTAGGACACGCCGGACGGCGTGCGCGCATTGTCCTCCAGCACGATGAAATTGTCCGCGTCGGTGCGGATGATGTCGATGCCGGCGATGTGGACGTAGATGTCGTGCGGCACGTCCTGGCCGTTCATCTCCGGGCGGAACACCGGGTTCTGGAAGATCAGGTCCTCGGGAATGATGTTGGCGCGCAGGATGTCGCGGCCGTGATAGATGTCCTTGAGGAACATGTTGAGCGCGAGCACGCGCTGCTTCAGGCCCTTCTCCAGCAGCGTCCATTCGCTGGCCGACATGATGCGCGGGATGACGTCGAAGGGGATCAGCCGCTCGGTGGCTTCGGCATCGCCATAGACCGCGAAGGTGATGCCGATCCGGCGGAACAAGAGCTCCGCCTCCTGGCGCCGATATTCGAGGGCATCCGCCGGCGTCTCCTTGAGCCAGCGGGAGAGCTCCTGGTAGGCCGGACGGAGGTCGCCCCCGAGGCCGTTCATCTCATCGAACGCTGCTGCCATAAACCCCGACTGCCCTCCCAAGCCGCATCACACAGTGCATGACTTGATGGGATGGTAGCAAGGGGCGGGCCAGCGCGATATGCATTGGCTGGCGGCATTTGCTAAGGGTGACTTGGCGGCTGCCCGAAAAACCGGCTGAGGTCTGCTTAATTCGACGGCAAAACCCCGTGACATCAAGGCATTGGACCGGCAATGTCAGGGGATCAAGTTAGGGAATGAGACCATGAGCGAGATCGTCACGGCAGGGCTTCTGGTGATCGGCGACGAGATCCTGTCCGGCCGGACCAAGGACAAGAACATCGGCTTCATCGCCGAATACCTGACCAATATCGGCATCGACCTGAAGGAGGTGCGCGTCGTCGCCGACGAGGAGGCCGACATCATCGCTGCCCTTGATGCGCTGCGGCATCGCTACACCTACGTGTTCACGACCGGCGGCATCGGACCGACTCATGACGACATCACCGCCGACAGCGTGGCGAAGGCGTTCGGGGTCGACATCCATCATCATCCCGACGTGGTGGCCCGGTTCAGGGAGCGCTGGAGCGGGCAGGATCTGAACGAGGCGCGGCTGCGCATGGCCCGCGTGCCTGACGGCGCCGAGCTGATCCAGAGCGCGACGATCCTGGCGCCGGGCTTCAAGCTCGGCAATGTCATCGTGATGGCCGGCATCCCCACCATCATGCAGGCGATGATGGACATCGTGGCGCCGACCTTGAAGTCCGGCGTGCGGATGCTGTCGGATTCGGTCCGGGCCGACGCGAGGGAGGGAGATATCGGCGGTCCCTTGCGTGCGATCGCGCTCGCGCATCCGGACACGATCATCGGCAGCTATCCGTTCCAGGACGAGAACCAGAAGCCGAACACCAATCTCGTGGTGCGCTCGCGCGATCCGGACAAGCTCGCCGCGGCAATGGCCGCGGTGAAGGAGATGCTGAAGCAGGTGCAGGCCGCGCAGAACAAGCCGGCGGTGGATTGAGACGAGATGGTTGATAAGCCTTCCGATCAGATTGCACAGGAGCGCGCCGGTCGGCCGTTTCCGGTGTCGTGGGATCAATTTCATCGCGACTGCCGGGCGCTGACCTGGCGGCTCAACGAGGTCGGCCCGTTCCATGCGGTCATCGCGATCACCCGCGGCGGGCTGGTGCCGGCCGCGATCGTGGCGCGTGAGCTCGGCTTGCGCGTGATCGACACCGTTTGCGTGGCGAGTTACGACCACGACAAGCAGGGCGACCTCAAGGTGCTCAAGGGCATTTCGGAGCAGACCGCCAAGCTTGGCGGCGGCACCGGCAAGGGGCTTCTGATCGTCGACGACCTCGTCGACACCGGCAAGACCGGCAAGCTGGTGCGCGAACTGCTGCCCGACGCGCATTTCGCCACCGTCTATGCCAAGCCCAAGGGGCGACCGCTGGTCGACACCTACATCACCGAAGTGTCGCAGGACACCTGGATCTACTTCCCGTGGGACACCGCACTGTCGTTCCAGCCGCCGATCCGCGATGGCGCGGCGTGAGAAAGAGCGAATAGCGAATGGTGAGTAGCGAACAGTCTATTCGCCATTCGCTACTCACCATTCGCCGCGGAGCGCACCATGCCCCTGCAAAATCGCGTCACACCGACAGGCGAGATCGTTGCGTCAGAACATCGCGGCACCTTCACTGGCAATCGCGGCATCATTCACGACCCCGCGACGCGGACGCTCCTGAAAAGACGCTGGTCGTCGCCGGCCTGGCTGACCTGCGTCTGCGAGTTCAGGGGCCGGCGGCGCAAGGTGATGAGCCGGCAGAGCTGGACCGAGCTGTTCTTCCTCGATGAAGCCACTGCCTTCGCCGCCGGACACCGGCCGTGCTTCTACTGCCGCCGCGAAGATGCAAAAAGGTTTCGCGTCGCGTGGGAGCAGGGCAACCGCGTCAGCGATCTCAAGGTCAAGGCGATGGATGCGGTGCTGCACGCCGAGCGGCTCGATCGCGGCAGGAAGCGGCTGCATCCGCTGCCGGTGCCGCTGCATCAATTGCCTGATGGCACGATGGTGCACGAGAGCGAGGAGAGCTACCTCGTCGCTGGCGGCGCCACGCTGCGCTGGTCGTTCAGCGGCTACAGACGGGCTGACGCGGCAGGCACGGCCATGCTGCTGACGCCGCCGTCAACGGTTCGCGCCTTTCAGGCCGGCTACCGGCCGGCGCTGCACCCGAGCGCCATGGTGTAGCTCCCTCTCCCCGTTCTTTACGGGGAGAGGGTTGGGGCGAGGGCTGTCTCCACGTGCTCCGCTGAGATGTATTCGCGGAGATTCCCCCTCACCGAAATTCAAGCTTTGCTTGAATTTCGACCTCTCCCCGCAAGCGGGGCGAGGTGAAGGTACGGCTAAGTCAGCCGCTGCCGCGCCAGCTTCGCGCCGGCGCCGAGCGCGACGAGCTTGGCCTCGGCGATATCCCGCCGCATCGGCGCCATGCCGCAATTGGTGGTCGCGATGATGTTGCTCTTCGGCACGAACTTTGCGACCGCCTCGATCACCTTGACCACGTCCTCTGCGGTTTCGACCTCGTCGCTGGCGACGTCGATCACGCCGGCCTGCACGATCTTGCCGGGCAGCGCCGCCAGCAATTCCAGCGGCACCTTGGAATTGCGGCATTCGATCGCGACCTGCTGGATCGCGCTCTTGTCGATCACGGGGAAAGTCTCTTCGTATTGCCGCCACTCGCCGCCGAGTGTCTGCTTCCAGTCGGTATTGGCCTTGATGCCGTAGCCGTAGCAGATGTGAACCGCGGTGGCGCAGGTCAGGCCTTCGGCCGCGCGCTCCAGCGCCTTGATGCCCCAGTCGCGAACCTCGTCCATGTAGACGTTGAAGGCCGGCTCGTCGAACTGGATCATGTCGACGCCGTCTTCCTGCAGCGCCTTGGCCTCCTGGTTCAACAGCTCGGCGAAGGCGAACGCCATCTTGACCCGGTCGCCGTAATATTGGTCGGCGATGGTGTCGATGATCGTCATCGGGCCGGGCAGGGTGAATTTCAATTTGTTCGTCGTATGGGCGCGCGCGACCCGGGCCTCGCCCTCATGGACGCGGCCCTTGAGCTGCAGCGGCGCCACCACCTGCGGCACCATGGCTTTGTAGCGGTCCTTGCGGATGCCCATCTCGACCTTGTGGGCGAAATCGATGCCCTCGATCTTCTCCAGGAAGCCATGGACAAAATGCTGGCGCGCCTGCTCGCCCTCGGTGACGATGTCGACGCCGGCGTCCTCCTGCAGCTTGATCGCCAGCATGGTGGCATCGCGCTTGGCGCGGGCGAGTTCGGCGCCCTCGGACTTCCAGGGCGCCCACAGCACATTCGGCTCGGCCAGCCATTCCGGCTTGGGCAGGGAGCCTGCGATCGTGGTTGGAAACAGCATGGGAGCCTCCCGGTCGGTTCGGATTGAGCGCCTGTCTGCCATGTCCTATGCTCGGCGTACAGAACAACAAAAGTTTCTGAGAGCGGAATAAGACGCCGATGATCGACCTGCACTACGCGCCGACGCCGAACGGCTGGAAAATCTCGATCATGCTGGAGGAACTGGGGCTGCCCTACACGGTCATCCCGGTGAACATCCGCGCCGGCGAGCAGTTTCGCCCGGAATTTTTGGCGATCAGCCCGAACAACCGCATTCCCGCGATTGTCGACCATGCGCCCGGCGACGGCGGCGGGCCGTTCTCGGTGTTCGAGACCGGCGCGATCCTGATCTATCTCGCCGACAAGACCGGCCGCTTCCTGTCGCAGGAATTGCGGGCGCGGTCGACCGTCATCCAATGGGTGATGTGGCAGATGGGTGGCCTCGGGCCGATGCTCGGCCAGCACGGTCATTTCGCGCTCTATGCGGCCGAAAAGATTCCCTACGCGATCGAGCGCTACCGCGACGAGACGGCGCGGCTCTACGGCGTGCTCGACCGCCAGCTCGGCAAGACCGGCGCCTATATCGCCGGTGACGACTATTCGATCGCCGATATCGCCTGCTTCCCCTGGACCATGACGCACAAGGCGCAGGGCTTTACGCTCGACGATTACCCGCACATCAAGCGCTGGTACGCCACCGTGCGCGCCCGCCCGCAGGTGCAGGCGGGCCTTGCGATCGGCAAGTTCGTCAAGGAGCCGTTCGACGAGGAGTCGCGGAAGGTCATGTTCGGGCAGAGGGCAAAGGAAGTGCTGGGGAAACAGTAGCTCCTCGTCATTCCGGGGCGCGACGAAGTCGTGAGCCCGGAATCCATTGGGCCGCAAGTTTCGTGGAGCGATGGATTCCGGGCTCGCGCCAGGGGCGCGCCCCGGAATGACGAAATTGAGAGAAAGGAAACGCCATGATCGAATTCTTCTTCGACTGTTCCAGTCCCTGGACCTATCTCGCCTGGCACAACATCCAGCCGCTGGCGAAGGAGTTCGGCGCTGCGATCACCTGGCGGCCGATCCTGGTCGGCGGCATCTTCAACACCGTCAATCCGTCGGTCTATGCCCAGCGCGAGACGCCGGTGCCGCTGAAGGCGCGCTACATGAAGAAGGATCTCGGCGACTGGGCGCGCTCGGCGGGCCTTGCGATCAAGATGCCGCCGACGGTGTTTCCGGTGAACAGCGTCAAGGCGATGCGCGGCTGCATCTGGCTCGGCAATGAAAAAATGGTGCCGTTCGCCCGCGCGGTATTCGAAGCCTATTGGGGTGACGACAAGGACATCTCGCAGGATGCCGTGCTGACCGAGATCTGCGGCAAGGTCGGGATCGATCCGGCGCAATTCTTTGCCGGCATCGGCGATCAGGCGATCAAGGATCAACTCAAGGCCAACACCGATGAAGTGATGGCGCGCGGTGGCTTCGGCTCACCGACCATCTTCGTCGGCAAGACCGACATGTATTTCGGCAATGACCGCCTGCCGCTGATCCGCGAAGCGCTGGCGCGCAGCAAGGCGAGCGCCGCCTGATGCCGAAAGCCGTTGTTTGCCGCGAGCTCGGACCGCCCGAGCGCTTGAAGCTGGAGAGCTTTGCCTCGGCGCCCTTGAAGCCGGGCGAAGTGCGCGTCGCGATCCGTGCCGCCGGGATCAATTTCCCCGATATCTTGATGGCCGCGGGCGAGTACCAGCTCAAGCCGCCGCTGCCGTTCACGCCGGGCTCGGAAGCATCCGGCGATGTCGTCGAGGTCAATCAGGCCGCTGATGTCGCCGTCGGCGACAAGGTGATCGTCAAGATGCGGTTCGGCGCCTATTGCGACGAGACGGTGGCAGTGCCGTCGCAGCTCGTGCCCGTGCCGTCGACTTTCGACTACGCGGAGGGCGCCACGTTTCTCGCCGCGCACGGCACGGCGTATCACGCGCTGATCGACCGCGGCCAGATCAAGCCGGGCGAGGTGCTGCTGGTGCATGGTGCTGGCGGCGGCGTCGGGCTCGCCGCGGTCGAGATCGGCAAGCTGCTCGGCGCTACCGTGATCGCGGCCGCCTCATCTGAGGAGAAGCTTGCGATCGCCAAAGCGCGCGGTGCCGATCATCTCGTGCTCTACGAGCGCGAGCCGTTCCGCGATGCCGTCAAGCGGCTGACCGATGGCCGCGGCGCCGACGTGGTGTTCGATCCCGTCGGCGGCGAGGTGTTCGAGAACTCGATGCGCTGCATCAACTGGGGCGCGCGGATCCTCGTGGTCGGCTTCACCGGCGGCATCGGCCTGGCGCGGACCAATCTGCTCATGATCAAGGGCGCAAGCGTGCTCGGCGTTCGCGCCGGCGAGGCGGTGCGCAAGGATCCTGCGCTCGGCGAGGTCAGGTTCAAGGCGCTGAGCGAATGGGCCGAGGCCGGCAAGGTGCGGCCGAGCATCTCGCACCGCCTGCCGCTGGAGGATTTTGCCAAGGCGATGCGGCTGCTGATCGAGCGCAAGGCGATCGGGCGGGTGGCGCTGATGATGCAGTAGCGGCTCGTCATTGCGAGCCATTGGCTCCTCGCCATGACGGTTATGGCGTAGTGAACCTTCCCTCGCGCAAAAACGCGATCGTCTGCGCGATGGCGTCGCGGTTGCGCACCAGCCACGGATGTGAGGTGCGGATCACGATGTGATCGGCCATGCCGTCGAGCATCGTGCCGGCGACCGAGACCCGGCCGTCATGCGGGCGCGGCAGCATCACCGAGGTGATCGGATAGACCGAGCGGTTGCCGGCGATGATGCCGGCCGGATAGTCGATGTCAGGCAGCAGCGCGCTGGTCGCGGCATCGCGGCGGGTGACAAGCTGCTGGCCGGCCGGGCCGAAGAAGGCGCGATAAGCCGGAAAATTCTTCAGGCGGTCGGCGATTTCGCTGCCGCCGTTCGGCGTGCCCAGCATCACGACGCGGCCGAGCCGCAATGGACGATGTCTTGCGAGATAGGCGCGGGCGAGCAGGCCGCCCATCGAATGGCAGACGAAATGAACGCAGCCACTGATCGCGTTCGCGAACGGATCGATCGAGGGGTGGATATCTTCTGCCAGCGCATCGAGCGGCTTGCGCCGGCTGTCATAGTCGAGATTGAGCGTGGCAAAGCCCGCGTCCTTCAGCGCGAGCTCCATCCGGCGGAACGAGCGCGCAGTCCTGCTGATGCCGTGCAGCAGGACGACGCCGTCGGTGGTGGACGCCGCGGGACGCCGTTCGCTCACTTATACTCGTGCTCTTGCCACCACGGGAAATAGTCGGGCATGTCCGAGGACACCTTGTTCTTGAACTGCGCGGGTCGCTTCTCCAGGAACGACACCACGCCCTCCTTGACGTCGTCGGAGCGGCCGCGAGCATAGATGCCGCGGCTGTCGACCTTGTGCGCTTCCATCGGATCGTCGGCGCCCAGCATGCGCCACATCATCTGGCGGATCAGCGCCACCGACACCGGCGCGGTCTTGGCCGCGAACTCCTTGGCCAGCGCACGCGCGGTCGGCAGCAGATCGTCCGGCGGCACCACCTTGCTGACGAGCCGGCCGGCGAGCGCTTCCTGCGCCGGGAACACGCGGCCCGAATAGCACCATTCCAGCGCCTGCGAGATGCCGACGATGCGCGGCAGGAACCAGCTTGAGGCGGCCTCCGGCACGATGCCGCGCTGGGAAAACACGAAGCCGAATCGCGCAGCCTCCGAGGCGATGCGGATGTCCATCGCCAGCTGCATGGTGACACCGATGCCGACCGCGGGGCCGTTCACCGCGGCGATGACAGGCTTCAGGCACTTGAAGATGCGCAGCGTCACCTGGCCGCCGCCGTCGCGGACTTGCGGATCGCTGTAGTCGACGCTGCCGTCGGCATTGCGCTTGACCGGGCCGCGCCGCGCGTCGCGGTCGAACGTGTTGGCGCCGGAGGAGAGGTCGGCGCCGGCGCAGAAGCCGCGGCCTGCACCGGTGACAATGATGGCCCTGACCTCATCGTCCTGGTCGGCTTTGTCGAACGCGTCGATCAGCTCCTGCTGCATCGTGGCGTTGAAGGCGTTGAGCTTGTCGGGCCGGTTCAGCGTGATCGTGAGAATCTTCTCGTCGATCTCGTACTTGATTGTTTCATACGCCATGGGGGTTCCTTCCTTTGTCCGCCTCTTGATGATCATCGCATGATCTCTATCACGTCATTCCGGGGCGCGCGAAGCGCGAGCCCGGAATCCATTCATCCACGGCGCATGTGGGCAAATGGATTCCGGGCCTGGCCCTTCGGGCCATCCCGGAATGACGGAGAGAGGTGGTATCTTATTTCTTCGGCGGCGTCGGCCACGGCTTCTGCGGGCCGCGCAGGCCCTCGAACGCCTTGCCCATGCCGAGCACGCCGATGTCGTCGAAGCGTCGGCCGATGATCTGGATGCCGATCGGAAAGCCCTTCTTGTCGTAGCCGCCGTTGATTGCCAGCGCCGGGTTCTCCGACATATTCCACGGCACGGTAAAGCAGATGTGCTCGAACGGCTTTGCCGGGTCGTTGAGCGGCGCGGCGTACTCCGCCGGGAAGTTCACCACCGGCGAGACCGGCGAGATCACGTAGTCGACCTCGCAGAACAGCTTTGTCGCGGCGGCGCGGATCGCCATGGTCTGGTTGAAGCCGCGCACCACGTCGACGCCGGATAGCTTTGCGCCGGCCTCGGCCCAGCTCAGGATGTAGGGCAGGGTCTTGCCGCGGTCGGCTGGCGACAGTTTCGACAGCTCGTCCCAGGTCCGGGCGCGCCAGAAATGGTCGAGGCCTTCCAGCATCTCGGGCGTCAGGATGCCGTCGATCTCGGTCACCACCGCGCCGGCGGATTCGAACGCCTTCGCCGCCTTGACGACGACGTCGCGAGCTTCCTTCTCCAGCTTCTGGCCGGAGCCGGCATCGAGCATCAGGCCGATGCGCAGCTTGCGCGGCGATTTCTCCAGCGCCTTCCAGTTGACCTCGAGCGCGGGCAGGCTCATGCCGTCGCGACGGTCGGGTCGCGACAGCACGCTCATCATCAGCGCTGCGTCGTCGACGCTGCGGGTCATCGGGCCGGCGACGCGGCCGACATAGGGCGGATCGATCGGAACGCGGCCGAGGCTCGGCTTCAGCGCGACGAGGCCGCACCAGGCGGCCGGCAGCCGCACCGAGCCGCCGATATCCGTGCCGAGATGCAGCGGGCCGTAGCCGGCCGCACCGGCCGCGCCCGCGCCGGAGCTCGAGCCGCCGGGATTCTTGCTGACATCCCAGGGATTGCGGGTGAGCGGATGGAACGAGGACAGCCCCGACGACAGCATGCCGTAGTCCGGCATCGTGGTCTTGGAGAAGATCACGCAGCCAGCCTCGCGCAGCCGCGCCGCGGGCGGCGCGTCTTTCGCCGCCGGCGTGAGCTTCACGCTTGCCGAGCCGAGCGGCACCGGCTGGTCCTTGGTCGCGACGTTGTCCTTGATGGTGGCGGGCACGCCGTCGAGCGTGCCGGTCGGCTCGCCCTGTTGCCAGCGCTCGGTCGAGGCCTTCGCGACCTTTCGCGCGCCGTCGGGATCGTAGAGATAGAGCGCCTTGATGTGCGGCTCCCAGGCCGCGACCTGGGCGATGATCTCTTCCAGCACCTCCGACGGCGAGAACTGCTTGGCGCGGTAGCCGGCGAGCAGGTCGACGGCGGAGAGATCGTGCAGCGAGGTGATGGCGTCCTGTTTCGGCTTATGCATGGGCACCTACCGGCAGGCGTTTCTCGATGATGCGGGCGAACATGCTGGCGCCGATCGGCAGGATCTTGTCGTCGAGAACGTAACCGGGATTGTGCACGGGCACCGAGCCGTCATGGCCGACCCAGAAATAGGCGCCGGGCACGGCCTGCATCATGTCGGCGAAATCCTCGCTGCCCATCTTGGGCGTCGAGCGGGTGATCACCTTGGCCGGATCGACGACGGTGCGCGCGACTTCCTCGACGACGCGGGACTGCTCTTCCTGATTGACCAGCACGCTGAAGCCGTCGCGGATCTCGACCGAGATCTCGGCGTCATAGGCGGCGGCAAAACCGGCAGCGATCTCGCGCATGCGCTTGCGGATCAGCGCGCGGACCTCCTCGGAGAAGCAGCGTACCGTGCCGCACATCCAGGCTTCGCCGGGAATGACGTTGTACGCCGAGCCGGAATGGATCTGGGTGATCGACAGCACCGCCGCCTGCAGCGGATCGACGTTGCGGCTGACGATCGACTGCAGCGCCTGACCGAGCGTCATTGCGATCACCACCGCATCCTTTGAGCGCTCCGGCATCGCGCCATGGGCGCCATAGCCCTGGATCCTGATGTCGAAGAAGTCGGCCGCGGCCATCGCCGGGCCCGGCAGGATCGCGATCTCGCCATGGTTGAGGTCGGGCGCGTTGTGCAGGCCGTAGACCTCGTCGCAGGGGAACTGCTTGAACAGGCCGTCCTTGATCATCGCGCGGGCGCCGCCGAGGCCTTCCTCGGCGGGCTGGAAGATGAAGTGCACGGTGCCGTCGAAATTGCGGGTCTCGGCGAGGTAGCGCGCCGAGCCGAGCAGCATCGTGGTGTGACCGTCATGGCCGCAGCCGTGGAAGCGGCCGGGAATCGTCGAACGCCACTTCAGATTGGTGTTTTCCTCCATCGGCAGCGCGTCCATGTCGGCGCGCAGGCCGATCTTCTTGGTGCCGTTGCCCTTGCCCTTGAGCACGCCGACCACGCCGGTGCCGCCAAGGCCGCGATGCACCTCGATGCCCCAGCTCGTCAGCTTCTCGGCAACGATCCCCGACGTGCGCACCTCCTCGAACCCGATCTCGGGATGCGCATGCAAATCCCGCCTGATGGCAGTGAGTTCGTCGGCATAGCTGTCGATGCGCTCAATTGTCGGCATGGGTCCTATCCGTCTGTGCGTGATGGGGAGGGTGGTGTGAAGGCAGCGCCGTTCGGCTTGATGCGAATGCCCGGCCGCAGATGCTTCCAGGGCAGCGTGGCGGGATCGGCCGGCATCGCGCCGGGCGCGGCGCAAATCAGCAGCTTTTCGGCGATCGGCTCGAAATCGGCGCGGAAATGCACCGAGCTCTTGTTGACCAGAATCTTCTGCGCCGTCGGCTCGATTCCGACATAGCGGTACATCGCCTGGTCGGCGAGTTGCGCCTTGTACGAGGCGACGACGACGCGGATATCGCCGATGCGCAGGCACGCCGACAGGCCCATATCCATGTCGCGGCCGCCGTAGAACGGACCCGGCGCAAGGAATTTGCCGTCGGAGAGCTGTTCGACCACGAAACTCTCGCGATATGGCGCATCGCCGGGAATGCCCGACTTGCCGCCGAGATCGAGCGTGACGGTCGCGCCGGCGCCGGCCGCATGGGCCGCCCTGGCCGATTGCGGATCGCAGATCACGCCGGTGGCGCCGCTCGCCCGGTTGCGCACCAGTGCGCGCAGCATGCCGGTGGTATCGGAAGTGCCGCCGGCGCCCGGATTGTCCTGGGTGTCGGCGATCACGATCGGCTTGGTCGCCGACCGCGCCAGCTCCATCGCGTAGCGGATGCCGTCGTCCGGTGAATAGATGCCGCCGTCGAAATCGTCCTCATGGCCTTCGACCAGCGCGAGGATGCGGTCGGCGGCCGCATCGGCGTCGGCCTGCGTCCGGCCGTAGGCGAACACGCTCGGGCCGCAATCGCGGAAATCGGCGGCCGGGAAGCCGAACGCAAACGACAGTGTCGGCACCGCCTCGCTCTCCAGCGCGGCAAGCTTCTGGTAGATGCCCCTGGCCGGCTGGTCGTTGGTGCATTGCCAGCTGATCGGGATCAGGAACGGTACCTGGCGAAACGCCTTCGCGAGGCGCTGTCCGGACTTGAGCAGCAGAGCGAGGTGCCTGGCGCAGGCGCGGCCGGTGTCGGCCATGTCGACATGCGGATAGGTGCGATAGGCGATCAGCGCGTCGGCATGGGCGATCATCTCGGGCGAGACGTTAGCATGCAGATCGAGGCTCGCGACCAGCGGCACATCGTGGCCGATCGTCTTGCGGACGCGGGCGAGGATCTCGGCTTCGCCGTCGTCAAGGTGCTCGGTCACCATCGCGCCGTGCAGATCGAGATAGACCCCGTCGACCGGGCCGGCCGCGGCGATGCCGTCGACCATCTCCGTCACGATGCGTTCGAAGGCGTCCTTCGTCACATGCGCCGACGGCGTCGCGCCGGCCGCGACCGTCGGGACCAGCTCCCAGCCATGGGCCTCGGCCGTCTCGGCAAAGCCGGCGAGGCCGGCATTGATCCGGCGCATCACCTTGAGCACGCCGGCGCCATGCGTCATCGCCGGCCAGCCGCCGCCATGCACGAAATCATCATAGGTGGCCTTCGCCGGCGCGAAGGTATTGGTCTCGTGCAGGAAGCCGCCAACGGCGATGCGGGTCATTAAGTCGGTCTCGACACTTTTCTTCGGTTGAGCATGATCTATTCGGAAAACCGGTGGCCCACTTTTCCGGATCGTTGCTCTTGCGGGCGACGTTAAGCGTGTCGTTGCGCCAAGCGCAAGGCGTGGAGCACTGCCGGATTTGCATGCCCTCAACGCAGTCCGTCATTGCGAGCGAGCGGTTTGTAGCCCGGATGCAGCGAAGCGCAATCCGGGACAGCCGGCACCGCGTGCGAGAACCCGGATTTCGCTTCGCTGCATCCGGGCTACGGATTTACTCCGCGGCTTCGGAAACCGGACGGAAGTTGGCAAAATCCCAACCGCGACCAGGCGCCGCATCCAGCAGCGCGCGGGTGTAGGCCTGCTGCGGATTGGTCAGCACCTCGGCCGCCGGTCCCTGCTCCACGATGCGGCCATGCTGCATCACGGCGACGTCGTCGCAGATCTGCGCAGCGACACGCAGGTCGTGCGTGATGAACAACAGCGCGATGCCGAGCCGCTTCTGGATTTCGTCAAGCAGATCGAGCACCTGCGCTTGCACCGAGACGTCGAGCGCGGAGACGGCTTCGTCCGCCACCAGCACGTCGGGATCGAGCGCCAGGGCGCGCGCGATCGCGATGCGCTGGCGCTGGCCGCCGGAGAACTGGTGCGGGTAGCGCGAGATGGCGTCGGGCGGCAGGTGGACCAGCTCGAGCAGTTCGCGCGCCCGCGCCAGCGCATCCTTGCGCGGCATGCCGTAATTGATCGGGCCTTCGGCGATGCTCTCGCCGACGGTGACGCGCGGATTGAGCGAGCGATAGGGGTCCTGGAAGATGATCTGGATCTTCTTGCGGTGCGGCTGCAGCAGCCGCCGCGACAAATCCGAGATCTCGCGGCCGGCGAGGCGCACGCCGCCCGACGTCGGATCGATCAGGCGCACGATGCAGCGCGCCACCGTCGATTTGCCGGAGCCGCTTTCGCCGACGATGCCGAGCGTGCGGCCCTTGCGTAAAGTGAGGGTGACGTCTTTCGCGGCGGCGACCTCGCGGGCTTTGCCGAACATCGAGCGTTCGCGGTAGACCTTGCCGAGCTCGTTGGCCTCCAGCACCACCGGCTCGCTGGTCTCGGGGCGCGGCGTGCGGGGCACGAGACTGGGTACCGAGGACAGCAGGTTGCGGGTGTATTCCATCTTCGGGTGGCGCAGCACGTCGTCGAGCGGGCCGCTCTCGACCAGCCGGCCGTGCCGCATCACCGCGACGCGGTCGGCGATCTCGGCGACCACGCCCATGTCGTGGGTGATGAACAGCACCGCGGTGCCGTGATCGCGCTGCAGGTCGCGGATCAGCGTGAGGATCTGCTTCTGGGTGGTGACATCGAGCGCGGTGGTCGGCTCGTCCGCGATCAACAGCTTCGGCTCCAGGACCAGGGCCATCGCAATCATGATGCGCTGGCGCTGGCCGCCCGAGAGGCGGTGCGGGTAGGAGGCGAAGATGCGCTCGACGTCCGGCAGCCGCACATGCTCCATCATCGCCAGGATCTTCTGCTGGCGCGCGCGGGCGTCGAGATCGGTATGGGCGCGCAGCACCTCGTCGATCTGGCGGCCGACATGCACCACCGGATTGAGCGCGGTCATTGGCTCCTGGAAGATCATCGCCATCCGCGTCGCGCGCAATTGCCGCAAGCGGCGGTCGCTGGCGGTGAGCAGTTCCTCGCCGACCAGTTTGACGCTGCCGCCTGACGGCACCAGCGTGCCCTTTTGCAGCAGGCCCATCACCGTCAGCGAGGTGACCGACTTGCCCGAGCCGCTTTCGCCGACGAGGCACAGCGTCTCGCCCTCGCGGACCTGCAGCGAAAGGTCATCGATGATGCGGTGCGCGTCCGCCTTGCGGCCGAGGCCGACGACGAGGTTGTTGATGTCGAGGACGACGTTGGTCGAGTTGGCTGCGGTCACTTGCCCTCACGCTGCTTCATGCGGGGATCGAGCGCGTCGCGCGCGGCGTCGCCGATCAGATTGACGCTGAGGATGGCGATCGAGAGCAGAAGTCCCGGCCAGAAGATCAGCGACGGCTTGACCTGGAAGTAGGCACGGCCCTCGGCCATGATGTTGCCCCAGGTCGGGGTTTCCGGCGAGATGCCGGCGCCGAGGAACGACAGGATCGCCTCGGTGAGGATCGCGGAAGCGCACACATACGTGCTTTGCACGATCAGCGGCGCGATCGTGTTCGGCATCAAATGCCGCCACATGATCTTGGGCAGGCTGGAGCCGACCGAGATCGCCGCCTCGACATAGGGTTCCTCGCGCGCGGTCAGCACCACCGAGCGCACCAGCCGCGCCACGCGCGGGATCTCGGGGATGGTGATCGCGATCATCACCGTCCAGATGCTGGCGCCCGACAGCGACACCACGGCGATCGCGAGCAGGATGGCGGGGATCGCCATCAGGCCGTCCATGATCCGCATCATCACGGCATCGACCCAGCGGAAGAAGCCGGAGACGAGGCCGATCAAGAGCCCGATCGCGATCGAGCAGACCGCGGCGCCGAGCCCGATCACAAGCGAGATCCGCGCGCCGTAGATGATGCGCGACAGCACATCGCGGCCGAAGGCATCGGTGCCGAGCAGGAACTGCGCGCTTGCCGGCTTCAGCCGTTGCGCCGGCGCCAGCAGCAGCGGATCGTGCGGCGCCAGCAGCGGCGCGCAGATCGCCATCAGGATGATGAGGACGAGGCAAATCGTCGCAACCGCGATGATCGGCGTCGCCGTCAGGAAGCCGAGCCGCAGCCGGAACGGCCGGGTGACGGGGATCGAGGATTCGGGAAGGGTATCGATCGCCATCGCTCAGTACCGGATACGAGGATCGAGCAGGGTATAGGCGAGGTCGATCAAGAGATTGACCGCGACATAGATGCCCGACGTCAGAAGGATCATGGCCTGGATCACCGGATAGTCGCGCGCCAGCACCGCATCGACGGTGAGGCGGCCGATGCCGGGCAGGTTGAACACGCTTTCGGTGACGACGACGCCGGAGATCAGGAGCGCAAAGCCGGAGCCGATCACGGTGATGACCGGCACCGCCGCGTTGCGCAGCGCGTGACGCAGCAGCACGCCGGTCTCGCCGATGCCCTTGGCGCGGGCGGTGCGCACGTAATCCTCGCCGAGCACGTCGAGCATCGAGGCGCGCGTCATGCGCGCGATCAGCGCGACATAGATGAAGGAGAGCGTGCAGGTCGGCAGGATCAGGCGTTCGAAGAATGGACCGAAGCCGGCCGAGATGCTCCTGAAGCCCTGCACCGGCACCCAGTGCAGATTGATCGCAAAGATCTGGATCAGCACATAGCCGATCACGAACACCGGCACCGAGAAGCCGAGCACCGACAGTCCCATCACGAAGCGGTCGATCCAGGTGCCGTGCTTCCACGCCGCGATCACGCCGAGCGGCACCGCGACCACGATCGAAAGGATGATGGTGGCGAGCGCGACCGAGATCGAGGGTTCGAGGCGCGGGCCGATCATCTCGAGGATCGGCTTGTTGGAGATCAGCGAGACGCCGAGATCGCCGTGCAGCAGCTTGACGATCCAGGTGTAGAACTGGATGTAGATCGGCTCGTTGAGCCCGAGCGAGGTTCTGATGCGCTCGAGCTGTTCCGGCGTCGCATTGTCGCCGGCGAGGATCGCGGCGGGATCGCCCGGCGTCAGCCGCAGCAGCAGGAACACGAACAGCGCGACCACGCCCATCACGGGGATGGCGGCAAGGATGCGGCGAAGCAGATAGCCGAGCATGTTGCTAGCTCCATTCAGGCGGTGCGAAGCGAAGGCTGGGCGGCATCATGCTGATTGTGTCCCCGTGATGTGTGTCATGCGCCTCTGCGTCGTTACTCTGAAAGCCGGTCCGAAAGCGATGAATTTGCAGGCAAATACTGTGCCAATGACCGCGCCAGATCAAGCTGCGGTTCAGGCCGCTTGCAGCCTGGAAAGCACGATGTGGCGTCAGTCTCTGCGCCGTGTCGACCGGTCCTGATCGTCTCCCTCTGATCTGAAACCGCAATTTCGAATTGCACATTCTGTGGTGAACGACCGGCGCTGGGCGGTGGGCCATTCACGCTCTCGTCACGCCGCACCAGTTGGCGACGAACAATGCGATGCTCTGCGTTGTCTTGCGCAGGCTGTCGAGCTCGATGCGCTCATTGAACGCGTGCGGGCCGACGCCATAAGGACCATAGCAGAGGGCAGGGATGCCGTAATCGACGCAATAGTAGCGGGTGTCGTTGACGGCGGTGGACAGGCGCTCCTCCATCGGAGCCTGGAAAACCGATTGATGGGCTGCGGACAGCACGGCTTCAGCTTCGCTGCCGGGCTCGCACACCGCGGCGTCGGCCTGAAATCCGCTCCACACCAGTTCGGCCGGGTTGTCGGACAGGAAGTCATCGGTCTTGTGCGCGTCGGCCAAGCATTCCTCGATGCCGCGCATCGCCTCCCGCGGCGTCTCGCCGGGCAACAGACCAAGCCGGCAATCCAGCTCGCACCAGGCCGCGGTCGAACTGGCCCAGTCGCCGCCCTTGATGATGCCGACGTTGAACTTGATCGGATTCTTGACGCCGCGGAACCAGCTGTTGTCGAGCGCCCTTGCGTTGAGCGTCTTAGTGTAATCCTGGAACGCACGCACCAGATGCATCGCCGACAGGATGGCGCTGGTGCCGGTCTCGGAATAGGCGACATGCACCGGCGTGCCGCGCACGCGCAGCCGAAACCAGATCGCCCCGACCTGGGCGCGGGTGAGCGTATGCCCGGTGGGTTCGGGAATCAGGCAGGCGTCGGCGCGATAGCCCCGCATCAGCGTCGACAGCGCGCCGTTGCCGGTGCTTTCCTCCTCGGTCACGGTCTGCAGATGGATGCGGCCGTGCGGCGCGTAGCCGGCGCTTCGGATCGCATCGAGTGCGAAGATCATGGCCGAGACGCCGGCCTTCATGTCCTGTGCGCCGCGTCCGAACATCCAGCCGTCGCGGACCGCAGCCGCGAACGGCGGGTGGTCCCAAAGGTCCGCAGGCCCCTCCGGCACGACATCGATATGACCTTGCAGGATCAGGCTGCGTCCGCTGCCCTTGCCGTTGAGCGTCGCAACGACCTGCTGCGATCCGGCAAGATCGATGCCGTCCATCGGTGCAGCCTTCGGATGGCTCATCAGGTCGACGTCGGCGAGGCTGAACGCATCGACGTCGTAGCCGCGCTTGGCGAATTGTTCGGCCAGCCAAAGCTGCTGCGGCGCTTCCTGTCCGCGCAGGCTGCGGAACTGGACCATGCGCGACAGGAAGGCGATCTGATCATCAAAGTTCCGGTCGACGGCAGCGCACAGCTCGCCGGCAATCTGATTCGGCCTGGTCAACGTCTCGGTGGTCATGTCCCGCCTTTCCTGGCGACTTGCATAGAATTGTCGGACCGATGCGAGCGGTGGGGACGTGGTGAAATGCGGCCCCGGCCGAAGCCGGCAGCCGTGTCGTTCACAATTCCACGCTGGACCGCCATGTGACGCGTGTGCGCCGCCGCGATGCGCATTGTGGCCTCCCAAGTTGGCTCGCTTCTCCCCATGGTAAAGCTAATCCCTGTCACGCGGTGGTTCTCAGCGAATTCCGGCCCGCCCGCACTCTCATACGCTCATATTCCTTCCCTTCGGCCGGATAATTGGAGGAAAGCTGCGTGGCTGGTCTCGGCCGCACCGGCCTGCGAGGGCACCATCGAGGGCGCGCAAACAAGACTAAAGTTCGCTCCGGCGCTGCCGACGTGTTGGGCATGCAAGCGATCATTCCAGCGTCGCCAGCAGTCCCGCCATCAGCTGGCCGCGCTCAGCGAGGCTGTCGACCTCGATATGTTCGTTGAGCGTGTGCGCGTCGGCGCCGCGCACGCCGAGGCCGTCGAGCGTGGGGATGCCCATCGCACCGGTGAAGTTGCCGTCGGAGCCGCCGCCGGCACTGCCGTGCGGCAGGTCGAGGCCCATCGCCGCCGCGAGACCTTTTGCCTTTTCATAGAGTGCCATGGTGCCGGCGTCCGGCTCCCACACCGGGCGGGTGACGCCGCGCGTCACCTTGAACGTCACGTCGTTGGTGGTGCCCGACAGCGCCAGCATGCGCTCGACACCGCGGTCGAGATCGGCCTGCCGCTTGGCCATGCTGAGCGCTTCGCCGGTGCAGGTCGTGGCAACGCAATTGACCCATTGGCCGCCATGCACGATGCCGACGGAGAAGGTGCAATCCTCTGATGTCATGCCGTCGATGGCGAGAATCTGCCGCGCCATCTCGCGGATCGCGGAGCGGCCGGAGGCCAGCGTCGCGCCGGCATGGCTCGGCTTGCCGATGGCTTCCAGGTTGAAGCGTGCGATCGCGTAGCGGCCGGTGACGACGCCGTTGTTCGGCCGGCCGGGTTCGGGCACCAGCACATATTTGTTGCGCGCGGCTTCCGCCTCGATGATGTCGCGCGTCGACGGCGTGCCGACCTCTTCATCCGGGGTGAACAGCACGGTGATCGGCAGCGGCGTCGTGAACGAAGCGCGGGCCAATTGTCTGATCGCCTCGAGCGAGAGATAGTTGCCGCCCTTCATGTCGAAGATGCCGGGGCCGAAGCACTTGTTGCCCTCGCGCCGCCACTGCAGCTTCTCGATGGTGCCGACCGGATGCACGGTGTCGAGGTGGCCGGCGATCAGGATGCCGGGCTGGCCCTGCTTCGGATGCGGGAAGCGGGCGCGGACGCAGCCGGCAAACCCCTGCCGCCCGGCGATGCGCTCGATCGTCGCACCCATGATCGCCATGTCGCGCGCGGCGAGGTCGAGCATGCGCTCGACCGCGGACGCGTCCCAGGTCGGGCTCTCGCATTCCACCCAGCTCCGCAGGCCCTGCAGCATCGCTTCAGAATCAAAGGGAAGATTGGCTGGGTTCATGACGTTTCTCTCTTTGTTGTTTGGACCGCGCCGTCGCGCGCGCATACGAAAGTCGCAGCTAGCGAATTTGTAAAGTCAAAATCCGGGCCGCGCCGCATCATTCGTTAGTGTACGTGCGATCTCGCCGGAAACCGATTGACGCACACAGGACTTGGTGCAAGTCTCGATTTCGCAAGCCCAACAGCATGTTAGTCCGCCTAAATAACGGACCTCATGCATAACGAATAAGCCGGCTTTGACCAATCAGACGTCAGGAGAAATTGCATGTTGCCTATCTCGCGTTGGAAGCATCGCACGATAGCGGCCGCGCTGTCGGCGCTCGCGCTGTCGTTCGCGCCGCAGGATTTGTCGTTTGCGCCGCCGGCGATGGCCGCGGGCAAGACCATCACCGCGGTGATGCATTCGGATCTGCGCGTCATCGATCCGATCATGACCACGGCCTACATCACCCGCGACCATGGCTACATGATCTACGACACGCTGCTCGCGACCGATTCCAGTTTCAAGATCCAGCCGCAGATGGCGGACTGGAAGGTCTCCGACGACAAGCTCACCTACACCTTCACGCTGCGCGACGGCCTGAAGTGGCATGATGGCACGCCGGTCACGGCGGAAGATTGCGTCGCCTCGCTGAAGCGCTGGGGCAAGGTCGACGGCATGGGCCAGAAGCTGATGGACTTCGTCGCGAGCCTCGATGCCACCGACGCCAAGACCATCACGCTGAAGCTGAAGGAGCCCTACGGCCTGGTGCTGGAATCGATCGGCAAGCCGTCGTCGCGCGTGCCGTTCATGATGCCGAAGCGTCTTGCCGAGACGCCGCCGGACAAGCCGATCCCGGAACAGATCGGCTCCGGCCCGTTCAAATTCGTGCAGAGCGAATTCCAGCCGGGCGTGAAGGCGGTCTACGAGAAGAACAAGGACTATGTGCCGCGCAAGGAGCCGGCGAGCTGGACCGCGGGCGGCAAGGTCGTGAAGGTCGATCGCGTCGAATGGGTGACGATGCCCGACGCGCAGACCGCGGTGAACGCGCTGCAATCCGGCGACATCGACTTCATGGAGAACGTTCCGTTCGACATGCTGCCGGTGCTGGAAGCGAGCAAGGACCTCAAGATCGAGGTGCTGAACAAGTTCGGCTTCCAGACGCTCGGCCGGATGAACTTCCTGTACCCGCCGTTCGACAATCCGAAGGTGCGCCGCGCCGCGTTCCTGGCGATGAACCAGAAAGACGTGCTCGACGCGCTGGTCGGCAACGCCAAGTATCAGCAGATCTGCGGCGCGTTCTTCGTCTGCGGCACGCCGCTCGAGACCGACGTCGGTGCCGAGACGCTGGTGAAGGGCACCGGCATGGCCGAGGCCAAGAAGGCGCTGGCCGAGTCGGGCTATGACGGCACACCCGTCGTCGTGATGGCGCCCGGCGACGTCACGACGCTGAAGGCGCAGCCGATCGTCGCGGCGCAGCTGCTGCGCGATGCCGGCTTCAAGGTCGATCTGCAGGCGACCGACTGGCAGACCGTGGTCACCCGCCGCGCCAGCCAGAAGCCGCCGAAGGAAGGCGGCTGGAACATGTTCTTCACCAACTGGGTCGCGGCCGACGTGTCCGATCCGATCGTCAACGCATCGATCACCGGGCGCGGCAAGAACGGCGGCTGGTTCGGCTGGGCCGATGATCCCAAGATCGAGGAGCTGCGCGACAAGTTCGCGCGCGCAGCCTCGATTGACGAGAAGAAGAAGATCGCCGCCGACATCCAGAAGGAAGCCTACGACCAGGTGATCTACGTTCCGCTCGGCCAGTACACGATCCCGAGCGCATGGCGGAAGTCATTGACCGGCGTGCTCGACGGTCCGGCGACGCCGATCTTCTGGAATATCGAGAAGTCGGAGTAAAAGGACGCAAGGCGTCTTCACACAGCACAAGCACAGTCTTCACACAGCACAAGCAAAAATGGCCGGGCATCGCCCCGGCCATTCTTGTTTTTAGGGCTTCCGCCGATCAGGTGTGACAGTCTCGCACCTGCTCGAGACCGTCATGGACTGGCGGCCCGCCCTGCGGCGGGGTGCGCTCCGGGGGCGGCCCGCCCTTGCGCTGGTGGCGCTCATTCGCCGCTTGTTTCTCGGAATCGCGCTCGTTGGTCATCGTCATCTCCAATTGCTGCGTGACAACAATTTTGACGGGAAGTGGTTCCTGCCCGATGGCCGTGCCCAACAGCAAGCCCGCGCCGACCGCCGCGCTGCCCATGGAGGAGCGGCGTGCCGCTCCGCGTTGCCGGGTCCTCAAAGTCGGGGACCATCGAGTTCGGCAGCGAAGTGATCGCATGCACGGTGCGAAACCTCTCGCGGCAGGAGCCAGCATCGAGGTCAACTCGCCGCTCTGGTTTCCCGACCGCTTCACGCTTGCCGTCGACGGCGAGCGGAGGCCGTGCCGGATCGTTATGGAAGAGGGAGAGGCGGTTGGGGTCGACGTTCGAGTGAGGCGCTGTACCGAAGCCTGGTGCGGGCGGTGGGACTCGAACCCACACGACGTTGCCATCGAGGGATTTTAAGTCCCTTGCGTCTACCAATTCCGCCACGTCCGCGTGCGCCAGGCGCGCCGATTTCTAGCGCGTTTGGCGCTGCAGTGGAATCGGCATTATCCGGTGTGAACAAGCGCGGTTTCAATGCCTTAGCGCGCCGACCTGCAATTCCGATTGCGCCAGGCGCGCCTTGCGCCGATAAGGACGGCGTGCCGCGATGCCGCGATGCAGCCTCAATCCCGACATCTGTGGCTGCTTTAGGCAATCTCAACACTGTCCGATTAAGAAAGCCGCATGTTCGCTCGTTTCCCCTGCCGCCGCAGCCTGTCGCGCGCGGCGGCCGTCGTTACGCTGCTCGCCCTGGCTGCCGGCGTCTCCGGCTGCGCGCAGATCGGCGACAGCGTGTCGTCGGCTTTTGCCGATCCCGCCAAATACGATCTCTATGACTGCACGCAGCTCGAGACCGAGCGCAAGAGTCTGGCCAGCCGCGCCGCCAATCAGGAGGCGTTGATGGCCAAGGCCCAGACCGGTGTCGGCGGTGCCGTGGTGTCGGAATTGGCCTACCGGAACGAGCTGATTGCGATCCATGGCCAGCAGAAGGTGCTGGAGGATGCCTGGCGCAAGAGCAGGTGCCATGAAACCCCACCGGCGGCCGCCGAGGCGACGCCGTCCACGTCGCCCGCTCCCGCCGCAAAAGGCGCACGGCCGCCGCGCTCGGCGCTCCACTAGCCGACCGTCCGTTACGCCCGCCAGTCGTAGATCCAATCCTGCCGCGCCAGCATGCGCTGCGGCCCGATGGCGCGAATGGCGAGATCGCGCGCAATCGCGGCCGGACCGCTCAGATGATAGATGCGGCCCTGTTGCCGCGCGAGGCGCTGCACTTTCAGAACGCGCGGGCGGCGCATCTGGGCGTAGCGCTTCAGTGCGGCAGGAATCCCTGAAACGTTTTCGCCGCCGCTGTCACTCATGGCCTCTCTCAAGCTCTTGCCAAGCACCGCCGCGTCCTCGATCGCCATGCCGGCGCCCTGCGCGGCGAACGGCAACATCGCATGCGCGGCGTCGCCGAGCAGCGCCACCGCGCCTTCGTTCCAGCGGCCGATATCGGGCAGGGTGAACAGCGCCCATTTGCGCCAGCCATCGACTGCACCGATCAGCATCCGTGCAGTCGCGGGCCAGCGCGACGTGAACGCGTCCTTGACCTCGTTGACGTCGCCGGGTGCGCTCCAGCCCGGCCGGTTCCAGGTGCCGGAGACGATCGCGACGACATTGATCTGACGGCCCGCCGAGATCGGATAGGCGACGAGATGCGCATTCGGCCCCATCCAGAGCTGCACCCGCGGCGCGGTATATTCACGCGGCAGGGCTGTGGCCTCCAGCGTGCCGCGCCAGGCGATCAGGCCGGAAAATCGTGGCTGCACGTCCGGAAACAAATGTCCGCGCACCGACGACCAGATGCCGTCAGCGCCGATCAGCGCCACCGCCAATTCCTGCTGCCGTGCATTGCCGCGGCGCTGGACCACGGTCAGTCCCTTGGCATGCTTGGCAACGTCCTCGAACTGGCAGCCGAGGCGGAGGTCGATGTCGGGATGATCGTTCACCGCATCCTGCAACGCGGCCTGCAAGTCGGCCCGGTGGACCACCCAATAGGGTGATCCGGCGCGGAACGCAGCGGCCTCGCCGAGCGGCATCCGCGTGATCTCGCCGCCGGCGCGCGCGCTCATGACGGTCACGGCCTCCGGCGTCACCGCGCGCCGCGCAAGCCGCTCCTTCAGCCCGAGCTCGACCAGGATACGGCTGGCATTCGGGGAGAGCTGGATGCCGGCGCCGGCTTCCTCGAGCCGGTCGGCCTTCTCCAGCACGACGACGCGAAAACCCTGCGCGGCCAACGTCAGCGATGCCGTCAGTCCTCCGATCCCGGCGCCTGCTACGATGACGGTTCGCGTCAGCGCCACGGGCGCGTCAGGTCAGGCGACCCGGTCTTTCAGCACGCATTCGGGCGGGCGCGCCTCGCCGGGCGCAAGGTCGGACGCGAAGCGATACAGCGTCGAGCAGTACGGGCAGATGATCTCGCTGTCGTTGCCGAGGTCGAGGAACACATGCGGATGGTCGAAGGGCGGGTTGGCGCCCACGCACATGAACTCCTGCGAGCCGATCTCGATCACCGAGACTCCGGCATCGTTATGGAAGTGCGGGACGACGTGGTCGGACATATTCTCACCTTGGTGGCAGCAATGAGCAAACACAATCAGCAGCGTGCGGCATCGCGAAATGCCGCGCACCATACTGGCGGGAACTGTTGATTCCTAGAGCCCCGACGGCCCATTTGCTCATGCAAATTCGACACAATCTTGTCGTCCCAGAGAAGCCCTCCTTTGGTCGGAGCCGTTGTGTCGCAAAAACGGCACACTATCTCCAAGGCGACTTAAACTAGAGGTTTTTTCGTGATGAACCGGATGCGTGTCAGCTTCGCGGCGGCCGGCATCGCAGCAACCGCTGCGCTGGGTGCCGCCGTCTGGCCGCATGCCCACGATGCCGGCGCCGTGCTGGCCGCGCAGGACGATCCGGCCGAACTCGCCGATCTCAGAATCAAATCGGCCCTGCGCAACAATCCGACGTTGATCTCGGAAAACATCGAGGCGGCGCTCGCCGCCAACGACGCCGATCTCGCCGCGAGCTTCGTTGCGCTCGCGCGCGACAGAAACATCGCGCTCGGTGACGAACTCACCAAGCGTGTCGACGATGCGGTCGCCGAGCAAGGCTCGACGGTGCATTTCGCCAAGGGGTTCGCTACCGGCTTCGTGACCGGCGATGCCGACGATGTCGCAAGCCTGTCCGGCACGGTCGCCGGCGATCTGTTCGTGTTCGGCGACATCAGGGATGTCGTGCGCGAAGGCAAGCATCTGGCGATGGGCGAGGACACCGATCATCTGGTGCTTGGCCTCGCTGCCGCCGGGCTCGCGGTGACCGCGGCGACCTATGTCTCGGTCGGCGGCGCGGCGCCGCTGCGTGCCGGACTGACGCTGGTCAAGGATACGCGCAAGGCGGGACGGCTCAGCGAGGGATTGATTTCGTGGGCCGGACGCTCGGCGCGCGATGTCGTCGACGAGCCGGCGTTGCGCCAGGCCGTGTCATCAGGTTCGGTGCTCCGGCCGGCAGAGACCGCGGGCGCGATCCGCGCGGCGTTCCGCGCCGAGAAGGCCGGCGCGCTGGTGCGCGCCGCCAAGGACGTCGGACGCATCGGCGAGGCCGCCGGTGTTCGTGCCGCGCGGGATACGCTCAAGGTCGCGGAGAACCCGAAGGAGCTCGCGCGCGCCGCCCGCATCGCCGAAGCGAAGGGCGGCCAGACCCGTGCGATCCTGAAGCTGCTCGGCCGCGGTGCGCTGCTGCTTGCCGTGGGCACGTTCAATCTCACGATGTGGCTGTTCGGCGCGCTGTTGACGCTGTTCGGATTCCTCGCGTCGATCAAGGCGACCACCGAGCGGGCGACCGCGTGGTGGCTTAGACGCAGCAAGGCGCGTCGCCTCAGGCAGCAGGCGACGGCTGACATGGCGACCCAGGCCGCGCTGGCGGGCGCAGCCGTCCAGGGCTAAGCTTGCGGTCGGCTGTCGACCGCCAATCCCAAAATCCCCCAAGAAGAAAACGGAATGGATGATGCCGAGTTTCCATCACGGCGATGTTGAGATTGCCTATATCGACGAAGGCGAGGGCGAACCGATCGTGCTCGTGCACGGCTTTGCGTCGAGCAAGAACGTCAACTGGATCTACCCGACCTGGGTCTCGGACCTCGTCAAGGCCGGCCGGCGCGTCATCGCGCTCGACAATCGCGGCCACGGCGAATCCGCAAAACTCTACGATGCCGAGCAGTACGAGATCGCGATCATGGCAAGCGACGTGATCGCGCTGATGGATCATCTCGGCATCGCCCGCGCCGACGTCATGGGCTATTCGCTGGGTTCGCGGATGACCGCGATCCTCGCGCGCGAGCAGCCGGACCGGCTGCGCTCGGCGATCCTCGGCGGCATCGGCGTCGGGCTGATCGAAGGCGGCGGACCCGGCGAGAACGTCGCCGTCGCGCTGGAAGCGGCCTCGCTCGACGACGTCACCGATCCGGTCGGCCGCACGTTCCGTGCCTTCGCCGACCAGACCCGCTCCGACCGCCGCGCGCTCGCCGCCTGCCTGCGCGGTTCGCGCCGCCTGATGACGCGCGAGGAGGCGGCCGGCATCGCCGTGCCGGTGCTGATCGCGGTCGGCAGCAATGACGAGATCGCCGGTTCGGCCTTCGCGCTCGGCAAGATCATTCCGGGGTCGGAGGTGCTCGATATCCCGAACCGCGATCACATGCGCGCGGTCGGCGACAAAGTCTACAAGACCGGCGTCATCGACTTCCTGTCACGGCGAAAGTAGCTCGTCGGCATCGTCTTTCGCCAACGCGCGCGCGGCCGCGATCAGCACGACGAAGGTCGCGACCCAGACCATGCGCGCGCCGTAACGGTCATGCGGGCCCGATATCACGCCGCAGATGAACGCGTTGCCGAGCAGCGCGAGCGTGACCGTGCCGGCCAGCAATGTGAAGTCGTCGCGCCGCCGCCGCCATAGGCCGTGGCCGAACAGCAGCGCGACTGCCAGCATCGAGGCCAGCGCGACCGGCACGTGGATGCGGTTGATCGCGGTAAAGTCGAGCTGCCAGCGCTGCTGCTTGGCCTTGCGCATCGGCGCGAGCTGCGCCGGGATATAGCGCTCGATGATGCCGTAGGTGTGCGGGATCCAGCCGTTGGTGCCTTCGCCGGTGGCGACATGGGCGAGCTGATCGGCGGTTGCAGTCAGCGCAGCCCTGGCCTGCCATGCCGGATATTCGGCGAGCGAATGCAGGACGATGAAGCCCATCTCGTCGTTCAGCCCCTGGAAGCGGCCGAGCGTGTTGAACATGCTGTGACCCCACAGGAAGTCGTCGGCGGTCGGCGGCAGCTGCTCGCGATAGGGACAAAGTTTCAGATTCTGCCTGGCGCAATGGTCGCGCAGATATTGCGCGACGATGCCATCCTGCAGCATGCGGCCGAACGGGACGCCATAGCCGCCGGGCGTCCAGGCGAGCTGTCCCGACAGTGCGAAGTTCGCGGTCAGCAGCATGACCGCACCGGCGGCGAGGGTGAGGCTGCCCTGCACGAGGCCGCCGAGCGGAAGCTGCCGGCGCAGCCACGGACGCACGGCCCAGCCGGCACAGCACAGGCCGAGCAGCACCGCCAGCGTTGCGCTGTGCGAGGCGGCTGCGAACGCCGTGAAGGCGACCAGCGCCGCCTTCTCCAATGTCGCAATCTTCTCGCCGTGCAGCACCAGCGCGAACAGCGCGAGCACCGACAGGCCGGCGAAGATGTCGGTCAGCAGCATGCTCGACAGCCAAGGCAGCGCGGTGGTCAGCACCAGCACCAGGCTGATCGCAATCAGCCGGATCGGCCGGGCAAGGCCGAGCACGCGCAGCACGAGTTGCAGGATCCACAGCGTCGCCAAGGTCTGGATGCCGAGATTGAGCCAGAAGCCCGACCGCTCGCCGAGATGCAGGTAGATGCCGAATACCGTGGACCGGCTCGGCACCAGATATCCCTCATACCAGCGCGCCAGATAGCCGCCGGTATCCCACTGAAGCAGCGGATAGCCGTTCCAGAAGGCCGGCGCGAGCAGCAACAGGGGAATGGCAATGGTGGCGATCCAGACCGACCTTGTATCGGTCACGCGTAGAATCTGGGTGTTGATGGTGTGACCCCCCGGCATTGGGCCGACCATGCCCAAATCTGCGGTTCGGACGAAATCCGCCAATAGTTGCAAAAGGACGGCTTGATTTCGGCAAAATCCCGACCACCTGCCCTAGACGTCCGGCCGGGGCGTTCGGCTGGGGTTTACCGTACCGAGCCGTCCCGCGACGCGCTCGATCCACCGTGCTATAACGCACAGCCGAAACACCGAATTGCGAGAGCAGCCATGGCAGTTCATCAGGTCAATCCGCAGGGGGGCAAGCTTGCGGCGCTCGATCCGATCTGGGATCGCATCCGCAGCGAGGCGGAAGACATTGTCCGGCGCGAGCCGGAGCTGGCCTCCTTCATCTATGCCACCGTGCTGCATCATGACCGCCTCGAGGATTCGGTGGTGCATCGCATTGCCGAGCGGCTCGATCACGCCGCGCTGTCGGGCGATCTGATCCGCCAGACCTATGACGAGGCGCTGCGCGATGCGCCCGATATCGGCAACGCCTTCCGCGCCGACCTCGTCGCCGTGTACGACCGCGATCCGGCGACCGCGCGCTTCATCGATCCATTGCTGTACTTCAAGGGCTTTCACGCGCTGCAGACCCACCGTCTGGCGCATTGGCTGCATCAGAAGGGCCGCAAGGATTTCGCCTTCTACCTGCAGAGCCGCTCCTCGGCGGTGTTCCAGACCGACATCAATCCGGCGGCGCGGATCGGCCGCGGCATCTTCCTCGATCATGCCACCGGCTTCGTCTGCGGCGAAACCGCTGTGATCGACGACGATGTCTCGATCCTGCACGGCGTGACGCTCGGCGGCACCGGCAAGGAGAACGAGGATCGTCATCCCAAGATCCGTCACGGCGTGCTGATCGGTGCCGGCGCCAAGATCCTTGGCAACATCGAGATCGGCCATTGCGCGCGCATCGCGGCCGGCTCCGTCGTGGTCAAGCCGGTGCCGCATAACGTCACCGTCGCCGGCGTTCCCGCCAAGATCGTCGGCGAGGCCGGCTGCGCCGAGCCGTCGCGCACCATGGACCAGATGCTCAACGCGATCGGGCTCTGATTTCGTTCGCTTTCCGGTCGCGCGTGTGCGCAACATCACGTCGCCAAAGCTTGAAAAGGCTCTGGCGATCCGTGCCGTCCCGTCCTAAAACTCCCCGGAAAATCACCGACACGATTGGAGACTGCCGTGGACGTTCAGGAAGTCAGGAAGCTCGACGCGTATCTCAAACGCGTATTCGGCAATCCCAAGATTCGCGTGGTGCCGCGGCCGAAGAAGGACGACTCGGCCGAGGTCTATATCGGCGAGGAATTCATCGGCGTGCTGTTCGTCGACGACGAGGACGATGACCGCTCGTTCCAGTTCCAGATGGCGATCCTCGAAGAGGATCTGGCCGAGTAACTCAACTCGTGCGCCTGCTTCGCTGCGCTCGCAATGACGGAACCAATCAGCCTCTCGGCCCGCGCATCTGCGCGGCGAGCCGATCCATCGCGATGGCGACGTCGCGCCATTGCACCAGCCAGCCCCGCGGAAACCGGAAGGTCAGATCGGCGCCCTCGACGCGCCGTTCGCTCAGGCACATGCCCGGCGTTGCGGCGTCGCGCGAGCAGCGCGCGGTCAGCGCCGGCTCGCCGGCGGTGAACAGATCCTCGCCGCCATAGGGCGAGCCGTCGCGAAACGCGCGCTTGGTCAGCTCGTGATCGGTGCTCGCGGCGTCCTCGAGATAGCGCGGATAGATCGTGCGCAGCCGCGCCTCGGGGGCCAGTGAATCGTGGTGCGCGGAGATCGACACGAAGATCCGGTCGATCGGCTGCACCTTGTCCTCGATCGTATCGGCGCTGTAGTGCTTCGGCGCGGCAGGCGCCGCCAGCGACGGATAGAGGAAGCTGAGGTCGACGCGTTCCTGCGGGCCGGAGTGGCGCTGGACCTTCATGCGCACCGCCAGAGTCGGCACGTTGAACAGCGTGCCGCCGACGCTGACCGGCAGCCGCGAGGGATCGCTTGCCGGGACGGTCGTGTAAGTCGGCCACAGCAGGTAGGCGACGATGGCAACGGCGCCGGCTGCGATGATCCCCGACACGGCGATCGGAACGAGGTGCGCGCGCGGATTGCGGCGGGTGTCGCGGGCGAGATGTTGGGCCGTCGAAAGCAGCGTCATGAGCAGGGCAGGATCAGGTCGGAGGTAGCCGAATCACCTGCCGACTATGCCACGTGGCGGCGGATTTCCGTATGATTCCAATGGAATCCGCAAACCATCGGCCATGCGCCGCGCGCGGCCGGCTTCGCCCTGTTAACCCTTTCTTAAGGATGATGTGGCGGCGCGCCGCCGATTTTGCGAAGCACGGTGGTGGCCTGTTGCGTGATGGAAGTGCCGATGTCGCCCGATGCCCTGAATTCGCTGTTCTCGCTCTTCATCGGTTTTGCGCTGGCCGGAGCCCTGGCGAGCGGCTACCAGATGATGGCGGAGCGTCCGGCCGGGTTCGGCCTGTTGCAGCAGGGCGCGGTGCCGAAGACC
Organism: Bradyrhizobium semiaridum; assembly: GCF_020329505.1. Taxonomy (GTDB): domain Bacteria; phylum Pseudomonadota; class Alphaproteobacteria; order Rhizobiales; family Xanthobacteraceae; genus Bradyrhizobium; species Bradyrhizobium semiaridum. Next base: position 88,347 of record NZ_JAGKJJ010000009.1, read on the forward strand.
TTCGCCGCGGTTCCGTTTCTGGTGTTCGCCGCGCCCTTCATCATCATGCGCAACACGCTGCGCGGTGCGCGTATCGAGCGCCGCCGCTTCGAATTCGTGATGATGGCGACGATCATCTCGGGCTTCTGGAGCCTGATGTCCGGCACCTTCTTCCTGATGACGCTGCGCGCCGCGGGCGTGCTGACCTGATCCGCAAAGCGGACCCGAGTCCTCGCTTGAAAGCCCAATGGCCGCCGTGCCAAGGTCGCTTCAATCGAGGAGACAATTCATGGCGATCTACGAACTCGACGGGCAGGGGCCCGATCTTCCCGCTGACGGCAATTATTTCATCGCCGACACCGCCGTCGTGATCGGCAAGGTGCGCCTCAAACCGCGCGCGAGCGTCTGGTTCGGTGCAGTGCTGCGCGGCGACAATGAGTGGATCGAGATCGGCGCAGGTTCCAACGTCCAGGACAATTCGACCCTCCATGTCGATCCCGGCTTTCCGCTCGTGATCGGCAACGACGTCACCATCGGCCACAACGCGATCGTGCACGGCTGCACGCTGGAAGACGGCGTGCTGATCGGGATGGGATCGATCGTGATGAACGGCGCGCGCATCCGGCGCGGCAGCGTCGTCGGCGCCGGTTCGGTCGTCCCCGAGGGCAAGGAATTTCCGGAATACTCGCTGATCATCGGCGCGCCGGCCCGCGCGATCCGCACGCTGGAGGCAGGCCAGATCGAGGTGATGACGCGGCCGGCGAAGTCCTATGCCATCCGGGGACCGCAGTACAAGGCGGGACTCAAGAAGATCGGCTGAACAAGATCGGTTGAACGGACGTCACGCCTTCCGGCCCGGCCTGCGTGCACGCTTCGATGGTGCGCCGTCCTGCTTCGCTGCGCCCTGAAGCTTCGCGCTCTTGCGCAGCGCGTCCTTCAGGTCGATCGGGATACCGTGCTTCTTGAAGAGATCGGCGAAGGCCTCGTCGGCCAGCTCCTGCAATGTCGCCATACGGTCGCGTCCGAGCTGTTTCAGCTTGTCGAACGTCTCGTCATCGAACTCGATCAGCTTGCGCAAAGCGCATTGCTCCAATGCTGTGGGGGCTCCCTGGGAACTGCCGTCTTGCGCAATGGTTGAGCCCGCAAGGGAGAACTCCAATGCGCAAATTATCCGCCACCACCGCGCTCGCGACAATCGTGTTTCTACTGGCGCCGGCAGCCGGCTTCGCTCAAGGCACCGGAGGCGCCGGAGGCAGCGCCGGCGCGGGCACCGGCAGCCCGTCGCCGTCAGGCACGTCCGGCACGGCCTCGTCGCAACTCGGGTCACCGCGCGGCACCAACAGTGCCGGCACCGCCCAGTCCTCGGGCCGGCCGAACAGCGGCGAGGGCGTCACCACCGGTTCGGCGTCGGGCCAAAGCATCGACAAGACCATCGAAGACGAGAACCGCTCGGTCGACCACCGGTTGAAGGGCATTTGCCGCGGTTGCTAGGGTGCCGGTGCCGCCAATGATTAACGCGGGTCGCGCAGAAGTGAGCGCGACAAAGCGCGCAGGCGGGAAGTCGCGGTCCTACATTGGGTTAGCATGATCGGGCGCAGGGACGCGCCGGAGGATTTCTTCTTTAGAAGGAGTAACGGGTGATGTTGCGTAAAACGATGATTGCCTTGTTGGCGACCGCTTCGGTCGGTCTGCTCACGGTCGACGCTGCGTCGGCGCGCGGCGGCTTTGGCGGCGGCGGCTTCCGCGGCGGCGGTGGCGGTTTTCATGCTGGCGGTTTTGGCGGCGGTGGGTTCGGCGGCGGCTTCCATGCCGGTCCGGCTTTCCGTGGCGGAGGCTATGGCGGTGGCTTCCGGGCGGCTGCGATCGGCGGCGGCGCCGGATGGGCTGGTCGCGGCTGGCACGGCGGTGGCTGGCACGGCGGCGGCTGGCGTGGCGGCTACTATCGCCGCGGCTGGGGTTATCCGCTGGCGGCGACAGCGATCGGCCTTGGCCTCGCCTATGGGGCGTACGGCGCCTATGGCGGCTATTATGACGATTACTACGCCGGCTATCCGTACTACGCCGATTACGGCTATGGCGACGATTACTATGGCGGCTGCTACGTCGTCCGCCGCAGCGTGATGACCCCGTACGGATGGCGGGTCCGCCCCGTGCAGGTCTGCAATTGAGCCCACCGCGCAGCGCATGGTGGTCCATCTGATCGCCACGCTGCTGGTCTTGGAATGATCGTCGCGGCCTCGGTGTTCTGACGCCGGGGCCGCCGCGCAATGGTATGCGGCTTGCCTTATCTTGGAGCTGTGTCGTGCAGCCGTTCCCGTGTGAATGCGTCACAACGCTAAACGGCCCGGCTGCGATCGGGGCCCGGCCTCAGAGGATGACCGAGATGTTGACCGCTCCCGATTTGACATTGCTGTTCATGGGCGTTGTTCTCAGCCTGGCGATCGCGTTGATCTGGATGCTCCACGAGCTCGAGCCGAGGCTTGCACGATTGCGGTCGCGGCGCGATCGCGTCGCCCGCGATCGCACCGGGTAGTCGGCAACGACACCCGCCGCGCCGGCAACGCAATCCGGTCAGCCGAGCACGCCGTATTTCTTCAGCCAGGCCTGCATCTGATTCCAGCCATCCTCGGCCGCGTCCTTGCGGTAGCTGGCGCGATAATCGGCATGGAAGCCGTGCGGCGCGCCGGGGTAGATCTTGAACTCGGCGGTCTTCTTGTTCGCAGCCAGCGCCGCCTTGAACGCCTCGACACTCTCGACCGGAATGCCGGTGTCGGCCTCGCCATAGAGGCCGAGCACCGGCGCTTTCATCTCGGGCGCGAGCTGCATCGGGCTCTTCGGCCACAGCGGGTTCGGCGGATCGAGCGGCGGGCCGTAGAAGGCGACGCCGGCCTTCAGCGCCGTCGAATGCGCGGCATATTCCCAGACCGTGCGTCCGCCGCGGCAGAAGCCGATGATGCCGAGGCGCGAGGTGTCGCCGCCCTGCGATTTCGCCCAGGCCACCGTCGCGTCGAGGTCGTCCAGCAGCTCAGCATCAGCCTTGCCATTCACGATCGGCATCAGCTGCGGGATGTCGGTGATCTTGGTGAGGTCGCCGCCCTTGAAGTAGTAGTCCGGCGCCACCGCGAAGGCGCCGAGCTTGGCGAGCCGGCGCGTGACGTCATTGATGTATTCGTGCAGGCCGAAGATCTCCATCGCGACCAGCACCACCGGCGGATTGTTGACGCCGGCAGGGCGCGCGAAATAACCGGGCATCTCGCCCTCGGCCACCTTGATCCTGGCATCGCCGACCGTGAGGCCGCTGGTGTTGGTCTTGATCACGTCGGCCCGTACCGGGCCAGCGGCTAGGGTGTAGCCCGCGGCGACGGCAGCCGATGCGGTCATGAAGCCGCGGCGCGACACCGGCGCGGGCTTGGTCAGTCCGATGACATCCTGGGTCAGAACAGGGCCGGCGCTCATTCATGTCCTCCTGGGGATCAAGGAGGCGGCATTCAGCAAACAAAGCCGATGGCTGGCAAATCACCAGCCTGCGAGCAGCGCGCAGAAAAAAACAAGGCCGTCGACGTAGTATACCGTCAACGACCTTGCCAGCCCCGGACCTTGAAATCGGCTCACGCCATCCGGTCCTTTAAGGATGACTCGGATTCGAATGCCGATATGTGAACCAGTTCACAAATTCGGCGATTAATTCACTTTACCGGGCGTTTGCGGCGAACCCCGGCTCAGCCGCGCGATCGGTGGCGTTTGCGATAAGAGCTCCGCACCTTCGACCGCTTGCGCGGCGACGGCTCCGCAGCCGGCTCGTTGGCCTGCGCGTTCGCCTGCGCCTGGCGCAGACCCTCGACCTGCTCGGTCAGCGTGGCGACCTGGTCGGAGAGCTTCTTGTTGTCGGCCTGCTGCGCGGCGAGCTGCCGGCGCATCGCCTGCATCTGGTCCTGCACCTCCTGCAGCTGGTCGATCGATTCCTGCTGGGTCATCTCGAGCCCCTTGGTCTTCTCGACCAGGGCTTCGGAAACCTGTACGGCCCGCGCCTGCAACTGACGGGCGGCAACTGCGCGGTCGGTCTCGGGGGTGTTGCCGCTGAAGGCACGATACATCGCGATCGAGCCGATGCCGAACAGCACGAGCACCAGCGCCACGGCGCCGATCGCGATCGGCTGCACGCCGATGCGGCTGCTCGACTGCGTATTCCCGGGGGCAAACTCGACCATGCGACGAGAAACCGGAGATCAATTGAATAGCTCCGATTACCACAACCGGGGCAGGGGCAAAACCAGGATTCAGGCGGGCGTGGGATATCGGCGGGCGAAATCTGCCGCGAATTCAATGGCCCTTGCCCCAAATTGGGACTGTTGGGCGGTTTCGGCTCGATCCGGGAGGCGCGTTCAGACCGACGGAGGCGCGATCAAACCGACCCTCATCTCCCTGGCCACATAGACGCAGGTGTCGTCGGCCAGCACGCGTCCATCGCCGACGCCGAGGGCCAGTCTGCCGCGCCGGACCTGGCGCATGTCGACCTCGTAGCGGACGCGCCGGACCTCCGGCGTGATGTGGCCCCTGAACTTCACGTCGCCGACGCCGATGGCCCGGCCCTTGCCCGGCGAACCGGACCAGCCGAGCCAGAACCCGATGATCTGCCACATGGCGTCGAGACCGAGGCAGCCCGGCATCACCGGGTCGCCGGCAAAATGGCAGGCGAAGAACCAGAGGCCGGGCGCGATGTCCAGCTCGGCGACGACATGGCCCTTGCCGAATGCGCCGCCGTTGAGACTGATCTCGGTGATGCGGTCCATCACCAGCATCGGCGGCGCCGGCAGTTGCGCGTTGCCCGGCCCGAAATAGCCGCCCTCGCTTGATCGCAGCAAATCGGGCTTCGTGTAGGACGATCGCGGCGTGTGAAAATCGTGCGGGTTGAACATGATGGCCTTCGATCTTTGACTTCCTGCTGAACGTTAGCTGTGGCAGTGCACGCTAAGCTTTGGCCTTGGCGGGCAGGCGCAGCGCGGCGGCCATGAAGGCCCAGATCTCGTCGGTGAGCCGCATCGGATCAGGCCGCCGATCGCCGGTCAGCGCGCCGATCAGTGCCTGGCGGATGCCGCCGATCATCAGCGCGATGGTGAGGTCAGGGTCGATGTCGGCCGGCACAATCCCATCGCGCTGCGCCGCCTGAAGCATCCTCGCGCCACCCGCGAGCTGCCGGCTGGTGAAGGCTGTCTCAACGTCCAGCACTTCCGGTGCGCGGCTGAGCGGACCGATCACGAGCGGAGCAAATGGGTGGTCGTAGTGAAACGCGACATAGGCGCCGATGCGGGCTTTCTCCCGTTCTGCCCAGCTCGTCGCAGGCAGCTTGGCGCCGCCAAACGCAGCTTCATCGAGCTGGCGATAGAAGTCCTCGACCACAGCCGCGATCAGGCCGGCCTTCGATCCGAAGTGGTGATAGGCGAGCCCGACCGACGCTCGCGCTCGCCTGGCAACAGCCTGCATCTCGAGGTGGCCGTGGCCTTCGACGAGCTCGTCCTGCGCCGCAGAGAGTAATCGTCCACGCGTTCCCAAGCCCGGCACAGCGATCTCGTCTGTTTCTGAATTGAATTCAATTCAAAACGACATCCGCGAGCAAGTCAAGCTCAACGAAGAAGTGGGCCTTAGCGGGCCTTCATCGCTGCCACAATGCCGGAGGGGACACGGCAAGCGGTGCTCGAGCGCACGGAGGTTGGATTCGGATGCGGCGCCCAATCATTTTCGGCCAGATCACTATCGAGGTGCCCGTCTCGGTGACGCTCGGGTTGATCACCACAGCAGGCCGTCTTGCTCGAAGCTCGCCGATAACCAGACACAAAGCGCTGCCACTGCGCCGCAAATTAATCCCATCACCAGCAGCATCGTGTCGAACCGCTCAAGGCCGAGGGTGAGAATTCCAACGGCTCCTCCCGAAACAATCATCCGGATCAGCCGGTGGACTTCCCATCGGACGAGGATCACGTCGCTTGACCATGCCAACAGCACCATAATGACGATGTACGTTTTCGCTGCATCGCCGACCAAGATCGTAAAGACCAGCCATCGTGAGAACGTCGAGTTCCACCCTGACCAAAGCGCCATTGTCGCCGAGATCATCGTGACTCCCACGAGCGGACCGACCAGAGAAAAGATCAAGAGTCGTTTCATGCCTACAGCATAGCGGACCTGCAGACTTTGCTATGTGCAGATTCCCAGGAGATTTTCCGTGCAACGCCTCATCCGAACGACGATGCGGATCCCTTGATCGCCTCTTCCCAAGCGGCGATCGCGTCCCCCAAAAGGATGCGGCCACCCTTTGGGGGAAGGGTGGCCGCGCGCGAACCGGTCTGGGACGGGGAGGGGTGGGGATGTGACCGGGTCGCGTAACCAAAAATCCTTCTGCTCAGCGCGAGCTTGCCGTTGCAACTGCCGGGCGGCTGTCACCGAGCGAGACCCACACGTTGGGATCGCTCTGCGATTGCCGCTTGACGAAGCGGTAGCCGGTATCCGTCCAGGCGACGATGCTCTCGTTCTGATTGTCGAGAACGAACTCGCCCTTGTCGGTCTTCACCGTCAGCACTGCGTGGCCTTCGCCCTTCTTGTCGCGGACCACCGTGATCAACAGCGCCTCGCGCGGCCAGCCGGCATCCATCAGCATCTTGCGCTTCAGGAGCACGTAGTCCTCGCAGTCGCCGTAGCCGTCCGACGGCAACGACCATTTCTCGATCACGCCCCAATGATCCATGTCGGTCATCGGCTTGATCGTTTCGTTGACCCACTTGTTGACCCGCACGAGGTCGCGCCAAGCGGTCTGCGACATCACGATGTCGCGTGGCTGCGTCGCACCACCGCGGCAATCGCCGGGGTTCTCGGTGCAGAATTCGACCCAGCCGATCGGCGAACGCGCGACGTCCCCCAGGCTGGCGTAGACCACGTCGCCGGCCTTGGCCGACACGCATGTCGCAAACAGGATGGCGGCGACCGCCAAACCTTTCCCCTGTCCCCTGAACCCAAACATCGTGGCCCCCGTTTTTCTTGTTGGGACCACGTTTGACACAAACGATTTTCGCCGCCGCTAAGTGCGCAAGGTAGATTTGACGCGAATACTGGTAAAAGGCGCGGCGAATTCGATCTGTACTTGAATCGAATTCGCGTAAAATTTGAAACGACTGCAATTGATTCAAATTTTATGCATTAACGGGGCAAACGCTGGGCCAAGCGTGGTTTGCCGCCGCAAACGGTTCCGATATTAACCGCTGAATCCGCCGTCCACATACGCCGAAGGCGGCCGCCGGAGCACCGGAGGCCGCCTTCGCGGAGCAAAAATCGGGGGTTTTGCGCGGGGTTTCGCTTTACCTCGCGGTAACGCTCTCTTCGAGGGTTTCCGCAGCCTGCTCGTGGACGAACTCGAGCGCAAAACCTTCCTCGAGGTTTCGCACCACGCGCGCCTGCACCTTGCCGAGCATCACCAGCGACTTCAGCGGCGGGCGGTTCTCGGCGGCGATGGCCGCGCCCGACAGCGAAAGGTCGATGATCCGGCAGGTCATCCGGGTGCCGTCTTCCTGCGTGAGCAGGGCGATCGGGTTGCGCGGCACGATACGATCGTGGCGGCGGTCTTCCGGCAGGTTGAGGATGTCGCGGTTGGCGAGCCAGGTGAGCTGGGCGGCGAGCTTGTCGCGCTTGCGCGCGGTGGCCCCGATCGTCATCGCAAAGCCGTTGTCGATGATCCGGGTGATGCGGCCCTCGACCCGGCCGATATGGTCGAGATAGGCGATCACGCGGTCGCCGACATTGCCGATGCCGGGCGCCAGCAAAGCCAGGCCACCCGGGGACATATTGATGATCTGGCAGGGAAACTCACGCCGGTCAGGCAGCATGTAGCGGCCGAGCAGGTGCACCTTGACGCGCTGGAAGCGCCGCCGTTCCTCCGCAACCGGGACGACGGAAGTTTTCTTCTGTGCAAACGACATCACCGCAGCCCGACCACCGTCCATTCGGAGCCCCGACGACCCTACGGCTGACAGGGTTAACGGGGCGTTACATCGGCGTGCATCAAGTACAGGCAGGCGGCCTGCGGTTGAGTGACGCGCGGCGCGTCGGCCAGGGGAACCAGGCGCCTCCGAGTGTCGTCCTGGCGAAAGCCAGGACCCATTACCCCAACTGGTTGTTGTTGCGCGACGCAGTGGCTAACGTCCCGCTCTCAACCAAATTCGGTGGTTATGGGTCCTGGCTTTCGCCAGGACGACGGACATGGAGAGGCCGGCGTGCAGGTGCGTCGTTTCGCAGCCGATATTGGCAACGCCGACTGCTTCACCTAGCCTCGCAACGACAAGACGTGGGAGGAACAACCGATGCAGCAGATCCGCGTCTGCACGCATGAGGGGCCCGGCGCAAAGCCCGTCATCCGCACCGTGCCGTGGCCTGACGTCGGCAAGAAGGCGGCGCTGATCAAGGTCGGCGCCTGCGGCGTCTGCGGTACCGATCTGCACATCCTGAAAGGGCACTGGCCGAAACCGCTGCCGTGGCCGTTCACGCTCGGTCATGAGCTTGGCGGCGTGATCGTCGAATGCGGTCCCGAGTTCACCGAGGACTTCATGAGCAAGCCGCTGACGGTCGGCTCCAAGTTGATGATACCGCCCTTGATGCCGTGCGGCCGCTGCTACTACTGCATCCATTATCCAGAGAGCGCCAACAAGTGCCTGACGCCGGTTTATTACGGCCGCTATCTCGGCTTCGACAAGCCGCCGCATATGTGGGGCGGCTGGGCCGAATATGTCTATGTCGATCTCGACATGCTGCCGGGCACGAAGATCTACAAGCTGCCGGATGACATGTCGCTGCGGCTCGGCGCACTCTCGGAGCCGCTGACCTCCTGCATCCGCGCCTTCAACCGCGCGACGCGCGCCGGCGGCTTCAGCTGGGGCGACACGGTGGTGATCCAGGGCTCTGGCCCGATCGGCATCCTCGCGGTCGCCGCCGCGCAGGAGATGGGGGCGGGGCGCGTGATCTGCGTCGGCGCGCCGGAGACGCCGCGGCTTGCGCTGGCGCGCAAGTTCGGCGCCGAGGCCACCGTCGACATCGAGCAGCACAAGACGGCGGCGCAGCGCATCAAGGCGGTGCGCGACATCGTCGGCGGCTTCGGTGCCGATCTCGTGATGGATTGCTCGGGCCATCCGACCGCCGGCCCCGAGGGCATCGAGATGCTGCGCGACGGCGGCACCTATGTCGAGATGGGCCAGTTCACCGATGCCGGCTCGATCGACACGTCGTGGCACCGCATCTGCACCAAGGACCTCAACGTGCTCGGCTCCTGGGGTTTTACCGGCAACGACCTGCCGCTCGGCGTCGACATGCTCTACCGCACGAGGAGCAAATATCCCTGGCTCGACATGCAGACCATCTATCCGTTCACGGAAGAGGGCGTCGGGCAGGCGGTGGCGGATGCGATGGCGATGAAGACGGTGAAGTCGACCATCGTGCCGTGGCCGGAGCTGGTCGGGTGAACCCGGCACCACAATCCTGTTGCAGTGCGTCCTAGCTGATGCTGGCACGGCCCCTGATGGGGCTCGCCGTGGCGGCGGCGCGGCGCTAACATCCGATCATGCAATCGAACAGGGTGCCGCCCACGCAAGGGACGGGCGCGACGTTTGCGTGGGGAAATGCGTCGGAGGATTTCGCGCTGTTCAGGACGCTGACCGCGGAACAGCGGCTGATCGCATTTTCGGCAATGACCCGGCGGGACCTCGTGCGCGGCCAGTTGCTGGTCGAGCAGGGCGGCGCCTCGGACGCCCTGTTTCTGGTGCTGCACGGCGCGCTCACCGTGTACCGGACCGATCATGCCGAGCCGATCGCGGAGCTGCGCGCCGGCGAGCTGGTCGGCGAGATCGGATTCTTCGCCAATATCCCGCGCACCGCCAACGTAATTGCGATCCGCGACAGCAGCGTGCTGGAGCTGACGCGCGCCGCCTATGCCGAGCTCGCACGGGAAACGCCTGAGATCGTCGAGGCGCTGCTTGCCGCCCTTGCGCGGCGATTTGCCACCGAGACCGCACGGCTGCTGCCGGTGCGGGCGTCGCCGCGGGCCCGGACCGTCGCGCTGATCGCGGGCGGACACGCGCCGGCGCCGCCCGCGTTCGAGCAGCGCCTGCGCCAGAGCCTTGCCGCCGCCGGTGCCGAGATCGTCGACCACGCGCGTATTCAGGCGATGTTTCCCGGGCACGCGCTCGATGCATCCGAGGTCGCCGGCTGGCTCAACCGGATCGAGTATGACGCGCCGCTGGTGGCCTACTTCGGCGGCCACGACGCATCGGACTGGGCGCGCAAGGCCATTCGCCAGGCCGACCTCGTGGTGTTCATCTGCCGCGGCGATGCGCCGCCGCCGGCGCTCACCGAGATCGAGAGTTTTGCCTGCGGCGTGCACGGCGCGTCGGCGCGGCGCCTCGTGCGTGTCCACGATCACCGGCGGCACGAGGTCAGCGGCACCGCGGCCTGGCTGGCGCGAGTGCCATGTCACATGCACCATCATGTCGCGCTCGAGGACATGATCGATATCGACAGCCTGGTCCGCTTCCTGTGCGGGCGCGCCGTCGGCTTTGTCGCCGGCGGCGGCGGCAGCCTCGGCACGGCGCATGTCGGGATCTACAAGGCGTTCCGCGAGCGCGGCGTGATGTTCGACATCTTCGTCGGCACCAGCGTCGGTTCGGCGATGGTCGCCGGCTTTGCCAAGAACTACGACGCCGAGCACCTCGAACGCGGCACGCACGAGATCTTCGTCTCCAGCCGCAGCTTCCGCCGCCCGACCTGGCCGCGCTATGCCTTGCTGGACCACAAGGCCTTCGATGCCGCGCTGGCCGATCAGTACGGCCACGACTGCCGGATCGAGGATTGCTGGCGGCCGTTCGCCGCGGTCGCGACCAATCTGTCGACGCACAGTCTCGAGTTGATCAGAACCGGCCTCTTGTGGCAGGCGGTGCGGGCATCGAGCGCCATCCCCGGCCTGCTGCCGCCGTTCTATACGCGCGACGGCCTGATGCTGGTCGACGGATGCCTCGTCGACAACGTGCCGCTGGCGCAGATGCATCAGATGAAGAGCGGCCCGAATCTGGTGGTCCATTTCGGCGAGCCGGCCACCGAGATGTTCGATGTCGATTATGCGGCGCTGCCGGGACGCTTCGAGCTGCTCGCGTCGCTGCTGATGCCGTTCCGGCGGAAGTCGCTGCCCGCAGCGCCGAGCGCCGTCAACGTGTTGTGGCGCAGCCTCGTCGCGCACCAGCGCTACGACACGCTGCCGACCACGCCGTTCGATATGGTGATGCGCCCGCCGACGCCTGACGGCATCGATGTGACCGATTTCGACCGCCATCAGGAGATCTTCGAATCGTCGTACCGGTGGGCAAATGAGACGATTGCCGCACTCGAGGCGGCGCAGCATCCGGCCGTTGCCGCAATCCTCGCATCGGTCAAGGGCGCGGATCGCGCGGCAGCGATGAGCAAGCAGGTTTCCGACGAGGTGCGTGCCGGTTGAGCCGCTTGCAGGCGGTGGAGAAGTCGACCATCTTCCGGACTGCAATCCGGAGACGATGATGGCTTTCGATTTGATTCTGCGCGACGGACGAGTGATCGACCCGTCGCAAAAGCTCGATGCCGTGACCGACGTGGCGTTCAGTGGCGGCAGGGTGGCCGCGGTCGGCAACGCGCTTGCCGCCGGTCCCGCGACTGAGATACGCGATGTCTCCGGACTGATCGTCTCGCCGGGAATCATCGACCTGCACACCCACGTCTATTGGGGCGGCACCTCGCTCGGCATCGATGCCGAGGAATTCTGCCGCGCTTCGGGCGTTACCACCGCGGTCGACACCGGCAGCGCCGGGCCCGGCAACTTCGCCGGCTTCCGCAAGCATGTGATCGAGCCGAGCCAGGTCCGCATCCTTGCCTATCTGCACGTCTCGCATCCCGGCATCTTCGGCTTCTCCGACCGCGTGATGGTCGGCGAGAGCGAGGAATTGCGGCTAATGAATCCGGTCGACGCGGCGCGCGTCGCCGACGAGAACCGCGACCTCATCGTCGGCATCAAGGTGCGCGTCGGCCTGTTCGCCTCGGGCACGTCGGGCGTCGTGCCGCTCGAGATCGCGCTGGAGGTGGCGGAGCAGGTCGGCATGCCCTTGATGGCGCATATCGATCATCCGCCGCCGAGCTATGAGGAGGTGCTGGCGCGGCTGCGGCCGGGTGACGTGCTGACGCACGCGTTCCGTCCATTTCCGAACACGCCGGCGACCGCACAGGGCACGGTGAAGAAGGTCGTGCTGGAGGCGCGCGAGCGCGGCGTGCTGTTCGACATCGGCCACGGCAAGGGCTCGTTCGCCTTCAAGACCGCGCGCGCTATGCTCGCCAACGGCTTCTATCCGGACACCATCTCATCGGACATCCATCAGCTCTGCATCGGCGGCCCGGCGTTCGACCAGGTGACGACGATGTCGAAATTCCTCTGCATGGGGATGTCGCTGCCGGACGTGATCGCGGCCTCGACCGTCAATGCCGCGATGGCGCTGCGCCGGCCGGAGCTCGGCAGCCTGAAGCCCGGCAGCGTCGGCGACGCCACGCTGCTCTCGGTCAGGGAAGGGCAGTTCGATTACGTCGACGTGGTCGGCGAACATCTGACTGGCGATCGCAAGATCGTGTCGGAAGGCGTCGTGATCGGCGGCCGCTGGTGGCATCCGCGATAGCTGGAGCATCGAATGACGTGTGTGGCCTTCTGGATAGCGAGCATGGCCGGATTGGCGATCGCCTATCTCCTCGGCTCGACACCCACCGGCTATCTGGCAGGGAAACTGCTGAGGGGCATCGATATCCGCGAGCATGGCTCCAGATCGACAGGCGCGACGAATGTGTTGCGGGCCCTGGGGAAGTGGCCTGCCTTGGCGGTGCTCCTGGTCGATGTGTTGAAAGGCGTTGCAGCCATCGCCTTCGCCCGCTGGTTTTATCCCTGGTTGTACACGTTGCCGTTCGTCACGCCGCCGCCGGCGCTTGATCCGCAAACCTGCGCCTCCTGGGCTGTCTGCCTTTCCGGACTTGCGGTCTTGCTGGGACACGGCCGTTCGGTCTGGCTGAATTTCACCGGCGGCAAATCCGCTGCGACGGGCCTGGGTGTGCTGCTGGCGATGTCCTGGCCGGTCGGCCTCGGTGCTGCGGCGGTCTTTGCAGCCGTGGTGGCTGTCTTCCGGATTGTTTCGCTCGGTTCTATGCTGGCGGCGCTCACGGCGATCGTCCTCGTGTGCAGCCTTGAGCACCCGTTGCCCTATCGCCTGCTGGTCATCTTAGGCGGCATCTACGTCATCGTGCGCCATCGTGCCAACATCCAGCGGCTGCTGGCCGGCACGGAGGCGCGGCTCGGGCAAGGCAGTCCGGAAACAAACATCAAATCGTGAAATTCAGGCCGGTCGTTTCGGGGACGCGGCAACGCCTCTCCCCGTCGGGAAGAGGTGGAGCGAACCCGCGGTCAAATCGATTCAACTTCATCCTGTTCCAGTCGCGTACGGACCGAGGTTTTCTGGCAGGTCGCGCCATGATGCTCCAGAGCGCAAGATCCAGAAGATGCCATTGAGGACACGACGGTCATTCACTCGTGGCCCGCCGCGCGCCTTATTCGGCAGCATCGGCTTAATGGCAAACCATTCATTGTCTGTGAGTTCGTAGCGCACGATTCGGCCCCATCCGTCTGGCGGATTGAATCATGGCTCGGCTGTTAGGCTCATCCGGTCGCTATGCAACCGTAAGCGGACCTATTATGCTCATCTTGAGTTTTGTCGTTCATGACCCATAGCTGAACCAAGGCCAGATTTCAGGTTTTCGAACCGTAACGTTCTCGCCGATTTCGAAGCTCATCAAGTCCTCGCCGACCTCCAGCGGCCCCTCATAGGTTTCACGGGTTGCGGCGATCAGCGCTTCGATGGTCGGGGCAATTACGGTCTGACTGGCGAGCATGACGAGGTGGGTGAAGGCGGCGAGCTTCGGCCGTGTCTGCGCAAACACGCGTCCGGCTTCCTGCGGCGAGGTGTGATGATTGATGATGCGCTGGATGTCGGCTTGGCCCAGCAGTTCCGGCGGAGCCATCGCAACCTCGTGCACCAGCAGATCGGCTCCCTCGCCGTAGCGGAGCAAGTTCACGTTGTAGCGAGTGTCGCCGGAGATCACCGCGACCCGGCCTTGATACTCAATGCGAAAGCCATAAGCCGGCTTGATCGCGTCGCCATGATCAACGGTGAAGGCGATGACGCGCAGGTCGCCGGCTTGATAGACGACACCGTCTTCACCAAATTCTTCTACTGTGACTGCCACATGCTCGCGGGCGAGCTTTTCGTCCTCGACACGAATCTCGATGTCGTGCGCATAGGCTGCTTCCAGATGATGCATGAGTCTCGCTGTGCCAACCGGGCCGATCACGTTGAATGGTCGCCGACGGTTGCCGAAATGCGAGCTTAGCCAGCCGGTCAGCCAGAGATCTGGAATGCCGACCGTGTGATCGGAATGAAAATGCGTAAGCAACAGCGCATCGATCCGGCCGATCGGAACACCGAGCTGAAACAATCGCATAGCGGCGCCTCGGCCGGCATCGATCAGCACAGTGTGGCTGCCGGCTTCGATCAGCGTGCTTGGGCCAAAACGATCAGGACGGGGGATTGGCGTCCCCGTCCCGAGGAGCGTCACGCGAAAATCTGATGTCACTGTTACTGGACCTTGATGCCGGCGTCGGCGACGACCTTGTGCCAGTGCGAAACCTGATCGCCGACCAGCCGGCCGAATTGCTCGGGCGTGCCGCCCGCCGGTTCGGCGCCGATCTTTGCAAGCGCCTCGCGCGCTGACGGCTTCTCCAGCACCTTGTTGATGGCAGCGTTGAGCCGCACGACCGTTTCCTTCGGCGTGCCATGCTTGACTGCGAAGCCGGTCCAGTCCTCGACCACCAGTGAAGGATAGCCGGCTTCGATGATAGTCGGCACATCAGGAAGAAGCGGCACACGCTTCGGTCCGGTCACCGCCAGCGCCCGCAGCTTACCGGTCTTGATCAGATCGACGACCGGCAACATGGTGATGAACATGAAGGCGTTGGTGCCGTTGAGCAGATCGCCGATCGCCTGCGGGAATTGCGCATAGGGAACGTGCTGGGCACGCGTGCCGGTCTGCTGCTTGAATTGTTCGCCGATCAGGTGGGCGGGCGTGCCGAAGCCGCCGGACGAGAACGTCAGTTTGTCGGGCTGGCTCTTCAGCAATGCCACCAGGTCCGCGACCGTCTTGGCCGGCACCGAGGGGTTCACCACCAGCACGTTGTAAGAGACTGTCGCCTTGATGACCGGGTCGAAATCCTTGTCGAGATTAAACGAGATGTTCGGCACCAGCGACGGTGCTGCAACCGACGGCACCGACATCGCATAGAGGCTGTTGCCATCCGCCGGCTGAGTCAGGACATCGGTCGCTGCGATGGTGGTCACGCCGCCGGGCCGGTTCTCGACGATGACGCGCCAGCCTTCGGCTTCCGTCAGCTCTTTGGAGACGATGCGGCTGATGATGTCCGGCGGCGTACTGGCCGAGAACGGCGCCACGAAACGAATCGTCCCCGTTGGAAACGAGGTCTGCGCTGATACTTGTGGTGCTGAGGCTGCGAGCAGGGCCAGGGTCGCAACGGACAATGAGGCGCTGCGGAAAAACAGGTGGGGTCTCATGGAAAGCTCCATCAAACGCTGGGTTTTTCAATGGCAATTCCAAAGTTGCAACCTGCAGGCACGCCACCTTCGGACGCGCTGGCTGGATTTGCCAGAAAAATCGACGTATGTTTCACATTGTGGAATGCTGCGCTCCACATTGTGGAACGGAGGATGGCGGTGGCGGGTCCAAAAATCATCAAGAGCCTGGAGCGGGGCCTTCGTGTCCTGCAGGCTCTGCAGATGCAGCCCGATTCCTCGCTGCATCAGCTTTACGTCTTCACTGGTATCTCCAAGCCAAGTCTGCTCCGCATCCTTAACACACTGGCACGGTCCGGCGTGGTCACCCGGCGGCTCGCGGATGGGAGTTACCGCATCGGCGCGACGCTTTCGCGCGCGCCGTCTCGCCGGGAGCGTCGCGATCGGATCGCGGAAGCCGCCGCTCCGGTCCTCGAGCGGCTGTGTCGGCGCGTTTCGTGGCCTTCGGATCTCATGGTGCCGGCAGGAGACCACATGGAAATCCGTGAGACCACCCGTGCGCGCAGCCCGATCTTGTTGCAAGAGGAGAGGGTTGGTCTGCAGGTGAACTGGTTGCTGACCGGCGTTGGACGAGCCTATCTGGCCTACTGTCCGGCCAAGGAGCGGCAGGAGATCATCGAGATGCTGCGGACTTCGAACAAGGCCGAAGATCGTCTCGCGCGAGAGCCCGCGCGTCTGAATACGATTCTCGCGGAAGTGCGAGCACGCGGCTACGCGACGCGAGACCCCACCCATGTCGGGGGCTGGTATGGCAAGCCGCCGCACGCGGACGGCTTGATCTCAATTGCTGTTCCCCTGCGCGATGGCGCGCGCGTTCTGGGCTCGATCAACATTGTCTGGCTCAGGACCGCCTTTTCGGTGGAGGCCTTCGCCACTCGGCATCTCGAAGAACTTCAGGACGCTGCATCGGAAATTGTCAGTTCGGTGCGAGGTCGCCGAGCGCGCTGAGGGCGGCCTTTGGCCCTTCTCGGAAGTCCGACAACATCCGCCTTCGCGACCCTATTGGAGACAACGGACATCGATTCACGCGGTTGATTTATGAGTACGCGGCCTAGTCTTTTGGGATATGCGCGCCGAACCTGTAGTTCACCCCGACGCGGACCGCATCGGTTCGCACCTGCGCGTCGGAATCGAAGACCGTCGCCATGCCGGCGGCGGGATTCGGCGTGGCGCGGAACGAGCCGAGGTCGGAGTGGAGGTACTCGATCCGGCCAGTCCAGTTGCCGAACAGCCGGCTTTCCAGTCCGGCGCCGACGGCCCAGCCGAAGCGGAACGTGTCGACCTTGAAGGGAGTCGTGATGGCTGCACCTGATGTCGTGAAGCCCGACACCGTTCCCGACGAACTGACGGTCCCGAACGGGACGCCGGCGGTGACATAGGCCAGCGTCTCGGGCGTGACGGCGACGCCGACGCGGCCGCGCAGCGAGGCCATCCAGTCCAGCCGATAGTTGAGGTCGGCCGACATCGGAGCGTCGAGCGGCAGCAGCGCCGGATTGCAGGCTGCGGTGGGACAACTGCTCGACGACCGGCCGCGCTGGTTGCCGTAGACGACGTCGCCCTCGATGCCCGCCACCATCCGTCCCATCGTCCAGTTGTAACCGGCCTGGATGCCGAGGCCGGCATGATCGAGCGCCGCACTTGGACGATCGCCGTCAAGCGGCGTCTGGCTCGCATTGTCGATGAATCCGGCATACGTCTTCGCCGTGCCCCAGGCATATCCGGCATTGCCGCCGGCATAGAAGCCGCTCCAGTCCCATGCGGCGGCGGAAGGCGCCTTGCGAAAGGTCGGCGGGGTGTCCTGTCCGCGCACCGCGCCGATCGCCGTGTTGGCGGGCGCGTCGGCGCCGTATCTGACATTGAGGAACAGCTTGAAGGTCCGGCCCGGCTGCAGGATCTCGTCCTTGTGGAACTGGACGGAGTTGCGGACGTCGGCGTTGAGCAGATTGTCCCCGATCACGCCGGTCGCCAGCTCGACCGCGCCCCACGGTGAATCCGTCCACCGCTGCCGGTGCTCGATCTGCAGCTTGAGCAGATTGTAGCCGTCGGTCGGCGTATCGAACCGGGCAAAATCGTTCTGCTTGAACGCGTGCAGCAGGTTTAGCCGCGCGTACCACGCGTCGCTGCGCCAGTAGACGCCGCCGCCGAGCCGCATCGCCGGGATGCGCGGCACGTTGCTGCCGTCGGTGAAGGTGGCGCGCACCATGTCGAACTGGCCGTCGATGCCGAACAGCCCGCCGGAGAGCGGCGCGACGTCCCACTGCCACGACAATTCGCCGCCGCGGAAGATCGCATCGCGCTGCGAGTAGGCGACCTGGATGTAGTCGCCGGTGCCGCCCGCGACGCAGGTCGCAAAGGTCGGCCCGCACAAATTGCCCGTGGCCTGGCCGAAGATGAACTTGTCGTAGCGGGTGTAATAGACGTTGGCATCGAACCGGAAATCGCCGCGCGTCCGCTTCAGGCCTATCTCGGCGGTGTTCGCGGTCTCCAGCGTCAGGTCGGGGTTGCCGATCTTGAAGGTCTTCTCGGAATCGTCGGGGCCGCTGGCGAACAGTTCGAGCGCGCGCGGCGCGCGCTGGATCCGCTGCAGCGTCAGGCTGGCCTGCAGATAGGAAGGCAGGTCCTTGATCACGCCGAAGCTCAGGCTGGTCGGCAGGAAGTCGGAGCGCGACGGCGAACTCGGCACAACGGCCGGCGGCGGCAGATAGCTCGACGGAAATCCGAACGAGGTGCCGGCGACGTCGACGGATTCGACGCGGGCGGCGAACTGGGTCCGCAGCGTGTCGGTGTGCCGCATTTCCTCGAAGAGGTAGCCGGCCGCGGTCGTGGTCTGCGCCGGCAGCAGGATCGCCTGGCCGAGCGTGTCGAGGCGCTGGTGGGCGCCCTGCACGCCGACGATGCTGGTCAGGGCGCCGAGCGGCGTCGCGATGGGCTGGCCTTCGACCTCGATCTTGCCCTCGGTCTGCCGGTTCTTGAACGTCGCGCCGATGGTCTGGAAATTTCCAAAATTGGTCTGGTTGAGATCGATCTCGTCGTGGCGATAGTCCGAATAGCCGAGCCAATAGCGCACCGCGGCGATCGCGACGGCGTCGGGGCGATACTCGCCCTTGCTCATGATCTTGGTCTGCTCGAGGTCGTTGTGCTGCTGGCTCTCGGCGGAGGCGATGCCGGGCACGTGGTAGTCGCTGGTGAAGCGCGAGATCGACAGGCCGGCATAGCCGCCGTCGAACAGATAGGAGCCGCCGATCGCGGCGCCCGCGGCCCGCATCGCCGAGTTCGGCTGCCGCCCGTCGAACGCCGGCGCCGGGCTCGGCGGCACGAGGTAGGGATAGCTCGGAATCCGGTAGTCCTGCGCGCCGCGGCTGTAGACGTCGGCGTGCACGGCGGCGTTGCCGGCGCCGGCATCGAGCAGCAGGCCGCTCTCCCAGCCGCTGTCGCCGGACGTGACGGCAGAGCGCAACTCCGCCGCCATGCCGCCGGGCGGCGCGGCGGTCGGAATCCGGTTGTTGGTGACATCGACGATGCCGCCGACCGCTTGCGAGCCGAACCGCAGCGCACCCGGTCCGCGGAAGATTTCGGTCTTCTGCAGCGCCAGCGGGTCGAGCGGCACGCCGTGATCCTGCGCGATGTCGGAGACATCGACGCTGCCGACGCCGTTTTCCTGAATCCTGACCTTGGCGTCGGACAGGCCGCGCAGCACCGGGCGCGCGGACTGGGTTGAAAGGCCGGCCGAGGTGGCGCCGGGGGCGGTGAAGAACAAATTGCCGAAGCTCGTGCTCGTGCTCGACTGGATCTGGTTTCCACTCAGCGCCGACGGCGCGAAAGGCGGGGCATTGGACGCGGTTGCCGGTGGCGGCGTCGTTGCTGCGGTTGCCGGCGCGGGCGTTGTGCGCGCTGCCGGGCGTCCGGCCGGTGCGTTGCGCGCGGTGCGGCGCGCCGCCTTCGGCTGCCGCCCCTCGACCGTCACCTCGGGAAGCTCGATCTCGGTCGGCCGGGCTCCCTGCATGGGTGCCGCGGCCGGCGGCCGCGCTGCGGATGCGGGTGCCGGCGCATCGGGTACAGCGGGCGCCGGTGCGGGGGACGCTTGCGGGTTCGGCGTTGCAGGAGCGGCGGCCGGCTGGGCCTGAGCCGCGGGCGGGGTGGCCGGATTGCCGGTTGGCGCGGGCGCCGCCTGCTGTGCCGCCGCGATCCCGTGCAGGCAGATCAAGGCGACTGACGTCGACCCCAGCAGCGCCGAACGACCCACGCAACCACGCATTCCGGCCTCCGGTACGCCCAGCGGTATCCATAGCAAATACACTAACATGTAGCGTATACTACAACTGCAAAGCCGAGGCTACAAAGTCAAGGCGGGGCTTGATGCAATTGCGAAGCTGTTGCAGGAAGGCGACAGGGCGATCCCGTTCTTGCAATGTCGGGATGACGGGCTCATGGTCGGCCGGTCATGAACGCGGATTCTCCGACAGGCCGGAAGGCGTTGCGCCAGCCCAAGCTGCATGCTCTCCCGACCGAGCAGGCGCAGGCGCGGCGGTTTGGCAAGGCCCGCTCGGCGCGCTCGACGGCGATCCTGGAGGATTATGTCGAGCTGATCGCCGATCTGATCGAATCGACCGGCGAGGCGCGCGCCACCGACATCGCGCGCAGGCTCGGCGTGTCGCACCCCACCGCCATCAACACGATCGCGCGGCTGAAGCGCGAGAATCTCGCCACCGCGCGCCCCTACCGCGGCATCTTCCTGACCGAGAAGGGCGAGGCGTTGGCACGGCGGGTGCGCGCACGCCACCGTCTCGTGCTCGAAGTGCTGCTCGCGCTCGGCGTGCCGCGCGAGGCGGCGGAGGCCGATGCCGAAGGCATCGAGCATCATGTCTCCGAATCGACGCTGAAGGCGTTCTCGGATTTCCTCAGGGGATCGCGGGTCAGGAAGGCCGGCTGATCAATCCGCGCTTGCGGCGCCCGACAGCGCCCGACAGAATCGGCGCGATCTCGGTTCACCTCTCCCCGTCGGGGAGAGGTGCACCTGTGATGTCTCAGCCTGATTTCATTCCGCTTCGATGCAGCGCTTGCAGTTCTACCGGCGTACGGTCTTACACGAGCAGAAAGTTCGACGCGTGCAATTGGGCGATCGCGGTGTCGACGAAATCGACTGACCCCGCGCTCGGGCCGCTGCCCAGCGCGAGCAGAGTCCCGCCGTGCCCGTCGCTCGTGAGCGCGCTCATGATGTCGGCGACGGAGTGGTAGTTGCCGATGCCGCTCGCAAGCTCGACGACGCCGTTCGGGTCATTGCCAAATCCAGAGATCGTATCGATCTGGTTGCTGGAGTTGATCGAGACGGTCAGGCCGGTGCCGTGATCGTTGATGCTGACATGGGCCGCACCATTGATGATCACGTGATTGTCGAACCCGGAAAAGTTGAACTGGTCCGATCCGCCATTGACCGTGATGACGTCTTGGCCGACCTGGTTCGTCACCTCCGCCTCGGCGCCGTTGAGCACCACGTGATTGGCGACGCCGCCAAGCGTGATCGTATCGTGGCCCGCGCCGGCAACGATGGTGGCCAGTCCGCTGCCGGCCGCAATCGTGTTCGTTCCCGAGCCGACCGTGATCTGGTTTCCCGTCCCGCCGAGATCGACGGTGTTGTCGCCGTCGCCGAGCGTGACGGTATTGGTGCCGTCTCCGCCCGAGACGACATCGTCGCCATGCCCGAGCGTGACCGTGTTGCCATATCCGGAGAGCGTCACCTTGTCGTTGCCGTCGCCGGCCGTTATCCGGCTCGCGCCGTCGCCGGGATGGACAATATTGCTGCCGTTGCCGAGCGTGATGATGTTGCCATATCCGCCAGCGTCGATGGTGTCGTTGCCATTGCCGAGCGCAATCGTGGTGGCGCCGGTCGATCCCGTCACCGTGTTGTTGCCGTCGCCGCCGGTGACGTGGTTGACGATCCCCTCCAGATGAACGGTGTTGTCGCCACTCGATACGTCGACTGTGCCGTACGTTCCGGCATAGATCGTGTCGTCGCCGCCATTACTGTGGATGGTGTTGAACATGCCGTAGGCGTGGATGAGGTCGTTGCCCGTCGTGCCTTCGATGGTCGCATAGCCGGATGCCGGACCGTCGATCGGCGTGGGAGCGGATTGATGCGTGTCGATGACCGAGGTGTTGGCGTCGCTGACGGTCAGGCCGGCGCTGCTTGTGTCGGTCAGCGTGAACGTGGTCGTTACGCTGCCGTCGCCGTGCGGCGCGGCCACGAAGGTGAGGGCGTGCAACTCGGCGGTCAGGTTGGTCGCGCTGGTCGCCGCCAGCTCGTAGGTTCCGTTGCCGAGCGCAGTCAAGCCTGCCCCGGACAGGATGCCGTCCGCGCCTGCCAGCGTGATGATGAGACTATCCGTTGCGGCTGCATTCGGATCGGTGATCGTGACGGTGGCGAACGGATTGATCGCGGCTTCGTTGCTGGTCGTTTGTCTCGACACGGTTCCGGTGATAGTCGGCAACGCCGCGGCCGTCAGCAGGATGCCGCCGGAGCTGTCTTTCGCGATGCCGAAACCGGTGACCGACGTGTCCGCCAGGTTGAAGGTCTCGCTGGCCGTGCCGTTGCTGACCGTGAGCGTCGAGCCGGAGAGCGTCGCCGTTGCGCTGCTCGTGTAGGACAGGCCGGAAAGATCGATCTGGTCGCCGAGCGTGATGCCTGCGATCTGGCTTGCAAAGGTCGATGAGCCTGAAGCCAGCTGCTGCTCGATCTTGAGCGTGCCCTGGCCGGAGAAGGTGATCGTGTCGTCGGAGATCGCGCCCGCCTTGAGATCGAGCGTGCCGCCGGCGATCGTGGTGGCGCCGGCAGTGCCGCCGGCTTCGACGAGCTCCGTGGCGCCAGGATGGATGATCGACGCGTCCGCGGTGCCTTGGTCGAGCACGTCGAGCGTGCCGCCGTTCAGCGTCGTCGAATTAACGATACCGTCGTCCGAGACGGAGATGCTGCCGGAATTGAGGATTGTTCCGCTCGCCGCGCTGGCATCGACCGCCGGTGCGTTCGGGTCGCCGGTGGGATCCGGAATTGATCCCGAAACCGTCATCACGCCGCCGTTGATGGTGACGTTGGTGGCGACCCCGGCCCCGGACAGGTGCAATTCGCCGCCGCTGCCGACAACGGCTGAATCAACCGTGCTTCTGATGACCTGGCCGTATGGGCCTCCCGGAGGATAGTAGATCGTCACTCCCGAAGCGTTGATGATGCCACCGGATTCAACAATGGTGCCGTGCGCGGTGCCGCCATTGGTAAGATTTTGGACACCGCCTGCGTTGACGGTGGTCGCCGTGACGATGCCGCCATCGGCGTCCTGCTCGCCGCCATTGTTGATGATCGTGTGATCGGCCTCACCTGGACCCGGCAGATCATGTACGTAAACGCCGGCAACATGCTGGACGCCGCCCGCATTGATCGTGGTGTAGCTCGCGGTGGCGAGGAGCCCGACGTCCTGTTCACCGCCATTGATGACGGTGTTGCTGGCAGTGCCTCCGTCGCCGAAGTCGCCGCCTACGACCTGCTTGCCGCCCGTCGATATCGTCGTGTTCGTGGCCGTGCCGCCGCTCAGCCTGAACTGCACGCCGTCAGCCACGGTGAAGCCGTCTTCTGTATAGCCGTAGTCGATGATGAACGTCGCGCCACTTTCGAAGGTCGTATGGGAAAGGGTCGCGCCGGCTTGAGCGACGAGCGTTCCGCCTGCGGCGACAACACCGTCATTGAGGATGCCACCGTCCAAAACGTAGAGCGCCGAACTGTTCGCGACAGTAAATCCGTTTTCGATCGTGCCGTCGCCGATCTCGAGAGCGCTGCCGGCGTTGAATGTCGTCCCCGAGAAATCGGCGTTACCAAGCACGATCAACGTGCCGCCTTGATTGACGGTCGTGTTGGCCGCTGTCGCGCCGGCGGACAGTTCCATCGTCGCGTAACCATTGATGGTCGTTCCGGTTGCCGTGCCGCCTGCATCGACATTCAACCTGCCGAACTCTTGCAGGATGGTGCCGGATACCAATGCTCCATCCGAGACCGTCAGGGTTCCACCATTTTCGACGGTGGTGCCGGTCGCCATGCTGGCGTCGACGGCCGGCTGGCCGGGGACCTCGGCGAACGGATCCGGGATCGATCCCGAGACGGTCATGGTGCCGCCATGAACGATCGCGTTCACCGCGGTCCCGCCGCCGCTGACGTCGAATTCACCCTGGTAGTTGATGGTTGCACCGGTCGCGACGCTTCGGATCACCGGCTCCGGAAATACCGGCGCGGTTTCGACGGTCTCACCCGAAACCCTGAGAATACCGCCGGCAAGGACGACCGTGCCGCTGGCGCTGCCGCCATTCGTCACGTTCTGCACGGCGCCTGAATTGACCGTCGTCGCCGTTGCGATGCCGCCATCGATGTCCTGCTCGCCGTCGCGCTCGATCGAGGTGTGATCGACCGTGCCGGGCGTTGGACCTTCGTGGACAAATTCGCCGGTGACACGCTGGACGCCGCCCGCGCTGATGCTTGTATAGCTGGCGACGCCATTTGAGATGACGTCCTGCTCTCCGCCAAAGATGGTGGTGTTGGTTGCCGTGCTTGTCGTGGAAGATCCGCCGACTGTCTGCAGCCCACCGGTCAGGATCCACGTCCTATCGACGGACGCGCCACCGGTGACATCCATCGTGTCGCCGTCGCGCAGCGTAACGCCGTTGGCGGGAGGAATAGCCGTCATCTGAATGCTCCTCGTTCGGTGCCTGGAAGATCAAACCAAACGGAAAAGCAAAAACATTCGCGGGCTATTCAACCTAAAACTGCGATGTCTGAAAATGTCTGTCAAGTCATCGTTTAAGAAGTTTTGAGCGGATGCTCGCGCGGTCCCTCCTGTAAGAGTCGTGACGTGTATACGCACGCATATTGTTCGTTGAATTTATCAACAGCGTGACCGAAGAACTGCGGTAGCCGCGAAGCTGATATGCTCACGGCATTTGAAGCATGCGAGCAGGCCCATGCTTCGCACCGATCCGTCGCTTGATGGCTCCGGGCCTGTAGCAATGCTTGCCGCAACGTCGCTCGATGTTCGGACAGATGATGCCTGGCGCGCTGGAGAGATTGAAGGACGAAGCGCCAAAGGCCGCGCGCGGCACCAACGGGCCGTGAGGCTGTGATAGGCGCTGGGCAATCGCCGCGCTGCAAGTGCGCTCCCGCTTGCGGGCAGGGCAATCGCATATGAAACTCTGGTGGGCCAGCATCGGCGGACGGCTCCCTCTCCCGCTTGCGCGGGAGGGGTGGGGTGGGGGTCTCTCCACGAATCATACTGTGGAAATAGCCCCCACCCGGATCGCATCTGCGATGCGATCCGGCCTCCCCCGCAAGCGGGAGAGGCGAACCGAATTTACGGCGCGAGCGATCGCGCCGCCGATTTCACTCGCTCTTGTCGACGTTCCAGAACACCGGCGGCGCCGGCCCTTCCAGCACGCCGCTCAGCGATTTGCGCCAGGCGCTCGGCAGCCGGAACTGGCCGAGTGGGATGTAGACCACCTGTTCATAGGCGCGCTTCTGGATCTCGAGCGCGAGCTTCTTCTGCTCCTCAGTGGAGGTTGCGCGGGCATAGGCGTCGCGCATCTCCTCGAGCTTGGCGTCATCCGGCCAGCCGAACCAGGCGCGCTTGCCGTTCGCCGCGATCTGGTTGTTGACGATCGGATTGATCACCTCGGTGGCGCCGGTGAAGGTGAAGAACATGTTCCAGCCGCCGTCCTTCGGCGGCTTCTGGCTGGCGCGGCGGCTCACCACGGTCTGCCAGTCGGTCGCTTGCGCGTCGACGTTGAAGCCGGCCTCGCGCAGGCGCTGCGCCACCACGATCGGCGGCCCCTTCAGCGTCTGGACGTCGCCGGGTACCATGATCACGACCGGCGTTCCGTCATAGCCTGACTCCGCCAAGGCCTTCTTGGCCTCGGCCATGCCATTGCCCTTGATCAGCGTCCCGGCGCCGGCGTCGCTGGCGAGCGGCGTGTCGCAGGCGAAATAGGCGCCGCAGATTTCGTAATATTTGGAATTGCCGACGGTGGCGTCGAGCACGTCCTTCTGGTTCAGCGCCAGCAGCGCGGCACGGCGGACCTTCACGTTGTCGAACGGCGGGTACAGGAAGTTCATCCGGCCGTTGATCTGGAAACCGAACTTGTTCAGCACGGCCACGCTGAGATCGGAATTGGCCTCCAGCACCGGCAACAGGTCGATCGACGGCTGTTCCAGGAAATCGATGTCGCCGGATTGCAGCGCGTTGATTGCGGTCTGCGGGTCCGGCATCGTGACCCACTCGACGCGATCGACCTTCGCGACCTTGCCGCCGGAGGTCCATTCCGGCTTCTCCTTGCGCGGCAAATAGTCGGCGTTGCGAACATAGACCGCCTTCACGCCGGGCTGAAATTCGCCCTGCACGAACTTGAACGGGCCTGAGCCGATCTGCTCGGGGATCTGCTTGCCGGCCGGCGTTTCCGCCAGCCGCTTCGGCATCATGAACGCGACATAGGACGACGGTTTCGAGATCGTCTCCAGCACCAGGCCGTAGGGCTCCTTGAGCTTCAGCACGATGTCCTTCGGTCCGCTCGCCTCGAGGCTCGCGGTGAAATCCATCAGCTTCTGCGCCATGCCGTCGACGGTGGCCCAGCGCTTCAGCGAGGCGACGCAGTCCTCCGCCGTCACCGGCGCGCCGTCATGCCATTTCAATCCGTCGCGCAGCGTGAAGGTGTAGATCAGCTTGTCGTCGGAGACCGTCCATTCCGCCATCTGCGGCCGGACCTTGAAGCTGGCATCGATGCCGAGCAGCGTGTCGCAGACCATGTAGCCGTGGTCGCGGGTGATATAGGCCGTGGTGAAACCGGGATCGGTGATGCGCAAGTCGGAGTGCATCACCGCGGTGATGGTCTTGCCCTTGCCCGCCGCAACGGCGCGCCGCGTCAGGAAGGCCGGCGCAGCCATTGCCGGCGGTGCGCTGGCGGCTAGCTTGAGGAGGGTCCGGCGCGAAAGTGGGGGCATTCGCTCTCTCCCTGATACGCATTCGTCGGGCCGACCGGCATCGCTGCCGCTGCGACGTCACATGCTTCACCATTCCGGCAGGCAACGCAAGCAAGGTTGATGCCACCCAAGCATTCGCGGCAGAGCAGCAAGGTGTACGGCGCCGCTTGCACAACTAAATAACGGCAGCGGACCCCGCTGCTGCTTTCACGATGTGAAAGATCCATGACCGCGGCGCCCGCCGCCGCCCGCACCGCACAAGGCCGCATCGTGCATAGGAGCCTGCGCTTTCCATCGCAGCTGACAGGCTGTTCGGACCCTGCCGCGCCGTGTAGGCTACCGCCCCTGCAGCCCAATCATAAGGCAAACCAGCATCATAAGGGCAAGCGCAGGCGAGGGAGATTCTAAGACCGACATGACCGATATCCGATACGTAGCACCGCGCTCGCTTGATGAAGCGATTGGCGCATTCGCTGCCGCCGGAGGTGCCGCCCGTATTATGGCAGGGGGTACCGATCTATTGGTGCAAATGCGCTCCGGCCTGGTGCGGCCGGGATTGATCGTCGACATCAAGAAGATCGGCGAGATGACCGAGATCACCGAAACCGCCGACGGCGGTTTCCGCGTCGGTGCCGCCGTCTCCGGCATGGAACTGTCGGAGCATCCGCGCTTCGGCAAGGTCTGGCCCGGCGTGCTCGAGGCCGTCAATTTGATCGGCTCCAAGCAGGTGCAGGGGCGGGCCTCCGCCGGCGGCAATCTCTGCAACGGCTCGCCGGCCGGCGACAGCGTGCCCGCGATGATCGCGGCCGGCGCCGTCGTCACCGTGCAGGGCCCGAGCGGCCGCCGCGAGATCAAGGTCGAGGACGTGCCGGCCGGACCGGGCCGCACCAACCTCAAGAGCGGCGAAATCCTCGTCAGCTTCACATTGCCGCCGCGGCCCGCAGGATCGGGCGACGCCTATTTGCGGATGATCCCGCGCACCGAGATGGACATCGCGGTGGTCGGCATCGGCGTCAGCCTGACGCTGAAGGACGGCGTCTGCACCGCGGCCCGCGTCGGCCTCGGTGCGGTGGCGCCGACCGCTCTGCTGGTCGAACCGGCAGGGCAGGCGTTGATCGGGTCGAGGCTCGACGACGCTGCGCTGGAAGCTGCCGCCGCGGCCTGCCGCGCCGCTTGCCGTCCGATCGACGACAAGCGCGGCACCGTTGCCTACCGTATCAAGACGGCCGGGGTGCTGCTCAAGCGCACGGCCGCGATCGCCGCCAAGCGCGCCGGAGGACATTGACATCATGGGGAAACTGCACGTCACCACCACTGTCAACGGCGAGCCGATGGAGTTCCTGTGCGAGCCGTACGAGACCATGCTCGATGCGCTGCGCGGGCAGCTCGGCCTCACCGGCTCCAAGGAAGGCTGCTCGTCCGGCGATTGCGGCGCCTGCTCGATTACGCTCGACGATCGCCTGGTCTGCTCCTGCCTGATGCTGGCGGCCGAGGCCGAGGGACATCAGATCAGGACCATCGAGGGCCTCGCCACCGGCGAGAAGCTGCATCCGCTGCAGCAGAAATTCCTCGAGCATGCCGCGCTTCAGTGCGGCATCTGCACCTCGGGCATGCTGGTCGCCTCCGATGCGCTCTTGAAGAAGAATCCCGACCCGACCGAAGAGGAAGTCCGCTTCTGGCTCGCCGGCAATCTCTGCCGGTGCACCGGTTACGACAAGATTGTCCGCGCGGTGATGGAGACCGCGGCCGAAATGCGGGAGGCAGCACGATGAACGTCGTCAACAACAAGTGGATTGGCCAGCGCACCATCCGGCCCGATGGCGTCGACAAGGTGACGGGCCGTGCGGCCTTCGCCGCCGATACCACGATGCCCGGCACGATCTGGGGCAAGGTGCTGCGCAGCCCGCATCCGCATGCCCGGATCAAGTCGATCAACACCGCCAAGGCCGAGGCGCTACCGGGCGTCAAGGCGGTCGTCACGGCGCGCGACATCGTCGATTTTCCGATCGAGAAGGGTGCCGTGATGCTCGGCATCCAGGACATGCGCTGGATGTGCCGCAACGTGATGGCGCGCGACAAGGCGCTGTTCCCCGGCCACCCCGTCGCCGCGGTGGCGGCGACCACGGAGGCGATCGCGGCCGAAGCCTGCAAGCTGATCGAGGTCGACTACGAGGTGCTGCCCTGGGCGATCGAGATCGACGACGCGCTGAAGGACGGCGCGCCGATCCTGCATGAGTGGAACAAGTTCGATGGCAAGCCCTCCAACATCATGGGCCGGCTCGAATCCAAAAAGGGCGATATCGCTGTTGGATTCAAGGACGCCGACATCATCATCGAGCGTTCCTTCGCCACGCGCCCGGTGCACCAGGGCTATATCGAGCCGCATGCCTGCCTGATCTCGGTCGCGGCCGACGGCAAGACCACGATCTGGTCGTCGAGTCAGGGCCAGTTCATGGTGCGCGCGATGACGTCGATGCTGACCGGCATCCCGCAGAGCGACATCCGCGCCATCCCCGCCGAGATCGGCGGCGGCTTCGGCGGCAAGACCATCGTCTATCTCGAGCCGCTGGCGACGCTGCTCGCGAAGAAGTCCGGCCGCCCGGTGAAGATGGTGATGACGCGCGAGGAGGTGATGCGGGCCACCGGTCCGACGTCAGGCTCGAAGAGCACGGTGAAGATCGGCGCCAAGAAGGACGGCACCATCGTCGCTGCGCATGGCGCATTCTATCTGCAGGCCGGCGCGTTCCCGGGCTCGCCGATCCGCGGCGCGGTCGGCTGCAGCTTTGCGCCCTACGACATTCCGCACATCCTGTCGGAAGGCTTTGACGTCTGCTCCAACCGCTCCAAGGTCGCGGCCTATCGCGCGCCGGGCGCGCCGATCGGCGCCTATGCGGTGGAGTGCGTGCTCGACGAGCTCGCCGAGGCGCTGAAGATGGACCCGCTGGAGCTGCGCCTGAAGAACGCGGCGAAGGAGGGCACCAAGGCGGCGCACGGCCCGGTGTTCCCGCGCATCGGCTATATCGAGACGCTGGAGGCGGCGAAGAACCATCCGCATTATGCCGCGCCGCTCGGCAAGCTGCAGGGCCGCGGCGTGGCCTCGGGCTTCTGGTTCAACGCCGGCGGCGAATCCTCCGCGCAGGTCAACATCACCGAGGACGGCAACGTCGTCGTCACCACGGGCCATCCCGATATCGGCGGTTCGCGCGCCGGCATCGCCAACATCTGCGCCGAGCTGCTCGGTATCGATTACAAGCGCGTCTCGGTGATCATCGGCGATACCCAGACGGTCGGCTTCTCCAACCTGACCGGCGGCAGCCGCGTGCTGTTCGCTTCCTCGATGGTGGTGACCCAGGCCACCGACAAGATCATCGCGACGCTGCGCGAGCGCGCGGCGAAGATCTGGGAGATCGATCCGGAAGCCGTGAAATGGGAGGACGGCGCCGCGCATCCGGTGAGCCCGAATGCCGGCGAGTTCAAGCCGCTGACGCTCGCCGATCTCGCGGAGAAGGCGCCCTCGCAGGGCGGCCCGATCGGCGCCAGCGTGCAGCTCAACACCCAAGGCGCCGAAGGCGGCTTCGGCACCCACATCTGCGACGTCGAGGTCGACGTCGACCTCGGTATCATCAGGGTGATCCGCTACACCGCGGTGCAGGACGTCGGCCGCGCCATCCACCCGAGCTATGTCGAGGGCCAGCTCCAGGGCGGCGTCGCGCAGGGCATCGGCTGGGCGCTGAACGAGGAGTACATCTACAACAAGGACGGCAAGGTCGATAATCCCGGCTTCCTCGACTATCGCATGCCGGTTTGCTCCGATTTGCCGATGATCGACTGCGCCCTCGTCGAGGTGCCGAACCCGAAACATCCGCAAGGCGTCAAGGGCGTCGGCGAGGTGCCGCTGGTGCCTGTCATGGCCGCAGTCGCCAACGCCGTGAACAACGCGCTCGGCAAGCGCTTCTACAGCCTGCCGATGTCGCCGCCGAAAGTGTCGGAAGCGCTGGATGCCCCGACGCAGCAGGCCGCGGAGTAGGGAGGTAAGGCGATCGTAGCCCGGATGAGCGGAGCGATATCCGGGGCAAGTGGTCCCGCATGTCGCGGAGCCTGTCATCGGGCGCGCGTTTGCGCGACCCGTTGGCTCATGCGGGCTACGGCCCTTCGGGGTGGCCGGCAGCTTACTTGAGCTCCTTCCCCAATTGCCGAAACACCGTCTCGCAGGTCATCAGGTCGAGATGTCCGCCGCCGGCGTTCTTGAAGAAAGTGATGTCACGATCCGACAGCCGGCCCACAACCTTGCCGCTCGCAAGATCGTAGTGGTCGCCGAGCACATCACTCTCCTTGATCGCGCCGCTGGCGATCGGCGCCAGGATGTCGCCGACGCCGTCGAAGGCGGATTCGCGGCGGTCGACGAAGATGCGCGAGCGCCGCGCCGCCTCGTCGTCGGACTCGCGGGTCTCCGGCGTGAAGCCGCCGACCAGATCGAGATGGGTGCCGGGCTTCAGGTTAGCGCCCTTGACCAGCGGCTCGCGCGAGCGGGTGCAGGTGGTGATGATGTCGGCCTCGCGGGTCGCGGCGTCGAGATCGGTGACGGCCTCCGCGGCGATGCCGTCGCTCTCCAGCAGCACCGCCAGCTCCTGCGCGCGCTCGACCGTCCGGTTCCAGATCCGCACCCGCCGCAATGACGGCCGCACCGTGCGGTGGCCGCGCACCAGCCAGCGCGCCATCTCGCCGGCGCCGACCACCAGCAGCGTCTCGGCGTCCTTGCGGGCGAGATGCTTGGCGCCGAGCGCGGAATCCGCGGCGGTCTTCCAGTGGGTGATCTCGGCGGCGTCCATCACCGCGAGCGGACGGCCGTCATTGCCGTCGAACAGCACGCAGACCGCCTGCACTGCCGGCAGCTTGCCGGCGGCGAGATTGCCCGGGAAGCTGGTGTAGAGCTTGGTCATCATGAAGCGGCCGGCGTCGACCGCGCTGCGCGTCACCAGCTGCTGGCCCCTGTCGTCGCCGAGATAGCCGTCCCGTACCGCGATCTTCGGCCGCTGGTGCGCGGCCTCGATCGCCTCGATCAGGATCGGGAAGGTCAGGACGCGGTTGACCTCGCTGTCGTCGACGAAATGCACGTTGGCCTCCTCTGGCGCGCCTTGCGCCCGTCCCGGAGCGCCCTTGCGCTCCATCCGGGCCTGTTCGCCCGAAATCCAGCGATGCATACCGGTTGGGGAGAGCCAGTCAACCAGGCATGCGCCGCCGCGCTCCGCTTGCTATCCTCGCAGCCTGATTCTCGCGCAGGTTTCCGCAAGGCCGTGGTCGCATTCGTCGTCGCTCTCCTGATTTTCGTGCTGCTGAGCGGCGCGGCGCTTGCCACCATGGCGATCCATGGCCGGCTCGGCGAGCATCATCGCTCCGACGAGACCAACACCGCCGTGCGCCTGGTCGCAACGCTGTTCGTCACCATGCCCTCGCTGCTGCTCGGCCTGATGATGAATAATGCGGCCAATACCTACGTCGCCGTCGACCGCAACCTGCACGTCTTCGCAACCGACCTCATCCTGCTCGACCGCGGCATGCGGCCGCTCGGCCCGAGCGCCGACGAGCCGCGGCGGCGTCTGCTCGCCTATGTCGAGCAGGTGCTGAAGGATGTCCCGATCTCGCGGGCCAGCGAGGTATCAGAGCATCTGCTCGACGAGGTCGGCAACAGCCTGCGTGAGCTGCGGTTCGACGACGAGCAGAAGCTCGCGCTGTGGAACGATGCCCGATCGCTCTATCGGCAGACGGTGCAGCAGCGCTGGACCTTCGTCGAGCAGTCCGACGGCTCGTTCCCGTCGCCGCTGATCTGCATCCTGGTCGGCTGGCTGACGCTGATGTTCGCGACGCTCGGCTTCCGCGCGCCGCGCAATGCGGTGGTGGTCTCGACCACCATCGCCGCGGCAGCCCTGATCGCGGCCGCGATCTACCTGATCCTCGAAATGAGCACGCCGTTCGCCGGCCCGATCCAGATTTCCGAGCGCCCCTTGGTGCGCGCGGTGGAGGAGATCAGGCGGTAGGCGGGCCACGCAGCGGCCGATCCCCGCCTCACGCCCTGCGCTTCAGCGCCATGCCCATCGTGATCCAGCCGACGCCGGCAAAGATCAGGTCGACGCTGAGGAAGATGCCGAGCACCCAGAGACTCGAGACCGGCCAGCCCGCGAGGATCATCGCGCCGAGCACCAGCGTGATCAGGCCTGACAGCGCGACCAGCCCCCAGGGCGATGCGGCATTCATGCCGAAGGCGAGGAAGATGCGGACGATGCCGGAGACCACCAGCGCGACGCCGAGGAACAGCGTCAGCGTCACCGCGGCGAGCAGCGGGTTCTCGAAGGTGATGAAGCCGGCGATGACATAGAGCGCGCCGAGCAGCATCCAGAGCAGGAACTTGCCCCACGACTTGAACTGGAACGCGTTGACGATCTCCGCGACGCCGGCGACGATCATCATCGCGCCGACGAACAGTACGCTGACGACGGTCGCAAAGAAGATGCTGCCGAAGGCGAGCACGCCGGCGATCAGGTAAATCACGCCGAGCGCGACGATCCAGCCCCACTTGGCGCGCAAGCTGGCAAGGCCCGATCCGAGGCTGTGGGGCGGCGTGGCAGGTGAGCTGGACATGGTCGACATGATATCGCTCCCGTTAACTGCACCAGACCATGCTACCATAGGTGACCGCGCCGGCAAGGCGGGTGACACGGTTGGCACCGACAGCGCCGCGACACGTTAACCCACACGTCCGGGTGTGCCGCCGCGCAGCAATGGCGGCCGGCCGACGGCATTCTGGAAGCTGAGGAGACGATCGGTCACATCCATCGCACGCAAATCACAGAGGAGGTCGAGATGGCTGCCACTCACGACAAGGACCACGTCTACAAGATCCTGGATTTGGTCGGATCATCGGAGAAAAGCATCGAGGGAGCGATCGAGAACGCGATCGGCCGCGCCTCGAAGACCATCCGCGAGATGAAATGGTTCGAGGTCGTGCAGACCCGAGGCCACATCGAAGACGGCAAGGTCCGCCACTACCAGGTGACGCTGCGGGTCGGGTTTACGCTGGAGTAGCGCGGCCGCGCCTGCCATCCGCGTCGTCATTCCGGGGCGTGCGAAGCACGAGCCCGGAATCCATCAAGCCGCATGGCTTGCCGTGAAATGGATTCCGGGTTCTCGCTTCGCGAGCCCCGGAATGACAGGAGAGTTGGTGAGCCTCGCAGACCAAGCGTGGCGCGAAGTGACAGCCCCCATTCACCGCCGCGACAGCGGCGCGGGCGGCGGCGGGGCGGTGGCGCCGGCGGCGAGCGAGCGCTGCACCATCACGGTGTCGGACCAGCGGCCGTAGCGATAGGCGACGCCGGGCAGATGGCCGACGCGGGCGAAGCCGAAGCGGTCGTGCAGCTTGAGCGAGGCGGCATTGTCACTGTCGATATAGCCGATCATCTGGCGGAAGCCCGCCGCGGCGCAGGTGTCGATCAATTCCTGCAGCAGCCGTCCGCCGACACCCTTGCCGGTGACGCGGTGATGCACGTAGATCGAGTGCTTCACCGTGTAGCGATAGGCCGGACGCTTGCGGAACAGCACCACATAGGCATAGCCGACCACCTCGCCATCGCAGACCGCGACGAGATGCGGCAGGCGGGTGTTGCGCAAATTCTTGCGGCGGTCGCGCAAATCGTCGGGCTCCGGCGTACCGCTGTCGTCGACGCTCTCCTCGACGCCGCGGCGGATGTGGTGGCGGTAGATCGACAGCATCGCATCGACGTCGCTGTCGCGCGAGGCACGGACGGTGATCTCGTAATCATTCTCCATTATCGCAACGTCCCGTCGATCATTCGGCGACGACATAGGTGTAGAAGCGGACCCGGCCGGACTCGTCGATTTCCTTGTAGATGCCCTGGACCTCGACCTCGAAACCCGGGAAGGCGTTGAAGCTCGCCTCGAACATCTTGAGATAGTCGATCATCGGTTTGCTGCGCTCCGTCAGTCGCTCGCCGGGAACGATGGTGGCTATACCCGGAGGATAGACCACGAACGGCGTCGCGGCGACCCGGCCGTAGATTTCGCCGATCGGCAAATAGTCGACGTCGTTGCGGATCAGATATTGCGCGGCCTGGCGCGGCGACATCGCCATCTCAGGCAGGTGTTCGGGCAGGAACTGCTTGGCCTGCAAGGTCGAGACGCCGCCATCGCGGAAGAAGCGGTGCATGTCGCCGCAGAGGTCGCGCAGCCGCACCCCGGCGTAGCGCTGCGGACGGCGGCGGAAAAATTCGGGGATGACGTCCTCGATCAGCGCGTTGTCGTCGTGCAGCTTCTTGAAGGCGACGAGGCCCGACACCAGCGTGCCGGCCTTGCTGGCCTCGACGCCGGGCGTCAAGAGGAAGAGCAGGGAGTTGAGATCGTTCTTCTCGGCGACGATCTGGTTCTCGCGCAGATATTGCGCCACGACCGGCGCGGGAATGCCGTGATCGGCGTAGGCGCCGGTGGCGTGATCGAAGCCCGGCGTCAGCAGAGTGAGCTTGTTCGGGTCGGTCATGGCGAAGCCCGCGGTCAGCTCGGGGAAGCCGTGCCAGGTCTCGCCCGGGCTGAGCTGCCAAAGCGATGGATCGGTCGCGAGCTGATCGGTCGAGATCGTATCCCAGGCGACGTTGTGCACGCCGCCGTCGCGGGCGACGTCGGGAATCTTCACGCGGTCCGGCACGAACGGCTCGAAGAACCAGCGCCGCTCCGGCCGCGTCTCCTTCTCCTCGAACTCGCGCTTGACGGCACGGATCTTCTTGCGCAGCTCGATGCCGAGCCGGATCGTGTCGTCCCACAAGACTTCGCCGGAGCGCCCCTTCATCATTTGCGCGCCGACATCGAGCGAGGCGAAGATCGGGTAGAACGGCGAGGTCGAGGCGTGCTGCATGAAGCTTTCGTTGAAGCGGCGGTGCTCGACGCGGCGCTTCTGGCCCTTGATGTGGCGGTCGCGGATGTGGATCTGCGAGGCCTGCGAGAAGCTCGCGAGCTGCTTGTGGGTCGATTGCGTCGCGATGATGCCGGGCGCCTCCGGCCCGAGGTCGGACAGGCCCATGGCGAAGCGGCCGGCATAGATCGGGTGGAATTTCATGAAACCGGCCCAGGCCTCGTCGAACAGGATGTAGTCGCAGAGATGGCCGATCCGCTTCAGGATCATCTCGGCGGAGTGGATGGTGCCGTCATAGGTGCACTGCTCGACCACGGCGACGCGGAACGGGCGCTCCTTCTTCCAGGCGTTCTCGTCCTTGACCAGCGGATGCTTGCGGATGGCGTCGCGCAACGCGCTCTCGTCGAGCAGGTCCCAGCGCATCGGGCCGATCAGGCCCCAGGCGTTGCGCACGGTGGGCACATAGACCGGGATGCCGCCGCCGAGCAGCAGCGCGCCGTGGTGGGCGGCCTTGTGGTTGTTGCGGTCGAACAGCACGAGGTCGCCGTCGGTGACGAGCGAGCCGAGCGCGACCTTGTTGGAGGTCGAGGTGCCGTTGAGCACGAAATAGGTCTTCTCCGCGCCGAAGATCCGCGCCGCCTCCTTCTGCGCCCGCAGCGCCGGGCCCTCATGGGTGAGGAGGTCGCCGAGGTCGAGCACGGAATTGTCGAGGTCGTCGCGGAACACGGCCTCGCCGAGATGCTCAACGAACACCCGCCCGATCGGGCTGCGGCTGTAGAACACGCCGCCATTGTGGCCGGGGCAGGTCCAGAGCTGGTTGCCTTCCTCGGCGTAATCGACCAGCGCGCCGAAGAACGGGGTCTTCAGCGTCTCCGCATATTGCTTGAGCCGGCTGATCAGGTTTTTCGCGATGAACGGCGGTGTCTCCTCGGACAGGAACACGTAGCCGTCGATGAAATCCAGCACTTCGACCGGCAGGTCCTCGAACCGCTTGCGGCGGATCAACAGGATGATCGGGAAGTCGAGGCCGCGGCGGCGCATCAGGTTGATCAGTGCCGCGGTCTTGCCCTCAAGCCCCTTCTTGCCCCAGTCGACCACCATGCAGCCGATCGCGGCATCGGTCTGCACCGCGATCTCGGCATCCTCCAGCTTGCGGGCGCGGACCACCTCGAAGCCGGAACGCTCGATTTCGGTGATGATCTGGTTGAAACGGATGCCCTCGAGATCGTCGGCCTCGAAAACCGGCGCGGCGAACAGGAAGTTGAAGCGTTTGAAATAGTCCATGCGTGTCCCCGATCTGTGCTGGCGCAGACGTGTCGGCACAATTCATGACAAAGGGATGACAGAATGCGGGCGTCGTGTGACTGCGCTGGCGTCAGCGCGCCATGGCTCGTGCCCATTCGGTGAATGCCTTGATGGCGTCGCGTTTCGGATGGTCCGGCCGGTGCACGATGTAGAAGCCGTATCCCGGCAGCGTCGTTCGCGAGACGGCGACGAGCCGGCCGTCTGCAAGCTCCGGCGCGACAAGGATGTCGCTGCAGATCGCGATGCCCTGGCCGGCGATGGCGGCTTCGATGGCGTGCAGTTCTTCGCGGAAGGTGAGGCCGGGTACGGCGGCCGGTGTCGCGGTGCCATTGCCGCGCCGGCAGGCCGCCTGAATCCAGCGTTCCCAGCGCGGCGCGGCACGATCGGAGGCTGGCCATTCGGCCTCGATCAGGGGGAATGCCGTCAGCTGCACGGGACTGAGCGGTCGTCGCAATGCGCCGATCAGCGCCGGGCTGGCCACCGCATGGAACTGATCGCGAAACAGCTCGATGGCGCCTTCGGCCGGCGGCTTGCGCGCGTATCGGATCGCGATGTCGGCCTCACCGCCTGCGAGATCGAGCACGGCATCGGTGCCGACGATCTCGAGCCTCAAACGCGGATGGGCCTGGCGCCATTTCGCCAGTCTCGGCAGCAGCCAGCGTGCGGTGAAAGCGTTGGTCGCGGTGACCCGGAGCCGTTTGCCGGCCGTTCCAGTCCGCATCCGCTCCAGCGTTTCCGCGCAGGCGTCGAGCGCGTCGCGCACCACCGGAAACAGCGTCTGTCCCGCCGCGGTGAGCGCCAGCGGCCGTGGTTGGCGGCGAAACAGCGACTGGCCGCAGTGGCGCTCCAGCAGGCTGACCTGATGACTGATGGCGGTCGGCGACACGCGCAGCTCGGCTGCGGCGGCCTTGAAGCTAAGGTGGCGCGCGGCGGCCTCGAAGGCGCGCAGCCCGGTCAGCGGAGGAAGCTTGCGCATGGCCGAAGTCTAGATGAATTCAGCTCATCTGCGACTGAATTCTTCGGATTTGCGTGGCGCGACATGTTGACCGACAATCCGCGGGTTTCGACTGGAGGGCGCACCATGCATGCACGCGCGGAAGCCAGTGTTGCGGATCATCTCGCCGCGGTGGCGCGGCTGGCGCCGCTGATCGCCGAGCAACGTCAGCATTTCGATCGCGAGCGAAGGCTGCCCGATGCCGTTTTCCGCGCGCTGGCGGAGGCCGGACTGTTTCGGCTGTATCTGCCGAAGGCGCTTGGCGGGCCGGAATTTTCGCCCTTCGACTTCATGACGATCGTCGAGGCGGCGTCCGCGCTTGACGGCTCGGTCGGTTGGCTGGTCGGCAACGGCGCCGGCATGAGCCGGATCGGCGGCTATCTGCCCGCGGACGTGGTGCGGAGCTGGTTCGCCGATCCGATGGTGTTCATCGCCAGCGCCACCGGCGCGGTCGGAACGGCCGTGGAGGTCGATGGCGGTTTTCGGGTCAGCGGTCGCTGGCCGTTCGGCAGCGGCGCGCATCACGCGACGCGGTTCATGGGGCTTGCCAGCGTCAAGGGCGCGGATGGCAAGGACGGCCCGTCGCTGTGCTGCTATTTCGATCGCGCCGAGGTCCGCGTCCACGACACTTGGTTCGTGTCCGGGCTGCGCGGGACCGGAAGCTGCGATTTCGAGGTTGCGGACAGCTTCGTGCCCGCGAGCCACGTCCACCCCCTGATCGACTTCCAGCCGACGCAAGCCGCGGTAATCTACCGCCTGCCGGCGCTGTCCGCGTTTCCGTGGACGGTCTCCGTGGTCCCGCTCGGGATCGCGCGCGGCGCACTCGACGCCTTCATTGCGCTCGCAGGCAAGAAACCGCGGATGGGTGGGGGTGGCCAGCTCCGCGACGGTGAACTGGTCCAGGCCATGGTCGGCCGCGCCGAGGCCGCCGTGCGGTCTGCGCGGGCGCTGCTGGTCGAGGCGATGACCGAACTGATGACCGCGGTCGATGCCGGAGGCGATCGCCTCGTTGAGGCAAGGGTGCTGTTCCGGGTTGCCTGCGCCAACGCCGCGGAGAGCGCGGCGCGCGTGGTCGAGATGATCGCGGCAGCGGCCGGAACGGCGGCGATCTTCGAGACCGGCACGCTCGAACGTTCGATCCGCGACGTTCAGGCCGCGATCAAGCATATCGCGATGACCCCGAACAGCTATGTGCTCGCCGGACGCGTGAGCCTCGGACTTCCACTCGGCACGACGCGGTTCTGAGCCTGAGGGCGGTTCGGCGAAGCCGCGTACCTCACCGCAGGCGGGCTTCTATTGACGTCTCGGATATTCCAGCTGCATGGCAACGAAGTCGGCGGTGCCTGCGCCATAGCGCGTCTCAATTCCCGCCAGTGCCCGGTCGAGCGCCTGCGCCGGGGGCATCGCGCCGACCGCCGGCAGCAGGCGCTCAGTGGGCCAACTGGCCGCAACCGCTTGCGGATAGAGGCGCAAGCCATTGCGGCTCGTCACCACTGCGTCCGTCGCGGCAAACGTCACGGCATGCGAGCGATAGGTCCGCGACCAGCCGTCGGCGATCAGCGCGAGCGAGACCTCGTCGACATCAGGCGTGAGCATGAGGCCGAGCTGCTCGTGGCTCCAGAACGCCAGCGTATTGCGGATCGCGGTCAGCGCGAATGGCCGATCGAACTTGAACGCGCTGCTGTCGTGGCGCTCATCCCAGGCGGGCAGGCCGATCTCGCGCGCGATGGCCTCGGCCTTGCTGCGGCCCGCGATCGCCTCGATCAGCGTGAGCGACATCGGCATCGACGCCGAAATCCCCGTCGTCGTCGCGACGCCGCGATCGACCACGATGCGGCGGTCCGCGACATAGTTGATGGCGGGATGCTTGTCCCGCCAGTTCTTCAGGTAGAACCAGTGCGTGGTGGCGCGCTTGCCGTCGAGCAGGCCGGTCGACGCGACAACCTTGCCGCCGGCGCAGATGCCGACGATCATTGCACCTTTCGCAGCCTGGCGCTGGATCCACTGCACCACGGCCGGATCGTCGTCGCGGCTCATCGCCGGCACGATGACGTAATCGGCGCCGTCGGGATGCGCGTCGTCGAATGCAGTGGTCGTCGTGTCAGGCTCGACCTTCAGCACCGGGAACAGCGTCACGGGTCCGGGCGCGGTCGCCAGCGTCACGACATCGGCGACGTCGGCGCGCTTGAGAATGCCATAGGGCATCAGATAGTCGGTGGTCTCGGTCATGTCGTTGATGCCGACGATCGCAATCAGCGGGCGCTGCCGCTTCGGCGGCTTCAGCGAAGCAAGCATCGCCTCATGCTCGGCTACTGCGATCGGAAGCGGAACCTTGAAGGCCGATGCAGCGGGAAGGGTGAGGAGCCAGATGCCGCCGATGATTGGAACCAGCGCGGCGACGGCCACGCCGCTCCACGCAAGAAGCCGCCAGGTCATGATGATGCGTCTCGACGTATCCTTCGCGTCGCCC
This sequence comes from Bradyrhizobium semiaridum, assembly GCF_020329505.1. Taxonomy (GTDB): domain Bacteria; phylum Pseudomonadota; class Alphaproteobacteria; order Rhizobiales; family Xanthobacteraceae; genus Bradyrhizobium; species Bradyrhizobium semiaridum. The sequence goes on from NZ_JAGKJJ010000009.1 coordinate 128,733, forward strand.
TGCTTGCAAGCTACGCGCCGGGAGTACCGATCGGAATGGCGTAATTCCCGCAAAAACGGACACGCGCCGATGAAACGTGAACGGCTCCTGCCTATCTGATTGTGCAGCCGCCGGAGCGCTGCCCGGATGGCAGTTTGCGCGGCCTTGGGAGTTATTCATGAGCGAAGCCGATCTTTCCGACGCCTATCGGAACTACATCGCCTGCCTGAACCGGCAGGATTGGCAGCGGCTCGGCGAGTTCGTCGGGGACGACGTGTCCCACAACGGCCGGCGGATCGGTTTGTCGGGCTATCGTGCGATGCTGGAGCAGGATTTCGCGACATACCGGATCTTCGATTCAACATCGAGCTGCTGCTTTGCGATGCGGCTCGAGTCGCGAGCCGGCTCGCCTTCGACTGTTCGCCGCGAGGAAGATTTCTCGGCCTCGATGTCAATGGCCGGCGCGTCGCCTTTGGCGAGAACGTTTTCTACGAGTTTCGGGATGGCAAGATCGTGCAGGTCTGGTCGGTGATCGACAAGACGGCGATCGAGGCTCAGCTGCCGTGAACTACTTCTGCTCGAGATGCCAGGCACCCGTCCAATCCGCCGCCGGCGGATTTTGCCGGAAGCCTGCGACGCGAGCCTTCATGGCCGCCGACGGGCCGTCGGCGGGCACGGCGTCCAGCGCCGCTGCGAATGCGCGTTCCGCATCGTCCCAGCGCTGCTCCCGATACGCGGCGAGGCCTTCCGCATAATGCTGCAGCAATAGCGTCTGCGCCGCCGTCAGTTCGTCCTTCTTGCCGATCACCTCGAACACGGTCTGCGGCTGGGTCTGGCCCAGCACGACCAGGCGATCGATCTCGCGCAGCTCGATCGTGGCGGCACAGGCCGCGGCGGTGGTCTGGTCGACCAGGCAGCGGCTGCCGTAGAACTTGTTGGCGCCTTCCAGCCGCGAGGCGAGGTTCACGGTGTCGCCGAGCACGGTGTAGCTCATCATGAATTCGGAGCCGATGCTGCCGACCAGCGCCTCGCCGGTGGCAATGCCGATGCGGACGTCGCAGTCGGTCGGGATCGTGCGCACGCCGAGCAGCTCCGGCAATTCGCGGCGCAACTGCGCGACGCGGCCGATCATGTCGATGGCGGCAACCGCCGCCAGATGGGTCTGCTCGGTCTCCTCGACGAATGGCGCGCCCCAATAGGCCATGATGGCGTCGCCGATATATTTGTCGATGATGCCGCGGTGGGCGTGGATCGGCTCCGACATCGTCGAGAGATAGAGGTTCATGATCTTGACAAGGCCGCGCGGCGTCACGCCCTCGCTCAGACGGGTGAAGCCCTTCATGTCGCAGAACAGCACCGTCATGACGCGGCGCTGGCCTTCGGTGGCGGCGATCGCCGGCTGTTCGAGCAGGCCCTGGGCGATCCGCGGGTTGATGTAGCGGCCGAAGGTTTCGCGGATACGCTGGTTGTGGCGCAGCGTCTCGATCATGCGGTTGAAGGCGGCCGAGAGCTGGCCGATCTCGTCCTGCGTCGTGATGGTGATGGTGCCGTCGAGCTTGCCGGCCTCGACCGCGCGGGTGCCTTCCAGCAGCCGCATCACCGGCCCGGTGATGCCGCTGCCGACCAGCATCGCGAACACGAAGCCGAGGATCGCGGCGATGCCGGTGACGACGGCCGAGACGATGATGGCGCGGTGCTGGGCGGCCGTCACGTTCCAGGCGCTGAAGCTGACTTGAGCCAGCATGTCGGTGCGGATGGCGTCGATCCTGGTGTTGAACTCGTTGCGGAGCGCGTCGGCGCGCAGCGTGGTCTGCCGCGCGGCCGCGATGTCCTTTGCCTCGATCTGCTCGAGCAGGGTCTTGTTCTCTGCGTTCAGACGCACCAGCAGGTCATTCACCGCGTTGTCGATGCGGTCGTCGAGGCGCCCGAGCGCCGCATTGTCCGACGGCGTCGAAGGATCGGCGATGATCGCGTCGATCAGTGCGCGGGCCGCATCGGCTTCGCGCTTGATCAGGGGCTCGATCTCCTCGAACGATTTGCGCGCGCTGGCGTAGACCGCATCCTCGTCGCCCTGCATCTTCGCCATCATCATCCGCCGCATGGCGAGCGAGCGCTCCAGCGAGCGGACATTGACGCGGGCGAGGTGGCCGTACGCCGGGATGTAGCGGTTGGTGAGCTCGTCGAGCAGGTGGCCGACCCGGCCCGCCATGACCATCGACAGTACCGACGTGATCACCGCGAGGATGATCAGCCCCGCGGCGATGCCGACGATCTTCTGCCTGATCGAGCTTCGAAACATGCCCTGCGCCAGCCCGGCCGCGGATGCCATCTGCGGGACGGCGACCCGTCATCCCGGCGCACCAGCTAATAGAGTTCCGCGGCGTACCGCGCAAGCGCGCCTCTGGAAGGCGATGGGGCAAGCGGGCTGGGCGCCAGCACAGTTTCGGAATAATGGAATAATACGGCTGAGTTGCCCGACGTGTCAAGTCGCCGTGCCCGAGCGCCGACAGCCCCGGCTCCTTTGCATGGGGTTGTTTTCAGCATTTAGGCGACGAGCCCCCCGCGAGAGGGCAGGGGAAGACCTTACGCCTTCCGCGTATGGCCCCAGGCCTCGTCCCACTCCTGACCGTTGGCATCGACCACGCGGCCGTCGGCCTCGAAGAACTTGTTCGGCACCTGAAAGATCGCGAGCATCAGGCCGCCGTCCGGACACCAGGCGACATGGCGGCTGCCGGCCTCGCGCCAGATGAACTCGCCGGCGCCGCAGCGCATGCCCTCGGCCGGGCCTTCCTTGTCGACCAGCGCGCCTTCGAGCACGAAGGTCTGCTCGATATTGACGTGCTCATGGTCGGGCAGCACCGCGCCCGGCGCAAAGCGCATCAGGGCGGTCATCAGTCCGGTCTTGCGATCGAACAGCAGCGTCTTGGCTTCGCAACCCGGGAAGCGGGTCTGCTGCCATTCCATGTTCTGGGGGCGAACGATGTGGGAGTGGGTGTCGGCACCCTGCGGCGTCACGGCGTCCATGCAGTCATGCTCCGATCTCGTGAACGGAGGCACTTTAGCAGCATTGGGAGCGGGTGCCAGCTTAGCGCAGGCCCTCATAGACGACGAAGCCGCGGGCGATCGCCAGCTTTCGCAGCGCACGCGGCACGAACCGCTCCGGCGGGTGCAGGTAGCGCCAGGAGGTCAGAGCCAAGTCACGGACGCAGGTCGTGTTGTCTTCGAACGGGACGAGCAGCCCGGTCAGACTCACCGGCTCATGGACGCGGGCGGTGAACGGCAGCAGCAGCAATTCGAAATGCGCCTTCGCGCCTTTCTCTGTGGTTGCCGTGACACCGGCGATCGCCGGCAACGTTTCCTCCGCCACGCAGGTGACGATGTCCTCGATCTCGCCGCGGCTTTCGCCGCTGAACAGGGTGGAAAAACTGCAGTTCTTGAGGTCGCAGCCGAGCAGGGCGGAGATCCTCGTGCCGGCGACGCGGAAGGGATAGCCGGCCTCGCCGTCATAGGAGAGCACGAAGGTATCGGCCAGCAGATCGCGCACCGCCGACGGATCGAACTCGCTCCGGTCAGGTGCGCGTGCACTGCCGCGTTTCGCATTCCAATACGCGAAGAATTCGCGGCTGGACTCGTGTTTCATCTCGAAAACCTTGCCCGGCGCCTGTCTCGTCGGGACACATCTGTCCCGGTTTTGCGCAGGCGCCTTCCCTTCTCTGTTGTGCAGGGAAGGCTGTGCAGCGTCCATGCCGTGGCCGCGCTTTCGGCGGGTTACCGACACCTTTGCGTTGTTAACGTAAATTTAACTATACGCTTGGCGGCCGCAGCTAGCCCGTTTAGGGTCCGGCCCGTTCCCGTTTGCGCCGGCAGCCCCAAGCGTCGGCGCTTCCAACGTGTACAGGTGGTGTCAAACAGTTTGGTCGTCGCGTGGGGAGGGGTGGGGATGTGCTCCCGGGTCCTTTCAAGGGCGCGATAAGATCAGCCGGATAAGGGAGGTGTTCTCAGCACCTCCCTTTATCTTTTAGCCTGTTCTCTCAACGCCCGATGCTGTGCCGCTGAACCTGTCCGATTTCGGGATTGTGCACTTGCACAGGGCCGTCAAAGCCGCCTATCTGGGTCTTCAGTACTCGTATTGAGGCCGCCGCTCCCTTGGACCCCCATCCCGAAACGCCGCTTGCGCCCCCGCCGGAGGCGCCGCGCGAACCGATCCTGACGCTGCCGCCGGCGCTCACCGCCTATATCCTGTTGCTCGCGGTGATCCATCTGCGGGTGCTGCTGTCGCCGGAGCTGGAAAATTGGACCATCGACGTCTTCGGCTTCATCCCCAAGCGCTACGACTCGACGCTGCTCGACATCACCTTCCCGGGCGGGACCGGCGCCAAGGTCTGGACCTTCGTCACCTATTCGCTGCTGCACGCCAACCTCACCCATATCGGTTTCAACGTGCTGTGGCTGCTGCCGTTCGGCAGCGCGCTGGCGCGGCGGTTCGGCGCGGCGCGCTTCTTCATCTTCATGGCGGTGACGGCGGCCGCCGGCGCGCTGGCGCATCTCGTCACCCATGAGCACGCGATCGCGCCGATGATCGGCGCCTCGGCCTCGGTGTCGGGCACCATGGCGGCGGCGATCCGCTTTGCTTTCGTGCGCGGCAGCTTCCTGTCGTTCAACCGGGGCGATGCCGACGCGGCGGCGAAGGTGCCGGCGCTGTCGCTGTCGCGCTCGCTGCGCAACGGGCGCGTGCTCGCCTTCCTGGCGATCTGGTTCGGCGTCAACATCGTGTTCGGTGTCGGCTCGCTGGCGATCGGCGGCGACGATGTCAGCGTCGCCTGGCAGGCCCATATCGGCGGCTTCCTCGCCGGGCTCGTGCTGTTCTCGCTGTTCGATCCTGTGCCGCGCGCGCGGGACAATGCGGCTGGTGCGTCGTCGTCGGTGGACCAGTCCGGCCGCGTCTGATCGTCGCTTGCGGCTTCAATCGAATTCATCCATCATCATCGCAACGCAAGATGGCGCCGGCTGACAAAGACAGCCGCGCAACTCCCGCGCCGCGGAACCGAATTCGGCGCGGAACTGTTGATTGAAGACTCTGGCGAACAGGTCGATCCCGGTTCAAGGGGACGCGAACGGATTCAGGGAGGCTACAATGACGGTACGTTCCATTCTCGATGCCAAGGGCCACCAGGTCGTGAGCGTCGCGCCCAACGCCAAGCTGTCGGCCGCGATCAAGCTGCTCGGCGAGCGCAAGATCGGCGCGGTGCTGGTGATGGAGCAGGGCCGGATCGAAGGCATTCTGTCGGAGCGCGACATCGTCCGCGTGCTCAGCGAGCGCGGCGCCGCCGCGCTCGACGAGCCGGTCAGTGCGGTCATGACCAAAAAGGTCGTGAGCTGCCGCGAGTCCGATACGGTCAGCGCGATCATGGAGATGATGACGACGGGCAAATTCCGCCATCTGCCCGTGGTCGAGGACGGCAAGGTGGTCGGGCTGATCTCGATCGGCGACATCGTCAAGAGCCGCGTACAGGAGTATGAGCGCGAGCAGGAGGCGCTGCGCGACTACATCAAGACGGCTTGAACGCTATTTGCCCGCGCCGCCGGTCGATGGCGGCACCAGGATCTCGATTGCTTCCTCGATCGCGCCGATAGCCCGCTCGGCGGCGCGGATGCCGTGCGCGATCAGGTCGTCGGCGCGATGGAAGTCGAACCAGCCGATCTGGCCGACCCGCGGCGAGATCAGCATGTCGGGCGGATCGCCGGCGAGGCGGGCGCGGGTGATGCGGTCCTGCATGATGTTGAAGGCGTCGACCATCACGCTGGAGATGCCCGGCCGGGTCGCGCTGCCGAAGAATTCACGCTTCACGGTGCGCTCGGCCGAGAAGAACCGGCCGAAGCGGCGCTTCGGCGGCGCGGGCTCGATCTCGGCTTCCGCTGTCACCGCCACCGTCACTTCGGGCGCTGGCGCCGACGCGCCGTGATTGTAGATGGTGGTCGAATGCGCGAACACGTCGCTGGAGAGGTTCGCCGCGATCACGATCTCGGCGCCGAGCGCGCGCGCCGCCGATACCGGCACCGGGTTGACCAGCGCGCCGTCGACCAGCCAGCGGTCGCCGATCAGCACCGGCGCGAAGATGCCGGGCAGGGCGTAGGAGGCGCGCATGGCGTCGACCACACGGCCATGGGTCAGCCAGATCTCGTGGCCGGTGCGCACCTCGGTGGCAACACTGGCGAACTTGACCGGGAGGTCCTCGATCATGACCTGGCCCAGCGCCGCTTCGATCTCGGCCGCCAGCTTGGCGCCGCCGATCAGGCCGGAGCCGTTGAGGCGGATATCGAGATAGCCGAGCACGCTGCGCGGCTGCAGGCTGCGCGCCCATTGCTCCAGCGTCTCGATATGCCCGGCCGCGTAGGCGCCGCCGACCACCGAGCCGATCGAGGTGCCGACCACGACGTTGGGGACGATGCCATGGGCAAGCAGGGTCTTGATGATCCCGATATGGGCAAAGCCGCGCGCGGCGCCGCCGCCGAGCGCAAGCCCGATCACCGGGCGGCGAACGGGCCCCAGTCCGATCTTGTCGGGGCCGTCGGAGCTCTTGTGGCCTCGGCCCATCCAGCTATCCAACACGACATATCTCCTGCCGGAGCAAGACTAGGCCCGGCCGCGCGGCAATGCCAGAATCGTCCGTCGTCATGGTTTATTCCAGGGCATCCTTTTACGGGCACGATTCATGCCGTTCTGACCCGCGGTAGGGAGGGATTGTGACTGGACCGCGACGGTGGGCTAACATCGGCTTGAACGACCGGTTCCACTTGGGGACCGGGACCTTCCGGGGCTGTGAAGGCTTGAATTTGCCGCGTTTTCGGTGAAAAGCATGGCGATGATTTCGAGGGGCAACGGCATCGGCGGATGCGGGCGGGGCATGCGGTTGCTTCCGCTGCTGCTGCTTGCGGTCCTCGCCATGATCGTGGTCTCGGCCCTGATCCCCGGATCCGCGTCGGCCCAGTGGTTCAGCGACCGGCCGCCGCCGGTTCCGCCGGCCGCCGTCCCCGAGCCGCCTCCGGCGCTCAATCTGGCACCACCGTCCGGCGCCGGCGCCGGGCCGACACTGCCGGGCCCGCTGACCCAGCCGACCATCGTCCAGCCATCGGTCGCGACCATGCCGCCGCCTGCACCGGCGCCGGGCGGCCCGAACCCGAACGCGAGCCAAGCGGTGCTCTCGCTGACGGCGAAGTACGGCAAGGATTTGCCGACCATCAATGGCGGGCTGGTGTGGCGGGTGTTCGCCGACAAGCCGGACGAGAACGGCACCTTCAAGCTGATCCGCGAGGACCGCGGCGCGACCCCTAACATCGTGCTGCCGCCCGGCAACTATGTCGTGCACGTCGCGCTTGGCCTCGTCAGCGCGGTGCGCGCCGTCAGCTTGAAATCGGAGACCGACCGCGAGGCGTTCGTGCTGCCGGCCGGCGGCCTGCGCATCGAGGGCCGCGTCGGCGGCAGCAAGATCCCGGGCAACCAGATCTCCTTTGCGATCTACAAGGGCAGCCAGTTCGACGGCTCGGATCGCAGTGCGCTGGTGCCCAACGTCGCCGCCGGCGACGTCGCGCTGCTGCCGGAGGGCACCTACTACATCGTCTCCAACTATGGCGACGCCAACTCGGTGGTGCGCTCCGACATCCGCGTCTCCGCCGGCAAGCTGACCGACGTCACCGTTACCCATCGCGCGGCCGTCATCACGCTCAAGCTGGTCGGCGAGAAGGGCGGCGAGGCGCTCGCCAATACCGCCTGGTCGGTGATCACGCCGGGCGGCGACGTGATCAAGGAATCGATCGGCGCGTTCCCGCGCGTCGTGCTCTCGGAAGGCGAATATCGCGCGATCGCGAAGAACGAGGGCAAGGTGTTCGAACGTCCCTTCAACGTCGTCAACGGCGTCGACGGCGAGGTCGAAGTGATCGCGCGCTGATGCGCACTGCGCGCTGGTATTCGGCAGCGCCGGCTTCATGCAGCTGTCATAGTGTCTAACGCGAACTAACCATCGCGCCAGTTTTTGCCGTCATTATCGGCCTGAAGCTGCACGGCATCCCCACTTTTTACATGGCGTTAAGCCGCGGCTGACTTGGATGCCGCGGGGACCAGCGTTTGGGTGAGCGGGGCGTGCCATGGTCATGGCCAACAAGACATCAACAAAAGCATCGGCCAAATTCAATTCCGAGATGTTCGCCGACGTCGCGGTGCTGCAACGCAAGTGGCAGGCGGCGGTGCGTCCGGGCGAGAAGCTGCCGCACTATGAAGACGTGATGCTCGGCAGCCTCGGCCGGCTTGCGGATCACATCGTGCTGCTGCGCAAGGTCGACGGCGCGCTGCGCGTCTCCCACACCGGACGCTATGTCCAGAGCTGGCTCAACGACGAGCGCTGGGACATCACGCTGGACGCGCTGCCGCCGGACTGCGCGACCGCGCTGACCGAAGCCGCTGCCAATGCGCACGAGAACTGCCGTCCCTATCTCGCCTCGGCGCATTGCGTGCGTGACGGCGTGGTGCGGACCTACGACGTGCTGGCGCTGCCGACGCGTTCGCGCTGGGGCGGCGGCACGCTGGTCGGCGTCTACGTCAACGAGCGCAACACGCAGTACAATCTGCTGGACACGATCTTCTCGGCCACCGACGAGGGGGTGCTGTCGCTGGCGGCGATCCGCGATGCGCGCGGCGAGGCGGCCGACTTCCAGATCGTGCATCTCAACCAGGGCGCCGCGCGGCTCCTGATGCAGCCCGCGACCGACCTACTGTGGCAGCGGCTCAGCGCCGGCGGCAATCCGCTGGCCGCGCCGGACGTCATCTCCGGATTGCGCGGCTTCGTCGGCGGCGGCCGCCGCGGGCAATTCGAGATCGACAGCGGCGATCGCTGCCTCAGGCTCGGCGTTACCGCCTTCGGCGACATGCTGTCGCTGACGGTCACCGATGTCACCGCGCTGAAGCGGCGCGAGGTGTCGTTCCGCCTGTTGTTCGAGAACAACCCGATGCCGATGTGGGTGTTCGACGCCGACACGATGGCGTTCCTGAGCGTCAACGACGCCGCCGTTCAGCACTATGGCTACACCCGCGAACAATTCCTCGGCATGACCTTGCGCCAGATCTGGCCGGAGGATGAATGGGCCGTGCACAGCGCGGCGCTGCGCGATATCGGCGACGTCTATCAATCGAGCCGCGACTGGCGGCACATCAAGGCCGACGGCAGCGAAATCCACGTGCTGACCTTCGGGCGCAGGGTGCCGTTCGAGGGCCGCGACGGCTATCTGGTCGCGATCGTCGACATCACCGAGCGGCGTGCCGCCGAAGCGCGGATCGCCCACATGGCGCATCATGACGGCCTCACCAATCTGCCGAACCGCGACTTCTACCAGGAGCGCCTGAGCGAAGCGCTGGAGCGCAGCCACTCCGGCAACAGGCGCGTCGCGGTGATGGGCATCGACCTCGATCTGTTCAAGAACGTCAACGACTCCTTCGGCCACCCGATGGGCGACCGGCTGCTCAAGCAGGTCGCGGAGCGGCTGCGCGCGGAGGTCCGCGACGACAATATCGCGGCGCGGCTCGGCGGCGACGAGTTCGCCATCGTGCTCGCGGCCGACGTCTCGCCGAACGAGGCCAGCGCCTTTGCCGAGCGGCTCATCGACGTCCTGAGCGCGCCCTACGACATCGATGGCCTCGAGGTCGTGGTCGGCGCCAGTATCGGCATCGCGCTGTCGCCGGGCGACGGCGCGACCTCGGAAGAGCTGATGCGCAACGCCGACATGGCGCTGTACCGCGCCAAGTCCGAGGGCGGCGGCGTGCACCGTTTCTTCGAAGCCGAGATGGATCAGCAGGCGCAGAAGCGCCGCGACATGGAGCGCGACCTGCGCGCCGCCTTCTCGAACGGCGAGTTCGAGCTGCATTACCAGCCGCTGGTCGACATCGCGGCCGACCGCATCTCCGGCTTCGAGTCGCTGCTGCGCTGGCGGCATCCTCAGAAGGGCATGGTCTCGCCGGCGGAATTCATCCCGGTCGCCGAAGATATCGGTCTAATCGTCGCGCTCGGCGAATGGGTGTTGCGCGAGGCTTGTACCGAAGCGATGAAATGGCCCGCCGACGTCAAGATCGCGGTCAACCTGTCGCCGGTCCAGTTCCGCAGCCGCAACCTGGTGCAGGCCGTGATCTCGGCGCTGGCGCATTCGGGTCTGCCGGCGCGCCGGCTCGAGCTTGAGATCACCGAGTCGGTATTCCTGGCGGAGACCGAGGCCAACCTGGCGATCCTGCATCAGCTCCGCGAACTCGGCGTCAGCATCTCGATGGACGATTTCGGCACCGGCTATTCCAGCCTGAGCTATCTGCGCAGCTTTCCATTCGACAAGATCAAGATCGACCGCTCCTTCGTGAAGGACCTCGCGCGCCGTTCCGATTGCCTCGCGATCGTGCGCGCGATCTCCGGCCTCGGCCGCAGTCTCAAGATCACCACGACGGCGGAAGGCGTCGAGACCGTCGACCAGCTCGATTGGCTGCGCGCCGAAGGCTGCAACGAGGTGCAGGGATTTCTGTTCAGCGCGGCGAGGCCGGCGGCCGAGATCGAGGCGCTGCTGACGGGCTTTGCCGCGCGCGCGTCGAAAGCGGCGTAGTTCGCCACGCGTCAAGACAGGCAATGACGAGAGCTCTTGTAGCCCGGGTGAGCGAAGCGATACCCGGGGCCGGTCCCGCATATCGCTCCGCTCATGCGGGCTACAAGAGCGCGACCCGTTGGCTCATGCGGGCTACGATTTCTCGCCCGCGGCTAGAACCGCGTCACGATGTCCGACAGCGCGGGGCGCGGGCGGTCTTCGCTTGGCTTGGTCGGGGTGCCGATATGGATCAGGCCGGCGAGCTTCTCGTCCGGCTTCAGGCCGAGCCCCTCCAGCACGTCGCGGTCGAAGGCGAACCAGCCGGTCAGCCAGCAGGCGCCATAGCCGAGCGCGGTTGCCGCGGTGAGGATGTTCATCGCGCTGGCGCCCGCCGACAATTCCTGCTCCCACGGCGGTATCTTCGGATGCGGTTTTGTAAACGAGACCAGGCCGATCACGAGCGGCGCGTCGGTCAGGCGCTTCTTCTCGACTTCGATGTCGGCAGCCGGGGCGCCCGGGTTCTTCCGCGAAAACACCTTTGCGATGACGTCGCCGGCGCGGGCCCTCGCATCGTCCTCGAACACGATGAAGCGCCATGGCGCGAGCTTGCCGTGGTCGGGCACCCGCGCGCCGATGGTCAGGATGGTCTCGAGCTCGGCGGCCGACGGACCGGGGGAGGTCATCTCGCGCGGCTTCACCGAGCGGCGGGTCTTCAGAAGTTCAATGGCATCGGGCACGGAAGGGTCCTTCAGGTAGGGCAGTGCCACCAAGATGGGGGCACTGCCTGTCAGACGAAAGCCTCTTTAGACCGATTGTGAACCTCAGACCGCCGACCGCGTCCGCTTCACGTCCGGCGGCGTCGCCTCGTCGACCAGCGCGGCGAGCGCCTCGTCGGTCGGCATCACGGTCTGCCGCTCGCTGCCGAGGCGGCGGACCGAGACCGAATGCGTTTCGGCCTCCTTCTTGCCGACCACCAGCAGCGCCGGGATCTTGGCCAGCGAGTGCTCGCGGACCTTGTAGTTGATCTTCTCGTTGCGCAGGTCGATCTCGACCCGCAGCCCGGCGCGGCGGGCTGCCGCCGCCACCACCTTGGCGTACTCGTCGCCTTCGGAGGTGATCGTGGTGACCACGACCTGGGTCGGCGCCAGCCAGAGCGGGAAGTTGCCGGCATAGTGCTCGATCAGGATGCCGATGAAGCGCTCCATCGAGCCGCAGATCGCGCGATGCACCATGACCGGGGCCTTCTTCGATCCGTCGTGATCGATGTAGAACGCGCCGAATCGTTCCGGCAGGTTGAAGTCGACCTGGGTGGTGCCGCACTGCCAGTCGCGGCCGATCGCGTCGCGCAGCACATATTCGAACTTCGGCCCGTAGAACGCGCCTTCGCCCGGATTGATCTCGGTCTTGATGTTGTTGTTCTTGGCCTGGATCTCGCGCAGCACCGTGGCCATCACGCGCTCGGCATGATCCCACATCTCGTCGGTGCCGACCCGCTTCTCCGGCCGCGTCGACAGCTTGACGGTGAGCTCGCCCTCGAAGCCGAAATCGGCATAGGTCGACAGGATCAGGTCGTTGATCTTGAGGCACTCGTCGGCGAGCTGTTGCTCGGTGCAGAACACATGCGCGTCGTCCTGGGTGAAGCCGCGCACCCGCATCAGGCCGTGCATCGCGCCCGACGCCTCGTAGCGGTGCACTACGCCGAACTCGGCGAGCCGCAGCGGCAGGTCGCGGTAGCTCTTCAGACCGTGCTTGAAGATCTGCACATGGCCGGGGCAGTTCATCGGCTTCAGCGCAAACCAGCGCTTGTCCTCGGCCTCGTCGCCGGCGGACTGCGCCGCGAACATGTTCTCGCGGTACCAGTCCCAATGGCCCGAGGTCTCCCACAGCACCTTGTCGAGGATTTGCGGGGCGTTGACCTCGTCATAGTCGCCGAGCAGCCGCCGCCGCATATAGGCGATCAGCTGCTGGAAGATGGTCCAGCCCTTGGGGTGCCAGAACACCACGCCCGGGCCTTCCTCCTGGAAGTGGAACAGGTCGAGCTCGCGGCCGAGCTTGCGGTGGTCGCGCTTCTCGGCCTCCTCGATCTGCTTGAGGTAGGCGTCCAGGTCGTCCTGCTTGGCGAACGCCGTGCCGTAGATGCGGGTCAGCATCGGATTGTTGGAATCGCCGCGCCAATAGGCGCCGGCCACCTTCATCAGCTTGAAGGCGCCTCCGATCTTGCCGGTCGAGGTCATGTGCGGGCCGCGGCACAGGTCGAACCAGTCGCCCTGGAAATAGATCTTGATCGGCTCGTTGCCGGGGATGGCGTCGACCAGCTCGACCTTGAAGGCCTCGCCCTTGTCGCGGAACACCTGTTTGGTCTTTTCGCGATCCCAGACCTCTTTCGTGAACGGCTTGTCGCGCGCGATGATCTCGCGCATCCGCTTCTCGATCGCGGCGAAATCGTCCGGGGTGAACGGCTCGTTGCGGAAGAAATCGTAATAGAAGCCGTTCTCGATGACGGGGCCGATCGTCACCTGGGTGCCCGGCCACAGCGACTGCACGGCTTCCGCGAGCACATGCGCGGCATCGTGCCGGATCAGCTCCAGCGCGCGGGGATCCTCGCGACTGATCAGCTCGATCTTCGCGTCAGCCTCGATCGGGTCGTTGAGGTCGGCGAGCGTGCCGTCGAGCGCCATCGCGACGGTGCGCTTGGCGAGCGAGGGCGAGATGCCCTGGGCGATCTCGAGGCCGGTGGTGCCTTTGGGGAAGTCGCGCTTCGCCCCATCCGGAAAGGTGAGGGCGATCTTGTGCACGGGTTCTGCTGGCTTGAGGTTGGACAGGCTGTACTGGAATCCGGACTCGGATTTGGGCGTATCGGGCATGATGACTCCTGTGGCTCACTCCTGCGAACGAGCGCAGGTAAGCGGAAAGCAGCGGTATAGCAGGGGATTCGACGCCTGCAATCCGGCAATATCAAGAAAATCGGGCCTGTCGGACGCACGGGAACGCAGCTCCGGCAAGGTTCTGGCGCGCGCCGCATGCCACCGAACGTTGCGGCCGCGCCGATCATCGTCTAACCTCGACGGCGATTTTTCCGCCGTCGTGCGATCCGCCAATTTCATGTTTGTCCGCCTCCTGCTCCTCGTCGCGTTGCTGTCGTTTCCGGGTGCGTTGCGCGCGGAAGAAACGCGGGTCGAGAAGGCCGGGTTTGCACCGAAGCTGACGATCTATCTTGCCAGGGGGCCGGCGAATGCATGCGGCGCGGGCTGCGACCGCTGGATCACCATCGAGGGCGAGATCGACCGGGACTCGGCGGGCCGGGTCCGCCGCTTCCTTGCCGGCGTCAAGGACACGCAGCGTCCGATCTTCCTGCATTCGCCCGGCGGCAATGTCGAGCAGTCCTACGCGATCGCGCGGCTGCTGCGCACCCGCAAGGCGGTCGCCCGGATCGGCCGCACCATCGTGCCGGCCTGCAATGCCGGCAAGCAGGTCGACGCCGCCTGCCTCAAGATCAAGAACGCGGGCGGCGAGGTCGAGGCCGAACTCGTCACCCGCAACGCGATGTGCAATTCGGCCTGCGGCTATCTGTTCATGGGTGCGACCAACCGCGAGGTGGCGCCCGATGCCGTGATCGCGGTGCATAATTCCCGTTTGACGCTGGTGATCCACGGGCACCCGCCGCCGCAGGTGGTGGCCGACTACAGACGGAGGCAGCTCGCGAGCGCCGATCGCGATCGCGCCGCGTTCATCGCGACGATGGGGATCAAGCGCGAGCTCGAGGATCTGATCAGGACGGTGAAGTTCGAGAGCCAGCACGTGCTGACCCGCCCGGAACTGTATCGATTCGGCATCGACACGCGGCCGTTGCCGGAAACCGCGTGGACGCTGGAGAAGGAGGCGCGGCCCTTCATCCGCAAGATCGCGCTGGAGAAGCGCGCCGACGGCACCTCGTTCCGGACGATGGAGTGGCGGCTGTACTGCGAGAACAAGGATCGCGCGCGCCTGATGTTCGTGCGCGAGCTCGACGAGGGCGGTGCCGGCAAGAGCACGGTGGTGATGATGGCCGGCACCGACAAGGCCGTTGCGTTCGGCAGGCTGCCGGCGCGGATCGGCAAGTATGAGGTCTGGAGCGATGCGGTGAAGCCGGACACCGTCAAGGCGATGCTCGCGGTGCCGCGGCTGCAGGTCGGTGAGAACGTGCCGGCGCAGGACGGCAAGCCGGCGACCGTCACGTTCGACATCGACACGCTCGGGCTCGAGCCGGCGTGGACGCAACTCGCGGCCTCCTGTCCCGCGCCGGCCGCGAGGCCAGTCGCTCCATCGCCCGCAGGTGCATTGCCGAGTGTCAGCGCGGCGCCGGCCGTGACGCCGTCGCCCTGAGCGCAACAGGCGCCGGCCGGGCGGCGGCCATGCATTTAGATGCAGTTGCATTGATCACGGCACATCTGCTAACACGCCGGCCGTGACACGCTTCGCTCCCACCGCCTTGATGCTCGGCAACATCGTCACCGGCTGCTCGGTGATGGCGCCGGCCGGCATGCTCGCGGAATTGTCCGGCGGCCTCGGCGTCACGATCCATGCCGCGGGCCTCTTGATCACCTTCGGCGCGATCGTGCTCTGCGTCGGCTCGCCGGTGACGGCGTGGCTGACCAGCCGGATCGAGCGCCGCCTGCTATTGACGGTCACGCTGCTGGTGCTGACGCTGACCAATGCGGCCTCCGCCTTGGCGCCCGACTACAACAGCCTCCTGATCATCCGCCTCGTGATGCTCGCGGTCGGCGTCCTCTACACGCCGCAGGCGGCGGGCACCGCGGCGCTGATCGTGCCGGTGGAGAAGCGCGGCAGCACCATCGCCTATGTCTTTCTCGGTTGGTCGCTCGCTGCCGCGGTCGGGCTGCCGCTGATCACCTTCATTGCCAGCCGCTACGGTTTTCGCGCGGCCTACGGCGCGATCGCGCTGACCGGCCTCGTGAGCGTCGTGATGTTGTGGTGGCGGTTGCCCGGCGGATTGCACGGCGCGCCGGTCGACTTGCGGACCTGGATCAATCTCGGGCGCAATCCGATGATCGTGCTGCTGCTCGCGATCACGACGCTGCAGATGTCCGGCCAGTTCGTGGTGTTCACCTTCATGGGCCCGCTGCTCGCCAAGCTCACCGGGGCAAGCCCCGATGCGATCGGCATCGCGTTCGCGCTCTACGGCATCTGCGGCTTCATCGGCATCATGATCGCGACCCGCATCGTCGACAGCTGGGGCGCCTGGAAGACCTCGGTGCTGTTCACCGGATTGCTGCTAACCGGCGTCGCCGGCTGGGCGCTGAGCGCCGGCGCCTACGTCTTGATGGCGGCGTCCGTCGCGGTGTGGGGGCTCGGTTTCGCCTCGACCAATTCGATGCAGCAGGTGCGGCTGGTCGCTGCGGCGCCGCCGTTTGCGTCGGCCTCGGTCTCGCTCAACACGTCGGTGCTGTATGTCGGCCAGGCCGTTGGCTCGGCGATCGGCGGGCTGTTGTTCGCACGCGAATGGCTGCACAGCGCGGGCTATGTCGCGGCGGCCTTCGTTGCCGCGGCGCTTGCAATCGTGATCGCGACGCGGCCGCGCTCGTCCGCGCATGCCGCCGCGGCGGAGTAGAAGCGTCTCATTGGACGCGTTTTCTTCACGCGAACCGGTGTCCACTTCGCTCGAAAACGCTTTAATCCGCGATCCGCGTCAGCACCGCCTTGAAGTTGACGCCCGGCATTTGCAGCGCTTCGCCCTCGAAATCGACCATGTCGCCGTTCTCGGTGCCCTTCAGCATCAGCGTGATCATGTCGGTGCCGAACAGCGGCCGGAACGCCGGATCGGGATTATGCCGCTGCGTCGAGATCTTGACGTGGATGCCGTCGCCGCGGTCGGAGTAGTTGCCGACGAACGCAAACGCCGAATTGCCGCCGCGCAGCTTGCCGTTAATGGCGTAGAGCACACCGGTGCCGGTGCCGTGAACGGTATGATACTCGAGCTTGTAGAGACCTTCTCGCAATAGCCAGTCCCCGAAAAATCTTTGTCCCCAATCGATGCACCCTAGGGTGCATACCCAGCGCGAACAATGCTGCGCAGCGCAAATCGTTCAATCATCAACACCACTATTTTCGGGAGGGCCTGCCGCGGCGGGCCGAGCGCAAGCCTTGCGTTGTCAGCGGTTCGCTGAACTCGGCGCGCTCGCATAGCGCGTCAGCGCCGGCGTTGCCGCCATCTTGGTCAGCACGTTGCGGATCGGAAACTCGGTCCAGGCCTGCGTCACATAGCTGCGATGGGTGATGCCGTCGCGCGTCTGCACGAATACCACGCTACCGGGACGCAGCGGTTCGTCCATGCTCTCGCTGACCGCAATGCCCTTGCCGCGCAGCATCGACATCAGCTCGCGGTCGCGCTGCCTGGTGTAGCGGGTGTAGGAGGAGATGAAGAAGCCGGTGCGGTTCTTCTCGATCCAGGAGGCAAACTTGTCGAGCTCGCCATAGACCGCATCGAGCAGCAGCACACCGCGGATGCGACCGGTCGCGCCGCCGACCTCCAGGCTCCAGGCGGTCGGCAGGAAGCCGCCGCTGTAGCCGACGATCACGACCGGCATGTTGGCGAACACCTGCGCCGATTTCGGATCGCCATAGAGGCGGGCGAGGTGGCTGGCGGATTCGTCGAGGAAGCGCTTGAAGCCGCCCGGCTGCCAGAACTTGCCGGCGCTGGAATCGGCGGCATCGACCGCCATCTGCGGCGCAAGCAGCACCGCATTGACCCCGGACTCGGTGATCTGCTGCGGCACCAGCTGGCGGTCGCGGACGTCGCGCTCCAGCGTCGCGCCGTTGCCGTGGAAGAACACCACGATCACGCCTGGCTTGGCGGCGTCAAAACTCTCCGGCACGTGCACCAGCACGCGGCTGTCATTGTAGGTCTCGTTCTGCCAGTAGACACGGCCGGACAGGCTGCGGTGGCCGCGCCGCTCGCCATTGCCGACATTGAGGAAGGGCGCGTCGTTGCGCGGGTTGGTGCCGAAATAGGGGAAGGCGGAGGATTTCATGCTGACCAGCGTGGTCAGCTCGTCGCGCTCGGCCGGGCGCGGCAGCGTCAGAGTCGGCGAGATCGAGGCGATGCGGACCGGGGAGGGCGCAGCCTTCGCTGCCGGCACCTGGGCGGGCGCGACGGCGGCGGTGCGCTGGAACGGCACCAGGCTTTCCTTCTCGGACGGAAAGCGATCGCGGAACTGCGGCGCCGGGAAGCGATCTTCGAACGTATCGGTCGCTTGGGTGTTGGCGGCCACCATTTCGGGGTTGGGTGCCTTGCCGCACTGGGCGAGCGGCAGTGCGAGCGGAATCAGCAGGCAGGCCGCGGCGACCCGGCGGCAGCGGAACGGCCGCGCAGGGCGCGTCGCGCCGGGTGCCATCACCCGGCGGACGCGATCACACCTGTCGACTATCGGCTGTGCCCCGACCATCCACCCCGCTGCCCCGACCCCACCGGCAAACAACGTATTTGAGCTCGTCGGTGTTTAGGTCACGTTAAGCTTCCGGAAGCGTTTCCCCACATCCGGAAAGACATTAGATGACCATCCAATCATGTCTTGATTGTGGGAGGGACCCATCTGCGGTTGCGGGTATGATAAAACCTCTAATGCCCCCAATAAACCCTTGTTAACACTCCTTGAATTGCCGGGCGCGAGCCTGCACGATGCACGAACTCAGGCGGGCGGCGGCTTGAAGGTACGGTCGAGATGGCGGCATCACCTATGGGAAGCGCTGTTCTGCGCGGCCCGCTTCCCGGCACAGGCTCGACCGTTTCGGTGCTGACGGCGACCGCGATCGTCGTCGCCGACATGGTCGGCGTCGGCGTCTTCACCAGCCTCGGCTTCCAGGTCAAGGACATCCCGTCCGGCTTCTCGATCCTGCTGCTCTGGACCATCGGCGGCATCGTCGCGCTGTGCGGGGTGTTCTCCTATGGCGAGCTCGGCGCGATGTTTCCGCGTTCCAGCGGCGAGTACAATTTCCTCGGCCGCGCCTATCACCCCGCATTCGGCTTCGTCGCCGGCTGGGTGTCGGCGACCGTCGGCTTCGCCGCGCCGGTGGCGCTGGCGGCGATGGCGTTCGGCGAGTATGGCCGCGCCATCCTGCCCGACGCGCCGCCGCTCGCGCTCGCCCTCGGCGTGGTGTGGCTGGTGTCGATCGTCCAGCTCACCGGCGTCAGGCACTCGGCGACCTTCCAGCTCATCGCGACCATCCTGAAGGTGGTGCTGATCGTGGCCTTCCTGGTGGCGGGCTTCGTGATCGCGACCCCGCAGCCGACCTCGTTCGCGCCGTCATCGGCGGCGCTCGGGCAGGTGCTGAGCGCGCCGTTCGCGATCAGCCTGGTGTTCGTGATGTATTCGTTCTCGGGCTGGAACGCCGCGACCTACATCATCGGCGAGATGCGCATGCCCGAGCGCAACCTGCCGCGCGCGATGCTGACCGGCACGCTGATCGTGCTGGTGCTCTATGTCGCGCTCAACGCGGTGTTCCTGCACACCGCACCGATCGACAGGCTCGCCGGCCAGCTCGACGTCGCGCGCATCTCCGGCAGCTATGTTTTCGGCGAACTCGGCGGCCGCATCGTCGGCGCGATGATCTGCGTCGGGCTGATCTCCTCGATCTCCGCGATGATGTGGATCGGCCCGCGCGTGATGATGACGATGGGCGAGGACATCCCGGCCTTGCAGCCGTTCGCCCGCCGCTCCGGAAGCGGCGCGCCGGTCTACGCGATCCTGTTCCAGCTGGCGGTGGCGAGCGTGATGCTGCTCACGCGCAGCTTCGAGGCGGTGCTCGACTTCATCCAGTTCGCGCTGCTGTTCTGCTCGTTCTTCGCGGTTGCCGGCGTGATCAAGCTGCGCATCACCCATCCCGAGCTGCCGCGTCCGTACCGGGCCTGGGGATACCCGGTCACGCCGCTGGTTTTCCTGCTCGTGACCGGCTTCATGATGTACTATCTGTTGACGCAGCGCCCGCTGCAGTCGGCGCTTGGGTCCTTGATCATGCTGTCCGGCCTTTTGATCTACGCGATCTTCCGCAAGCGGCCCGATCACTCCTCGACCGAACGCCCAGCCAGCGAACCAGGTAGCGAATGAGAACATCACTGTCCGTCAGGCTCCTGACGCTTGCTGCGGCCCTGTTGCTGTTTGCGCCGGCGGCGCGCGCGGCCGAGGTGACGGCCAACGACACCGCGCGTTTCCTCGCTGGCATGGCGCCGTCGGCCGAGTCTGCGCTGACGCCGCTGACGCGGGACCCGGCCTGGCAGCGTCACGCGAAATTCTTCGACCAGGCCTTCGCCCAGCTCGAGCAGCGGCAGATCGCGAAGATCCGTGCCTGGTCCGATGCCAATCTCGCCGCGCCGAAGCCGACCATGTTCTACATGTTCTCGGGACCGGACTTCCTCTACGCCAATGCCTTCTACCCGAAGGCGACGACCTATGTGCTGAGCGCGCTCGAGCCGCCCGGCAGCGTCGCCGATCTCACCACGCTGCCGCGCGGCGGCGTCGCGGCGGCGCTGCACAATGTCGAGCGCTCGATGGCCTCGATCCTGAGCTTCTCCTTCTTCATCACCAAGCAGATGAAGACTGACCTGCATGCCGGCCAGGTCAGCGGCACCTTGCCGATCCTCTACGTGTTCCTGGCGCGCTCCGGCATGACCATCCGCGACGTCAAGCCCGTCGCGCTGGACGACAGCGGGGCGCTGTCGGTCGGCGTCGACGCGCCGGCGCGCAGCACTGCGCGCGGCGTCCGCATCCTGTTTGCAGGGCCCGACGGGGTGGAGAAGACGCTGTATTATTTCTCGACCGATCTCTCCAATTCCGGCGTCAAGGCGAGCGGCTTCTTGAAGTTCTGCGCGACGCTGGCGCCCGGCAACAGCCTGATCAAGAGCGCCTCCTATCTGATGCACGCCGGCAATTTCTCGACCGTGCGCAGCTTCATCCTCGCCAACAGCGCGACCGTGATCCAGGACGATTCCGGGATCCCGCTCGGCTATTACAGTTCGAAGCGGTGGCGCTTTTTCCCGTTCGGCAGCTATCGCGGGCCGATCGACAAGTTCCCGGGCCGCTACCAGCATTCTTATGCCGACCTGTTCCGCCGCGCCCAGCCGATCGATTTCGGCATCGGCTAT
The DNA here is from genome assembly GCF_020329505.1 of Bradyrhizobium semiaridum. GTDB lineage: Bacteria > Pseudomonadota > Alphaproteobacteria > Rhizobiales > Xanthobacteraceae > Bradyrhizobium > Bradyrhizobium semiaridum. The sequence continues at coordinate 149,455 of NZ_JAGKJJ010000009.1, forward strand.
CGCTGGCGCACCTATGAAACCAATCTGCTGTTGTCGGTGAAGCTGCCCGATGACGGCACCGCGGCGGAAGCTTCTGCCGTGCCGGAGGAGCCGGCCGCGCCGCCGCCACGGCCAAAGCCGCGCCGGCCGCGCCCGCCACCCCCACCGCCGCCATTCGGCTTCTGGTACTGGCGGTAATGCTCCCGTCGCCCGGATGGAGCGAAGCGCAATCCGGGATCCTTTATTGTGCGGAGAGAACCCCGGATTGCACTTGCGCTCCATCCGGGCTACGCGGCGCAGCGCCTCACCACTTCACGCTCTGGCTCGGCACGATGAACGCCGTGGTATTCGGCGTGTCGGGGCGATGGATGAAGTAAGCGTAGGCGGCAACGATCAGGATGAGCAGAGCGAGCACGGCCAGCAGATCGATCTGCCGCGGATCGTGCCCATTGTGGCTGATTTTCCAGCGCATTGTTGTGTCCTCGCGAGGAGCAAAACAACAATGCGGCAGGCTTCGCCACAGTTCCACGCGTCAGCAATGCGTCCTTCGACTGAAAGCGCCGCAGCGAATCCGTCAGGCGTCGTTGACGCCGCGCCAACGGCCATAGCGCCAGGGCAGGTACCAGCGCGCGCCCTGTGGCTTGATCTGGGGCACGTTGTCGATCCCGGATGTGCCGAACGGATGACAGCGCAGCAGCCGCGCCAGCGTCATCCAGCCGCCGGCCCACAACCCGAAGCGCTCGATCGCCTCATCGCCATAGACCGAGCAGGTCGGCAGATGCCGGCAATTGTAGCCGACCAGCGGCGACATCGTGTGCCGATAGATCCAGATCAGGCCGCGCCCGCTATTGCGCGGCAGGCGGCGCAGCGTGCTGGCACAGCTCGTGCATCGATCTGGGCACGACGTTGGATGGTCGGTGGACGGCATGACGCTCAATGTACGTAGTCTTGCGGGGGTTCCAAGCCAAGGAACTGAGTTGTTGCAGATATTTACGCCACAGTTCGCATTTATCGCACTGCGCCAAGAGCGCCGCAGCGAAGGTCCTATGGACGGTCTCGACGAGCAAGATTACCGTTCCGCTCGCGCTCCGATGACAGAATCATGGCGCGCTGACCATGGGGCCGTGGCCGCCGCTCGTACCAAAGGTTCGGGGGAAGGAACCAAATTGAAGCTGCTGAAGTCCCGTTTGTTGCGCAACTGGGCGCTGTTCGGCGCCGTTGCCTTTTGCATCACAGGTTCCGGCACGGTCCCGACACTGGGCAATTCCGCCCGGGCCGGCTCGGCCCTCGAGGAACGCAAGCTGCCGATGAAGTTCAGCTGGATCGCCTGCCAGCCGAATTGCCGCGGCTGGGTGTCGGCGGTCGGCATCATCACCGCGGACAGCCCGAAGGAATTCGACGAGTTCGCCCGCGGCCGCCAGCTGAGCGGCGCCACCATCGTGCTCGATTCCTCCGGCGGCTCGGTCAATGACGCGATCGCGCTCGGCCGCCGCTTCCGCGGCCTCGGCCTGCTGACGACGGTCGGCACCAGCGTAATCAGCCAGACCGCGCAGGGCGAGCGCGCCAGCGTCGTGCCGGACGCCTATTGCGAGTCGATGTGCGCGTTCCTGCTGCTGTCGGGCAAGACGCGCTATGTTCCGCCGGCCGCGCATGTCCGCGTCCACCAGATCTGGATGGGCGACCGCGCGGATGATGCGCGGGCCGCGAGCTACAGCGCGCAGGACCTGATGATCGTCGAGCGCGACATCGGCCGCCTCGCCAAATACACTTTCGACATGGGCGGCGCGGGCGAATTGCTGGCGCTGTCGCTCAGCGTGCCGCCGTGGGAAGATTTGCACGAATTGTCGGCGGAGGAATTGCGGCTGACCAATCTCGTCACGACCGATGCGGTCGCCGACGTGCTGCCGCGCCAGGACAACGCGATCCCGATGGCCGAAGCCAAGCCGAAGGACCGCGAGCGCTTCGTGAGCAGCACGGCCGATGCCGACGCCCAGCCGCAGGCGGCGAGGGCGACCAAGACCGCCGAGGCGGTGGCGACCGGCGGCAAGGCGCCGCCGGCACCAGCGCCGGTGCAGCCGGTGCAGTAGGGTCCGGCCGAGAGTGAATTGTCGTTCCGGGACGCAGCGAGCGGATCCAGCGCCTTGAGGATTTCCTCCTCAACAAGTCGCCCGCATGAGCGACGCGGCATGCGGGACTTTGCGACCGCATATCACGTCGCTCATGCTGGCTACGCTTGCTAGGTTGGCCTAAGTGTTCTCGGCAGGCGGTGCCATTTCCGTCACCGGAAGTTGGAGTAGTCTATAGGAGACGCGCGATCTTCAGATCGCCGATCGCCTCGATCAAGCGCTACGAACGTGGACAAACTTCCGGTCGCCCCCTGAGAAGAGCGACATCAGAATGCTTAAGAACCATTCGAAGTTGGTTTGAAAAGTCGGCCGAGGCTGTGATTTGGCGACCATCTAGATAGCCGCTTACCTTCTGCCGTCCGCCCTTATCATTGGTATAGATTCTTCCCACTACTATATCTCGATTTCTGAAGAGGATTCCAATTCGCAAGTCGATATCCCAACTTGGTTCCTCATGAAATGAGAGTTGCGACCGACTTATGATCTCGATTATTTCTTGAAAAGCAGAGCCACTGTCCGATTTAATCTCGTAAACACAAGAGACGCGAGGCAGGTAGCTCTCGTCAACTGACACGCGAAACATCGAGGGATATGGAACAATCATCAATTGCAAGTTTGTAGCCGTTCGGAGCTGCTCAAGCATGGAAGCGGGATCAGGCAAGCCCAGCCTTGTTTTTGAAGAATCGCTGTTCGCCGCCCTCGCAAGAACGGTAACAAGAAGCGCAACTACAAGAGCTGAACTCAATAGAGAACCTGCACGTCGACGCATCATTGACGATCCGATTTGTTCTCGCATCTCGACCTCACCTCCGAACAGCGCTACCACATCCACGATCCGCATGTTCGTTCCGCTTCTCCATTCCACCGCCAAGAGCCGCGTGCTGCCTCGTTCAATGCGTATGGCGACGATGTAATCGGCCAGCACCTGCAGCGCGACGCCGATCAGGCGGATAAGAGGGAGTGTCGACTGTAACACCCCGACCTGCGTGAGCAGTGATCCAATTGTCAACTTTGATATCTGTTGGATGACTTGGGTTTGACGACACCTCGTTCTGAACGGTGGCGGTGATCACCACCTCTCGTCCCATAGTGAGGAGCAAGTCTAGCTTGTCGGCTTTTGCGAGCGATATTAGGGTTGCGGAATCAACAATCAGTCGCCCGCCGTAAGCGGTCTTAACAAGACCGGTATTATAGATAAAATCATTCTGGGCCATTTTGGCTCGGAGCAGCTAGGGTAGACTTCAGATTGAAAGTCCAAGTTCGCGCCGAGCTGCCCTGCGAAGTTCTGTGATCAGAGAGCCGGTATCAAAGGTATGCAAGGCGCCATATCGAGCTCCTACGAAATCTTCGACCAACATTGAGATGGAGGGCAGCTTGGCCGACCCATCTTCATGGAGTTGATTGACCTCACGGTCCTTCAGGCTTGCCCAAAGGACCTCATCTCGCCGCGCCATCCGGACAAGTTCAGCGATTTGCTCGTTCGTCATCAGTACTGCGCGGACCATCTCGGGCCTCCCTTTCGTGACTTTCCTAAGATAGTAGGAATCTTTTTTCGGCGGCTTCGCATAGTCTCTCTCACATCTCCACCGCACCTCCGATCGGCGCCACAACATCAACAATCCGCATCTTCGTCTCCCTCTTCCATCGGCCGCGGAGAGCCGCGACCGTTGCCGCTGGGTGACGTGGTGCGGATGGTCGGGGATGATGACACGGGCGAGGCGGGCCATGTGGGATGATGCTGGCGATGATGTCCGGAGTCCATTGAATGCACCGTCACCGCAATTCTTAACAAGACCGGTATTACAGAAAAATTGGAGATTTCCACCTCGACGCCGGATCGCAAGGTTTAGGCCGGCAACCCAAGCTCTTGTCGGATTGGCAACCGAAGCGCGACTATCAGGGAGCCGATTGCATAGTTGTGCGAGGCGCCACATCGCTCTTTGACAAAATCCTCGACCAATATGGAAATCGATGGGATCTTAACCGATCCGTCCTGGTTGAATTGATCAAGTTCGCGATCCTTGAGTGCCGCCCAAAGCGTGTGGTCTCGCCGTGCAATTTCGACGAGCTCCGCGATCTGCTGCTTGGACATCATCGTTGCGCGAACCATTTTGATCTCTTCAGTTCACTGTACTCAGCCAGAGAGGATCAGATTTCACCGGACTATTTGGACTAGTTTGCGCTATTATCGAGCGCATTTGCACGTATCTCCGGCTCATCTCCAACGGTGCCACCCCACGATCTGCATGTCGGTTCCGCTCTTCAATTCCAACGCCGAGAGCCCCGTGTTGCGTGCATCAATGCGTTTGGCGATGATGTCATCGGCCAGCGTTGCGAGACATCAGCTAGATACTAGAACACTGCCCTTGCTGCGCACAGCACGACCCGTTCGCTCCGAGACGCGCTAAAGCAGTTCATCCTAGATGAAGCCTTGGATCCCGGACCGGATTTGGCGGAGGGGCCGAAATGTCCCGGAATGCTAGCGACTAAGACCTCAACCCTCGCAGAGGCAGCGTATACAAATAGAAACAAACGGCACAAGTGGAAAAGTAGATCGCGCCGTCAGAGACACGTTGAAGCTGTGTTTGGCTCGGTTAAGCTTTTGCCGGGGCAAACCGCCTGAGCGCGGCGACGGAGCCGTCCGCAGGAATTTAATCAGTGAGTTGCCCGACGACGCAAGCCCCCGCGGTGAAAATATTTCGCTTTTTCGTAATCGGGGTTTGGTGTATGAATCCTCTCGTCTCACCCAATCGAGGGGCGCTGCGCATCGTCACGGTGTTGCGGTGAGATGCGGTGGACGCCGCGCGTGTCAGCGACGACAGCACGCGAGGCGGACGGTGAAATCGTGCAGGCCGGACGCCCTAGCGGCAGGTGTCCTCTCGCTCGATGCAATTGCGTCTTGCGAGGGCGGTGACAACAAAGCCCAGTCTCGCCGGGGTAAGCACGTATAAGCCGTAACCCATCGCGCAGGGAAAGCCGGGTTGCTTCCGGTTACACCTGTGGTCCTACCCCCGTGCTTTCTACCCATCGCACGGGGCCCATGGGTGCGATCGGCACCCGGCTTTCCCTGCGCCCTCCGTTCTCGAAGGGCGAAACGAAATGCAAAGCTCGGACAAATCATGTCGCGAGAACGCGACCCTATATCCCCAAACTCTGCCGTCATCGCCGGCTCGACCAGGTCAAGCCGGGCGATGACACCGCGTTGTTTGGCAGACCCTGCGAAACCAAACTCCGTGTCGTCCCGGCGAAGGCCGGGACCCATAACCACGAATGTCAGTTGGTTCGCGGCGCTAGGGCCACAGCTTTCTTCAACAACTCAACCCAGTGGTTATGGGTCCCGGCCTTCGCCGGGACGACACGCGGGGAGAGAGCGCGCGTCGCAGAACGCAGCCCGCCTACGCCGGCTGCTTCGCCTTGGCCTCGATCTGGCCGATCGCATCGACCACGGCATCGAACGTCAACAGGGTCGACGCATGGCGGGCCTTGTAGTCGCGCACCGGTTCGAGCAGGGCGATGTCGGCCCATTTGCCGCCGGCGGGCGGCTGGCCGTTGTCCTTCAGCATCTTGCGGACGGTCTCGCGCAATTCGCGCAGTTCGTCAGCGGTCGAGCCCACCACGTGGCTCGCCATGATCGAGGAGGAGGCCTGGCCGAGCGCGCAAGCCTTCACGTCATGGGCGAAGTCGGTCACCACGCCGCCGTCCATCTTGAGGTCGACCTTCACGGTCGAGCCGCACAGCTTGGAATGGGCGGTGGCGCTGGCGTCGGGATCCTTGAGCCGCCCGAGGCGCGGAATATTGCCGGCCAACTCGATGATCCGCTTGTTGTAAATGTCGTTCAGCATGGGCAGGGGCCTGGTTCCGGCGGGGCCGGGCGCCTTCGGGCGCACGCGCGTTCCTGGGGCGCGCGCACGCTCTTGGCGGCTGGGTTTCACCGTCCTATATATGAACAGCATCGGCGGAAACATAGCCCGGCCATGCAGCCGCTGCGGCCCACCTCCGCCGCAACGGTGCTACCATTACGGACTCAGGCGCCCGGCGGCACGAAAAATCCGCCCCGTCTGCCCGGTGACACATCCGGCCCAGTATTTTGCCAGGCCGGTCGAACGGAGAAGACATGGACGCCTTGATCAAATCGATCCGCCCCACCAAGCCGACCGACAAGACCGCCGAGCCCCGCCAGGGCGAGCTCGATCCTTCCGAATTCATGGCCGTCGCGGTCCGCGCCGACCAGCCGCGCCCGTCGCGGGCGGAGGCCGAGGCGGCGGTGAAGACGCTGCTCAGCTATATCGGCGAGAACACCGCCCGCGAGGGCCTGCTCGATACGCCGCGCCGCGTCGTCGAGGCCTATGACGAGCTCTATCAGGGCTATCATCAGTGCCCGGCCGAGGTGCTGAACCGCACCTTTGGCGAGACCGCCGGCTACGACGATTTCGTGCTGATCCGCGACATCGAGTTCACCTCGCAGTGCGAGCATCACATGATGCCGTTCTACGGCAAGGCGCATATCGCCTATACGCCGGTGGAGCGCGTGGTCGGCCTGTCCAAGCTGGCGCGGCTGACCGACATCTTCGCCCGCCGCCTGCAGACCCAGGAGCATCTCACCGCGCAGATCGCGGCGGCGATCGACGAGATCCTGAAGCCGCGCGGCGTTGCAGTGCTGATCGAGGCGGAGCATACCTGCATGTCGGTCCGCGGCGTCGCCAAGCATGGCGCCTCGACCTTCACCAGCCGCTTCACCGGCATGTTCCGCGACAATCCGGCGGAGCAGCAGCGCTTCCTGTCCCTGGTGCGAGGACCTAACCGGTAACCTCGCAGATTTTCGAGCGAGGTTTTTCGTGTCCGCATCGAGCCACGATCACGACCGCGAGGAGGGGCTGGCGTTCCAGCCCAAATTCGACGGGGCCGGTCTCGTCACCTGCGTCGCGACCGATGTCGCGAGCGGCGACGTGTTGATGGTCGCGCACATGAACGACGAGGCGCTGCGCAAGACGATTGCGACCGGCGAGGGCTGGTATTTCAGCCGCTCGCGCAATGCGCTGTGGCGCAAAGGCGAGAGTTCCGGCCAGACCCAGCGCGTCGTTGAGATCCGGATGGACTGCGACCAGGACGCGGTGTGGCTCAAGGTCGAGCAGATCGGCGCGGCCTGCCATACCGGGCGGCGCTCCTGCTTCTATCGCGCGGTGACGGACGAGGGCGGGGCGGTCAGCCTGGCCTTTGTCGACGCCGACCGGCTGTTCGATCCGGCCGAGGTCTACCGCAAGTGATGCTTAACGTGCCATTAACCATAATTGCGGCAACCTGACACCACATGGGCACCGATCACCGGTGCCCGGGCAAGGCACCGGACGAGGATGGCGGTCGACACACTCAATGCCTCGGCTGCGGCAGGTGTCGATCCCTCGCGCCTGAAGATCGCAAGCTCGATCAGGCAGGCCGCGTCGACGACCGGCACGAGCTTCCAGTATCTGCTCACCACCGCGAAGATGGAATCCAATTTCAATGCGCGGGCCGGGGCCTCGACCTCGTCGGCGCATGGACTGTTCCAGTTCATCGACCAGACCTGGCTCGGCACCGTCAAGGAAGCTGGCAGCCAGCTCGGCTACGGCAGATATGCCGACGCCATCACGAAAAATTCCGACGGCAGCTATTCGGTCAGCGACGCCTCCGCGCGCAACGCGATCATGAAGCTGCGCGACGATCCGGATGCGGCGTCGGCGATGGCGGGGGTGCTGACGCAATCCAACAGCTTCAAGCTGACCGGCAAGATCGGCCGCCGCCCGACCGACGCCGAGCTCTACATGGCGCACTTCATGGGCGTCGGCGGCGCCGGCAGGCTGATCTCGAGCGCCGAGGATTCCCCTGGCGCCAATGCGGCGGCGATGTTTCCGAAGGCGGCCGCCGCCAACCAGTCGATCTTCTACGACAAGTCGGGCAACGCGCGCAGCGTCTCGCAGGTCTATTCGGTCTTGACCACGCGCTATGTCGCGGCCGCCAATTCGCAGGACACGCGCACGGCGTTCGCGGCCGCGGGCGGCGGCGACACCATGAGCCCGTATGCGGTCGCCGGCGCAGCGCCGACACCGGCGCTGACCATGGACACCGCGTCCTATCTCTCGACCTTCCCCGATGCCCGCGCGGCAGCGCCGGTCGGCGCGACCACCGCGACCGCATCGGCGATGCAGCAGGCGCCGATGTTCCGCTCGCTGTACCAGGGCGGCGATCGTCCGCAGCCGATTTCGCCGGCGGTGCAGGAATTGTGGGGCGGCTCGTCTTCGCTGACCGCGTCCGCGACGCCGCAGGTTCGCGCCCCCGGCCGGCTCGACCTGTTCAGCGATCCGAGCGGCAGCTACAGCGGCTAGCGGCTCCCCGGCCTGCGGGCCTTAACGAAACGTCAATAATCCCAAACGTTTATGGTGAACCCTTTGTTAAGCGTCATGGTTTATTTTTCCTTGTAGTGGCGTCGCATACCGGCGCCGTCTCGTTGCGTAAGCCGGCAGGACCATGATCGTTCGGCAGTTCATTAGTTGGATTAGGACCGCTCCCGCAGGCGAGCGGGCAGAGGCGACGCGGGCCCTGGCACGAGCCTGGCTCATTTCAGACCTCTCCGAAGACGACCGCATCGCAGCCGAAGGCGCGCTGCTGATGCTGCTCGACGATCCATCGCCGCTGGTGCGCCAGGCGATGGCCGAGGTGTTCGCCCGCAGCGCCGATGCGCCGGCAGCCATCGTGCGGGCATTGTCAGCCGACCAGGTCGCGATCGCGCTGCCGGTGCTGGAACATTCTCCGCTCTTGATCGATGCCGATCTCGTCGACATCGTCGCGACCGGCTCCGACGAGATGCAATGCGCGATCGCGCGCCGCATCGACCTGCCGCCCTCCGTCGCCGCCGCGATCGCCGAGGTCGGCTCGGCGGCGGCGGCGCTGGAACTGATCGAGAATCCCTATGCAGGGCTCGCGCCGTTCACGTGGGACCGTATCGTCGAGCGGCACGGCCATCTCGCCGCGATCCGCGAGTCCATGCTGCAACTCGAGGACCTGCCGTCGGCGACGCGGATGGCGCTGGTCGCAAAGCTCTCCGACACGCTGGCGCAGTTCGTGGTGGCGCGGAACTGGCTCGGCGCCGACCGTGCCGAACGGATCGCCGGCGAGGCGCGGGAGCGCTCCACGATCAACATCGCCGCGCGCGCCTTCGGCGATGACATGCAGAGCCTGATCACCCATCTGCGCGCCAGCGGCCAGCTCACCGCGGGCCTGATCCTGCGCGCGCTGTTGTCGGGCAATCTCGATTTGTTCGGCGCAGCGCTCGCCGAACTGTCCGGGCTGCCTTGCGGGCGCGTCTCGGCGCTGCTGAACGATCGCGGCGGCAGCGGGCTGCAGGCGCTGCTGCGCAAGGCGGGCCTGCCGGAATCCACCTACGCCGCGTTCCGTGTCGCGCTCGAGGCCAGCCAAGAGATCGGCTTCGTCGACTCTGGCGAGGGCGCGGCGCGGCTGCACCGGCGGATGGTGGAGCGGGTGCTGACCCATTGTGAAACCGACCATTCGGCCGCCGAGCCGCTGCTGATCCTGCTGCGGCGGTTCGCGACGGAATCGGCGCGGGAAGATGCGCGCATGTTCTGCGACGAGATCGCGGCGGAAGATGCCATCGCACCGCTGCCCTATGACGACCTGATCGCGGCCTAGCCTAGGCCGCTTCTCACCGACACATAAGCGCGCTATTCGTTCGGCACGATGCTCGGCGCGAGGATCGCCTCGAGATGCTCGGGCCGGTCGCGGTTGGCGTGGGTCAGGAACTCGTCGGCGATACCGCGCAGCTGCTTGCTCAGCACGCTCGCGACGACGGTGGTGTCGAGCCTGGTGCGTTCGCGCACGATCGCCTGCACGGCGTTGATGTGGTGGGTGATGAGCTGCGGGGGCACCGCGTCGAGATCCGGCGCATGCTCGATGATGCGGCACAGGCTCTCCGCGGCCGCAGCGGCCGAAGGATAACCGAAGGTCGCGGCATCGCCCTTGATGTCGTGCGCGGCGCGGAACAGCTCTTCGCGGGTCTGATCGTTGAAGCCGTCGCGCAGCGCCGCTGCATGCGCGGCGGAGAGGCGGTCGGCCTCGATCGTCATCCATTCCTTGAACTCGCCCGACAAACCGGCGAGCGCCTTCTCGGCACGGCCGACCGGATCGTCGAGATCGCTTTCGGGCACGCGCATCAGCACCTTGCGGAGCGGGTTCGGCTGCGTGATGACGTGATGCGTGCCGAAACTCTTGACCTCGATCGTCCCGGGCTTGTCTTTCGCCATGATCGTATCCTCAGCCTTTCCGGATCATGCCTAGATGCTCGTGCGCGCCTTCTCGAGCAGCGACGGCTGCTGCATCACCTCGACCTCGCCGCTGCCGCGGCGCTCGGGGCCGATATAGGTGTTGGTGGTGTTGCGGCGCCGGTCGGGGCCGAAATAGGTCTTGGTCTTGATGAACGGCCGCGGATTGGCGACCACGTTGAGGATGCGCTGGTAGAGGCCTTTGGCCGAGATCGGTTTTGCCAGGAATTCGGTGATACCGGCGTCACGCGCCACGGTGACGCGGCGCTTCTCGGAATGCCCGGTCAGCATGATGATCGGCGCATAGGGATTGCCCTTGGATTCCGGCTGCCGGATCATCTGCGCCAGCTCGAGCCCGTCGAAGATCGGCATCGACCAGTCGGTGATGACGATGTCGGGCACATAATGCGTGTACATTTCGAGCGCGGTGGCGCCGTCCTCGGCTTCATAGACTTCGCGCGCGCCGAACGAATGCAGCAGCGTGCGCAGGATGCGGCGCATGTGCGGATTGTCGTCGCAAATCAGAAATCGCAGCTTGTTGAAATCAATGCGATACATGGTCCGGCCCCGAACGGGCATATACCGGGCCAATGCGGTATTACCCGAAATTAACCATATCCCGCCCGCGGTTAATGATTGGTTGCCGGGCAGGCGGCCGTTATTCGCGGTTAGTGTCCGAACTGCTCGCGCAGGATGCGCTCCTCGAGCGAGTGGCCGGGATCGAACAGCATCCGCATCGCGATGGTCTTGTCGGAGAGCACCTCGACGCGGCGGACGTCGCGCACCTCGTCATGGTCGGCGACCGCGGCGACGGGGCGCTTCTCGCCCTCGATCACCTCGATCACGACAAAGGCGGAGTTCGGCAGCAGCGCGCCGCGCCAGCGCCGCGGCCGGAACGCGCTGATCGGGGTCAGCGCCAGCAGCTGGGCGTTGATCGGCAGGATCGGGCCCTGGGCGGAGAGGTTGTAGGCGGTCGAGCCGGCCGGCGTCGCCACCAGGATGCCGTCGGCCATCAGCTCGGCCATCCGCTCCTGCTCGTCGATCAGGATGCGCAGCTTCGCCACCTGGTAGGTCTGGCGAAACAGCGCGACCTCGTTGATGGCGTGATGCAGGTGCACGGCGCCGTTGATGTCGGTGGCGCGCATCAGAAGCGGATTGATCAGCGACTCCCGCGCGGCGGCGAGCCGCGTGCGGAGATCGTGGGTCGAATATTCGTTCATCAGAAAGCCGACGGTGCCGCGATGCATGCCGTAGATCGGCTTGCCGGTGCGCATATGGGCGTGCAGCGTCTGCAACATCAAACCGTCGCCGCCGAGCGCGACCACGACATCGGCGTCGTCGACGGGCTGGTTGCCGTACATCGCGGTGAGCTGCTCGAGCGCGGACTGCGCTTCCGCGCTCGGGCTGGCGACGAAGGCGATCTTCTCATAGCGCTTGGAGCTGGCCATCGCTCACGAACTCGTTTGGCACGGAACACGCCGCGCTCGTCTATACATCCACGGCGGCCTTGTCGAGATGGTCCGGAGAGCCCCGCCCGAGCCTCGCCCCAAACCTCGCCACCCATGCCTCACAGGCGCCAGATTAACGCAGTTTGTTGCCGGAATGCGTAAACGCGCAGGCAGGGAGTGAACGACATGGCTAACAGTTTTGCGACACGGCTCGCAGCGGCGTTGCTGGTGGCGTGCCTCGCAACCGGGGCGCGTGCCGACGACGAAGCCCCACAGCCGCAGCCGTCGGCGAGCGCGCAGGCCCCCGCCGGCCAGAAGGGGCGGGCAGGGCGCGGCGAAGCCGTTCCCGGTGCGACCGCGGCGCCATCGCCCACCGCCGATCAACACCGCCTGCCGCCGGACTCGACGACGAAGCAGTCGGTCGCCTTGCCTGGCCGCACGCTGGCCTTCACCGCCACCGCGGGCTCGATCCGCGTGTTCGACGACAAGGGCGAGCCGCTCGCCGACATCGCCACCACCGCCTATCAGCTCGACGGCGCCGAGAAGGCGAACCGGCCGGTGACGTTCCTGTTCAACGGCGGTCCGGGCTCGTCGTCGGCCTGGCTGCAATTCGGCAATGTCGGGCCGTGGCGGCTGTCATTCCAGGGCGACGGCGCGGTGTCCTCGGCCGCGCCGGACCTTTCGCCGAACGCCGACACCTGGCTGGATTTCACGGACCTCGTTTTCATCGATCCGGTCGGCACCGGCTACAGCCGCTTCGTCACCACGTCCGAGGAGGCGCGCAAGCGCTTTTTCACCGTCGACGGCGATGCCAATGCGGTCGCACTGGTGATCCGCCGCTGGCTGGAGAAGAACGACCGGCTGACCTCGCCGAAATACGTCGCCGGCGAGAGCTATGGCGGCATTCGCGGGCCGAAGGTAGTGCGCAATCTGCAGATGCAGCAAGGTGTCGGCGTGCGCGGCCTGGTGCTGATCTCGCCGGTGCTCGACTTCCGCGACTATGGCGGCTCCAGCATTCTGCAATATGTCGCGCGACTGCCGACCATGGCCGCGGTGGCGCGCCAGGCCAAGGGTCCGGTGACGCGCGAGGATCTCGCCGATATCGAGCGCTACGCGCGCGGCGACTTCCTGCTCGATCTGGTCAAGGGTCTCGCCGACACCGCGGCCACCACGCGCCTCGCCGACAAGGTCGCCAGCCTGACTGGCATCGATCCCGCGGTGAGCCGCCGGCTCGCCGGCCGGTTCGAGGTCGGCGAATTCCGCCGGGAGTTCGACCGCAAGAACGGCAAGGTGACCGGCCGCTACGACGCCTCCGTCGAAGGCTTCGATCCCTATCCCGACTCCAGCTACTTCCACTTCAACGACCCCTCGGGCGATCCCCTGATGGCGCCGCTGACCAGCGCCGCCGTCGACCTCACCACGCGCAAGCTGAACTGGCGGCCTGACGGCTCCTATCAACTGCTCAGCGAGAGCGTGAACAGGGCCTGGGACTTCGGCCACGGCATCAACCCGGCGGAATCCGTGACGCAGCTCCGCCAGGTGCTCGCGCTCGATCCGAAGCTGAAGCTTCTGATCGGACACGGACTGTTCGACCTCGCCACGCCCTATCTCGCCTCGCAGATCATCCTCGACCAACTGCCGGCGTTCGCGGGGAGGGACCGCAGCAAGCTCGCGGTCTATCCCGGCGGCCACATGTTCTACTCCCGCGACGGCTCGCGCGAGGCGTTCCGCAAAGAGGTCGAGGCGCTGATGAAGTGAGGGGAGGTGAACTGCGCCGGCGGCCGTAACTGACGCCGTCGTCGCGAAGCGACATGCGGGTTTGGCGGCGATCCCTCATATCGCTTCGCTCATGCGGTCTACGCGCGCTGCCAAACACCCCGTTCGGTGCCCATCACCCGCGCATGCCGGTGATCCAATATTCCAGAGGCAGTTGTTGTAGAGACGATCGGCCGCGGCGTACTGGATCGCCTGGTCGAGTCGGCGATGACAGCTATGGTTGGACCGCAGCTCGCGTTCTCGCAACGCTGGCCGGCAAGAGTGTCGGTCAAACCTTGTCAGCCGCGCGGATAGACTGCCGGAGGGCTCCCTGACGGTCAGGGTGAGCGGCGTCAATCCGCTCCGTCGTGTCGGAGGCTGTATCGGTGCTTGCGGCGCTGTTCAGTCGTCCTCGCAGCATACTGGATACGGGCAAAGTCGGCTCCGTCTTTCACGCTGATCACAAACGACCACTCATCGCCAGCGCCTACGATCTGCACGGCTACGACGTACTCTGCGCCGGGAAAGGCCCGAATCTCCTGGAGAACGATCAGTTCCAGGTCCCTTGCCATGGTCAGCGCTTTGACCACAGTGCCGCTCCTGGCCCCCTCACAGGTCAATCAGTCGCAGACGGTGACGTTCCTCCGCGCATGTCACTGTGACGAAGTGTCGCCGAGCCGGCGACGTATCGCGGCTGCGCTCCTCTTAGGAACGCCTGCTTCAGCAAGCCGTTGGCTGTGCGAAATCCGATCTCATCAGGAGGCAGCTCATGGGCTTTTTTACAAAAGACATCAAAACTCTCAACGACCTCTTCGTGCACACGCTCCGCGACATCTATTATGCCGAGCAGCAGATCGCGAAGAACCTGCCCGACATGATCGACAAGGCGACCGACGGATCTCTCAAAAACGGCTTCGAGACGCATCTTGCCGAGACCAAGAATCAGATCGTCCGTCTCGAGAAGGTTTTCCAGATGCATGGCGTGGAAGCCACGGGCGTCGACTGCCCTGCCATTGACGGCATCCTGGAGGAAGCCAGCGACGTCGCGGGCGATGTCGACGACAAGCAGGTGCTCGATGCCGCTCTGATCGCGGCCGCCCAAGCAGTCGAGCATTATGAGATTACGCGCTACGGCACCCTGATCGCATGGGCAAAGATGTTGGGCCGCAGCGACTGCGCCTCGGTCTTGCAGCAGAACCTCGACGAGGAAAAAGCGACGGATCAGAAGCTCAACACCTTGGCATTGCGTGGCGTGAACTCGAAAGCGGCCTAGCCGCGATCGGATGCTTCCAGCAAGCAAAAGACCGCCCGCAACTCCGCGGGCGGCCTTTGCTTTTGGAGCGGGGTTGTCGGTAATGTCGCAGCACGTGCCAGGCGTCAGAACTTGAAGACGACTCGATTGCGCCCGGGCCGCCCTCGGCAACACTTACTTCTTCATCGGATCCTTCATGCCGTTCTTCGAGGTCGTGCCTTCTTTCATCTTCGGATCATTCTGCGTGGTACCCGGGTTCGCTGATGACGGGCTGCTGGAGGCGCCTTGACCGCTGGTTGCCGCCGGAGAGTTTCCGCCGCCGCCACCGCTCCCGCCGCCCGAGCCACCACCGCCGCCGCCACCACCGCCCTGCGCGCTTGCTGCGGTGATCGATCCGAGGACAAACGCTGTGGCCAACACGATCCTTGCAACTTTCATTGGAGGCTTCCTTCCTTTGATTATTCGCTGGCAACCGGCCGGGTGTGCAGATGTTCCTAATCTCTGGCGAATGCGCAGAAGCCAGTGCCTGCCACGCCGGGCCGACCGGAAGGTAGGATCGCTCGACGGAGAGTCTGGCTTTGGTGACCCGATCTGCTTGAGCATGCACTAAGGTTGCAGAAGGTAGAGCAGGCGTTGACGGTCTTGCTCGCGGTCGAGATGATTTCTGCGCATCAGTTCAAGCTCGGCTTGGATCTTGGTGGTGTCCTGATTCAACCGCTTCATTTCAATCAGCAGCGCCTCATGCTCCGCGAGCCGCCTTTCGCCCTCAACGACGTCGCGTTCAATCCGCCTTAGTTCGTCCATGAGCGCTTCTTTGTGCATCGTGCTTCCACGTTGCTTGATCCTGCGAGTTGCGTCCGGTGTCGACGGCGAATGCGTATCCAATGACTTGCGAAGCCCGCCAGTTCCAAAGGACGCGGCACGACATTCGACTCATGCGCTCTGCGCTGGCTCAGAACACGACGACGTCACCCTCGGTTGCTGCTGCGCCCGTTTCGGCTTCAGGAGAAGATCAGCGACGTGATCCTCGACTCATCGGGCAAAGTTGCCGGTGTCGTGGTCGGCGCCGGCGGCTTCCTCGGCATGGCCGAGCACGACGTCCTGATGCCGATGGACAAAATCAAATTCTCGAACGAGTCCGGAAAGACCACCACGGGTTCGACTGGCTCCGGGTCCAGGCAATGGTACCCCGACCGAGGAACGGTGAGCGCCGCGCAGGAGCAGCTGAAGGTGATGGAGGAATTCAAATACTGAACGGTCGCCTCCGCTCGGGACGATCGATGGCCCGACCGAGCGGCACCAAGCGAAAAATCGCCGGCCCGTTGGTGGCCGGCGATTTGCTGCGTTCAATCAGTGGAGATGGCCGATCAGATAGATGCCGCCGCCGAGAATGATGACGGCTGGCACGGCCCATAGAATGATGACGGGCATGCGTACCTCCGCGCTAATGTGACGTACAGACCTTGATGGTCTTCATGCCGGTCTCGGCTTCGGCGCGGGTCTTGTAGATGGTGCCCGACGGACTGACGACCGTGGTGGTGGTGTCCACCGGCTTCTTGTCAACCACCGTGCAGGTTTTCGTCTTCGGATCTTGCACGACGTAAAATTCGTCGGCCGCGAATGCCGGTGCGACGAAAGCAACAGCGATTGACGCTGCGAGAATGGCCTTAATCTTCATGTCGTTCTCCTCCAATGGCCGTCCGAGCGGCCCAGGAGAAAACGGGAAAAAGCGGCAAGCGTTCCAATTTCTGAATGGCGGTGCTTGCAGAGCAGTCCAAGCCGCTTGTCACGGGGCACGGGGTGCAGCGTCAGCGCTTCACTCATTTCGCGAGCCTCGTCCATCTGGCGGGCGCGTCTGACCAGCGTTTCGCGCGCCGACCCGTGAGGCATCTGGCGCGCTTCGTTGCGGAGGCGCTGTTGCTTGCCGCGACAGACGTCCTTCGAGGGGCACGGTCTGTTTGGCTCGGTTGCGAATATGTTTCGAGTGGATGGACCACGCGGGGCGCCGGCGCCGTGCCGGACAGCATCTTCAGAACATCAACCGCGCTGGCCAGCGCCGGATCGGGCCGGACTGGAGCCAGAACGCGCCGACGGCGGATGGTCGAGGTCGCGGCCGGACTGTTCCAGCGGCTCGCCACGGACCCAGAGCCGTCATGCCTGCGGGTCCGAATGACTGAGCACTGTTTTAGCGGCGACCACGCCGTCGAGGCCTGTTTTCATCTGTCGCCCTCATTCGAATCTTCCCCCAAGGACGCGCATGATGCGGCAAGGCACGGAACGCGGCTAGCCGCGACTTTCGCCACTTGAGGCAGGAAATTTTCGAACCCGGACGGCCGCGCCGGCGTTTGAAAATTGCAAGCACGCACCGATTCCGAACCTCGCAGCCACAAAACATTTGACGTGCTGACTTTTCTCTGCGCTTAGATCATGACATTCGCCGCGGGTGAAACTGCCCGCACTCTCGAGGACCACCGTCATGCGTAGCGCACGCGCACACATCGCAGAGACCGCCGCCCGCGTCTGGCCGCTTATTCGGCTGGCCGATTGGTCGTGCGTGTCCGCGATGACACGAGGTCCGAATTTTCAGTTCCAGGCCGGGCTGATCCGCAAGGCAAGAGTATAACACCCGGCGCAGGGCCGCTCCCTCCGCCGAAACGGCAGGAGGGCAGGATGAACGCCCACAACGACGTCAAGAAACCGTTCGATCAGACCCTGGACCCGCGGCTTGTGCTGGCCGCGGCGCAACGGCGATTCGCCGCGCGGATTGATTTTCTCGTGGCTCGCTGGCTCGAGCGCTGCGCGGAGAACGCCGAGGCCGGACAACGGCTGTTCAAGCCCGATCAGAAACCGCACGTGAGTTCGGGAATGGGCGTGAGCCTCGGCGCTTGATCTCCAACTTGGCTTGGGTCGCAACATTGAGGCAGTCGGAGGGATCGCGTCCTCGTTCGCCGGCTGCCTCACTCATACGTCTCCACGACTAGATCGATCAGCAAACAAGCGTAGCCCGCTGTCTCACCCATAGGTCGCGACCACAAAATCGATCAGCGCGCGCAGCTTCGGCGTCATCTTGCGGTGCTTCGGCCACAGGATCTGGCGGGCGCGAACCTGCGTCCGGTAGTCCGGCAGCAGCACATTGAGGCGGCCGGCGGCGATGTCGTCGGCGAGCAGTTCGTCGCGCATCAACACGATGCCGGCGCCGGCGAGCGCGGCGTACCGGATCGCGAAGGTGCTGTTGATGGTGAGGCGGCTCTTGACGTCGACATGGATTTCGCCGTCGGGCCCGAGAAAGGTCCAGCGCCGGCCGTCCGACCAGCCGGGATAGCGCAGGCATTCATGGGTGGCGAGGTCGCGCGGATGCTCCGGCCTGCCGCGCTCGGCGAGATAGCTCGGCGCGGCGCACACCACGCCGGTGTAGGGCGACAGCGCGCGCGACATCATGGTGGAGTCGGTCAGCGTGCCGACTCGGATCGCGGCGTCGAGGCCCTCCTCGAGCAGGTCGACCATCTTGTCGCTGAGCACGAGGTCGACCGTCACCTCGGGATACATTTTCATGAAGCGCACCAGCGCCGGCGCCAGGCTGAACGAGCCGAACGCGACCGAGGTGGCGACGCGGAGCTTGCCGCGCGGCGCGCTCATTGCTTCTTCGACCAGCGCATCGCCGGCCTCGGCCTCTTCGAGCAGGCGCTTGCAGTGATCGAGGTAGCTGCGGCCGAGCTCGGTCAGGCTCTGCCGCCGCGTCGAGCGGTTGATCAATTGCGAGCCGAGCCGTTCTTCCAGGAAACGGATATGCTTGCCGATCATGGTCGGCGACATCCGGAGCTCCTTGGCCGCCGCGGTGAAGGACCCGAGATCGGCGACCTTGGCGAATACGGACATGCTGGTTAGTCGGTCCATGATTATAAACCAATGGTTCTTTCATAATGGAACAGGGCGTCACTAACGCGACGCCGGAATTGGATTTATTACCACGAGTGAGCAATCGGCGCGACCGGCGCAGGATTGCTGCGAAGTGCTTGCCGATCGCGCCGGAGGGGCGCGGGCCGCGCGAGCGTCCTTGCAGGCCGAACCAGGACAGGAGTGTCACGATGGCCTTCCAGATCAATATCAACGGGACCAGTCATTCGGTCGATGCCGACGGCGATACGCCGCTGTTGTGGGTGCTGCGCGACGTGCTCGGCATGACCGGCACCAAGTTCGGCTGCGGCATGGCGCTGTGCGGCGCATGCACGGTGCATCTCGACGACACCGCGGTGCGCTCCTGCATCACCACGATCGACAGCATCGGCGACTCCAGGATCACGACCATCGAGGCCGTGGGCAAGACGCCGGCCGGCAAGAAGATCCAGGACGCCTGGCTCGCGCATGAGGTGCCGCAATGCGGCTATTGCCAGTCCGGGCAGATCATGTCGGCGTCGGCCCTGCTCGCCAGCAAGCCGAAGCCGACCGATGCCGACATCGACGACGCGATGTCGGGCAACATCTGCCGCTGCGGCACCTACGTGCGCATCCGCGAAGCGATCAAGCAAGCTGCACAGTCGGGAGGTTGATCATGACGCCGACCAATCTGTCCGAGCGCGCTGCCGACCTGTCGCGGCGCAATTTCCTCCGGGCGACGGCCGCGGCCGGCGGCGGCCTGTTGCTCAGCCTCAGCCTGCCGTTCCCCGGTGGCGACGGCGCGCTGGCAGCGTCCGACAATTTTGAGCCGAATGCCTTCATCAGGATCGGAGGCGACGGCCGCATCGTGCTGACCATGCCCTATGTCGAGATGGGGCAGGGCACCTATACCTCGATCCCGATGCTGATCGCTGAGGAGCTCGAGGTCGAGCTGAAGCAGGTCACCCTCGAGCACGCGCCGCCGAGCGACAAGCTCTACGCCAATCCGCTGCTCGGCGTGCAGGCGACCGGCAATTCGAACGCGATGCGCGGCGCCTGGCAGCCGATGCGCAAAGCCGGCGCCACCGCCAAGGCGATGCTGATCGGCGCCGCGGCAAGGCGCTGGGAGGTCGATCCCGCCACCTGCCGGGCCGAGAAGGGCGAGGTGCTGCATGCGGCCTCCGGACGCAAGCTCGCCTACGGCGCGCTGGCGGCGGACGCGGCGAAGCTGCCGGTGCCGGAGCAGGTGACGCTGAAGAGCCCGGCTGATTTCAAGCTGATCGGCACACCGGCGAAGCGGCTCGATACGCCCTCGAAGATCAACGGCACCGCCATGTACGGCATCGATGCCCGGCCGCCCGGGGTCCTGGTCGCGACGTTGGCGCAGTCGCCGGTGTTCGGCGGCAAGGTCAAGCGCGTCGATGACGCGGCAGCCAAGGCCGTCAAGGGTGTCCGCCAGATCGTGCAGCTGGACGATGCGGTTGCCGTCATCGCTGATCACATGGGCGCGGCGAAGAAGGGGCTGGCCGCGCTGACGATCGAATGGGACGACGGTCCACACGCCAAGCTCAACACGGCGGATATCGCGCGCGAGCTCGAGGCCGCCACCACCAGGCCTGGCGCCGTCGCGCAAAATGTCGGCGACGCCGACAAGGCGATGGCGGGTGCGGCGACCAGGGTCGAAGCGACCTATCAGCTGCCGTTCCTCGCCCATGCCACCATGGAACCGATGAACTGCACCGTGCATGTGCGTCCTGACAGCTGCGAGATCTGGCTCGGCAGCCAGGTGCTGTCGCGCGCACAGGCGGTGGCGGCGAAGGCGCTGAACCTGCCGCCGGAGAAGGTCGTGGTGCACAATCATCTGCTCGGCGGCGGCTTTGGCCGCAGGCTCGAGGTCGACAGCGTGATCCGCGCGGTGCAGATCGCCAAGCAGGTCGACGCGCCGGTCAAGCTGGTGTGGACCCGCGAGGAAGACATCCAGCACGATATGTATCGTCCCTACTGGTTCGACCGAATCTCGGTCGGTCTCGATGCGGCCGGCAAGCCGGTCGCCTGGAACAACCGCTTCGCCGGATCGTCGGTGCTTGCGCGCTGGGCGCCGCCGGTGTTCCGCAACGGCCTCGATCCCGACACCACCGAGGGCGCGATCGATCTCGTGTACGACATCCCGAACTTCCACGTCGAATATGTGCGGGTCGAGCCGCCGGGCATTCCGACCGCGTTCTGGCGCAGCGTCGGGCCGTCGCACAACGTGTTCGTCGCCGAAAGCATGATCGACGAGATGGCGGCGGCCGCGAAGCAGGACCCGGTGGCGTATCGCCGGGCGCTGCTCGGCAAGTCGCCGCGCGCCAAAGCGGTGCTGGAGCTTGCGGCGGCCAAGGCCGGTTGGGGCGAGAAGCTGCCGGCCGGGCGCGGCCGCGGCGTGTCGCTGCAATTCGTGTTCGGCAGCTATCTCGCGCAGGTCGCCGAGGTCGAGGTCGCCAAGGATGGCTCGGTGCGCGTGCACCGCGTCGTCTGCGCGATGGATTGCGGCACTGTGGTCAATCCGAACACGGTGCAGGCGCAGCTGCAGAGCGGCATCAATTTCGGCGTCACCGCCGCGCTCTATGGCGAAATCACGCTGAAGGACGGCCGCGTCGAGCAGAGCAATTTCGACAGCTACCAGATGCTGCGGATCGACAACGCGCCGGCGATCGAGGTGCATATCGTGCCGAGCACGGAGCCACCGGGCGGCATGGGCGAGACCGGCACGTCGGGCATCGTGCCGGCGATCAGCAACGCGATCTTCGCGGCCACCGGCAAGCGGCTGCGCAAGATGCCGATCGATCCGGCGTTGCTGAAGCAGGCGTAAGGCCGCCGCGCCAAAGCTGCTGCGTTCAGGCGAGTCCCGCTTGCCCGCAGCAGCATCCATCTGTCCGGACGGGAGGGCAGGGCACCGAGCCGTAGGAGCAGAACACGCGGCAACCGAAGGGCTCTGGCTAAGTCGTGATACCGCCCCCTTTGCAGGCGATCGCCAGCGACATATTGGTGCCGATGCCGGCCGGCGGCGCCGTGCCGCTCGGCGAGGTCGCCGACGTCAAGCCGGCGCGCGAGCCGAGTTCGATCCGCACCGAGAACGGGCAATTGGCGACCTACATCTATGTCGACATCCGCGATCGCGATCTCGGCGGCTACGTCGCGGACGCGCAGCACGCGGTGCAGACTGACGTCGCGTTTCCGCAAGGGACCTATGTGGTTTGAAGCGGGCAATACGAGTATCTGGAGCGCGCCGCGGCGCGGCTCAGGATCGTGGTGCCGGTGACGCTCCTGATCGTCTTCCTGCTGCTCTACCTCAACTTCCGTTCCATCGCGGAGACCATGATCGTGATGCTGTCGCTGCCGTTCGCGCTGGTCGGCGGCCTCTGGCTGATGTTGGCGTTCGGCTTCAATCTGTCGGTTGCGGTCGCGGTCGGCTTCATCGCGCTCGCGGGCGTCGCCGCCGAGACCGGCGTCGCGAGGGTGATCTACCTCAACCAGGCGCTGCTGGCGGTCATCGCGCGCCGGGCCGCCGAAGGGCGCGTGGTGGATCGCGACGGCCTTCACTGCGCAATCATCGAAGGCGCGGTCGAGCGCGTCCGGCCGAAGATGATGACCGTGGTCGCTATCATGGCCGGTCTGCTGCCGATCATGTGGAGCACCGGCACGGGGTCCGAGATCATGCAGCGCATTGCGGTGCCGATGATCGGCGGCATGATCTCCTCGACCTTGCTGACGCTGGTGGTGATCCCAGCGATCTTCGCCATCGTGAGGCGCATCGAGCTGCGGGCGAGGGCGTCGGAACCGGAGACCAGTTCATCCGCCGCGCGAAGCGCTCGCGGAGCACGATTTTGACAGGGGCAAATCGCGTGTTTGCGGATTCAAAGTGGATTGATCGATACCCCTCGGGGGTATATACGCCGGGCGGCGGTTTGCAGCGCGCCGATTTGCGGCTAGCTTGCGGATCGCGCGAGTCAGGAGCGGTAGAGCGGGGTGTTGGTGCTGTTGACGAGATCGGGGCGGATGCGGGCCGGATGTTCCATCATCCTGACCTATCTGTTCTGCGTGCTTGCACCGTCACTGGCGCTGGCGTTCGGCGCGCCGTTTCCATGCCTGACCGATGAAGTCCAGCCAGTTGCCATGATGCATGAGCACGGAGCGCCGATGGCCATGACCGACGGCGGTGGCGCCGCGCATCATGATCACGACGGGATGCATCGGCATCACGCCGCCGCTGGCAGCGAACCGCCTGCCAAGCACGGCCACGACGGCAAGAATTCGCCGGGACCATGCTGCGCGATGATGTGCGTGTCGGCGCTGCCGGCCGATCTCCCGTCGGTCGCAGCTCCGCTGCACCCGATCGCAACGCGCATCTGCGAGCCCCATCAGGGCCTGCGGGGCGAACCGCCCGCGCTTCTGTATCGTCCCCCCATCGCCTGATCCTCGCTGACATCGTGGCTGCGCGGCGCGCTCGCCTGCGCATGCCTGTGATTCATCTGATGATCGGGACGAACTCATGTTTTCGCATCTTGGGGCGAGGCTCGCCGCCGTGGCCACGCAGCGCCATCGGCGCGCGCCACCTGCAATCTTCTCGCGGATGGCCGCCGCCATCGTCTTGGCTGCGCCGCTCGCCGGCTGCATGACCGACGGCCGGCCGGTTGCCGCCGCAGGCGGTCCGGCCAATCCGTCAGCGGCGACCGCTGGCGTCGGCTACCGCTCGACCATCGCGCCCTACAGCAGCCTGCGGCCGGCAACGCCGCTGCCGTGGCGCGAGCGTAACGACGGCGTCACGCCGCCGGCCAAATCGAGCCAGTAGGAGAGCGCCATGCGACATCCGGCACTCGCGCCGATCCTGCTGCTCGCGACGGGCCTTGCGGGATGCGCGTCGTTCTCGCCTGACAGCGGCATGGCCGTCGTCTCCGACGTGACCGAGAAGGCGATCGGCAAGGACGTCGCCTTCGTTCGCTCCGCTGACGAGGCCGCGACCGCTGATGCCGCGGTGAAGCGGCTGCTGGCGAAGAACCTCACCGCCGATGCGGCGGTTCAGGTCGCGCTCCTGAACAACAAGGGGCTGCAGGCCGCGTATAACGAGCTTGCGCTGGCGGAGACCGATCTGGTCGCCGAGAGCCTGCCGCCGAATCCGGTGTTCTCGCTCTCGCGCATCACCGGCAACGGCGCCAGCGAGATCGAGCGTCAGGTGGTCGGCGACATCCTCGCGCTGGCGACGCTGCCGGCCCGCTCAGAGATCGCGCGCGAGCGTTTCCGGCAGGCGCAGCTAAGGGCCGCGCTCGCCACGCTGCGGCTCGCCGCCGACGTGCGGCGCGCGCATGTCGCGGCGGTCGCAACGAACGAGACGGTCGCGCTGCTGACCGACGCCAAGGCGACGGCGGAATCGACCGCGCAGCTCGCCAAAAAGCTCGGCGAGACCGGCGCGATGAACAAGCTCGACCAGGCTCGTGAGCAGGTGTTCTACGCGGAGATTACCGCCGACCTCGCCAGCGCGCGGCAGAACGCAGCGAGCTCGCGCGAGAGGCTCGCGCGGCTGCTCGGGCTGTGGGACGGCTATCTCGGCTTCAAGATCCCGAACAGGCTGCCGGCGCTGCCGCGGCGGCCGCTGGACCAGCCGTCGATCGAGGTCGCCGCCGTCGGCCACCGCGTCGATCTGCAGATCGCGCGGATGGAACTCGTCGCGCTCGCCAAGGCGCTCAACCTCACCGAGGCGACGCGCTTCGTCACGCTGCTCGACGTCGCCGGCATCGACAAGCGCACTCACGATCCCGACGCTCCGCCGTTCCGCGAGCGCGGCTTCGACGTCCAGTTCCAGATCCCGATCTTCGACGGCGGCGAGGTGCGGGTGCGCCAGGCGGCAGAGACTTATCGGCAGGCGATGAACCGCCTGACCGAGAAAGCGGTCAACGTCCGCTCCGAGGCGCGCGATGCCTACCGCGTCTATCGCTCGACCTACGACATCGCCGCCCACTATCAGCGCGAGGTGCTGCCGTTGCGGCAGATCATCACCGAGGAGATGCAGCTGCGCTTCTCCAGCATGCAGGTCGACGTGTTCGCGCTGCTGACCGAAGCGCGGCAGCGCCTCGCATCGCTGCGCGCGGCGATCGACGCCAGGCGCGACTTCTGGCTCGCCCAGTCCGACCTGCAGACCGCGATCAACGGCGGCGGCTCGCCCGGCGCGCCATCCACACCATCCGCGATCGCCTCGGCCGCACCGGGTGCGGCCGGCGCCGCGCATTGAACGGAGACAGCACATGTTTTCACGACGAGGATTTTTGGGCACCGCGGCGCTGGTCACGGCCGGCGCGGTCAGCGGCCGCGTCCAGGCGGCGAGCATTCCGGAGGCGCCGACGATGGACAAGACGGTGATGCAGCCGCCGCTGCATCCCTCCAGCGGGCCGGACTACCGTCCCGTGGTCACGCTCAACGGCTGGTCGCTGCCGTGGCGCATGAACGGCGACTGGAAGGAATTCCATCTCGTCGCCGAACCCGTGGTGCGCGAGTTCGCCCCGGGCATGAAGGCCAATCTGTGGGGCTATAACGGCCAGGCGCCCGGACCGACCATCGAGGCGGTCGAGGGCGATAAGGTCCGCATCTTCGTCACCAACAAATTGCCCGAGCATACCACGGTGCATTGGCACGGCATGATCGTGCCCAGCGGCATGGACGGCGTCGGCGGGCTCAACCAGCCGCACATCAAGCCGGGCAAGACCTTCGTCTACGAGTTCGAGATGAAGCACAGCGGCACCTTCATGTATCACCCGCATTCCGACGAGATGGTGCAGATGGCGATGGGCATGATGGGCATGTTCATCGTGCACCCGCGCGATCCGGCGTTCCGCCCCGTCGACCGCGACTTCGTCTTCATCATGAGCAGCTATCTCATCGACCCCGGCACGTACCTGCCGAAGGTTAACGAGATGACCGACTTCAACATGTGGGCGTGGAACAGCCGCGTCTATCCCGGCATCGATCCGATGCCGATCCGGCTCGGCGACAAAGTGCGGGTGCGGATCGGCAACCTGACCATGACCAACCATCCGATCCATGTGCACGGGCACAATTTCGCGGTGACCTGCACCGACGGCGGCTGGGTGCCGGCGTCAGCGCAATATCCGGAAACAACCACCGACGTGCCGGTTGGTGCCGTCAGGGCCTTCGACATGCTCGCCGACAATCCCGGCGACTGGGCGTTCCATTGCCACAAGTCGCACCACACCATGAATGCGATGGGGCACGACATGCGCAACTTCATCGGCGTGTCGCGCAACGATCTGGCGAAGGCGGTCGGCAAGCTCGCGCCCGACGCGATGGTGATGGGCTCGACCGGGATGGCGATGGGCAACATGGAGATGCGGACGCCCGACAACACCCTGCCGATGATGACCGGCACCGGGCAGTTCGGGCCGATCGAGATGGGCGGCATGTTCACCGTGATGAAGATCCGCGACGGCCTCGGCCGCGACGATTACGCCGATCCCGGTCCCTACCAACATCCGCCGGGCACCGTCGCCTATGAGGTCGAGGCACCTGCCGCCGCACCTGCACGCCAGCCGGCGGCGCCGGAACGGAAGACCAGGCCAGCGATGAAGGGAATGAAGATGTAACGGATCAAGCCCATCGTCCCATCCAAGCAAACATCAAACACAGAATGGAGAATCTCGTGGACCACCTCACCAAGACCGTCATCGCGCTCATTGCGCTGTCGGTCACCGCGGCACCGTCCCGCGGTCACGAAAAGCACGGCCATGAATCCTATTCCGCCGGCGAACCCGGCGATCCGAACAAGCCGTCGCGCACCGTCGAGGTCGAGATGAAGGAAATGGACTTCACGCCGTTCCGCATCGAGGTGAAGCGCGGCGAGCAGATCCGCTTCGTGATCCGCAACACTGGCACGGAAGATCATGAGTTCCTGCTCGCAACTACCGAGGAGAATTTGAAGCATGCCGAGGTGATGAAGAAGCATCCGCACATGGAGCACGACGATCCGAATGGCGTTCGCGTGGCGCCGAAGAAGAGCGCGGAAATTCTCTGGAAATTCACCAAGGTCGGGACGTTCGAATATTCGTGCCTGATCCCCGATCATCGCGACTACGGCATGACCGGCCGCATCATCGTGAAATGAAACCGCCAGAGGCAGAGGAGATCACCATGAAAAAGACGGTCCGGATCGCGTCCGCCGCCGTGCTGGTGCTGGCGCTGGGCCCGGCGCTGGCCCAGGTCGCGCCGATCAGCGGCGAGGTCAAGAAGATCGACGAGAGCGCCGGCAAGATCACGCTCAAGCACGGCCCGGCCAAGAGTCTCGGCATGGACGAGCCGATGACGATGGTCTACCGCGTCAAGGATGCGGCGCTGCTCAAGCAGGTCAAGATCGGCGACAAGGTCCAGTTCGAGGCCGAGGAAGGTGACGGCGGCTATATCGTCACCAGGATCCAAAAGACGAAGTGAGACCGCGGCGCCGGCCGACCGGCCGTTCGATCGGCCGGTCCGCCCGGCAAGGCCGCATTAACTTCGCCCGGCCGCGCCGTGCGTCCGGAACGCGATCGGCGCTGGCGCGTTGCAATGCATCTCGCGCACGGAAGGGCCTTCCCATGAAACTCAACGCGGCAATGCTGATGACGGCACTGGTGCTCTCCGGAACCGTGCTGGCACAGAGCTCCGGCCCCTCGGCCGGCGGCGCCGCGGAGGCTGGGCAGGGCGGCGGCCAGGTGGCGAACCAGGGCGCCAACGTGACGACGACGGGCCAGGCGCTGAACAGCAACAAGAAGACCGGCGACAGCGGCCCGCCGATCGACAAGGCGCAGCGCGCGGGCAAGCCGGATACCGACAACATGGTCGGCGCCAGCCGCCCGAAGCCGGACCGACGCAACGAGCATTATCCATAGGCCTGCGGCGCCGGCGCTCCAGGACTCCCCCGCTTTGAAGTTCCCGGCGCAGGGCCGGGCATCGCGATCCCGGCGACATTGGGCCGTCGACCGCGGATTGCGTGGCGGCCGGTCGGATTCGGCTGCCGCCAGTCATGATACCGTCATGCGAAATCGGGTAGCGAGACCGTTTCGGTTGAGCGCGGTGGGACGGCATGACGACGGCGGGGCGGGCACGGTTTCTGGGATTGGATAGGGAGGTTGCCGGTGTCCTGCTGGTGCTGGCAATCACGCAATTGATCGGCTGGGGCAGCCTTGGCCTGCCGGCAATCGTCGGCAACGCCATCGCCGCCGACCTCCACATCGCGCTGCCGGCGGTGTTCGCGGGGACCTCGACCCTGTACGTGGTGATGGGCCTGTGCGGGCCGCTGCTGGCGGAGCCGTTCAGGCGCCTCGGCGCCCGCCGCGTCATGATCGCGGGCACGCTGGCCAGCGTGCTCGGCTTCATCCTGCTCGCTTGCGCGCATGAGGCGGCGCTCTACTTCGTCGCCTGGACGATCCTCGGCATCGCCGGAAGCGCGTCGCTGAGCACGGCCGCCTACATCATGCTCAACGAAGTGGCGGGACGGAACGCGAAGGGGGCGATCGGCGCGCTGATGCTGATCACCGGCCTTTCGAGCAGCATGTTCTGGCCGACCACGGCGTTCCTTGCCCATGCCATCGGCTGGCGCGGTACCTGTCTGGTCTACGCCGCGGCGATGCTGCTGGTCTGCCTGCCGCTCTACACGTTCGGGCTGCCGCGCCGGAGCGTGGCCGAGAGCCAGACGTCGCCGGTCGGCCGCGCCTCTGCGCCGCCGGCGGTGCATCGAAGCACGTTCGTGCTGGTGGTGGCGGCGATCGCCCTCAATGCGTTCGTCAGCTTCGGCTTCAGCGCGGTGCTGGTCGAGCTCTTGAAGGCGCAGGGGCTGTCCGCGATGGAGGCGGTTGCGTTCGGCTCGATGCTCGGCGTCGTGCAGGTCTCCGCGCGCGCGATCAACTTCCTCGGCGGCGGACGCTGGGACGGCATCACCACCGGGCTGGTCGCCGGCGCTCTGCTGCCGGTTGCGATGCTGATCCTGATCGCAGGCGGCGGCGCGACCTGGGCGATCGCGGCCTTCATCCTGATCTATGGCCTGGGCAGCGGCGCGCTTGCGGTGGCGCGCGCCACCATCCCGCTGGTGTTCTACGACAAGGACGCGTTCGCCAAGGCGAGTTCGCAGATCGCGCTGCCGCTGAACCTGATCTCCGCGGCGGCGCCGCCGACCCTGGCCGCGCTGCTGACGCGGTTCGGCAGCAATGCCGTGCTCGAGCTGGCGTTCGCCTGCTCGATCGGCGCGCTCGTGATGCTCGCTATTCTCGGCCGCCGCCGCGCCGTCCACGTCGTCGCGAGCAGTCCGTAGCCGCCGGCAATCCGCAGGATGGGTAGTGCGCAGCGAAACCCATCCTATGTCCGCAACACCCGGCACGTTCTTTGCTTCGTTTGATCTCCGCCAGGCGCGACGCAATGGATCGCCACCACGCGCTTACGGCGTGATGCGGAGGTGACATGCCTGAACAGACAATCGGCTTTGTGGGCTTCGGCGAGGCAGCGCAGTGCTTCGCCGCGCATCTGGCAGGCAAGGGTGCTTTGGCACCGCTGGTGTTCTGCGAGGGAAAGACCAACCATCCGCCATACCAGGAGGCCTTCCGCAACATGGCCGCCGCGCATGGTGTCGAACTGGTCAACAGCCTGCACGAACTGATGACGCGCGCCGATGTCGTGGTCTCGGCGGTCGTGGTGGCGACGGCGGTGCCGGTTGGTCAGGCGATTGCCGCGCTGCTGCGGCCGGGGATGCTGGTGGTCGATATCAACGCTTCGACGCCCAGGGCGAAGCGGCTGGTGGGCGACGCGGTGGTCGCCAAGGGCGGCACCTTCGTCGATGCCAATTTGATGGGCGCGGTCAGCATCTACGGTGCGGCGGTGCCGCTGTACTGCTCCGGAGATGGCGCGGCGCGCTTCGCCGATACCTTCGCACCGCTCGGCTTCACCATCGAGCTTGCCGGCCCCGACGCCGGCACCGCGGCGGCGGTGAAGATGCTGCGCAGCGTGGTGACGAAGGGGATGGAGGCGCTGATCGTGGAAGCGCTGACCGCCGCCTCGCTGGCGGGCGTGCGCAGTGAGGCGTTGCGCGGCATCTGCGAGCCGATGGATGCGACGCGCTACAGCAAGTTCGTCGACATGTGCGTGCGCACCGACGTGCTCCATGCCGAGCGGCGCGCGGTGGAAATGGACGGCGTCGCGGAGGGACTGCGCGAGATCGGCCTGCAACCGATCATGACGGAAGCCACCGCGGCACGGCTCAGGACATCGGCGAAGCTTGGTCTGCGCGACGATTTCGTGGCCCGCCAGGCCTACAGCGCCGACGACGTGCTCGATGCCTATGTCGCAAGGATCGCCGATCCGGCACGGACGTAGCACACCCACAGAAAATGTGAATGTATTCAGCGTCGTCCTGGCGAAAGCCAGGACCTGTTACCCCAATCGCTTGTTTTCGTGCGACGCTGGAGCCGCGATCCCGCTCTCAATCGAATTCGGTGGTTATGGGGGTCCTGGCTTTCGCCAGGACGACGACGTGGGCAGGTTGCTCGCTACAATTCTCGCACCGTCATAGGATCGTATCGCTTCGCTCCAGCTGCGACAGCAACGAAAAGGCCGGCGTGGTGCCGGCCTGATGCGTTTGCGATGTTGGGGGGTGGGCACGCTTGCGCTTCGCCCACCCTATGCGATGCCGTCAATAAACCAGGCCAGTGCCGGGCGGCTTCTCCAGCGCGGCGGCGAGTGAGCGATATTCGTCGCTGTCGGTGCCGGCGAGCTGGGCGATCTTGTTGAGGTGATACTGCGCCTGGTCGCGGTTGCCCTGCTCGACCTGCCAGAGGCCGTAATATTGCCAGGTGCGGACGTGGGCGGGATCGGCCTTCAGCGCCCGCTCGTACCAGATCTGCGAGACCTTGTAGTCGCCGAGCTTGCGGTAGGAGTAGCCGATCAGATTGGCGACGTCGGCGCGGTCGTCCTGGCCCAGCGCCTTGAGCTGCGCGATTGCGTTCGCGTAGTCGTGGCGATCATAGATCGTGGCGTAGGCGGCGCGATAACCGGACAAGAACTTCTGGTCGTCGATCGCCGAGCTCCTGTCCTTCTTCTGCTTCTTGCCTTTGCTGTTGTTGCTGTCGGAGGCCGGCGGTGACGGATTGTCGCTGCCCGCGGCGTAGGCCGAGATGACGGGCCCGGCGGTGATCGCCATCGAGAGCACCGCGAGGGTCAAAAACCGTGTCGTCTTGCTCATACTTCGTCGCTCCTGATCTTTCCTGATCGTGCCCGGTAATCCTACACCGAAGCCTGCTGACTTGAACACCCGTGGCTTCAGAACATTCCCGGCAGCCCCACGATTCCTCGTGATCGGATGATGTGCCGCAGCAAGCGGAACATGACAAAGATGTCATCCACATGAATGAAGTCCGTCGACTCGTTTCAGATCGGGTTCAGCGCGCGGTCGCTAGGGTCACATGCATTGATCGGCGAGGCCGACCATCCGGCCGCCAACCTCGCGATCCCGTGGAAGAGGAGACTCTCATGCTGAAGACGATTTCCGCCGCGCTGCTCGCGATGTCCGTGATCGCGGCGCCCGCGCTCGCCGCCGAGACCGGCAAGACTGCAACACCGGCGCCGGTGACCAAGACGGCGCCCGCGACCAAGCCCGCTCCCGTGATCAAGAGCGAGCAACTGCCGTCGAAGGTGCAGAACGCCAACGCCAAGATGGGTCATCACAGCAAGCACTACCGTCATCACCACCGCCACCACAAGCACATGGGCATGCTGAAGGTGAAGGCGCCGAAGCACGCGACCAGGCACGTCCACGGCAAGGTCGCGATCAAGCACGTCGCGCCGGCCAAGCGCGGCTAAGAATCTGATCCGCAGGGCGCAGGTTCGATCCACATTGCCCGCCGCGTCCAGCGGATATCAGACCCGGCCCGTCCGTCCATTGCTTCCCCAGTGGCGACGGGCCGGTTGCGCGTTTTGGCATTCAATGCGGCCGATAGCCGCCGTGTTGCGGCTTCGCGTCCATCGGCGCAAGCGGTTCCCGGATCACCAAATCATCCTCCGGCCCTCGCGCGAGGTCAGGCGACCTCGTAGAAGGCGTAGCGGAGCTGGCGCGTCGCTGGCTCAAACAGTCCGGTGCCGATTGCCTGGATGCTGTTGAGCCAGCCATAGCGAGGATCGCCGGTCTCGAAGCGGGGCGCGACGACGGCCCGGTGCGGTCCCGTCGCCGAGAAGCTCAGGCGGCCACTGTACTGGACGAGGATCAGAGCATCGTCGTCGGTCCTCACGGTGAAGCGCACGTCCAGCATGGCAAAGGAACGGTCGGGCGCCACGATCAGCCAGTCGGCCGCGGCCTTGCCCGCCAGCGAGGCGTTCAGGCGGCGGCCGCTGATCCGGAGCGCCCCGACCTCCGCCACCGCCCGCTCGCCGAGCGGCGTGCCGGATAGTGCGAAGCGCTCACCCATGTCGGCAAGAACCTCGCAGATCGGTATCAGGGCCGGCGGCGGCAGGCTGTCAGCGACAGTCATTGCCGTCGCTCCGCGGCGGCCAGGCGCACCATCAGCTTGCCGAAGTTCTTGCCGTTCAGCATGCCGATGAAGGCCGACGGCGCCTTGTCGAGGCCATCGACGATATCGTCCCGCGTCCTGATCCTGCCCTCGAGCAACAGCCTCGCGACCTGCTGGACCGCGTTCGGGATCTCGGCGATGTGGTCGGAGATGATGAAGCCGCGCACATTGATGCGATTGCGCAAGAGCGTGCTCCAGTCCGGTCCGGGCGAGGGGGCGGTCTGGTTGTATTGTGCGATCAGGCCGGACACCACGGTGCGGGAGTGCCGGTTCATCCGCGGCCACACCGCATCGAGCACCGCGCCGCCGACATTCTCGAAATTGATGTCGATGCCGTCGGGCGTGGCCTCGGCGAGATCGCCGATGAGATTGCCGGCCTTGTAATCGACGCAGGCATCGAAGCCGACCTCGTCGACCACATAGCGGCATTTGTCCGGGCCGCCGGCGATGCCGACGACGCGGCAGCCTGCGATCTTCGCCAACTGGCCCGCAACCGTGCCGACGGCGCCGGCCGCCGACGACACCACCACCGTCTCGCCCGGCTTGGGCACGCCGAGATCCATCAGGCCGATATAGGCGGTCCAGCCGGGTAGGCCGAGCGGCCCGAGCCAGGCCGGCAGCGGTGCCAGTGCCGGATCGATCTTGCGCCACGTGCCCGTTGCAGTGGCGACGTTGTAGTGCTGCCAGCCGCCCATGCCATGAACGTGGTCGCCAGGCGCGAGCGTCGCCGACCGCGATTCGACCACGATTCCGACGACATGGCCACGCATCGCCTCGCCGAGCTTCACCGGCGGGATGTAGGAATCCTTCTCATCCATAATCCCGCGCATGTAAGGGTCCAGCGAGAGATAGATCGTCTTCACCAGCGCCTCGCCGTCGGCGAGCTCGGCGGTGCTGCGCTCGGACAACTCGAAATCGTCTTCGGTCGGCATGCCCGCCGGGCGGCGCCTCAGCAGGATCATCTGATTTGCAGGCATCGTGAACTCCAGACGTCAGGACGCGGTGAAGAGGATCTTGCCCTTGGCGCGCGCGGCGTGGCTGATCGCCTCGCGCGGCGACGACAACGGGTAGCTGTGTTCGACGGGCACCTTGATCGAACCGTCGGCGATCAGCGGCAGCACCTCGTTCAGGATGTCGGCGACCAGTTTGGGATCCGCCGATCTGAACCATTTGATCAGCCAGAAGCCGCGGAGGGTGAGGTCGCGGAAGATCAGATGCGGCGGAAACGCCACCGCAGGCTGCCCGCTCATGCCGGCATAGACCACGAGCGTGCCGCCTTCGGCGACCGTACCGGTGAGGGAACGCATC
The DNA here is from genome assembly GCF_020329505.1 of Bradyrhizobium semiaridum. Classification (GTDB taxonomy): domain Bacteria; phylum Pseudomonadota; class Alphaproteobacteria; order Rhizobiales; family Xanthobacteraceae; genus Bradyrhizobium; species Bradyrhizobium semiaridum. Next base: position 183,073 of record NZ_JAGKJJ010000009.1, read on the forward strand.
GCCTCGCTGGCGACGCCTTCGAAGCCGAGCCGGATCGGCGCCTTGCCGGTTGCCTCCGCCACGCGCTTCGGCAGGTCGGGGCCATCCACCAGCACCACATCGCCGCCGGCAGCCTTCAGCTCATCGATCAGTTCCGGCCGGCGCACCACATTGACGGTCCGCAATCCGCGTGCCCTGGCGATCGCGATGACCGCGCGACCGACACCGGAATTGGCGGCGTTCTGGATCACGAATTCGCCGGGCGCGAGATCGACGAAGTCGGTCAGCATTAGACGTGCGGTGAACGGATTGATTAGCGCCATCGACGCCTGCGCGTCGTCGATGCCGGCGGGGACCTTGACCGCGCGGTTTGCGGAGATCGTCAGATAGTCGGCCCAGGTATCGTGTCCGTAGGGAATGATGACGCGGTCGCCGCGCTTGAAGTCGGTCCCCGCGCCGGTGTCGACGACGGAGGCGACACCTTCGCCGCCCATGCCCGTGGGCAGCGGCGGGCGCTTGCCGTAGAGCCCGCGCATCAACAAGAGATCCGCCGGATGGATCGGTGAGGCCAGCAGCTTGACCTTGAGCTGTCCTGCGGGAGGCGATGGCGGCTCGCTCGCCTCCACCGTCCTGACGACATCCCACGGTCTTCCATAATCGACGACCTGCACGGCAAGCATGCGCTTCCTCCAATTGTGGTTGTTCGAATCAGGCGACGACTTCCGCGACCAGCGCGGGATAGTCGGTGTATCCGCGCTCGCCGCCGCCATAGAACGTGCCGACATCGGGCGTGTTGAGCGGCGCGCCGATCGCGAAGCGATGCGGCAGGTCCGGATTGGCGATGAAGGCGCGGCCGAACGCGATCGCATCCGCATTGCCGGTGATCAGCTCGGCTTCCGCGGACTGCTTCGTAAAGCCACCCGAGGCGATCAAGGGGCCGTTGAACAGCTTGCGGAACAGCGCGGTGACGGAGGCTGGCACCGCAAGGTTGAGCCCGTCGCGGATGCCTGCGTTCGCCCGCGGTTCGATCAGATGCAGATAGGCGATCTGCCGCGCCGAGAGCGCCTCGATCGCATGGCCGAACAGCGCGGCCGGATCGGAATCGGCGATATCGCCGACAGCGCCGAACGGCGACAGCCGGACGCCGACGCGGTCGGCACCGCAGACCTCGATCAGGCCTTCGGTCGCCTCCAGCAGAAAGCGCGTGCGATTTTCGATCGGGCCTCCGTAGCGATCGGTCCGCCGGTTGGTGCGATCCTGCAGGAACTGGTCAATCAGGTAGCCATTGGCGCCGTGCAGCTCGACGCCGTCGAACCCGGCCGCCAGCGCGTTGCGCGCCGCGCGCTTGTAGTCCGCGACGATATCAGTGATCTCGTCGGTCTCCAGCGCGCGCGGCGTCTCGTAGGGCAGGCGCTCGAACGCGGCGCCGAACGCCTGCCCAGCCGGCGCGACGGCGGAGGCTGAGACGGGCAGGGTGCGATCGCTGCGATGGCTCGAATGCGAGATGCGACCGGTATGCCAGAGCTGCATGAAGATCACGCCGCCCTTGGCGTGGACCGCGTCCACCACGGCCTTCCAACCGGCGATCTGCTCGTCGGAGTGGATGCCCGGCGTGCGCGGATAGCCCTTGCCCTGCCACGAGATCTGCGAGGCCTCCGAGATGATGAGGCCGGATCGGCTCGCGCGCTGTCCGTAGTACCGGGCATTGAGCGCGCCCGGCGTCGCACCGGGATCGGACGCGCGCATCCGCGTCAGCGGCGCCATCACTACCCGGTGGGCGAGCTGGTGCCGACCGATCTTGAGGGGAGAGTGCAGTGTTGGGCTCATCGGATCCTCCTAAGACGACCAGTCATATTGAGGCTGGTCAAAGCGAAAGGCAAAAAGGCGAGGTGTCACGGGTTTGGTGTCATCGTGTGAGGCTGGTGAACACCACCGTCTCGAACGCTTCCAGCGCGGCGCGATCCTTGTCGACCTTGCTGCGCATGACGGTACCTTCCCAGGCGTTCAGCAGGAATGCGGCGATCATCTTGGCGTCGATGTCGCGCCGCATCGAGCCGTCGGCCTGGGCTTCGCGGACGCAGGATTCGATGCCGCGGGTCCATGCGGCCATCACCATGGCCAGTCGTTCGCGGATCGGACGGCTCTGGTCCGACATCTCGATCGCCATGTTGCCGATCAGGCAGCCGTTCTCGTATTTCCTCTTGCGGGAGATTTCATCGAGGGCCCGGAAATATGACTTGAGCCGGGCGATCGGTGGGACGTTCGCGTCGTTCAGCGCGCCCAGACCGGCCAGCGCGCGCTGCCAATAGCGCTCGATCACCTCGATGCCGAGTTCTTCCTTGCTCTCGAAATGATTGTAGAACGAGCCCTTCGGCACGCCCGCTGCGTCGGTGATGTCCTGGACGCCGGTGGCGTTGAAACCCTGCCGGTGCAAGGTCTCAAGTGCCGCCGCGACGATATTCTCTTTTACGCTCGGTCTCGCCATGGCCCTCAATATGACCGATCGTCTTAAGAGCGTCAATGGTGCTGTGATGACACGTCGGCGACGAGGCGATCGCGAGTCGGACCAGCCGATCCTGAGGCCGCGGGATAACCGAGTTGCGAATTCCCTTCGGCGGCGCGGCGGTTTAAGAGACCCGCACCGGGGATCAGGGGCTTTGCGACGCTTGAGATTTCAGCTGGGGATTGCAACCAAACTTGCGGCGATGCTGCTGTCGCTTCCGTTGGCCGGCTGCCTCACCAGCGACGACAGCAGCGGGCCGACCACCTTTACCGGCGATCGCGGCGTGGACAACCAGCCGGTCCCGACCAACTCCCGCGCCCAGATCCTGGCCTTCATGCGGACTTATCTGAACGATCCGGTTGGTGTGCGCGATGCTGCAATCGCTGAGCCGGTGCAGCGCACCGTCGGCGGCCGGCTGCGCTATGTGGTCTGCCTGCGTTACAGCGCCAGGGATACCGACGGCAATTACCGCCCCGCCCGCGAGCGCGGCATCGTCTTCGTCGACGGCAGGCTCGACCGCATCATGGAGAATGCCGGCGAGCCCTGCGCGGGCATGTCCTATGGCACGTTTCCCGATCTGGAGAAGATGACACGCTAGCCAGTGCGGCCGCGAAAAAATGCCGCGGCCGGATCGTGACCGAACCATGAGTGGGCCACGATCACTTTTCGGCGAGCCTTGAACCTCCCGTTAGCGATCTGCGACGTCTAAACAGCGGAACTGCGGCTGCTTAACGGGTGAAAAAACCTTCTGTGCCAAGGAACAAACGGGCGTTGTTGCGACTCCGACACAGTTCCGAAACATCACAGCTCCAGCATTGCCCCAAAGCAACCCAATTGAAGTCACGTTGTTTGTCTTCATAGCGCAACGTTAGTAACGGGGATCAGAGATGAAGAAGTTTTTGCTCGGCACAGTCGCGCTGGCCGCTTTTGCGGGGCCTGCGTTTGCGGCTGACATGCCGGCCCGCACCTATACCAAGGCACCGCCGCCGGTCACCGCGCCGGCACTCGTCTACAATTGGACCGGCTTCTATATCGGCGGCCATGTCGGCGGCGCGTTCACCGACGGCACCAACTTGATGGGCAGCGACGCGCGCTTCCTGGGCGGTGTTCAGGGCGGCTTCGACGATCAGTTCGCCCCCAACTGGGTGATGGGCGTCGAGGCGCAGTACTCCTGGCTGACCGGCGGCTCCAACAACGGTACCCTGTTCCCCGGCGGCACGCTGGTGACCGGCAATACCGACCAGCTCGGCTCGGTGACCGGCCGGCTCGGCTACACCTGGGGTCCGGCGCTGCTTTACGCCAAGGGCGGTTACGCCTGGCGCGATAGCACGAACATCAATGCCACGGTCGGCGGAGTCGCGACGGCTTTCGCCACGGATGGCAACCACAAGGACGGCTACACGGTCGGTGCGGGTCTCGAATACATGTTCGCCCCGAACTGGTCGGCCAAGGCCGAGTACCAGTACTACAATTTCGGCAAGACGACCTTCACCGCGGGGCCGCCTGACATCGTCGGCGCGAGCTTCCGGAACGACGAGCATACAGTCAAGCTGGGCGTGAACTACCGGTTCGGCTGGGGCGGCCCGTCGGGCTCGCGGTACTGATCGTCACTCCGTTTGATCCAAGCGAAAAGGCCGGCGCAAGCCGGCCTTTTTGTTTGCGCGGCCGCTTCCTGTTTGGTCCGGCGGCGACGCATTCAGCCGCTGTTCACGCCCGCCATGCAATGCATAAAATAATTCCTGCATGGCACGGAACTTTCATCGTGATGCGTTATTGTGGGATCGCCGGGGCTGGTGGACAAACAAACATGCGTAGCTTTGCGTTAGGGCTGATCTTATCCGCGGTCGCCATGCCGTGCCTTGCCCAGACCATCCTCAAATCCGAGCCGTTGGCGCTCGCGCCCTATGAAGTCGTGTTCGTGCAGGACGCGTCCTGCCCCGCCGGCAAGGTGCTCAAGGTCACCGGCGCGATCCGCGGCCTGCACCGGCGGAAGACATGCGTGTCGCTCACCTCTGCGCAGGCCTCCCTGGCGACGGCAATTCCCTGACTTCCTGACGCATCCGAGAGCGCCTCCGTGGCGGCGGCTTAATGCAGCCGCGGCTCCAGACGCTCCTCGTGTTCGGCGTCCGCCTTGTTCTTGACCGGGTCTTCGTTCGGCTCGAGCTGGCATGGCCGGATCTCGTAGTCATTGTCGAGCACAGGGCGCGGGGAAGTGGTTTCCTCCTCGGCGACCGCGTCGACCACCAAACCGGATTTCCTGGCCAGCTGCCAGACGTCGGCTTCGGTCGGATAGGCCTTGCTCAGCTTGGCGTCCTGGTAGAACAGCGCGTAGGGCATTTCATCGTCTCCCCAAAAGCCGACAACGCCGTACCGTGGCGGTAGTTTCAGGCCACGGTCAGCGCGTTCCGCTCACGGAACCGTGAGCAACTGCTTGAAATTATGAGTCGTTTCGGACCTTTGGGGGCCGACCTTGAGTCTCCTTAACGAGTGGTGAATCCGGGAAAAAAGAATCCCCGGGACTCTCCCGCTAGAATCGCCGGATGCTCCGGCCCATGAGAGCGATCCTGCAAACCTCCAATGAACGCGTGCAACTCGCGCTGGCGGTTGCGCTGCTTGCGGCCTGCGCCGCCAACGTGGCGCTGGTCTGGGCCTGGCTCTAGCTCCCGCGAAAATGCCGTGGCCACTCGCGCCGCGGCGGATTGACGGCCCCCTCATTCCTTTCATCATGGCCGGCACAGCAAGCGGGCCGGCACAGGGAGGGGAGCACATGATCGAAACGCTGAAGGAGCGGGTCAACGGCGATGCCGCCCTGGTGCGGCGCGGCCGCTATCTGACGACGACGTTCCTGTTCGAGATCGGCGGGACCGCCTGGCTGATCGCCGTGCATGAGGGCCGCATCATGTCGGTGACGAAGGGGCCGTTCGTGATGCCATCGTCGTCCTTCGCGCTGCGCACCTCGGAGGCGGAGTGGGAGAGGTTCTGCGAAACGCGGCCGCCGCCGGGCTCCAACGATCTGATGGCACTGATCAAGCGCCGCGTGCTGAAGGCCGAGGGCGATCTGCAGGTGTTCATGGCAAACCTGCGCTATTTCAAGGAGGCGCTCGCCAAGCTGCGCCGCGATGGAGCTGCCGCATGAGCGCGACATTCGAACCGATCGTCGGCCGCTACATGCATCTCGATTTGTCCGGCCGGGCCCACCGCGTCTATGTCGAGGAAGCGGGCGAGGGCACGCCGCTGCTCTGCCTGCACACCGCGGGCAGCGACGGGCGACAATATCGCGGCCTGATGAACGATGCCCGCGTCACGCGCAATCACCGCGTCATCGCCTTCGACATGCCCTGGCACGGCAAGTCATCACCGCCGTCAGGCTGGCACGACGAGGAGTACCAGCTCACCTCCGCGCAATACACTACGATGATCCTTGCCGTGATCGATGCGCTCGAGCTCGACAGGCCGATCGTGATCGGCTGCTCGATCGGCGGCCGTATCGCGCTGCACCTCGCGCTCGAACACCCCGAGCGCTTCCGCGCCATCATCGGCCTGCAGGCCGGCGCGCATGTCGATCCCTATTACGATTTGAATTTCCTGCACCGGCCGGACGTGCATGGCGGCGAGGTATGTGGCGCGATCGTCTCGGGACTGGTCGGGCCCGACGCACCGGAAAAAGAGAAGTGGGAAACGCTGTGGCACTACATGCAGAGCGGGCCCGGCGTGTTCAAGGGCGACCTCTATTTCTACAAGATCGACGGCGACATCCGCAGCCGCGTCGCCGAGATCGACACCCGGCGCTGTCCGCTGTTCCTGCTGTCCGGCGAATACGATTATTCCTGCACGCCGGAGGAGACGCTGGCGGTGGCGGGCAGCATCGCCGGCGCCGAGGCGACCATCATGAAGGGCCTTGGCCATTTCCCGATGAGCGAGAATCCCGGCGAGTTCGCGAAATACCTGCTGCCGATGCTGGAGAAGATCGGCGGACGCTGAAGCGAGAGGCGAGCCTTACTTGCCGGAGCGCGGCAGCTCGCTGTTGTCGCGGATCGCGGCGCGCACCTTGGCCATGGTGGAGGAGCAATACTCCTCGCGCTCCTTCAGGAAGCGCTGCTGGTTTGCGCGGAAATTGGCGACGCGCGCCCGCACCTCGGACTGGAAGTCGCCGCGGATATCGAGCTTGACGAAGTGCGGCAGCTGTTCGGGCGTGGGGACTTCGACGATCGTCGCTGCGGCAAGCGGAGCCGGCGGCGCGGGCGGCGGGACCTCGATTGCCGTCGGCACCAGCTTCGGCGTCTGGACCGCCACCTCTCGCTCAGCCGCAACCTGGGGAACGGCCGCACGGGCAATCACCGATGCTGGCGTGTGCAGAACGGCGTTCAGTGGGGCGGGCTGCGGGGCGGCGGGCTTCGCAGGGACGGGGTTGGGCGGGGCAGCCGTCAGCAAGTCGTCGGGCCGCTTACCCGTCACCGACTGTACGAAGGCCATCGTCTGCGCGATCAAGAGATCGCGTTCCTGCTTCCAATCCATGGCGCACCTTGAACGCGCGGATTTCAGCAAAGCAACTTCGCGGAATCAAGCGTTCACGACAATGATGGTTGACGAAGACGCCTGTTTGGTAGGCACGGTGACAAAATTGTGACACGGCCTCGACGGCCAAGGCCTCAGCGCTGGCGGGGATTGGTGTTGGGCTGGGGGTTCAAGGACTTAATGTGCCGCCGCCTCGGCGGCGGTTCGCTCGGCCGAGCGGGCCTCGATCAGATCGGCGTAGCGGCCGTATTCCTCGGCCATTTCCAGCAGTTTCGCGCGCACCGTGGCGTCGGTGACCTGACGGGCCAGCCGTTTCGCCTGATCGGATTGGAAGCGGTAATGAGCGGTGTCGGACATGGGCGGCTCCTCAAGGATATGTAGGAGCCGGTCACCAAAGGTTCATGCGGCGAACATCCGCCCGGCGAGGGTTCAGCGCGGCCGCTCGTCGGTGGAGCCCGGGGGCTTCCATCCCGCGAGCGTCTTCTGCATCTCGAGCACGCGGTCGTAGATTTCCTGCGTCTTCTTGTCTGTGTCCTTCGGCGCGAGGGTCTGGCTCTCGATCTTGTTGATCCGTGTGTTGAGTTCCTCGAGCCGCGCGGTGGTCTTGGCCAGCAGGTCGGCCTGCTGGATCTCGATGTTGTTCATCCGCGCCGCGAGTTCACGAAGATGCGCGGGGGTCGTGGCCAGGAGATCGGTCTGCTGCTTGCTCCATTCGGCGGCCTGACGGGCAAACTCGGCTTGCGACGACAGGGAGTTTTCAGACAGCGCGCGCCGCTGCACCTCCGACATGCCGACGGCAATGATGTTGAAGATGACCAGCGCGATCAGGATCGTCCGGGTGTCGAGCCGCATGCCTATGTCCTCAATCTCAGCAAGCCGAAGCGTGCTCCGGCCGAAAATTCCTTTGACCATACCGTTGTTGGGATCGACAAGCCGTCGCACGGACGGCATCGCACGGGCGTCGCAGTGAGCGATGGGCATCGTCACATGGCAGCCGCCTTCGCTCCCCGCAGGGCCCCAATCGGGCCGCCGCGCAGGCTTATTGAAGGCCCTGTGGTCCACTCCCGGTCGCCGCCGGCATGACGCCGAGCCCGTCGTCCTCACGGACTTCGACCTCGAACCAGCCCATCTCCTTCAGCTCGCGTGCCTTCTTCTCGGCCGCGTCTTCGCTGTCGCGCTTGAGCACGATCCGGCTGGTGCCATCCCGGGCAAGGATCAAATAGGTCATTGGCTGAGTCCCACCCGGCAGCAGAATACACGGTTTTGGCAGCAAGGACAGAAACAATCGGAAAAAGGTCGCAGAAAGGCGCGGCGCAAAAACCATGGTGCCGGCTGAGGGGATTGAACCCCCGACCTTCAGTTTACAAAACTGCTGCTCTACCGCTGAGCTAAGCCGGCGACTGCTGGGATTGCGCGCTCGCATAGCAGACTTGGCGGGCGAGGGCCAGAACCAGAAGGGCCGCAAGACCCGCGTCCGATGGCCGACCCGCAGGAAAGGCGGCCCGCTGGACCGCCGCTCCTTTTTTTGCCCGCCGGGTCCTGGCCTTGCAGGGATGCTGACGGCCGTCGGTGCCGCGGAACCGGGTGCCGGGGGTGCAAACGAATCCGTTGCGGCGGGCATATTCCGCCCCGCATCGCGCCTGACGTCGCTGCAGAGCCCGGCGATGCATGGCTTGCGTGCCGCGGGGCGGGCCTGACAAGGCCGGCGATCTGGTGTTTGATCCGCCGTCACATGGGGTGCAGAGATTTGGGCTGCACAGGGGATCAATGTTCGGAATCTTGAGTCTCGGTTTTCTGCTCGGCATGCAGCATGCGCTCGAGCCGGACCACATCGCCGCCGTCTCCAGCATCGCCGCGCGCCGCAGCAACGTCACCGACATCGTCAAGCACGGCCTGACCTGGGGGCTCGGCCACACGCTGACGCTGTTCATGTTCGCGGGCGCCGCCATCCTGCTCGGGCGCGCGATCCCGGAAAGCGTCGCGCAGCCGCTCGAGACCGCGGTCGGCATCATGCTGGTCGGCCTCGGCGCGCATGTGTGGTGGCGGCTGTGGCGCGACCGTGTCCACTTCCACGCCCATTCCCACGCCGACGGCACATCGCATTTCCACGCTCACAGCCACGCCGGCGAGGCCGCGCCGCGCGCCGCGCGCACGGCGCATGTCCGCGTGCCGCATGCGCATGAGCACGGCTTCCGCTGGCGCACGCTGCTGGTCGGGCTGATGCACGGCATGGCGGGCTCCGCGGCGCTCCTGGTGCTGACGGTGTCGCAGGCGCCGACCCCGGTGATCGGGCTCGGCTATGTCGCGCTGTTCGGCATCGGCTCGATGATTGGCATGGGCGCGCTGTCCAGCGTGATCGCGGTGCCGCTGGCGGCCTCGGCGCGCTGGCTGACCTGGGCCAACCGCGCGCTCCAGGTCGCGGTCGGCGCGGTCACCATGGCGATCGGCATCCACTCGATCATCGAGAATGCCTTCGCCTGACGCGCGGACACGACCGCGCGGCGTTAACGATTCCTGATCCCGTTGCGGCGCAATTGAGCGGCCGCTGATGCTTACGCGTTAGGCTTACCGGCAGTTTGGCCGGCGTCCTTAACCCTTGCGCCACGGCGTTCCACTAAGCTGCGGGCTGGAACAACCGGGACGATGGGCGAACATGCGCGCGGGCCTAGCACTGGCGATACTGGCTGCGACCACGTCGCAGGGCTTGGCCGGCGGCGGCTTTGACATCGTCGTGCCCGTGCGCCCCGGCGTGCCGATCATCATCAACGGCGTCGACGCCTCCTACGCGGTGATCGAAAGCGCGATGGGCCTCGCCCGCAACGAGTCGATGGTGCCGACCGTCTATGGCGGCCGTTACGTCGATCCGGTGCCGAATGTCGGCCACTATTATCCGACGCTCGGCCGTAAGCCGGGCTATGGCCGGCTCGAGATCGAGCCGCCGAAGAACCGCCGCCTGCCGCAGCCGGCCGAGAGCTATCATGAATCGTGGTCGGCGCAGTCGGCGCCGCTGCCGGCGCAATCCAATGTCCCGGTCGATCCGCCGCCGGTGATCTACGCGCCCGAATTCAACGGCCCGCGGCCGCCGCCGCGTCCGATCCCGCGACCCCGGGGTCCCTAAGCATGATCCGGAAAGGCGCGAAGCGGTTTTCCGAAAAGATCATGCTCAAACAAAGAGCGAAAGCGCGATGACGGTTCAGCCAAATCTCATCGCGCTTTGGCAACAACCAGAATACGCGACGACAAACAGGAGAGAGTAATGCGTCAATTGATCACTGGACTGGTTGCGGCCGTGGCCGTCATGGCGGCTGCGCCCGCGATGGCGTGCGGCTTCGATCTCTGCGCGCCCCCGGTCTATTCCGCACCGGTCTACAACTATGGCGGCTGCGGCGGTTGCGGTGGCGGCTATGGCTACGGCTATGGCTATGCCGGCGTCGAACGTCTGCCCGATCCGGACCGCTACTACATCAGCCCCGCGCAGCAGTACTATTACGTTAACCAGGGCCCGACCTATACCGGTCCGGGCAACTGGGCGCCGCGTCCCTATTATCGCGAGGGCTACGCGCTGCCGTATGACGGCTATCGCCGCCACTATGGTTATCGCCACTACGGCTACCGCCATCACTACCGCCCGCACTATGGCTATCGTGCCTACGGCTATCGCCATGGCTACGCGCCGCACCGCTACGGTGCCCCGCTGCGCCGCTACTACTGATCCGGATTTCGGTCGAACAACCCAGCGCCCGTTCGCATCTAACGAGCGGGCGCTTTGCTTTGGGCAAGACCGAAATCAGGCCGTTGCCGCGCCGCAGGGGGCATTGCCAAAAATATCGAAAAACAACCCCATGCAAAGGAGCGCCGCTGGACCCGACGGGCAATTCGGTGGTATTATTCTACTATTCGGAAATCGTGCAGGCTCAAGCGGGAGACGTGAAGCGAGCCTGACGTCAGCTCAACCCAAAATCGGAACGAGCACTATCCCATCAGCCCGAGCCGGCTGGCGCCGATATAGAGCGCGAGCACGGCGGCGTTCGAGACGTTGAGGCTCTTGATCTCGCCGGGCATGTCGAGCCGCGCCACCACGCGGCAGGTCTCACGGGTCAGTTGCCGCAGGCCCTTACCCTCGGCGCCGAGCACCAGCGCCAGCGGCTGCTGCAACTCCACCTTGCCGAGATCCTCCGCACCCTGGCTGTCGAGCCCGACGGTCTGGAAACCGTTGTCGTTGAGTTCGTTCAGCGCCCGCGCCAGGTTTTGCACGGTCACCATAGGCACCAGTTCGAGCGCGCCGGAGGCGGATTTTGCCAGCACGCCGGTCGCCTCCGGGCTGTGGCGGGCCGTGGTGACGATCGCCTTCACCGCGAACGCTGCGGCCGAGCGCAGGATGGCGCCGACATTGTGCGGATCGGTGATCTGGTCGAGCACCAGCACGATGCCCTGCTGCGCCAGCGTGTCGATGCCGGGCGAGGGCAGGGGATCGGCCTCCGCAAGCAGGCCCTGATGCACGGCATCGGGCGTGAGCCGCCGGTCGAGATCGCCGGGGCGCACGATTTCGGGAGTGACGCGGGTCGCGATATTCTCATCGGCGAGCCGGCGGGCGGCGTTCTCGGTCAGATAGAGTTTGCGGATCTCGCGGTCGGGGTTGGCGAGCGCGGCGGACACCGTGTGCCAGCCGTACAGAATCACCGGCCCGTCGGAACCCGAATCGCGTTCCCGCCGGGCCGGCGGACGGCCGAATTTCGGCCCTTTCTGGAAGGGTTTACCGCCCTTGCTTCGGAAACTGGGTTTGCGGTCGCGATCGCTCATGCGAGGCTTGTGTCACTGTTGTCGCGGAATGGCAATTTAACCGGCAAATAAGGAGCCCGCTTGGTTGACTTTGGGGACCGCCTTCCCCCATAAACGCGCCCGACCGCGCCCCCGCTTCGGGACCGCCGCGGTTATCAGCGTCATTTCGATGACCCGGTCCGCCGCCACTCGCGCGGCCGGTCTGATGCTGTTGGACGGGGGAGTGTCCCGAGTGGCAAAGGGAGCTGACTGTAAATCAGCCGCCTCATGGCTTCGCAGGTTCGAGTCCTGCCTCCCCCACCAGCCTTCGCTC
>NZ_JAGKJJ010000081.1 GCF_020329505.1 Bradyrhizobium semiaridum
GCGCGGCGGTTCCAGCCGATCTATGTCAGCGAGCCGACGGTCGAGGACACCATCTCCATCCTGCGCGGCCTGAAGGACAAATACGAGCAGCACCACGGCGTGCGCATCGCGGATTCGGCGCTTGTCGCCGCCGCCTCGTCCATCAGATCGATGGCCTTGTCGGGCAGGAAGCGGTCGGTGATGTAGCGATTCGACAGCGTGGCGGCGCGGCTGAAGATGCAGGTCGATTCCAAGCCGGAGGAGCTGGATTCGCTCGATCGCGACATCATCCGGCTCAAGATCGAGCAGGAGGCGCTGAAGAAGGAGAGCGATGCCGGCTCCAAGAGCCGCCTCGAGAGCCTGGAGAAGGAACTCGCGGATCTCGAGGAGCGGTCGGCGGCGCTGACGGCGCGCTGGAGCGCGGAGAAGAACAAGCTCTCCAACGCCCAGAAGCTGAAGAGCGAGCTCGATGCGCTGCGCATTGGCCAGTTCGACGCGCAGCGCCGCGGCGAATTCCAGAAGGCGGGCGAACTGGCCTATGGCCGGATCCCCGATCTGGAAAAGAAGCTCGCGGACGTCGAGGCACGTGAGAACGGCGGCGAGATGATGGAGGAGGCGGTCACCGCCAACCACATCGCGCAGGTGGTCTCGCGCTGGACCGGTGTGCCGGTCGACAAGATGCT
>NZ_JAGKJJ010000082.1 GCF_020329505.1 Bradyrhizobium semiaridum
AATCAAATTCGGTGGTTATGGGTCCTGGCCTTCGCCAGGACGATGGTGGGAAGAAGCTGTGCGCCACAAATCCATCCCCGTGACCCAGTGAAGGCGTGGAGCTTTATCCTCATCCACTGCTGTGATCGCCCGGCCTGTGCGCAATTGCGCACATGAACCGGGCGACCCAGTATTCCAGAGACGCCAGTGATAGAACCTAGGGGCCGCGGCGTACTGGGTCGCCCCGTCAAGCCGGGCGACGACAGCGAGCAAGTTGATCAGCTCGGCTTGACGCCGGAGGCGGCCTGGGCGGCGGCTTCCCGCCCTTGATGCTCGACCCCGTCGATTTCGTCGGCCTCTACCGCCAGAACATGGAGCGGCAAGCCGCCGTCGCGCACTGCGGTTGCGACGATTTCACGCGCGAACGGGAACAGCAGGCGCGGGCATTCGATCATGACCAGCGGATGCAGGTTTTCCTTCGGCACGTTCACGACCCGGAACACGCCGGCATAGGCCAGGTCGAAGCTGAACATCACCTTGCCGGCGCCTTCGGCCTTGCCCTCGATCGACAGGATCACCTCGTACTCGTGTTCCGACAGGTTGTTGGCCGAGACGTTGATCTGGATGTTGATCGCCGGCTGCTGCTGCTGCGGGCCGAGCGAGGCCGGTGCGTTCGGGT
>NZ_JAGKJJ010000083.1 GCF_020329505.1 Bradyrhizobium semiaridum
AATCAAATTCGGTGGTTATGGGTCCTGGCCTTCGCCAGGACGATGGTGGGAAGAAGCTGTGCGCCACAAATCCATCCCCGTGACCCAGTGAAGGCGTGGAGCTTTATCCTCATCCACTGCTGTGATCGCCCGGCCTGTGCGCAATTGCGCACATGAACCGGGCGACCCAGTATTCCAGAGACGCCAGTGATAGAACCTAGGGGCCGCGGCGTACTGGGTCGCCCCGTCAAGCCGGGCGACGACAGCGAGCAAGTTGATCAGCTCGGCTTGACGCCGGAGGCGGCCTGGGCGGCGGCTTGCCGCTCCATGTTCTGGCGGTAGAGGCCGACGAAATCGACGGGGTCGAGCATCAAGGGCGGGAAGCCGCCGTCGCGCACTGCGGTTGCGACGATTTCACGCGCGAACGGGAACAGCAGGCGCGGGCATTCGATCATGACCAGCGGATGCAGGTTTTCCTTCGGCACGTTCACGACCCGGAACACGCCGGCATAGGCCAGGTCGAAGCTGAACATCACCTTGCCGGCGCCTTCGGCCTTGCCCTCGATCGACAGGATCACCTCGTACTCGTGTTCCGACAGGTTGTTGGCCGAGACGTTGATCTGGATGTTGATCGCCGGCTGCTGCTGCTGCGGGCCGAGCGAGGCCGGTGCGTTCGGGT
>NZ_JAGKJJ010000084.1 GCF_020329505.1 Bradyrhizobium semiaridum
GCCGGGCATCCTGGTGCTCAGCCATCTCGACACCGTGCATCCGATGGGATTCATCGAGCGCCTGCCGTTCAAGATCGACGGCGACGTCGCGTTCGGCCCCGGCATCTACGACATGAAGGGCGGCGCCTATCTCGCCTATCACGCGTTCCGGCAGATCTGCGCCGACAGCGCGCGGCCGCCGCTCGGCATCACGCAGCTTTATGTGTCGGACGAGGAGATCGGCAGCCCGACCTCGCGGGCGCTGATCGAAGCCGAAGGACGCAAGGCCAAATACGTGCTGGTGACCGAGCCGGCACGCCCTTGATGACGACGTCGAATCGCGCGACGCCCTTGCGTCCGGTTACGATCTTGCCGCCGTCGCGTGCCGGCGCATGCGGGCACACGGCCCGAGGACGGCCGCAGCGCGATCCGCGAACTCGGCCATGTGATCCAGGCGCTGGAGGCGATGAACGACCTCACGCGCGGCGTCACCGTCAATGTCGGCGTTGTCCGGGGCGGCACCAAGCCGAACGTGATCGCGGAGGAGGCCTATGCCGAAGTCGACATGCGCGTGCCGACCATGGCCGATGCCGACGAGCTGCTGCCGAAGATCCTCGGGCTGACCTCGCGCACCGAAGGTGTCAGCGTGAAAGTCACCGGCGAGTTGAACCGCCCGCC
>NZ_JAGKJJ010000085.1 GCF_020329505.1 Bradyrhizobium semiaridum
GCCGGGCATCCTGGTGCTCAGCCATCTCGACACCGTGCATCCGATGGGATTCATCGAGCGCCTGCCGTTCAAGATCGACGGCGACGTCGCGTTCGGCCCCGGCATCTACGACATGAAGGGCGGCGCCTATCTCGCCTATCACGCGTTCCGGCAGATCTGCGCCGACAGCGCGCGGCCGCCGCTCGGCATCACGCAGCTTTATGTGTCGGACGAGGAGATCGGCAGCCCGACCTCGCGGGCGCTGATCGAAGCCGAAGGACGCAAGGCCAAATACGTGCTGGTGACCGAGCCGGCACGCGACGGCGGCAAGATCGTAACCGGACGCAAGGGCGTCGCGCGATTCGACGTCGTCATCAAGGGCGTGCCGGCGCATGCGGGCACACGGCCCGAGGACGGCCGCAGCGCGATCCGCGAACTCGGCCATGTGATCCAGGCGCTGGAGGCGATGAACGACCTCACGCGCGGCGTCACCGTCAATGTCGGCGTTGTCCGGGGCGGCACCAAGCCGAACGTGATCGCGGAGGAGGCCTATGCCGAAGTCGACATGCGCGTGCCGACCATGGCCGATGCCGACGAGCTGCTGCCGAAGATCCTCGGGCTGACCTCGCGCACCGAAGGTGTCAGCGTGAAAGTCACCGGCGAGTTGAACCGCCCGCC
>NZ_JAGKJJ010000086.1 GCF_020329505.1 Bradyrhizobium semiaridum
CTGCAGGAGGCCGGCTACCGCACCCTCGGCGGCACCTGGATCGCGGACATCAACGGCCCGTCGCTGCGCCAGGCCGAGAAGGTCGGCGCCAAGCCGCTGCACCGGCTGCATCTCTTCAGCAAGCGGCTGGCCGGCGCATGAGCAGCCTGACGCCGGAGCTGCTGCGCGAGCTGGTCGCCGAAGCGCGGCTGGCGCCGAGCGTCCACAACGTCCAGCCGACGCGCTGGCGCCTCGTCGCAGACGGCCGGCTGGCGCTGGTCGACGACACCGCCGTGCGCGCGCCGGTTCAGCGCAAGGCTCATGCCTTCCAGCGCCGCACCATGCGAGATCAGGACGTCGTGGCCTGAGGGATCGGCGACCGGCGCGGCTTGTCGATCACCGCCTTGACCACGATCGAGCAGCCGCTGTCGCCGCGATTTGCCGCGCTGTGCAGCTTCGCGATCAGGGATGGCGTCGCGCGCGATCCGCTGGCCGATCATGTCGCGCGGCGGATGTCCTGGCGCGGCAAATTCGCCGGCTCGTCCGGTGATGCGGCGGCGCTGGCGCAACTCGCCGTTTGCGACAATGTCATCTGCATCCGTGATCGCGATGCGATCACCGAGATCGCCGGCTGGGCCGACCAGGCCGAGTTGTCCTTTGTCCGCGGCGACGATTA
>NZ_JAGKJJ010000087.1 GCF_020329505.1 Bradyrhizobium semiaridum
CGATCTCCGCGCTCGACATCGCGCTGTGGGATCTCGCCGGCAAGGTCAAGGGCATGCCGCTGCATCAGCTGATCGGCGGCGCCAAGCGCAGCAAGATCCCGGCCTATGCCAGCCTGCTGCGGATCGGCACGCCGCAGCACATCGCCAGCGAATGCAAGAAGGCGATCAAGCTTGGCTATTCGGCGATCAAGCTGCACGAGACCACGGTCCCCGCCGTCACCGCCGCGCGCGAGGCGATCGGCCCCGGCGTGCCGCTGATGGTCGACATGAACTGTCCGCTGGACGGCCCGGCCGCGATGTCGAGCCGGCCCTCCTTGCGCACCTCGGCGAGCGTCGCGAAATCCTCCGGCGGCCATACCGGCTCCTCCAGAAACATCGGCGCGGCCTGCTTGCAATCGCGCGCGAACTGGATCGCGGCCGGCGAGAACGCCTGCACCGTGCATCAGTTCCGCCAGATGATGAATGCCGGCGCGGTCAGCCATGCGCAGCCGTCGGTGATCAAGGTCGGCGGCGTCACCGAATTCCTCAAGGTCGCGGTGCTCGCCGACGAGTTCGGCGTCCAGGTGATCCCGCACTCGCCGTATTTCGGACCCGGCTTCCTCGCCACGTTGCATCTGATGGCGGTGCGCGATGCCGGCATGATCGAGGTGTTCT
>NZ_JAGKJJ010000088.1 GCF_020329505.1 Bradyrhizobium semiaridum
GGCAAGCTCGAGCCGGTCTATGAGACGTTGCGCCGGGTCCGGCGCGAGCTCGCGCCGCACATCGCCCTGATCGGCTTCTGCGGCGCGCCGTGGACGGTTGCGACCTACATGGTGGCCGGCCAAGGCACGCCGGATCAGGCGCCGGCACGGATGCTCGCCTACCGCCATCCGGACGCATTTGCGCGAATCATCGACGTGCTGGTCGAGAACTCGATCCGGCACCTGGTCGGCCAGCTCAAGGCCGGCGCCGATTGCGTGCAGGTCTTCGACACCTGGGCCGGCGTGCTGCCGCCGCGCGGAAAGCCGATGATCTTTGCGTTCGGCACCTGTTTGCGCACGCCGGCCACGATGCGTCGCGCCGGCGGCTTGCTGCCGGCCTATGTCGAGCAAACCGGCGTCGATGCGGTGTCGATCGATTGGGCAACGGAGCCGGCGATGATCCGCGAGCGCGTGCAACCGCGCGCGGCCGTGCAGGGCAATCTCGATCCGCTGGCCCTGATCGCCGGCGGCGCCGCGCTCGATCGCGCGGTGGACGACGTGCTGGAGAATTTCGGCCAGGGCCGGCTGATCTTCAATCTCGGCCACGGCATCTTGCCGGAAACCCCGATCGCCCATGTCGAGCGGATGGTAGCGCGGGTGCGCGCGCATAAGCG
>NZ_JAGKJJ010000089.1 GCF_020329505.1 Bradyrhizobium semiaridum
GCTCCTTGCAAGCCTGGCGGCCTCGTTGAACTTGCGCTCGAGCTCCGCATTGCCGCCGCGACAACCGGCGACGACCTTCTCGGCCCACGCGACATAGTCCGCGAGATCGTCGCGCTCGTCCTCGCTCGGCTGCGGCACGATGCGGGCCAGCGTATTGCTGATCTTGTCGGCGATCTTGATCAGCTTCGCGTCCGGGGATTTGTGCGGGGCGTCCTCGATCTGCTTCTGCCGGCGCGCCGGCTTCGGCAAGCTCATGTCGTCGGTGCATTCGGCCACGAGGTCGGCGACGCGCGGGCTGGCTGCACGACACCATCGAGGACACCGGGGCCACGCACGACGAGCTGGCGCGGAAATTCAGCCCGCGGCAACGAGCTCGGCATCGGCGCCATCGGTCACCTGCGCGAGCAGGTTCGCGACCTCGGCGAGGTGGTTGATATAGGGCTCGTTACCCCGCCCCTTGCGCGCCATGCCGTTATGGCGGCGCGCAGCGAACTCGGCAGCTTCGGAGATCAGACGGATCGCGGGGAGCATGGCTACGGCGCTCCCGTTTGAGCGGGCGCACTATCGGCGCGCGATGAGATGACTTCCGCCGGAGCCCGGGGCTTACCCCTCTCCCCAACCCTCCCCCGCAAGGGGGGAGGGAGCCTGACCAG
>NZ_JAGKJJ010000090.1 GCF_020329505.1 Bradyrhizobium semiaridum
CTGGTCAGGCTCCCTCCCCCCTTGCGGGGGAGGGTTGGGGAGAGGGGTAAGCCCCGGGCTCCGGCGGAAGTCATCTCATCGCGCGCCGATAGTGCGCCCGCTCAAACGGGAGCGCCGTAGCCATGCTCCCCGCGATCCGTCTGATCTCCGAAGCTGCCGAGTTCGCTGCGCGCCGCCATAACGGCATGGCGCGCAAGGGGCGGGGTAACGAGCCCTATATCAACCACCTCGCCGAGGTCGCGAACCTGCTCGCGCAGGTGACCGATGGCGCCGATGCCGAGCTCGTTGCCGCGGGCTGGCTGCACGACACCATCGAGGACACCGGGGCCACGCACGACGAGCTGGCGCGGAAATTCAGCCCGCGCGTCGCCGACCTCGTGGCCGAATGCACCGACGACATGAGCTTGCCGAAGCCGGCGCGCCGGCAGAAGCAGATCGAGGACGCCCCGCACAAATCCCCGGACGCGAAGCTGATCAAGATCGCCGACAAGATCAGCAATACGCTGGCCCGCATCGTGCCGCAGCCGAGCGAGGACGAGCGCGACGATCTCGCGGACTATGTCGCGTGGGCCGAGAAGGTCGTCGCCGGTTGTCGCGGCGGCAATGCGGAGCTCGAGCGCAAGTTCAACGAGGCCGCCAGGCTTGCAAGGAGC
>NZ_JAGKJJ010000010.1 GCF_020329505.1 Bradyrhizobium semiaridum
AATCGTGCAGGCCGGACGCCCTGGTGGCAGGTGTCCTCTCGCTCGATGCAATTGCGTCTTGCGAGGGCGGTGACAACAAAGCCCAGTCTCGCCGGGGTAAGCACGTATAAGCCGTAACCCATCGCGCAGGGAAAGCCGGGTTGTTTCCGGTTACACCTGTGGTCCTACCCCCGAGCTTTCTACCCATTGCTCGGGGCCCATGGGTGCGATCGGCACCCGGCTTTCCCTGCGCCCTCTGTTCGAAGAAGGGCGAAACGAAATGCAAAGCTCGGGACAAATCATGTCCCGAGAGCGCGAAGCCGTATCCCCCCAAAACTGTCATCGCCCGGCTCGACGGGCGACCCAGTACGCCGCGGCCTCTCGGCTCAAGCACTGCTGCCTCTGGAATACTGGATCGCCGTCCATGTGCGCAATTGCGCACCGGCCGGGCGAGGACACCGAGCAAGCTGTTTGACCGTTGAATCAAATTATCACCGTCATCCTGAGGTGCGAGCCTTGCGGCGCAATGGCGCCGCTGGACGAGCCTCGAAGGATGAATCGGCCCGGCTGGTGGCCGTCGATCCTTCGAGGCTCGCTCCGCGAGCACCTCAGGATGACGGGCCTGATAGCTTCGCAGGGGCCGACGGGCGGGGGAGGGCCTTCCCCGAGCGGGCCTTCATTGGTCCCTTCCGGGAACCCGCCAACCTCCTCACCTGGCGGCATTTCCGTCCCCAAATTTCCCTTTGGTAACCTCGCCTTAACTATGATTAGCGTTTGGTTAGGGTCGGAATGACGCGTGAAAAGCCCTCGTTTTGACATGTTGGCAAGGGAAGCAGGGCCCGGCTTTGGACGGGCCCCCCATGCGACAGATGTAAGAGGCTCTTGCGCAATCTTGCCGCGCCGGGCGCGGCCGTGGAAGCGGTGCCGATCGCGGCCCGCCTATTTGGGACACTTGCGTTGAGAGGATATTGCCGATGAATCCCGCCGACGTGGCTCAGTCAGCTCTGCCCCTGGCATCGAGCGATGTGTCGCTGATCGCGCTGTTTTGGCAGGCCCATTGGGTCGTCAAATGCGTGATGCTGGGACTTTTGTCCTGCTCGGTCTGGGTTTGGGCGATCGCGATCGACAAGATCCTGCTGTACGGGCGCACCAAGCGCGCCATGGACCGCTTCGAGCAGGCGTTCTGGTCCGGACAGTCGATCGAGGAACTCTACCGGTCGCTGTCGGCCAAGCCGACCCAGTCGATGGCGGCCTGCTTCGTCGCTGCAATGCGGGAGTGGAAGCGCTCATTCGAGAGCCAGACGCGGTCCTTTGCCGGCCTGCAGGCCCGGATCGAGAAGGTCATGAACGTCTCGATCGCCCGCGAGGTGGAACGGCTGGAGCGGCGGTTGCTGGTGCTGGCCACCGTCGGCTCGGCCGGGCCCTTCGTCGGCCTGTTCGGCACCGTCTGGGGCATCATGTCGAGCTTCCAGTCGATCGCGGCCTCGAAAAATACCTCTTTGGCGGTGGTGGCGCCCGGTATCGCCGAGGCGCTGTTTGCCACCGCCATCGGCCTGATCGCCGCAATTCCGGCGACAATTTTCTACAATAAGTTCACCTCCGAAGTGAACCGGCAGGCCGCGCGCCTCGAAGGGTTCGCCGACGAGTTCTCCGCCATCCTGTCGCGTCAGATCGACGAGCGGGCGTGAGGACCTGATGAACGGAATTGCGAGCGCACGATCATGGCGATGAGCATGGCAGGGTCTGGCGGCGGCGGACGCCGCCGCGGCGGCCGCAAGCCGGTGATGGCCGAGATCAATGTCACGCCGATGGTCGACGTGATGCTGGTGCTCTTGATCATCTTCATGGTGGCGGCACCGCTGATGACGTCGAACATCGACATCGACCTGCCGGTTGCCTCAGGCGGCAAGTCGATCTCGTCGAACCAGCCGCCGCTGACGCTGTCGGTGAAGCGGACCAACGGCAGCTGCAACTCGAACGTCGATCTTTATCTCGGCGACGCGCCGGTCACGGCCGCCGAATTCCCGGGCAAGATCAAGGCGATCGGGGATGCACGGTCGGAAGCTGAAAAAGTGGTCTATCTCCGCGGCGACAAGGACGTCTGTTACACGGATATGATGAAATTGCTCGGCCAGGTCCGGGCCGCGGGATTCAAGGCGAATATCGTCATCATCCCGGAAGGCGGTTAAACACCATGTGCGGCAAGGCACGGGGAAGCCTGATTTGAAGGTCAAGGTCGACAAGACTCTGGCGGCATCGATTGTCCTGCACGTCCTCGTGATCGGGTGGGGCCTGGTGTCGTTCTCGACCAAGGCGTTCGTGATGCCGGAGGAGGAGTCCGTTGCCGTCGACGTGGTCTCGTCCGACCAGCTTTCCCACGTCATGGCCGGCCAGAAGGACGGCAAGAAGGAAAATCCGAAGCCGCTGGTCGAGAAGGTCGCCGAAGCCAAGCCGGTCGACGACGCCGTCGGCAAGGTCGAGGACAAGAAGCCGCCGGTGGTGACCGACACCGCGCCCGCGCCGTCACCGAAGGTCGAGAAGCCGGAAGAGAAGAAGCCGGATCCGCCGAAGAAGGTCGAGAACAAGCCGAAGGAAGAGCCGAAGCCGGTCGAGAAGAAGCCCGATCCGGTAAAGCCCGACCCGATCGCCGAAGCGATCAAGAAGGAAGAGAAGAAGCCGCCGCCGAAGCCGGTGCAGCAGGCCGCCAAGCCGCCACCGGAGCAGAAGCCGAGGGAGCGCGTGTTCGACAAGAGCAAGATCGCCGAGCTGCTCGACAAGCGCGATCCGACGCGCGCCTCGATGACCGGCGATACGCTGAACGCCAACGCCGCGCTCGGCACGTCGAGGGGCAAGGCCGCCGACAATTCCGCGACCTGGGGCGCGATGTTCAGGCAGCAGGTTGAGGTCTGCTGGAAGAACAAGCCTTATGGCGGGCTCGATGCGCAGAGGCCGGAGGTTGCGATTGATATTCGCCTGAAGCGCGATGGGGGGCTGGAGGGTATGCCGGTGCTGGATGGCACGCCGTCGACGCCTTACGCCCGCGCCTACGCCGAGAGCGCGATGCGCGCGATCATTCAGTGCCAGCCGTATCGCCTGCCGGCAGCATTCTTCGACGAATGGAAGTCCTTCACGCCGGTCTTCCAGGAAAAGCCACTTTGAGCCCGGTGCAACCATTATCCAAGCCAAAAGCGTTCCGATGAGCAGTTCAGATAAGTTGCGAGAAAAGTTGTTTCGTCCCGACCGCCGCGAGATGATGTCCGGAATGGCAGCTCTCGTCGCGGCGTCGACATTCGGCGCACGCGGAGCGCTGGCGCAGAAGCGGATCACCATCACCGAGGGCGAGTTCGCGCCGATCCCGATCGCGATCCCGAATTTCGCCGCCGGCACGCCGGGCGATACCGAAGTCGGCGCCGGCGTCACGCAGGTTATCACCAACAATCTCAAGCGCAGCGGATTGTTCGCGCCGATCGACCAGGCCACCTATCTCGAGAAGTCGATCAACATCGACGCCCCGCCGAACTTCAACAACTGGAAGAGCATCAACGCGCAGGCGCTGGTGACGGGCCGCATGACGCGGCAGGCCAACGGGCGCGTCAAGGCCGAGTTCCGGCTCTGGGACGTCAACACCGGCCAGCAGCTCGCCGGCCAGCAATACGACACCTCGGCCGAGTTCTGGCGGCGCATCGCCCACATCATCTCCGACCAGATCTATGAACGGATGACCGGCGAGAAGGGCTATTTCGACACCCGCGTCGTGTTCGTCGACGAGACCGGCGCCGCGCAGCGCCGCGTCAAGCGGCTGGCGCTGATGGACCAGGACGGCGCCAATGTGCGCTATCTGACCCGCGGCTCGGACCTTGTGCTGACGCCGCGCTTCTCGCCGTCGACCCAGGAGATCACCTATATGGAATTCGGGCAGGGCGATCCGCGGGTCTACCTGCTCAACATCGAGACCGGCCAGCGCGAGATCGTCGGCAACTTCCCGGGCATGTCGTTCTCGCCGCGCTTCTCGCCGGACGGCCAGCGCATCATCATGAGCCTGCAGCAGGGCGGCAATTCCAACCTGTTCGTGATGGACCTGCGCTCCAAGGCGATGACGCGGCTGACCGATACGCCGGCGATCGACACCTCGCCGTCCTACGCGCCCGACGGCTCACGGCTCTGCTTCGAATCCGATCGCGGCGGCAAGCCGCAGATCTACGTGATGCCGGCGACCGGCGGTCAGGCGCAGCGCATCTCGTTCGGCGACGGCAGCTATTCGACGCCGGTGTGGTCGCCGCGCGGCGACTACATCGCCTTCACCAAGCAGGGCGGCGGGCAGTTCGCGATCGGCATCATGAAGACCGACGGCTCGGGCGAGCGCATCCTGACCTCGGGCTTCCACAATGAGGGCCCGACGTTTGCGCCGAACGGGCGGGTCGTGATGTTCTTCCGCGATCCCGGCGGCAATGGTGGGCCGTCGCTGTACACGATTGACGTCTCCGGCCGCAACGAGCTGCGCGTGCCGACGCCGGGCTTTGCCTCCGATCCCGCCTGGTCGCCGCTGCTGTCGTGAGCCGCATTGCCCCCGGGTAACCCCGGTAGCGGCTGGCGGCTCTTGCCTAGTGCGCTGATTTTCATGGTGAATTTGCTGCCTCTCAGGAGTGCGGCAACGACTTGCTAACGATATTCCCTCAGAAAGACTTCATCTGCGATCGGTAAGGATGCGGCCTGAAGAGGACGTACGCCTGCCGATGCAGTTGGTCGATCAGAAAAGACAAGGCAGCAGCCAGGACGAGCTGGAGCCAGTGCTCTACGCTGCGCTTGTCGATTCGATGCGCCAGAATTTCTGGGCGATGTTCCTCGGCAGCGTCGCCACCGCCACCGCCGCGGTGATGACCGCGCTCAAGACCGGCAACGCGCTGCTGTGGCCGTTCGCCTTCTTGATCATCGCCATCGGCACTGCGCGCGCGTTCCAGATGCGCAAATACGACGAAGGGCAGGGCGGCGGGCTGACCTATGAGGAAGCCAAGGTCTGGGCGCCGCGCTACTCGATCGGCGCGATGGTCTATGCCGCGGTGCTGGGCGCCTGGTGCTTCGTCACCATCATCGGCAGCGGTGACGCCGTCGCGCACATGCTCTGCGTCGCGGTGACGGTCGGTTATACGGCAGGCGGCGCCGCCCGCAATTACGGCCGGCCGCGGCTGCTGCAACTCCACGTGCTGGTCGCCTGCGGGCCGATGTCGCTGGCGCTGGCGATCCACGGCGACTTCTACTATGTCG
Organism: Bradyrhizobium semiaridum; assembly: GCF_020329505.1. GTDB lineage: Bacteria > Pseudomonadota > Alphaproteobacteria > Rhizobiales > Xanthobacteraceae > Bradyrhizobium > Bradyrhizobium semiaridum. Next base: position 5,242 of record NZ_JAGKJJ010000010.1, read on the forward strand.
GCCTGTCGATCCTGCTGGTGCTGTTCTTCCTCGGCCTCAAGGGCATCAACCTCAGCCTGCACGCGATCTTCGTCAAGGCGCTGACTGCGAGCTTCCGCGAGTCGGCGCTGGCGAACCAGTTCGATACCGCGCTCAACAACATGCCGCACGGGCTGTGCATGTTCCGCGCCGACGGCCGGCTCGCGGTGATGAACCGGCGCTTCATCGCGATGATGCAGCTGCCGGATGATTTCGTGCAGCGCGGCGCCAGCGTGTCCGACATCTGCAATGCCTGCGTGCTGTCCGGGGCGATCTCGGTGGCGACCGCCCAGCAAATCCTGTCGGAGATCGAGAGCTCGCAGGCCGGTGATCTCGTGACCAGCGACCCGGATCCCGCCAAGAATCGTTCGCTGGACTGGACCTTCCAGCCGATGCCGGGCGGCGGTACGGTGGTGCTGGTCGAGGACATCACCGAACGCAAGGACGCCGAGGCGAGGATCAGCCATCTCGCGCGCTACGACGAACTGACGGCGCTGCCCAACCGGGTCAATTTCCGCGACGAGATCGGCCGGCTGCTCGCCACGCAGCACGGCAGCGAGCATCGCTCTGCGCTGCTGTTCGTCGATCTCGATCAGTTCAAGCAGGTCAACGACACGCTCGGCCATCCTTGCGGCGACCAGCTATTGTGCGCGGTTGCCGAGCGGCTGCGCGAGATGCTGCGGCCGGAAGATTTCGTGGCGCGGTTCGGCGGCGACGAGTTCGTCGTGTTCCAGCAGAACATCCATTCGCACGAAGATGCTGCGGGGCTGGCCCGCCGCATCGTCGATCGCCTCAGCGAGCGCTACAAGATCGACAACCATCTGGTGGAGATCGGCGCCAGCGTCGGCATCGCAATGACCGCGCCTGGCGTGAGCGCCGATACCCTGCTCAAGAACGCCGACATGGCGCTCTACCGCGCCAAGGCCGATGGCCGCGGCACCTTCTGCTTCTTCCGCGACGAGATGGCGCAAACCGTCGAGGCGCGCCGCATCCTCGAGCTCGACCTGCGCAAGGCGCTGGCCAACGAGGAGTTCGAGCTGTTCTACCAGCCGCTGATCAATCTGAGGTCGGGCAAGGTCTCGACCTGCGAGGCGCTGCTGCGCTGGAACCATCCGGTGCGCGGCACCGTCTCGCCGGTCGACATCATCCCGGTCGCCGAGGACATGGGGCTGATCGTCGATCTCGGCCGCTGGATCCTGCGCAAGGCCTGCATGGAGTGCATGAAGTGGCCCGAGGCGGTCAGCGTCGCCGTCAATTTCTCGCCGCAGCAATTCCATCAGCGCGATGTGCTGAGCGAGGTGCGCTACGCGCTCGAGGTTTCGGGCCTGCCGGCGCACCGGCTCGAGATCGAGATCACCGAGTCTTCGCTGCTGCATAACACCCAGCTGACCCACGACGTGCTGTCCCAGTTGCGGACGCTCGGGGTGCGGATCTCGCTCGACGATTTCGGCACCGGCTACTCCTCGCTGAGCTATCTGCACAACTTCCCGTTGCAGAAGGTCAAGATCGACCGGTCGTTCCTCGAGGGCATCGACAGCGACCGTCCGCTGACCCTGCTGCGCGGCGTGGCACGGCTGTCGGCCGATCTCGGCATGTCTGTAGTGGTCGAGGGCGTCGAGACCAACGACCAGCTCGAGCTGATCAGCGCCGACGGCGCGGTTACCGAAGCCCAGGGCTATCTGTTCAGCCGGCCGGTTCCGGCAGTGCGGATCCGGCAATTGCTGAACGCATCGCACGGCCGCCGCAGCTCCGACGAGAAGCTCATTCCGCTCCCGTCGCGCTCGATCGCCTGATCATTTCCTAAACGACAAGTTGTAAGCCGGGAAACCGGGCGCCAGCGTTCCACGGGTGCCGGTTAACTGTAATGCCGTCAACGTTTTGCAAATTCGTTAGGGGACTGTTAAGATTCTCGCCAGCTCGCAGAAGTTGTTCGTGTGTGTGTGTGTGGGAAGCCGGAGTTTGGTATGAGGTCGCCCGTCGCAGCGTCTCCCGTCGCTTTTTCGCGGGGGGCGGAGCTGCTTGATCACGTTGATTACCGCCTCGCCCAAACGCCGGCTGAGAAGGAAGAAATCTACCATCTGCGTTACCGCGCCTATCTGCGCGAAGGCGCGGTCAAGGAATCGCGCGAGCAGCGCGTCACCGATCAATATGATGATCTGCCGAATTCCTGGACCTTCGGCGTCTATCTCGACGGCGAATTGGCAAGCTCGGTGCGCATCAGCGTGCTGACCCAGCAATGGCGCGAGTCCTGCTCGGCGGAGGCGTTCGGCGAGATCCTGCACCCGAAGCTCGATCGCGACGAGATCATCATCGATCCGGCGCGGTTCGTCGCCGATCCCGATCGCGCCCGCCGCGCGCCTGAACTGCCCTATGTCACGGTCCGCCTCGCCTATATGGCCTGCGAGTATTTCAACGCCGATCTCGGGCTCGCGATCGTGCGTCCCGAGCACCAGGCGTTCTACCGCCGCGTCTTCTTCCACGAGACCATTGCCGAGCCGCGCCTATTCCCCGGCCTGCTCAAGCCGGTCGGCCTGATGGCGGCGGATTTCCCGACCATGCGCGACAAGGTCTTTACGCGCTATCCGATGATGCGCTCGTCGGCGTTCGAGCGCCGCATGTTGTTCGAGCGGGAGCACCACACCCCTCGGCAGGCGACCATCGATCGCTTCGCGCGGCCCTCGATCGTGCTGAGCACCTGACCCCGCGAATCAACCGGTCAACGCCAGCCCCGCCGCGCGACGTTCGGCTCCGGCCAGCGGCTCGGCGCCGGTCACCGGCCTTGGGAACTCGATATTACCTCCCGCTGCAGGCGGCTTTGGGCAATCCTTGCCTTCTCTTCACCGTCGCGCCACATTTGCCACCCATTAACCATCGGGGGCGCTTTTCGCCATTGGCTGGCATTTGATGGGGTCCGGCAAGGTCTCGTCAAGGTTGACGGAACGTTCGCTTAACCATCGCCCTGTAGACCGATTGGGTAGTACGAAGAGCGTGAGCGTGGAGGCTCCGGGAATGAATTATCTCCAGGGTATGAAGCTGGCTGCGGTTCTGGCGGTGGCGCTGTCGATGGGCGCCTGCGCCAACAAGAATCCGTTGGACGCCAATGGCGCGATTGCGGGCGCCGCGGCCCCGGGCAGCCCGCAGGATTTCGTGGTCAATGTCGGTGACCGCGTGTTCTTCGAGAGCGACCAGACCGATCTCACCCCACAGGCGACCGCGACCCTCGACAAGCAGGCGCAGTGGCTGCAGAGCTACAACCGCTACTCCTTCACCATCGAAGGCCATGCCGACGAGCGCGGCACTCGCGAATACAACATCGCGCTCGGCGCCCGCCGCGCCCAGTCGGTCCGCGCCTACCTCGCCTCGCGCGGCATCGACCCGAGCCGCATGCGCACCATCTCCTACGGCAAGGAGCGCCCGGTCGCGGTCTGCAACGACATCTCCTGCTGGTCGCAGAACCGCCGCGCCGTCACCGTGCTGAACGCCAGCTCCTGACGCGATCTTGCGGATCAATGCTTCCAAACCGGCGCCTTCGGGCGCCGGTTTCATTTTGGCGTATCGTCATCTTGATGAACGGGACCGCCCGCAACTGCCCGCTTGCTTGTTTTGCCGCCGGGATTAAACCATTTCGCGCGACGTTGAGCTGGATTTGAAGGTCCAGTCACAATTCCGGCGTACTCCATCGCTCAATGTCGCTCGCTTTTCACGCCGATCTCGTCGTCAGGGCAAAATGTCATCCAGGCTTCAATACCTTTCCTCCGCTGCGGCGCTCGCGGCGCTGATTGCCATTGCGTCGCCGTCCTTTGCGCAATCCGATGATGGCGGCGACTACGAGATGCGGATCCAGCGGCTGGAAAACCAGCTGCGGCAGCTGACCGGGCAGAACGAGGAGTTGCAGTACCGCAACCGCCAGCTCGAGGAGCGGCTGCGCCAGCTCGGCGGCCAGCCCGCTGGGGCGGGAGGCCAAGCCGCGGCCTCGCCCAACGTCGCGCCGCAGCAGCCCCAATCCCTGGCCTATCCGCAACAGCAGGCCGGCTATCCGCAGCCGCAACAGGGTTACGGACAGCCGCAGCAGCCGGGATATGGCCGGCAACAGGGCGGCTATGACCAGCAACAGCAGATCGCGGCTCCTGCGCCGATCGTGCAGGAGGCGCCTCAGGCAGCTCCTGGCGGCCGCCGCGGCCGCGGCGATGCGTTCGACCCGTCGCTGAACCCCAATGCACCGGGTGCGCCGCGCGCTCTCGGTGGCGGCCCGGCGCCGCTGTCCAACGAGGCGGCCATCGGTGCGCCCGGCGGCCGGGGCGCGGGAGAGCCGCTCGATCTCGGCAATACCAGCCCGCCGCGTGGCCCCGGCGCCGGCCTGACCACCTTGCCGCCGTCGGCGACGCCGAAGGATGAGTTCGATCTCGGCATCGGCTACATGCAGCGCAAGGATTACGCGCTCGCCGAAGAGACGATGAAGAACTTCGCGCAGAAATATCCGGCCGACCCGCTGGTCGCGGACGCGCAATACTGGCTCGGCGAAAGCTATTTCCAGCGCCAGCAATATCGCGACGCTGCCGAGACCTTCCTCGGGGTCACCACCAAGTTCGACAAATCCGCCAAGGCGCCGGACGCGCTGCTGCGGCTCGGCCAGTCGCTGGCGGCGCTGAAGGAAAAGGAAGCCGCCTGCGCCGCATTCGGCGAGGTGACGCGGAAATATCCGCGGGCATCCGGCGGCGTGAAGGCCGCCATCGACCGTGAGCAAAAACGGGTGAAGTGCTAAACCGGCGTCGCGGAGGTCGCTGCCCGACCTCTTCTTGCGAAACGCTGGGTCTTGCGATGCCAGACGATCTGTCCGCCATTTCGGCAAGGGACGCCAAACGCCTGTTCGCGGGCCTCGCGAGCGCGCCCGCGATCGTGCTCGCAGTATCCGGCGGTCCGGATTCCGTGGCGCTGATGTGGCTCGCCGCGCGCTGGCGTCGTGCCCTGTCGCGCAGGCCGGCCTGCTGGCGCGGGCCGCGCGCCGGCACGGCGCCACGCACATCCTGACCGCGCACACCCGCGACGATCAGGCGGAGACGCTGCTGATGCGCCTGCTGCGCGGCAGCGGCATCGCCGGCCTCTCGGCGATGACGCGCGAGACCGAGCGCGACGGCGTGCGGCTGACGCGGCCGCTGCTCGACGTCGCCAAGGCGCAGCTGATCGCAACGCTGCACAAGGCGCGCATCGATTTCGCCGACGATCCGACCAATCGCGATCCGGCGTTCACGCGTTCGCGGCTGCGCGCGCTGATGCCTGTTCTCGCCAAGGAGGGCGGCGATGCGAGGAACCTGGCACGGCTTGCGGCGCGGCTCGCGCGAGCCAATGCCGCCGTGGAGGTGCTGGTCGACGGCGCCGAGCGCTATCTTGCGTTGAAGGATGGGAACGACCACGACGCCGGCATCGATGCGGCGCTGTTCATGGCGATGCCGGAGGAAATCCGTCTCCGCCTGCTTATGCGTGCCATCGACCGTGCCGGATACGAAGGGCCCGCCGAACTCGGCAAGGTCGAGACCCTGCTTGCGGCGCTGGATCGTACCCTGGAGGACCGCGGCGGCAGGTTCAAACAGACCCTCGCCGGAGCCGTCGTCAGCGCTGCCGGCGGCCGCATCAGAGTGACGCCGGCGCCGCGGCGGCGGACACGTTCCGCCTGAGCCCGGGCCGATTGTTACAATCGCCGTAATAATCCGGGAAGGAGGCTTAACCACCCCGAAAAACACCGGATTCAGCGCCATTATTTGAGCGGGAATCGCGCTAGGATGCGGTAAATAGTCATGTGCGGTTCCCTTGGCATCGATCGCTCCGGCACCTAAATTGTATGCCATCGACGGGATGGATTCCCTGGGGATTCCCAAAGAGCCGGCCCAAGGATAGAGACTTGCCCAAGGATGAGAGAGGCCGCGATCCGCGCGACCACGAAGGAAGACCATGAACGCCAATCTGCGGAATTTCGCCCTCTGGGTCATTATCGTTTTGCTGTTGCTGGCGTTGTTCACGCTTTTCCAGAATCCGGGTCAGCGCACCTCCTCATCGGACATCTCGTTCTCGCAGCTTCTGACCGAAGTCGACCAGGGCCACGTCCGTGACGTCGTGATCCAGGGGCCGGAGATTCATGGCACGTTCACCAACGGCTCGAGCTTCCAGACCTATGCGCCGAGCGATCCCAACCTCGTGAAGCGCCTCTATGACGCCAAGGTCTCGATCACCGCGAAGCCGCCGGGCGACAACGTGCCGTGGTTCGTCTCGCTGCTCGTCTCGTGGTTGCCGTTCATCGCGCTGATCGGCGTCTGGATCTTCCTGTCGCGGCAGATGCAGGGCGGCGCCGGCAAGGCGATGGGCTTCGGCAAGTCGCGCGCCAAGATGTTGACCGAAGCGCATGGCCGCGTCACCTTCGAGGACGTCGCCGGCGTCGACGAGGCCAAGCAGGATCTGCAGGAGATCGTCGAATTCCTCCGCGACCCCGGCAAGTTCCAGCGGCTCGGCGGACGCATTCCGCGCGGCGTGCTGCTGGTCGGCCCTCCCGGCACCGGCAAGACGCTGATCGCGCGTGCGGTCGCCGGCGAAGCCAACGTGCCGTTCTTCACCATCTCCGGTTCTGACTTCGTCGAAATGTTCGTCGGCGTCGGCGCGAGCCGTGTCCGCGACATGTTCGAGCAGGCCAAGAAGAACGCGCCGTGCATCATCTTCATCGACGAAATCGACGCGGTCGGTCGTCATCGCGGCGCCGGTCTCGGCGGCGGCAATGACGAGCGCGAGCAGACGCTGAACCAGCTGCTGGTCGAGATGGACGGCTTCGAGGCCAATGAAGGCGTGATCCTGATCGCGGCGACCAACCGTCCCGACGTGCTCGATCCCGCGTTGCTGCGTCCCGGCCGCTTCGACCGCCAGGTCGTGGTGCCCAATCCGGACGTCGTCGGCCGCGAGCAGATCCTCAAGGTTCACGTCCGCAAGGTGCCGCTGGCGCCGGATATCAACCTCAAGACCATCGCGCGCGGTACGCCGGGCTTCTCGGGCGCCGACCTGATGAACCTCGTCAACGAAGCCGCGCTGACCGCCGCCCGCCGCAACAAGCGGATGGTGACGCAGGCCGAGTTCGAAGAGGCCAAGGACAAGGTGATGATGGGCGCCGAGCGCAAGTCGCTCGTCATGACCGAGGAAGAGAAGCTGCTGACGGCCTATCACGAGGGCGGCCACGCCATCGTCGGCCTCAACGTCGTCGCGACCGACCCGATTCACAAGGCGACCATCATTCCGCGCGGCCGTGCGCTCGGCATGGTGATGCAGCTGCCGGAGCGCGACAAGCTGTCGATGTCGCTGGAGCAGATGACCTCGCGGCTCGCCATCATGATGGGTGGCCGTGTCGCGGAAGAGCTGATCTTCGGCCGCGAGAAGGTGACTTCGGGCGCCGCCTCCGACATCGAGCAGGCCACCCGCCTCGCCCGCATGATGGTGACGCGCTGGGGCCTGTCCGAAGAGCTCGGCACCGTCTCCTATGGCGAGAACCAGGACGAGGTGTTCCTGGGCATGTCGGTCTCGCGCACGCAGAACGCGTCGGAGGCGACCGTCCAGAAGATCGACTCCGAGATCAAGCGTCTGGTCGAGGAAGGCTACAAGGAAGCGACCCGCATCCTCACCGAGAAGCGCGAGGATCTCGAGACGCTGGCGAAGGGCCTGCTCGAGTTCGAGACCTTGACCGGCGACGAGATCACCGACCTCCTCAAGGGCAAGAAGCCCAACCGCGAGTCGGTGCTGGAGCCGTCGACGCCGCGGGCCTCCGCCGTTCCGCCCGCCGGCAAGCCGCGCCCGCGTCCCGATCCGGACACCGGCCTCGAGCCGCAGCCGCAGGCGTAAGCCTCACCGGCCCCGACAAATCCAGTGTTACGGAAGCCCGGCCTCGAGCCGGGCTTTTGTATTTTGTGACCGCCTGTTGATATGGCATCCTCCCCGGCGGCCGGTTAACGCGCCCGGGAAGCGCGGCGGGAAATAGGGGAGGGAGCCGATGCGCAAGGCATTTGGCACCCTCGGCGCGATTGCGTTGCCGCTGCTGTCGGCCGTCTCGCACGCCGCCGAGATCCGCGGTGTCACCGCAACCGAAATCAGGATCGGCCAGACCATGCCCTATAGCGGGCCGGTGTCGGCGTTTGGCGCGCTCGGCAAAGGCGAGGCCGGCTACTTCAGGATGGTCAACGAGCGCGGCGGCATCAACGGCCGCAAGATCAACTTCATCTCGCTCGACGACTCCTACGCGCCGCCGAAGACGGTGGAGCAGACGCGGCGCCTCGTCGAGAGCGACGAGGTCGCGCTGATCTTCTCCTCGATCGGCACCGCGCATAACACCGCGATCGCAAAATATCTGCAGGGCAAGAACGTCCCGCAGCTGTTCCTCGCCTCCGGCGCCTCGAAATTCGGCGACATCGCGCAGTTTCCGCAGGCGACGATGGGCGTGCAGGCGCCGTTCCGCTACGAGGCGCGGCTCTATGCGCGCCATGCGCTGGCGAAGAATCCAGACGCAAAGTTTGCCGTGATCGCGCAGAACGACGATTACGGCCGCGACTATCTGGCGGGGCTGAAGGACGTGCTCGGCGAGCGCTACGACCAGGTCGCCACCGTTGCGACCTACGAGATCACGGAGCCGACCATCGACTCGCAGATCGTCAAGCTGAAGGCGACAGGCGCCGATGTCTTCGTGATCGCCGCGACGCCGAAGTTCGCGGCGCAGGCGATCCGCAAAGCCTACGAGATCGGCTGGCGGCCGCTGACCTTCCTGTCCAATACGGCGGTGTGGATTTCAACCGTGATGCAGCCGGCCGGCGTCGAGGCCGGCACCGGCATCATCTCCACGGCCTATGTGAAGGATCCCGACGATCCGGCCTGGAAAGACGATGCCGGCATGAAGGGCTGGCGCGAATTCATGACCAGATACGTGCCCGACGGCGATCAGCACGATACCAATTACGTCAACGCCTACAACAGCGCGATGGCGCTGGAGGCGGTGCTGAAGGCCTGCGGCAACGATCTGTCGACCGAGAACATCCTGAAGCAGGCATTCGCAATCAAGGACCTGGAATTGCCGATGCTGCTGCCGGGCATCAGGGTCAATACGTCGCCGACCGACCACGTGCCGGTCGACCAGATGCAGTTCATGCGCTTCAACGGCAAGACCTGGGATAATTTCGGAGATCTGCAGACGGGGAATTGAGCGGTCTGTTCGGTCGAGAGCGTCACGCCGATTCCGTCATCCTGAGGTGCGAGCCTTGCGAGCCTCGAAGGATGAACGGCCCGGTCAGTGGCCGTCGACCCTTCGAGGGCCGCTGAAGCGGCCACCTCAGGATGACGGGTTGAACAGCGGTGCAACATAGCCGGCGTCGTCCCTGCGAAAGCAGGGACCCATAACCACAGGATTAGATTGTTGAGAAAGGCTGTGGCCCCAGCGGCGCGCAACAACGCCCATCGGTGGCTATGGGTCCCTGCTTTCGCAGGGACGACGCTGAATGTTTGGCGCCGCTCGTAAATCATACATTCACAAGCTCTCAGGGTGACGGGGCCAACATCGCGCTAATTTGTGCTCTGCGCGGCCGGCAGCAGGCTGGTCTTGTCGTTTGCACGGACATGGATGACGGCGGTGCCGTCCTTGTAGAGCCGCTTCCAGCCCGCGGCGTGATCGAGCGCGTAGCCTGCGGGCGATGTCGCATTCAGCAGCGTGGCGTCGATGCGGTACTTGTCGAGCAGACCGAGCAGCTGGCCGACATTCTTGGCTTCGGTGGCGTCGAAATAGTCGAGCACGAATTGCTCGCCATACAATTCGGCGCGGCCGTCGATAAACACCTTCATGCCGCGGCTGACCATGTAGCCGCCGAACGGCGCAGTGCTGAAGATGCGCTGCGCCTTCTGCTGCTGCAGCAGGTCGACCGCGGCAACCGGCGTGACCGACGGCAGGAACTTGAAGGGATGCTGGTCGACGAAGAGCTTCGTCGTCACGCCGCCGCCGATCAGGACCGCGACCGCCGCCAGGATCGTGACGAAGGGGACCGACCGTGCCTCACCGAAGCGCGGCTCGGTGGCTTCAGTCGTTCCCCATTGCTCGGCGATCGGCCTGGCGAGGACGAGCGGGGCGATGAAGGCGAAGATCTCGATGTTGCGGACGTGGGTCAGCGCCATATAGATCAGGCCGAGCAGCAGCAGGATCCGCGGCACCGACAGCGTCAGCTTGCGATAGAAGGCCATGCCGACCAAGCCGAGCAGCGTCGCTTCGAACAAGCTCGGCGTCCTGAAATCGGCCGGCATCCATTCCCAGATCAGCGACAGCAGCTTGCCGAGGCTGAGGATCTTCGTGGCGCCGAGCAGCGTATTCCAGCCATAGGGCGTGAGGCAGCTCGCCGCGAGCGCGGCGAGGCCGAACAGCGCCCAGCGCGCGATCAGGTCGCGGCGGCGGCTCGGCTCCGCGCTCCACACCGCTTCGAGGCCGATCGGTCCGATCAGCGCCAGTCCGAGCAGGAAGCCGCCATGCAGATTGGCCCACAGTGCCATCAGCGGCAGCAGCCACCAGGAGGGATGGCTGCGGCGATCGGCGGCCGCCATCAGGCCGCCGAGGAACGCGACCAGCACCGGCAGCGCCAGCACGTGAGGCCGCGCGAAGAAATGCGTCGTCGACAACAGCAGCGCCAGCGCTGCGATCAGGAATGCGCGCGCCGGATCGAAATACGGGCTCAACAGATGCAGGAAGATCGCAACCGTGGCGCCGATCGCAAGCGAGGTCAGGATCACCGGCCCGGCCCAATCGCCCGGCCCGTAGACGAAGGCGAACGCGACCTGCGACAGCCACGAGCTCGAGATCCACGTTTCGCCGTAGCGCGTGAACGAGAACACGTCGCTATAGGGCATCGCGCGGTGGTCGAGGATCCACTGCCCGACCTTGATCTGCCACATCGTGTCGGAATCGCGCAGCAGGATCTCGCCCGCAGCGAGATAGAACAGGTAGGCGCCGACGCCGGCGCATAGCGGCATCAGTCCGCGCGCCGCGCTCCGGTTGCTCACGCTGCTGGTGATGGAGAGGGACATGGGCCTTCTTGGTTGGACGCGGGACATCGAGGGCAACACCGGGCGCGGCGTTGCGGCCAATGGACCATGGCTCCCGATAAATTCGGGTAAATGCATTGGCGGGATCGCTGCGCTTCGGGAACAGGCGCTTCGATGTGCCCCGATCGTGTTAGAGGGCGGTTTACCATCGCGCGCCGGGCGATCTGAGGCGCCGATCGTCGCCCTCCGCTGGCGTCGCAAATTCCTCACAATTCCTCCTTGTCATCCCGTCTGAATAGTTGTTCACTTCTTCAGGCGATTGCAGGATCGATCGCTCAAAACATTGAAGACGCGTGCGTTCTCTGCCGGTGGGCGCCGGCCGGACGCACCGCGGGGGGATGGCAACGCCATGGTCTATCGGCGCACTCATCAGGTCGTGAAACGGCTGGCCGCGCGGCGCAGCGCAATCCTGACGGCGGCGCGGGACGCTGCGGCTGACGGCGGCATGGCCGCGGTCCAGATCGCGCCGGTCGCGGTGCGGGCCAATGTCGCGGCCGGAACCGTTTATCGCTACTTCCCGTCGAAGGCCGAACTGATCTCGGAGCTGATCACGGAAGTCTCGCGCGACGAGCTGACCGCGATCCGGCGTGCCGCGGATGCCGCGCCCGGGCCGTCGTCGGCGCTCGCCGCCGCGGTGACCACGATCGCGGCGCATGTGCTGTCGCAGCGCAAGCTCGCCTGGGGCATTCTCGCCGAGCCGGTCGATGTCGACGTCACCGCCTCGCGCCTCGCCAGCCGCCGCGATATCGCTGGAGAGCTTGCGACCCGCATCGACGCTGCGGTGCGCGCCGGCCATCTGCCGGCGCAGGATACGGCGCTGGCCGCCACGGCGTTGCTCGGCGCGCTGCACGAGGCGCTGGTCGGCCCGCTGGCGCCGGCCAATCTCGACGATCCCGTGAAGCAGCGCGAGGCGGTGCAGACCGTGACGCTGCTTGCGCTGCGCGCGGTCGGCGTGATGGATGCGCGGGCCCGCGGCCTCGTCGTGCAGGCGACGACGCCGGCCAAGGCGTTGGTGGGGGCGTGAGCCTTTAGGCCGCATTACGCGAACACGTCCTGTCGCATCGGCGTTGTAGGCTTGGGGCTCGGTAGCCAACCTCACGGAGCAACGCATGACCACGACCCATGGCTCGGCCAAATGGCAGGGCGGCATCAAGGACGGCAAGGGCGCGATCTCGACCAAGAGCGGCGCGCTCAACGATTACCCCTACGGCTTCGCCAGCCGCTTCGAGGGCAAGCCCGGTTCAAACCCGGAAGAACTGATCGGCGCGGCCCATGCCGCCTGCTTCACCATGGCGCTGTCGCTGATCCTGGGCGAGGCCAAGCTGACGGCCGAGCATATGGAGACCAAGGCTGACGTGACATTGGAGAAGGTCGGCGACGGCTTCGCCATCACCTCGGTGCATCTGGCTCTGACCGCGAAGATCCCCGGTGCCGACGATGCCACGTTCCAGGAACTGGCCGGCAAGGCCAAGGCCGGCTGCCCGGTGTCGAAACTGCTCAACACCAAGATCACGCTCGACGCGTCGTTGCAGAGCTGATCGCAAAACGGCTGATCGAATCAACTTCCGGGTCACGCCGATGCGTGGCCCGGAACGATCCGTCACATCTCGGCGTCGCCGTTCGGCCCCACCGAGGCGATTCGCAGCATGTTGGTGGTGCCGGGCGCGCGCAGCGGCACGCCGGCGACGATGATGACGCGCTGGCCGGCCTTGGCAAAGCCGTCGCGGAAGGCAATCGAGCCGGCGCGATTGACCATGTCGTCGAGATCGTGGGCATCCTCGGCGACCACGCAATGTACGCCCCACACCACCGACAGCTTGCGTCCGGTGACGAGGTTCGGCGTGATCGCGACCACCGGTACCTTGGGCCGCTCGCGCGCCACGCGGATCGCGGTCGAGCCGGAGGAGGTCCAGCAGATGATTGCCGACAAATCGAGCGTTTCGGCGATCTGCCGCGCCGCGTCCGCAATGGCGTCGCCGACGGTCGGTTCAGGGTCGATGCGCTGCGCGTTGAGCACGCCGCGATAGGTCGGGTCGCGCTCCACTTCCTCGCCGATGCGGTTCATGGTCGAGACCGCCTCGACCGGATATTTGCCGGCGGCCGATTCCGCCGACAGCATGATGGCGTCGGCGCCCTCATAGACGGCGGTGGCGACGTCGGAGACTTCGGCGCGGGTCGGCACCGGCGCCTGGATCATCGATTCCAGCATCTGCGTCGCGATCACCACCGGCTTGCCAGCACGGCGCGCCATCCGCGTCATCTGCTTCTGCAGGCTCGGCACCCGCTCCAGCGGCAGCTCGACGCCGAGATCGCCGCGCGCCACCATCAGTGCGTCGGAGGCATCGATGATGTCGGCGAGGCGGTCGATCGCCTGCGGCTTCTCGATCTTGGCCATCACGGCGGCGCGGCCACGGATCATCTTCTTGGCCTCGTGCACGTCCTCGGCGCGCTGCACGAAGGACAGCGCGACCCAGTCGATCCCCTCGGGCAGCGCGGCTTCGAGATCGGCGCGGTCTTTCGGCGTCATCGCCAAAACCGGCAGGTCGGTGTCGGGCAGGCTGACGCCCTTGCGGTCCGACATCTTGCCGCCGATCACGACGCGCGTGACCGCGCGCTCGGGCGAGGTCTCCTCGGCGATCAGCCGCACCTTGCCGTCGTCGAGCAGCAGCGCATGGCCCGGCCGCAGCGCGGCCAGGATCTCCGGATGCGGCAGCTGCACGCGGCTGTTGTTGCCCGGCGTCTTGTCGGAATCCAGCGTGAACGACTGGCCGTTGTTGAGCTGGGTCGAGCCGTTCTCGAACGAGCCGAGCCGCAGCTTCGGCCCCTGCAGATCGACCAGGATGCCGATCGGCCGGCCGTAGCTCGATTCGACGTTGCGGATGGTCTTGACCAACTCCCGCATCTTGTCATGCGGGGTGTGGCTCATGTTGATCCGGAACACGTCAGCGCCGGCCTCGAACAGCCTGCGGATCATTGCGCTGTCTGAGGAGGCCGGGCCGAGGGTTGCGAGGATCTTGATGCGGCGCAGTCGTCTCATTGCTTGTTTCCGGGCGTTGCGGCTGGCGGCAGACCAGACGCGCCCGGAGGCGCTGCGCCCGGCGGGTTGGGCAGGGTCGGCATCGTCGGCGGGCCTCCTGGCCCGACGCCGCCCGGCATTCCCGGCACCTTCTGCGGCTGTTGTTCGTTGGCTTCGGTCAGTTGGACGGTCCATGCGCGCTGCTCGCCGGTATCGACCTCGAAAAAGCCGGTGCGGTCATAGCCGCGCGCGAGACAATTCTCGGTGCCCTTGATGGTGAATTCCTTGTCGCGCGAGCACATGAAGGCCTGGCCGGACCATTCGCCGCCGCGGTCATAGTCGAGCGCGTAGATGTAGTAATAGCGGGCGACCAGATTGCCGCGCAGCAGTGTTTCACAGCTGCGCGAGGACACGTTCCACCAGCCCTCGGTGGTCCAGCCCTCGGCATCCTTGTAGCCCAGCGCGATGCCGACCCGGCTGGACGTATTGTTGCAAAGCCGGAAATCGGCCGCCGCCGGGCTGGTCCATAGGCACGCCGCAAGAAGCGCCAGCATCGGCAGCACGCCGGCCATGGCGAGGCGCGTGATTTGGGGGGCTGAAGCGGGGGAATCTGTCGGATTCATGCGGCGAAGCTATATCAAATCGTTGACGATTTCGCGTGCCGGCAAGTTACTGTCAACGGCGTGCGCACATCTGTGATGCGGCGGGACCGTAGCATCTGCCGCCGGGGCGGGCCCGTATTGCGCGGCGATATGGCAAAATCTGTGACAATTCCTACTTCAGATCAATATGATGGCGATCACACAGTGGGATGATGGCGATGGGCGTAGACGACAAAACCAGAACAGAACTCGAGGCGGCGGTGTTCCGGCGCCTCGTCAGCCATTTGCAGAACCGGACCGACGTCCAGAACATCGATCTGATGAACCTGGCCGGCTTCTGCCGCAATTGCCTCTCCAACTGGATGAAGGAAGAGGCCGACGCCAAGGGCATTGCGGTCAGCAAGGACGAGAGCCGCGAGGCGGTCTACGGCATGCCCTATGAGGAGTGGAAAGCCAGATATCAAGGCAGCGCGACGCCGGAACAGCTGGCGGCGATGAAGAAGGCACAGAGCGGACACTGAGCCACGTCCGTTCCGGGGCGTCCGAAGCACGAACCTGGCCGCGCATGTGCGTACCGGGAATTCCCGGATGACGCCCGATGAAGCTCGCTTGCATCTCCTGTGGGCGCGCTGTGGATGAGCGCGATGTGTCCTTGACGGAACGCGCCCCAAAATCGAGGGTCGCCCGCAGCAAGCGGTGCGCATGACGCGTATTCGCGTCATCTTCAATGCCAGTTCAGGAGTACGCGATGGCCATGTCGTCTGCCGCCGTCCAGGAAGAGCCCGCAACGCGATTTGCCAAGGACCAGCTCAAATCCATCATCGAGCGCATCGAGCGGCTGGAAGAAGAAAAGAAGACCATCTCCGACGACATCCGGGACGTCTATGCGGAGGCCAAGGGCAACGGCTTCGACGTCAAGGCGCTGCGTACCATCGTGCGCCTGCGCAAGCAGGATGCCAATGAGCGCCAGGAGCAGGAAACCATCCTGGAAACCTACATGCAGGCGCTCGGGATGCTCTGAGCCGGCCAGCTGCCTCTGGCGGCCATGGCGCCGGTTTCACCGCTGGTTTCATCGCTTGGGGAAATTCCCAGGATTTGCTAGACTGCCTGTGAGGTAACCGGGCAGATCGCAGATGGATGTGCCAGGACCAGAGCGCCGGCTCGCTGCGGTGCTCGCGGCTGACATGGTCGGCTACAGCCGGCTGATGGAGGCCGACGAGACCGGTACGCTTGCGCGCCTGAAAACCCACCGGATCGAGCTGATCGATCCGGCCATCGCCAAGAATCGCGGCCGCATCATCAAGACCACCGGCGACGGCCTGCTGGTCGAATTCCACAGCGTCGTCGATGCGGTACTGTGCGCGGCTGAGGTGCAGCGCCGGATGGCTAAGCGCAATGCCGACGTCGCGCCGGGACGATGGATGCAGTTTCGCATCGGCATCAATCTCGGCGACGTGATCGTCGACGGTAGCGACATCTTCGGCGACGGCGTCAACGTCGCCTCGCGCCTGGAGGTGCTCGCCGAGCCCGGCGGCATCTGCATCTCGGGCGCAGTCCGCGACCAGGTCGGGGACCGGCTGGAAAACCTCAGCTTCGAGGATCTCGGCGACCAGACGGTCAAGAACATCGCCCGCCCGATCCGCGTCTTCCGCGTCCACCTCGCATCGGAGGCAGGGGCGGCTTCCGCGCCACCTGCGGGCAAAGCAGCGCCCCCGGGCGCCAGGAAGCCCTCCATCGCGGTGCTGCCGCTCGCCAACATGAGCGGCGATCCCGAGCAGGAGTTCTTCGCCGACGGCCTCACCGAGGACATCATCACCGAGCTGTCGCGCTTCCACGACCTGCTGGTGATCTCGCGCAACTCCACCTTCGTGTACAAGGGCAAGGCCGTGAAGGTGCAGGACGTCGCGAAGGAGTTCGCGGTCGACTACGTGCTGGAGGGCAGCGTGCGAAAGGCCGGAGGGCGTATCCGCGTCACGGTGCAGCTGATCGACGCCGAGGCCGACCGCCACGTCTGGGCCGAACGCTATGACCGCGAGCTCGCCGACATCTTCGCGATCCAGGACGAGATGACCCGCGCCATCGTGTCGACCCTGCCGGGCCGCGTCGAGGCCGCCGCCCATGATCGCGTCAAGCGCAAGCCGACCGACAACATGGCGGCCTATGAGTGCGTGCTCGCCGCCAAAGTGCTGCATCATCGCTCGGCGCGCGACGACAATGCGGAAGCGCAGCGCCTGCTCGAGCGGGCGATCATGCTCGACCCAAATTATGCCCATGCGCATGCCTGGCGGGCCTGCGTGCTCGGGCAGACCTGGGTCTACAATTGGTGCGCCGACCGCGACGCGACCTTCGCGCAGGTCGCCGCCGAGCTCGAGATCGCGCTCAAGCTCGACGACAACGACAGCGACGTGCACCGGATCCTCGCCGCGCTGAATCTCAACCGCGACGATCACGACAAGGCGGCCTATCACCAGGAACGTGCGCTCGCGCTCAACCCGAACTACGACCTCGTCGTCGTGCAGCAGGGCGAGCTGTTGACCTGGCTCGGCCGGCCGGAAGAGGGCATTGACTGGATCAGGCGGGCGATGCGGCTCAATCCGTTCCACCCCGAGCGCTTCTGGAGCCATCTCGGCCGGGCCTGCTACTGCGCCGAGAAATACGCCGATGCCGCCGACGCGTTCTCACGCATCACGCGGCCCGACCACACCCATCACGCCTTCCTCGCCGCGACATTGGCGCAGATGGGCGACGCCGTGGCGGCCGCCGCGCACGCCACCGAGGTGCTGAAGCGCGAGCCGACCTTCTCGGTCGCCACCCATCTGGCCACCCAGCACTACAAGCGCGATGTCGACCGGGCCCGCTATGAGGCAGGTCTGCTCAAGGCCGGGCTGCCGGCTTGAAGCATCGGCGGTCCCGGTTCACATCTCCCAACGGCAGAGGTGGCACTTCCGATGCGGGGGCAAGGCTGAGCTGAGATGGGGTTCAGCGTAGCGACGCGGTGCGCAGCACGAAGGACTGGGTCGGCAGGGTGGCCGTGGCAGAGCCCGAGAAGCGGTCGCAGGACATGCCCATCATCGGATCATCCGAGAAGGTCATGGCGATCGAGGCCGGCGGCTTCACGAAATGGGCGCGCATCAGGCTCATGTCGCTGTCGCCCAGCACGGTGGTCAGCATGCCGCTGCTGGCGCTCGGCGCCAGCATCACGACGCGCATCCAGAGGTCGTTGCCCTTGGCCGCCGAGATACGCGCGGACGTCGTGACCACGCCTTGACCCTGTACGCCCTGGCCCTGCGCGCCCTTGACGACGACGGTGTTGATCTCGGTGGCAGCGGCGGGCGCATTGCGCGTCGGGCGCGTGCTGCGCGGCATCGGCGCGGTCGCTGCGACGATGTTGGCGCGGTCGACCGGCGATGAGGCGGCGGGCGCGTAGGCGAGGGCCTTGCTGAAGCTTTCGGAGGCGGTTCCGGTGGTCTGCGGGTCGGAGGCGCCGACGGCTTCACGGGCCTTCAGCGCCGCGATCTGGGCTGCCGAGGCCTGCTTCGGCCCGGCACCGTCGTCACCCCAGAAGCCGCGGGCGTTGATGATGTCGGCGGGCGATTGCGGCTTCGCCTCGGACTTGTCTGCGGCGGTCTTGTCTGCGGCCTTGTCGGCATCCTGGGCCGCCGGCTTGGCCTTCGGCATCGGCACGATCTGGGCATCGGCTGCGGCGAGCTGGATCGCAGCGGCGAATTGCGGCTTGGCGCGCGGCAACGGAATCGGATCAGCGGGCTTGGCGGGCGCGGCGGCCGCCACGACGGTGCTCGGAGCCTGCTTGGCGCTCGCCGGAGCCGCGGCTTCCTCGTCGTCCTCGCTCGACTTGCCGCCGAACAACTTGGCGAACAGGTTCGGCCTTGCGATGGTCGCGGTGTCGTCGCCATTGCCGCGGCGCTCGATGTCGGCCTTGGCGAGCTCATAGCCCTTTAGCGGCGTGCCATCGGTCGGCAGATGCACGGTGCGGCCGTCGGGGAACACCCTGGCCAGCTGATCACGCGTCATGCGCGGCCAGTGGCGGATGCTGCCGGTGTCGAGATGGACGAATGGCGAGCCGGAGGTCGGATAGAAGCCGACGCCGCCGCGCTGCAGGCGAAGGCCGGCGAAACGGATCTGCTCCAGCTGGACGCCCGGGATGAAGAAGTCCATCGCATGCCCCAGCATGTGCTGGCTGTGCCGCGCTACACCAGAGGAGCGGCGGCGCAGCATGGCGTTGGTGGCTGGGGAGCGGTAGGCGGAGATGATCTGGATCGGCTGCTTGCCGCCGACGTCGCGATAGACTTCCCAGAGGATGTCGAACAGGTGACGGTCCATCACCGTCTCGTCCTGGTTGCGCCAGTCGCGCAGGAAGTGATTGAGCTGCTTCAGCGCGGACTCGTCGTAGCGGCCGTCGCGCTTGAAGGTGACGGTGAGATCTTCGCCGGAATGGGTGTGGTGGAAGGAGAGGGTGCGCGTCTCGTTCAGCGCGGTGGCGTCGTGAACCGTTCCGGCTTGGGCCAGCAACAACAGCGTCGCAAGGCCAGCTTGGTATCCGGCCCTAGGCAGAGACAGCTGTTTGATGTGGCGTGCGAAGACAGCCAGCACTATTTGCCCACCCAGTCGACGAGCGTTCGGTCGGCATCTTCCGCAGACCCCCTGCAAAAGACGGTGAACGCTTTCTTAAAGCGGGAGGGTTAACCGAGGTTTACCGACCCGCCCCCAAGTTAGGCTTAACTAACCGCTTGAGTGTGGCAAAAAAGTGCCGCATTCCCCAACAGAGATGCATAATGGTTAACGTAAACGATCCCGCGTTTGGCGCGAGATCGTTGATTTCACTTCAAAATTTAGCTGAAACTGGCCGTGCGGCAGGTTACCGGGTGATCACCCGGCGCTGCTGCTGGGCCTGACCGCGGCGGATCGGCTGCGGCTCCGGCTGTCCGAATCCTCCGAACAGCCGCTCGAAGAAGTTCGGTCCGGAGTTATTCCAGCCGCTGTTGTCGCCGGCCACGTTGACGCCGGCGGGCAAGCTGCTGCTCGGCGGACGCGAATAGCTCGGCTGCGAGCGGGCCACCACCATCTCCAGATCCTTGCCGCGGCTGTTCTTGAGCAGCGACAGCATGGCAGCGTCGCGGCCGTAGATGTCCCGGCGGAATTGCAGCTTGCCAGCATCGTCGACGAACGCGGTCTGGTAGGTGATGTTGACCGGGATCGGCGTCGGGAATTTCAGGTCGACCTCGTTCGAGCCGTACATGCTGCGGATCCGCTCCGGCGTGTAGCGCTCGTTCGGCATCGTGATGTTGAGCAGCACCGAGGCGTACTGATCCGGATTCTGCACCCGCATGCAGCCGTGGCTGAAGGCGCGCTCTTCCTTGGCGAACAGGTACTTGTCCGGCGTGTCGTGCTGATAGACCAGGAACTTGTTCGGGAAGTTGAAGCGGATGCGGCCGAGCGCGTTGGCTTCGCCGGGCGGCTGTGAAATGTGGATCGAGCCGTCGCGGTTGCGCTCGAGGCGCAGGCCCATCCGCTGCAGCACGGTCGGATCCTGCTGCAAGGCCGGCAGATACTCGTTGTAGATGATCGACGGCGGCACGTTCCAGGTCGGGTTGACCGTGATGTACTTCATCGTCTCGGTCAGCAGCGGCGTGGCGTGCTGACCGGGCTTGCCGGTCACGACGCGCGTGCTCCAGGCCTGCGTGCCGTTGTGCATCACCTTCAGCGTGAAGTCCGGGATGTTGAGGATGACATAGGCGTTGCCGACACTGGCGGCGCCGAGCTGGCGCGGCAGCCAGCGCCAGCGCTCCATGTTGACGATCACGGTATCGATCTGCTTGTCGCGCTTCGGGCTGTTCAGCGCCTTCACGGTGCGCTCGTCGAGCACGCCGGTCGGCTTCAGATCGACGCTGCTCTGGAATTTCTCCACTGCCCGGGCGACCGTCGCGTCATAGGTGGTGCTGTCGGGATTCTCGGTGATCCCGAGCTTGTTGCGCAGATCCGGCACGCGTGGATCGTCCATCTCGGCGGCCGGCTGCTTCTTCTTCGCGGCGACGTATTTCAGCGCCGGTCCTTCGGCAATCGTGATGACAGGGCCGTTGCCCTGGCCGCGCAGTTCGGCGAGCTTCTTCTTCAGCTCCTTGTAGAGCTTGTGCGGCGGGTTGTAGCCGTCGAGCGCGGTCGAGGCGTCCTTGGCGCTGGTGACGGTGGCGAGCACTTCCGCCGGATCGATCGGATGCTCGGGGTAGAGGATGTCGCCCGACACCTGCGACCAGTGCATGCGGCCGCTCTGCGCCTGGCGCGCGTAATCCAGCATGCTGGCGGCGAGCTTCAGCTCGGCCTCGGCCAACGCATCCGGCGTGGTCGCGGCGGCAAAATCCGGCACCGCATAATCGGCCGGATCGAGGCCGTCGGAGGCGGCGTCCTTCAGCCGCGCGATGACGCCCTTGCCGGTCTCGGTCAGCTTGCCGCCATGCGTGAAGACCGGCGCGTATTCGCGCGCCGAATAGAATTTCTCGGCGGCCGGCTTTTCGTTCTTGCGGTCGAAGGTGCGCAGCGTCTTGCTGGCGAGCAGCTCGCGCAGCTTGTCGGCGACCGGCTGATCCTCGGCCGGCACGTTGCTCGCAGCCTTGACGGGCTCGGCAGCGGGCGCCGCGGCCGTCGCGGGAGCTGCGGCGGGCGCAGTCGCGGTGGCCGGCGCGGTTGCGGCAGGCGGCGCCACTGCAGTGTCCGTTTTCGGCGCATCAGCGGGCTTGTCAGCCGGCGGCGTGGTGGCAACATCGGCCGGCTTCGGCGGCTCGGTGGCCTTCGCGGTGCTTGGCTCGGCCGGCTTCGCATCGCTTGGCGTGGCTTCGTTCGTCTGGGCAGTGGCCGGCTTGCTGTCAGTCGGCTTGGCGTCAGTCGCCTTCGCGGCATCGGGCAGCGCGGCGGTGGTGTCCGCCTTGAAATCGGAAGCGGTCGGCGGTGGCACGTTGGCGGGTTCGGGACGCGGGATCGCGGCGTCGATCGCGAGTTCTGCGGCGCTGCTGCGGGGAGCGTCCTGCGCGTGGGCTGAGGTCACGGACACCGTGAGGAAGGTTGCCGCGACGGCCATCAATACGCGGTCAAATCCCCGACGGTCGTTCGAACAGTCACGCATTGTCACACCCCCTTGGGTGAAACTGCCCCGCCTTGTCTGGAGCAGTTCAAATCAGATTTTGGTTTCACAGCTTGCGCGGAAAGCGCCGGCCTTCTCGATCGACTCGCACGCCTGCACGCAACAACGCAGACGATACATACGCCCCTCTCATGCAGCCAGCGCCATGCGGGGCAACTCACGACAAACTGACCTCGAAATGCCTGATTTCATTTCGGGCTGTGTGTTTTTGCCACGCGGCACAGCCTTTGTCTGTCACCGCCAAGCCACGGTTCAAACGGTTCCCCTGTGTGATGTGCTCGGCGACCAGCCCTAGCTGGCGTCGCTCGTGCGTGTGCCGGCCGCGGTCTCATCGAGCTTGCGATAGAGCGTCGAGCGGCCGATCTTGAGACGGCGCGCGACCTCCGACATCTGGCCACGGTAATGCGAAATCGCGAAGCGGATGATCTCGTTCTCGAGATCTTCCAGCGGGCGGACGTCGCCGGACGCGTTCAGCATCGCGAGGCTGCCTGCCGCCGGCAAAGCGACCGTTTGAGGTATTTCATTACCGGAAAGCATGGCCGGCGCTGTCGAGGGCGACACCACCAGCGGTTCGCCCTGCAGCGACTTGCCTTCGGGCACGGCATGCGCGGTGGCCTGCGGGAAGTCGGCGAGGCCGAGCTGGTCGCCGTCGCTCATCACCACGGCGCGGTACACCGTGTTCTCGAGCTGGCGGATGTTGCCGGGCCAGTCGAGCTGCGACAGATGCGCCATCGCCTCGCCGCTGATGCCGGTGATGCTGCGGTTCTCCTCGGCGCAGAACCGCGCCAGGAAATGCCGTAGCAGATGCGGGATGTCCTCGCGGCGCTGGCGCAGCGCGGGGATCGTCAGCGGCAGCACGTGCAGGCGGTAGAACAAATCTTCGCGGAACTGGCCGCCCTTCACGAGGTCGAGCAGCTTGCGGTTGGTTGCCGAGATGATGCGGACGTCGACCTTGACCGGCTTGCGGCCGCCGACCGCCTCGACCGTGCCCTCCTGCAACGCGCGCAGCAGCTTCACTTGCGTGGCGAGCGGCAATTCGCCGACCTCGTCGAGGAACAGCGTGCCGCCATGGGCTTCGACGAACTTGCCTTGATGCCGCTCGGTGGCGCCGGTGAACGCGCCCTTCTCGTGGCCGAACAGGATCGACTCGACGAGGTTGTCCGGGATCGCGCCGCAGTTGACCGCGACGAACGGCTTGGCCTTGCGCTCACTGCTGCCGTGGATGGCGCGCGCGAACAATTCCTTGCCGACGCCGGACTCGCCCTCGATCAGCACGGGGATGGTCGAGGACGCCGCCTTCTGCGCGGTGCGCAGCACGCCGGCCATCGCCTCGCTGCGGGTGATGATGTCGGAGAAGGTCAGCCGGCCCTCGCGGCTGTGCCGGATGCGCTGCAATTCGCCCTTCAGCGCGGAGGCGTTCAGCGCATTGCGCAGCGACACCTGGAGCCGCTCGAAGCCCACCGGCTTGACCACGAAATCCTGCGCGCCAGCGCGCATCGCCGACACCACGTTGTCGATGCCGCCATGCGCAGTCTGCACGATGACCGGGATGTTCAAACCAGCTTCACGAATCTTTGCGAGGACACCAAGGCCGTCGAGGCCGGGCATCACGAGGTCGAGCACGACGGCGTCGATGGCCCGGGCCTCGGGTGCGGTCAGGGCGGCTATCGCCGCATCGCCGCTGTCGACGACGAGGGGCTCATAGCCGCACTTCTGCACCATGTTTTCAACCAAACGGCGCTGTACGGCGTCGTCATCGGCGATCAAAATGGTGGCAGCCATGGTTTTCCCCGCACGCTACGATTATTTGTCTCGAATCGGGGCACTGTCGCCGATGCCGATTAACGCACTCTTAAATGTTGCAATTCCGCACTCATTGCGCTGCCGCCGCCGTCTTTCCGTCTGAAGTAGGATTCTGAACAAGATGACCTCGCGCTCCAAATCCGCCGTCAACAAGTCTGCTCTCCGCACGCAATCGGTTCGACGCAAACCGGCCATCGAGAAACCGGCGGCCAAGAAGCCGGCAGCCAGGACGTCTGCGGTCAAGGCAGCCGGCAAGACCGGCAAGCTGCCCGAATGGAATCTGGCAGACCTCTATTCCGGTATCGACGCGCCGGAAGTGGCGCGCGACCTGCAGAGGATGGATGCCGATTGCGTCGCGTTTGAGACCGACTACAAGGGCAAGCTGGCCGAAAATACCGCTGGCGAGGGCGGCGGCAAGTGGCTGGCCGAGGCAGTCAGGCGCTATGAGGCGATCGACGATCTCGCCGGCCGCCTCGGCTCCTTTGCCGGCCTCGTTCACGCCGGCGACAGCGTCGATCCCGCGATCTCGAAATTCTACGGCGACGTGTCGGAGCGGCTGACCGCGGCGTCGGTGCATTTGCTGTTCTTCTCGCTCGAGCTCAATCGGATTGACGACGACGTGATCGAGCGCGCGATGGCCGAGCCCGCGCTCGGTCACTACCGGCCATGGATCGAGGACCTCCGCAAGGACAAGCCGTACCAGCTCGAGGACCGCGTCGAGCAGCTGTTCCACGAGAAGGCGCAGAGCGGCTACGCCGCCTGGAACCGGCTGTTCGATCAGACCATTTCCAGCTTGCGCTTCAAGGTCGCCGGCAAGGAGCTCGCGATCGAGCCGACGCTGAACCTGTTGCAGGACAAGGCCGGCGACAAGCGCAAGGCCGCGGCGCAGGCGCTGGCCAAGACCTTCAAGGACAATGAGCGCACCTTCGCGCTGGTCACCAACACGCTCGCCAAGGACAAGGAGATCTCCGACCGCTGGCGCGGCTTCAAGGATGTCGCCGACGCCCGCCATCTCAACAACCGCGTCGAGCGCGAGGTCGTCGATGCGCTGGTCGCGTCCGTGCGCGCGGCGTATCCGAGACTGTCGCATCGCTATTACGCGCTGAAGGCCGGCTGGTTCAAAAAGAAGAAGCTGCCGCACTGGGACCGCAACGCGCCGCTGCCGTTCGCGGCATCGGGCATGATCGCCTGGCCCGAGGCGCGCAACATGGTGCTGACCGCGTATCGCGGCTTCTCGCCAAGGATGGCGGAGATCGCCGAGCGCTTCTTCAGCGATCGCTGGATCGATGCACCGGTGCGGCCCGGCAAGGCGCCCGGCGCGTTTTCGCATCCGACCACGCCGTCGGCGCATCCCTATGTGCTGATGAATTACCAGGGCAAGCCGCGCGACGTGATGACGCTGGCGCATGAACTCGGTCACGGCGTGCACCAGGTGCTGGCGGCGCGGAACGGCGCGCTGATGGCGCCGACGCCGCTGACGCTGGCGGAGACCGCCAGCGTGTTCGGCGAGATGCTGACCTTCAAGCGGCTGCTGTCGCAGACCAAGAACGCAAAGCAGCGCCAAGCGCTGCTCGCGGGCAAGGTCGAGGACATGATCAACACCGTAGTCAGGCAGGTCGCGTTCTATTCATTCGAGCGGGCGATCCATACCGAGCGCAGGAACGGCGAGCTCACCGCCGAGCGGATCGGCCAGATCTGGCTCAGCGTGCAGGGCGAGAGCTTAGGTCCCGCGATCGACATCAAGCCGGGTTACGAGACCTTCTGGATGTACATCCCGCACTTCATCCATTCGCCGTTCTACGTCTACGCCTATGCGTTCGGCGACTGCCTGGTGAACTCGCTCTATGCGGTCTACGAGCACGCCTCGGAAGGCTTCGCCGAGCGCTATCTCGACATGCTCGCGGCCGGCGGCACCAAGCATTATTCGGAGCTGCTGCGGCCGTTCGGGCTCGACGCCAAGGACCCGAAGTTCTGGGATGGCGGCCTCTCCGTCATCGCCGGCATGATCGACGAGCTGGAGGCGATGGGCTGAGGCGGCAAGCCGCGGGATTGCCGGGGCGATCGGGGGGAGTTGGACGGAGTTCGGCCCCCGCCAAGCCGGAATGGGGTTAATCGGCGTTCCAAATCGCCCGATTGGGACCACGCCGTTGCCCTGTAATCCCGTTTGCGGTAATGGCTCGCCGAACGGGAATTTTTGACTGGGGACAGCGATGGCAGACCATAGCGAAGTGGCCTACACGACCGCCGACGGCAACGATTACGTGGCGCACGAGCAGACCTATGAAGGGTTTATCAAGCTCGTCAAATACGGCACCATCTCCGTCGCCATCATCCTTATCCTGATGGCCTATTTCCTGGTCTGATCCCTGATCGGTCAACGGCTCCGCCGTCCCGCGGCGGTGCCGACTGCTGTCGAGCCCGGTCTCAAGAAACCGGGTATCCAATCTGGCGAAAATAACGCTAGGCTGAAGACGCGTGCGCTGCTGGCGCCGCCGGAGGGCCCATGAAGATTGCCGTTGCCAAGGAAATCGATCCGTCCGAGCCGCGGGTTGCCGCCTCGCCCGATACCGTCAAGAAATTCAAGGCGCTCGGCGCCGAGGTCGCGGTCGAGCCGGGCGCAGGCATCAAGTCGGGCCTGCCCGATTCGGAGTTCACCGCTGTCGGTGCCACCGTCAGCGCCGATGCGCTCAAGGATGCCGACATCGTCATCAAGGTGAAGCGGCCCGAGGCCTCCGAGCTGGCGAAATACAAGCGCGGCGCGCTGGTGATCGCGATCATGGATCCCTACGGCAACGAGGCCGCGCTCAAGACGATGGCCGATGCCGGCATTGCCGCCTTCGCGATGGAGCTGATGCCGCGCATCACCCGCGCGCAGGTGATGGACGTGCTGTCCTCGCAGGCCAATCTCGCCGGCTACCGTGCGGTGATCGAGGGCGCCGAGGCGTTCGGCCGCGCCTTCCCGATGATGATGACCGCGGCGGGCACCGTTCCCGCCGCCAAGGTGTTCGTGATGGGCGTCGGCGTCGCCGGGCTGCAGGCGATCGCGACCGCGCGCCGCTTGGGCGCCGTGGTCACCGCGACCGACGTGCGGCCCGCCACCAAGGAGCAGGTCGAATCGCTCGGCGCCAAATTCCTCGCCGTCGAGGACGAGGAGTTCAAGAACGCGCAGACCGCCGGCGGCTACGCCAAGGAGATGTCGAAGGAGTACCAGGCCAAGCAGGCCGCGCTGACCGCCGAGCATATCAAGAAGCAGGACATCGTGATCACCACCGCGCTGATCCCGGGCCGGCCGGCGCCGAAGCTGATCAGCGCCGAGATGGTGAAGTCGATGAAGCCGGGCTCGGTGCTGGTCGATCTCGCGGTCGAGCGCGGCGGCAATGTCGAGGGCGCCAGGGCGAACGAAGTCGTCGACGTCGATGGCGTCAAGATCGTCGGCTACACCAACGTCGCCGGCCGCGTCGCGGCCTCGGCATCGGGGCTGTACGCGCGCAATTTGTTCTCGTTCATCGAGACGATGATCGACAAGGCCAACAAGACGCTCGCGGTCAACTGGGACGACGAGCTGGTCAAGGCCACCGCGCTGACCAAGGACGGCGCCGTCATCCATCCCAACTTCCAGCCGAAGTAAGGAGAGAAGCCATGGAGCATCTCGCGCAGGCCGTCGATCCGTTCGTGTTCCGGCTGTCGATTTTCGTTCTCGCCGTGTTCGTCGGCTATTTCGTGGTGTGGTCGGTGACCCCGGCGCTGCATACGCCGCTGATGAGCGTGACCAATGCGATCTCCTCGGTGATCGTGGTCGGCGCGCTGCTCGCGGTCGGCGTCGGTATGGTGTCGAGCGGCTCGGGCTGGGCCCGCGGCTTCGGCTTCGTGGCGCTGATCTTCGCCTGCGTGAACATCTTCGGCGGCTTTCTCGTCACCCAGCGCATGCTGGCGATGTACAAGAAGAAAGCCAAGTGAGCGGCAATCACCTCGGGGTGAGTTAAGGATTTGGGGGACCTGAGATGAGCGCCAATCTCTCTGCACTGCTATATCTCGTTGCGGGCGTGCTGTTCATCCTGTCGCTGCGCGGCCTGTCGAGCCCGGCCACCTCGCGCCAGGGCAACATGTTCGGCATGGTCGGCATGGCGATCGCGGTCGGCACCACGCTGGCGAGCCATCCGCCGGCCGACGGCATCGCCTGGCTGCTGGTGATCCTGGCGGTCGCGATCGGCGGCGGCATCGGCGCCGTGATCGCGCGCCGGGTGCCGATGACCTCGATGCCGGAACTGGTCGCCGCGTTCCATTCGCTGGTCGGCATGGCCGCGGTGCTGGTCGCGGCCGGCGCGTTCTACGCGCCCGAGGCGTTCGACATCGGCACGCCCGGCAACATCCATGCCTCGAGCCTGGTCGAGATGTCGCTCGGCGTCGCGATCGGCGCGCTGACCTTCACCGGCTCGGTGATCGCGTTCCTGAAGCTCTCCGCGCGCATGAGCGGCGCGCCGATCATCCTGCCGTTCCGCCATATCATCAACATCGTGCTGGCGCTGGCGCTGGTGTTCTTCATCTTCGGCCTGGTCCGCTCCGGCAGCGCCGTCGACTTCTGGCTGATCACCATCATCGCGCTGGTGCTCGGCGTCCTGATGATCATCCCGATCGGCGGCGCCGACATGCCGGTGGTGATCTCGATGCTGAACTCCTATTCCGGCTGGGCCGCGGCCGGCATCGGCTTCACGCTCGGCAACTCGGCGCTGATCATCACCGGCGCGCTGGTCGGCTCGTCGGGTGCGATCCTGTCCTACATCATGTGCCATGCGATGAACCGCTCGTTCATCTCGGTGATCCTCGGCGGCTTCGGCGGCGAGACCGCGGCGGCCGGCGGCGGCTCCGGCGAGCAGAAGCCCGCCAAGCTCGGCTCGGCCGACGATGCCGCCTTCATCATGAAGAACGCCTCCAAGGTCATCATCGTGCCGGGCTACGGCATGGCGGTAGCGCAGGCCCAGCACGCGCTGCGCGAGATGGCCGACATCCTGAAGAAGGAAGGCGTCGAGGTGAAATACGCCATTCACCCGGTGGCGGGGCGCATGCCCGGCCACATGAATGTGCTGCTCGCCGAAGCCAACGTGCCCTATGACGAGGTGTTCGAGCTCGAGGACATCAACTCGGAGTTCGCTCAGGCCGACATCGCCTTCGTGATCGGCGCCAACGACGTCACCAACCCGGCCGCGGAAGAGGACAAGACCTCGCCGATCTATGGCATGCCGGTGCTGCAGGTCTGGAAGGCCGGCACCGTGATGTTCATCAAGCGCTCGCTGGCCTCGGGCTATGCCGGCATCGACAATCCGCTGTTCTATCGCGACAACACCATGATGCTGCTCGGCGACGCCAAGAAGGTTACCGAGAACATCGTCAAGGCGATGTGAGACCGGCGCGATGGCGCTGAACCGGGAGTGGCATCGCGACCATCGCATGCCGCCCCGGCCCACGCGTGAGCAGCGCGTCGCATGGCACGCGGCGCATGCGGTGGCCTGCGCGTGCCGGCCGGTTCCGGACAGCATCCGGCTCGAGGTGGAGAGGCGGCTGAAGCCCAAACGCAGAAAATAACCGCGGCCTCCCGAATGGCGCTCGCACTCGCAATCCTGAAGTGGCTGTTGATCGCAGTGGCCGTGATCTATCTCGGCGGCCTCGCCTGGCTGTTCGTCAAGCAGCGCGAGATGCTGTTTCCGGCGCCGCCGGTCGGGCGCACCGCGCCGACGGCCGCAGGCCTTCCCGAAGCCGAAGAGCATGTCCTGACCACCGCCGACGGCGAGAAGGTCATCGTCTGGCATGTGCCGCCGAAACCGGGCCGGCCGGTCGTGCTGTTCTTTCTCGGCAATGGCGATTTCCTGGCCGGCCGCGTCGCGCGCTTCAAGGCGATCACCGCCGACGGCACCGGGCTGGTTGCGCTGTCCTATCGCGGCTATGCCGGCTCGAGCGGATCGCCGAGCGAGCAGGGACTGCTGCAGGACGCCGCGGCGGCCTACGCGTTCACCACGGCGCGCTATGGCGCGAGGCAGGTCGTGGCCTGGGGCTTCTCGCTCGGCAGCGGCGTTGCGGTCGCCATCGCGGCCGAGCATCCCGTCGGCAGGCTGATCCTCGAGGCGCCCTATACGTCGGCGGCCGACATCGCCGCCGCTGCGTTTTGGTTCGTGCCGATCCGGCTGTTGATGCGGGACCAATTCCACTCCGACCGGCGCATCGCCGGCGTCACGGCGCCGCTCCTGATCATGCATGGCAGCGCTGATCCCGTGATCCCGATCCGATTCGGCGAGCGGCTGTTCGGCCTTGCCCGGGAGCCCAAGACATTCGTGCGCTTGCCGGGCGGCGGCCACGACAATCTCGACGATTTCGGCGCGACCGACGTGGCAAGGCGATTTATCGGCGCGTCAAAAGGCTGACGGCGACGATTGTCTGTCGCATACTCGCGGTCAGTCGAATTGGGGACCTGACGAGATGAGCGCACACGGACCGATGCCGCGGTCGGCCTGGCTGTTTCCCGCCCTGGCGGTCGCCTTGTTCGCCGCGCTCACGGTAACGGGCTATTCTTTCGCGCCGTCGCCCGGCGGCTGGCTGTTCGCGCTCATCCTGCTCGTGATCCTGTTCGGCACCGTGTTCGCGGCCGTCCACCACGC
The DNA here is from genome assembly GCF_020329505.1 of Bradyrhizobium semiaridum. Classification (GTDB taxonomy): domain Bacteria; phylum Pseudomonadota; class Alphaproteobacteria; order Rhizobiales; family Xanthobacteraceae; genus Bradyrhizobium; species Bradyrhizobium semiaridum. The sequence goes on from NZ_JAGKJJ010000010.1 coordinate 35,575, forward strand.
CGAAGTGATCGCGGAGCGGATCGGCGAGCCGTTCGGCACACTGCTGTTGACGCTCGCCGTCACGATCATCGAGGTGGCGCTGATCTCGACCATCATGCTCGGTGACAAGCCGGCCCCGACATTGGCGCGCGACACCGTGTTTGCGGTGGTCATGATCGTCTGCAACGGCCTCGTCGGGCTTTGCATCTTCATCGGCGGTATCAGATACCGCGAGCAGGATTTCCAGCTCACCGGTGCCAACCTCTATCTGAGCGTGCTGTTCGTGCTGGCGACGATCACGCTGGTGATGCCGAACTACACGCTGACCGCGCCGGGACCGTTCTATTCGGCGGCCCAGCTCGCCTTCGTCAGCGTCGTCACCATCCTGCTCTATGCCGTCTTCCTCTACACCCAGACCATCCGCCACCGCGACTATTTCATCAGCGGCGGCCTGGACGAGGGCCATGCCGGCGCGCAGATGTCCGGCCGGACGCTCGCGCTCAGCGTCGTCCTGCTGCTGGTCTCGCTGCTGACCGTGGTGCTGCTGGCCAAGAAATTCTCGCTCGTGATCGACGTCGTGACGGCGAAGATCGGTGCGCCCGCGGCGTTTGCCGGCGTGGTGGTGGCGCTGCTGATCCTGCTGCCGGAGAGCGTCGCCGCGGTTTCGGCCGCACGCAAGAACGACTTGCAGAAGAGCATCAACCTCGCGCTCGGTTCCTCGCTTGCGACGATCGGCCTCACGATCCCGGCGGTCGCCGTTGCCGCCCATACGCTCGGCAAGGAACTGGTGCTGGGGCTCAATCCACAGGAGATGGTGATCCTTCTGCTGACGTTCATGCTCAGCATGCTGACCTTCGGGACCGGCCGGACCAACATCCTGTTCGGTCTTGTACACATGGTGGTGTTCGCCGTGTACATCTTCCTCCTCTTCGTTCCGTAAGACCGGACCTCTGATGTGCTGAAATGGAAATCCCCGGCAGCTGCCGCTCTGCTGCTGTTCATGCTCCTTCCGGATAGCGCCGATGCCGCCACGCTCGATGGCGCGTCGCTGCGCTGGCCGCTCGCGTTGCCGTTCGTCGGTCTGCTGCTCTCGATCGCAACCGGGCCGTTGCTGTTTCCGAAGCTGTGGCATGACCATTACGGGAAGATCGCGGCCGCATGGTCGGTGATAACGCTCGCGTCGATCCTGTGGTTTGCGGGAGGCGAGGCGATGGTAGCCGCCGTGACCCATGCGCTGCTCGCCGAGTATTTGAGCTTTATCGTCGTGCTGTTCGCGCTCTACACGGTCGCGGGAGGCATCGTCGTGAGCGGCGACATCAGGGGCACACCGTTGAGCAACACGATCATCCTGGCGCTGGGCACGGCGATGGCAAGCATCGTCGGCACGACCGGAGCCAGCATGATCCTGATCCGGCCTCTGATCCGTGCCAACCTTGCGCGCCCCCACAACACGCATGTGGTCGTGTTCTTCATCATTCTCGTGGCCAATGTCGGCGGTGCGTTGAGTCCGCTGGGTGATCCGCCATTGTTCGTCGGGTTCCTGAATGGCGTGGACTTCTTCTGGACGGCGCGCCATCTCTGGCTTCAGACGCTCATCGTGGCCGGGCTGTTGCTGACGGTCTTCATCGCCTTCGACACCTGGCGCTTTCGCAGCGAATCCGTCGACGCCGGCAAGTCCTCCCCGGCCCCGATCAGGATCGAGGGGCTGCTCAATCTCCCGCTGGTGGCCGCGATCATAGGCTGCATCTTGCTTTCTGCGAACTGGAAGCCAGGAATCGCCGTGGATGTTTTCGGCACGCATCTCGAGCTGCAAAATCTGGTTCGGGACGGCATGCTGATCCTGATCGCGCTGCTATCGCTTTGGCTGACGCGTGAGGAACATCGCAAGGTGAACGGATTCACCTGGGAGCCGATCCGGGAAGTCGCAAAACTGTTCGCCGCGATCTTCGTCACCATCATTCCGGTGCTGGCCGCGCTCGATGCCGGCAAGCACGGCTTCTTCGCGTGGCTGTTGTCGGCGGTGACCGAAGCCAACGGCACCCCCAAGCAGGTTGCCTATTTCTGGTACACCGGCCTGATGTCGGCATTCCTGGACAATGCACCCACCTATCTGCTGTTCTTCAAGCTGGCCGGCGGCAATGCCGAGGCCCTGATGAACGCGCTGTCGGGCACCCTGGCGGCGATTTCGATGGGGGCAGTTTACATGGGCGCGCTCACCTATATCGGAAACGCGCCGAACTTCATGGTCGCTGCGATCGCCGCGGAGCGCGGGATCCAGATGCCGAGCTTCTTCGGCTATCTGTTCTGGGCCTCCCTTGTTCTCGTTCCGCTGTTTCTGCTCTTGACCTTTCTGCCGATCGCCCCTGTCTTCAACTGAAGCCCGACCGGAAGGTCGACCCACTGGAGAAACAAGAATGCTCAGCGCCAAATCGGATGTTCAGGTCGATACCGCCGAGGTTCGCGTCACCGAATGGCGGCTGGCGCCGGGCAGCGCCACCGGTCCGCACACCCATGAGATGGACTATGTGATCGTGCCGATCACGGCCGGCGAGATGACGATCGTGGCGCCGAACGGCGAGCGCTCGAAGGCGCAGCTCGGGGTCGGCAAGTCCTATTTCCGCAAGGCCGGCGTCCAGCACGACGTGCTCAACGAGACCGCGAGCGAGATCGTGTTCCTCGAGGTCGAGCTCAAGTCCTGAGCCTATGCACGCCGCGGAGGGTGGAACCGCCGGGACGGAATGGCGAATCATGACACGCGGGATGTGGACATTCACTTCTCGTTAACGGCTGCACGATGATCTGGAGGTGGATGCGGCCGTAGGACGCGGGGGCCCTCCAGCTGAAACCGAAGTGACACCAAAGGTGACCGGCGGAACGGGGGTTTGCCACCGATCCGACGCAGTTGATCCCTGAATGTGCCTCAAAGTTCCAGCATGAAATCCGGGGCGGGGAGTGGCAGGCCATGCTGAGTTACTTGAAGAAATTCGTGATGGACATCTTGCCGTCTGTGGCGGCGACCATCATCGGGGCGTACATCGTTAACCACTACATCGTTGCCAAGCCGGAAGCCCCGGCAACTGCCGCCGTGTCCGCCGCCAAGCCCGCCGACAAGCCCACCGTCGTCAGCAGCCTTCCCGAAGCCGGCGTCAAGGCCAAGGGCATGTCCGAGCGCACGCTGATCGAACGCTCGGCGTCCGAGAAGGCCAGCGTCACCGAGAAGCCTGCCGCCGACAAGCCTGCCGAGAAATCATCCGACCTGAAGGCCGATGCGCCGGCCGAGACCGCCAGCATCCCCGCCGATGCGCGTCACCATCCCGCCGCCGCGCCGAAGTCGATCGCGAAGCTGACGCCGGCGGTCGCGCAGCCGGCTGAGGCTGCTGTCACACCTGACGAGAATCGCGACGCCAACGATCTCGCGCGCGCTGCGATCGAACGGCTGCGCAAGGAGCGTCAGCAGGACGCAGCAAAGTCCCAGGATGCGCCGCGCAGCACCGACGTCGCCCGCCTGCCTGACCAGGCACGTCCGGCGGCCGCGCCTGCGATCCGGCCCTTGCCGCCGCCGATCATGGTGTCGAACCCGACCGGCGACGTGGTCGCGGATTCTCCGACCCAGCCGCGCGCGCCCTATGCCAGCAATGTCCAGGATGCCAATCGGCTGACGCCCCCGGCCGATATTCCGGTGCCGGTGCTGCAACCGCCGCTCGATCTGCGTGCCGAAGCGTCTGAAGCTCCCCCGAAGGATCGCGGCTCGGTCGCCGACGACATGCTGTCCGCCGCCAAGTCGGTGTTCCACGCCGTCCTGCCGAAGTAAGCCGAAGCGCTAAGGCGAAATGCGGTTAGGTTAAATCGGTCCGGCCTCTCGGTTCACCTCTCCCCGACGGGAGAGGTCGATTTGCGCCAGCAAATCGGGTGAGGGGCCGCAGCTCCAACGAGGGACCGTAACTCCTCACCCGGCGCTGCGCGCCGACCTCTCTCAAGGGAGAGGTGAACCTCCGATCCCGTACCAGCTGACCTAATCTCATCATGCGCTAGCTAGCCGCCGGTGCGTGCCAGGCCGCTGCGCGCGGCCTCGTCCTTGGGGCGCAGGGCGAGCGCGCGGTTGTAGGACGCCGACGCCTTGGCCTTGTCGCCGAGCCGCTCATAGGCCTGCCCGCGGGCGGTCCACGCCCCCACACTGGACGGATCGGCCTGCACGGCCTCGTCGAGGTCGGCGGCCGCCTCCTTGGCCTTGTCGAGCGCGAGATAGCTGGTGGCGCGGCCGAGCAGCGGCTCGACCTTTTGCGGCGACAGCCCGCTCGCCGCGGTGAAATCCTCGATCGCCTGCTGGTGCTGGCCGCGCCCCTGATAGATCAGGCCGCGGCCGTAGAGCGCCTGGATGTTGTAGGGGTCGGCTGCCAGCGCCTGATCGAACTCGGAGAGTGCCTCGTCGGTCTTGCCGGAGCGCACCAGCACCCCGCCACGGACCGCGTGATCCTTGGCGGTGCTGATGTCCTGCGAGGTGATCGTGTCGGCCGGCTTCTCGGCTGCGGCGGCCGGGGCTTTCGGCTTGTCGTCCGACCCCCATGATCCGAGGTCGAAGGAGCAGCTCGCAAGCGGCAAGGCGAGAGCCGCTGCCACAAGCACGGCCTGCGGCGCTCGGCGGCGATGCGCAGGTCCGAATCGGGAGCGGGGCGCCGGGACAGCCATTATGCAAAATGCTCGTGCAGGTAATTTTGCATTGGTAACCCGGAATACCGCCTGCTTCAAAACAACAACGCGGGCCGAGGGCCCGCGTTGTTGGACTTCCAGATCGGCAAACCGGTTCAGCGCGGGCCGCGACCAGCGCCTGCGCCACCACGGCCACCGGCGCCGCGGTCGGCACCCGGACCGGCGCCGAACACCGGCTTCGGCTTCATCGGCAGCAGACCTTCGCGCTGCAGCTTCTTGCGCGCCAGCTTGCGTGCGCGGCGCACGGCTTCGGCCTTTTCACGGGCCTTCTTCTCGGAGGGCTTCTCATAGTGACCGCGGAGCTTCATCTCGCGGAAAATGCCCTCGCGCTGCATCTTCTTCTTCAGCGCCTTGAGAGCCTGGTCGACATTATTATCGCGGACGAGAACCTGCACGCGGCATCCTCTTTTGAATTGATCGGTTCGGAATTCTGGCAAAGCAAAGGGGCGGCAAAGGCCTGCCTCTTTAACCCTAGGCGCGCGCATGTATCAGACAAATGCGCAGATGTCCACCGGTGGCGTGACTTTCGGGCCTAGTAAAGCCACGAAATGAGGCGAGAATGCCCTCGTGCGGCCCTGATTTGGGTGGTTTGGCGCCGGGATCAGGGCCGCTCCCGGAACCTATAGTGTCCGGACATTGGAAATAGGGGAGATGCCACATGGATATGAAGAAATATGCGGCCGAGCTGATCGGCACGTTCTGGCTCACATTCGCAGGCTGCGGCAGTGCGGTGATCGCGGCCGGCTTTCCGCAGGTCGGGATCGGCCTGGTTGGCGTGTCGCTGGCGTTCGGTCTGAGCGTGGTCACCATGGCGTATGCGATCGGCCATATCTCGGGCTGTCACCTCAACCCGGCCGTCACGGTCGGCCTGGCCGCCGGCGGGCGTTTCCCGGCCGGCCAGATCCTGCCCTACATCATCGCGCAGGTCGCCGGCGCGATCATCGCGGCCTGGCTGCTCTATGTGATCGCCAGCGGTGCGCCCGGCTTCGATGTCAGCAAGGGGTTTGCCTCCAACGGCTATGACGCGCACTCACCCGGCCAGTACAGCATGGTGGTATGCTTCATCATGGAAGTGGTCATGACCATGATGTTCCTGTTCATCATCATGGGATCGACCCATGGCAAGGCCCCGGCGGGCTTCGCGCCGCTCGCGATCGGGCTCGCGCTGGTGATGATCCACCTCGTCAGCATCCCCGTCACCAACACCTCGGTGAATCCGGCCCGCAGCACCGGTCCGGCGCTGTTCGTCGGCGGCTGGGCCGTGGCGCAGCTCTGGATGTTCTGGGTCGCGCCGCTGATCGGCGGGGCGCTCGGCGGCGTCATTTACCGCTGGCTCAGCGACGAGCCGACCGGCGTCGTGGCCGGTGTGAAGACGGCGTGATCTTGCGAATGGGATCGTGGTTGCCACGATCCCATTTCTATCGATGTCGAGAAAGCCGCCGCGGCTATGGCTTGCGCGGCGGCATCACTTCGGTGACATGGCCCATCTTGCGGCCGGGGCGCGGCGCGCCCTTGCCGTAGAGATGCACCGTGGCGCCGGGGACCGTGAGCCACTGCTCGTAGCTCAGGATGTCATCGCCGATCAGATTGGTCATGGTGACTTCGCCGTGGCGCACCGGCTTGCCCAGCGGCCAGCCGGCGATTGCCCGGATGTGCTGTTCGAACTGCGAGATCGAGGCGCCGTCGAGCGTCCAGTGGCCGGAATTATGTACCCGCGGCGCGATCTCGTTGACCAGCACCGTCGGTGCGCCGCTGCCCGGCACCACGAACATCTCGACCGCCAGCACGCCGACATAGTCGAGCGCCGATGCGATCTTCTCGGCGATCGCACGCGCCTGCGCGGCGAGCGCGTCAGGGATCGCCGCCGGCGCGCGGGATGTTTTCAGGATGTGGTCGCGATGCTCGTTCTCGGTGACGTCGAAACATTCGATCTGCCCGGACGTCGAACGCGCAGCGATCACCGAGATCTCGCGCTCGAACGGCACGAACGCCTCGAGGATCGCCGACTTGGTGCCGAGGTCCTCCCAGATCTGGTCGAGGTCGTCGCCGTCGCGGACGATCGCCTGACCCTTGCCGTCATAGCCGAAGCGGCGGGTCTTGATCACGGCAGGCAGGCCGATGCGCGCGATCGCGGCGCGCAGCGTCGCGACCGAGGAGACATCGGCATAGTCGGCGGTGCCGATGCCGAGCTTGCTGACGAAATCCTTTTCAACCAGCCGGTCCTGCGTGGTCTCGAGGATCGTCTGCGCCGGCAGCACCGGGCGGCGCGCGGCCAGCACCATGGCGGTGGCGGCCGGCACGTTCTCGAATTCATAGGTGACGACGTTGACGTCGTTGGCGAACAGTTCGAGCGCCTCGACATCGGCATATTCGGCGCAGGTCGCCGCTTGCACCACGTCGAAGGCCGGCGAGTCCGGATCGGGCGAGAACACCTGGCAGCGCAGCCCGAGGCGCGCCGCCGCCGTCGCCAGCATCCGGCCCAATTGGCCGCCGCCGAGGATTCCGATGGTGTCGCCCGGCTTCAGCTTCACTGCATTGGAGGAGGTCACGCCGAGGCCTCCGGGCGGTCCTTGACAGCGTCGGTCTGTTGCTGGCGCCAGGCCGCGAGCCGGGCCGACAAAGCGGGGTCGTTGAGGGCGAGCACGCTGGCCGCGAGCAGCGCTGCGTTGATCGCGCCGGGCTTGCCGATCGCGAGCGTCCCGACCGGAATGCCGGCCGGCATCTGCACGATCGAGTAGAGCGAATCGACGCCCGACAGCGCCTTCGACTCGACGGGAACTCCGAACACCGGAAGCTCGGTCAGTGCCGCCGTCATGCCCGGCAGATGCGCCGCGCCGCCGGCGCCGGCGATGATCACCTTGTGGCCGGCCGCCTTGGCGCCCTTGGCAAAGGCATAGAGCCGGTCCGGGGTGCGGTGGGCGGAAACGATCCGGGTTTCACAGGCGACACCGAGCGCCACCAGCGTGTCGGCGGCATGGCGCATGGTCTCCCAATCGGACTGGCTTCCCATGATAATGGCGATCGGGGCGGTCATGTCGTCAATTCTGTGCAGGAATCCAAAAGCATAGGCCGATTATAGGGACGGCCCGGGCGTCATCCAAGGCGTGGCAAGGGAGTTAGAATGCACTATCCTGTCTTGGTGAATCCCGGCAAGCCTTCATAAGCAGGCCTCAACAAGGATGCGCATGAAGAAGAAGACGAGGGCAGCCGGCTCCAAAGCGGCCTCCAAAGCGACTTCCAAGGCCACAAAACGGCCGAAAGACGCGGCGGTTACACGCAAATCCGCCTCCGGCCGAGCCGGAACCGCCCCTGCCGGGCGCGGAGCGGTCGCGTCGGCCGACAAATCGACGATTCGCCGGCTGCGGGCGCAACTGGCGCGGGCGCAGGCCCGGATCGAGGAGTTGCAGGCCACCGCCGAGACCGATTTCCTGCTCGACATCCTGAACCGGCGGGGCTTCGAGCGCGAGCTGACCCGGGCAGTCGCCTTCATCAAGCGCTACCACGCCACCGGCGCATTGATCGTGCTCGACGTCGATCGGCTCAAGCCGATCAACGACACTCACGGCCACGCCGCGGGCGATGCGGTGCTGAAGGCGATCGTCGCGGCGGTGCTGGACCAGGTGCGCGCCTCCGACGTGATCGGCCGCCTCGGCGGTGACGAGTTCGCGCTGCTGCTGTGGAATCTCAGCGAAACCGATGCGAGGGCCAAGGCCGCGACCCTGGAACAGACGATCGATCGTCTGACCTTCGTGTTCGATGGCCGCCATGTCCGCGCCGGCGCCTCGGCCGGCGTCGCGCTCATCGGCGCGCACTCCGACATCGAACACGTCCTCAATGAAGCCGATCGCGCGATGTATCTGCGCAAGGCGCAGCGGCGGCACGAATCCTCTGGCGCATGAGGTCCTGGAAAATCGCTTCACGCTTTCCGGACCATGCTTTCACAATGCGCTGAGATCCTCCGGCACATTCCCGAACGCGCGCAGCAGCTTGGCGTCGCCGAATTCGCCGATCGCGGGATCGCCGGTGCGGCTGAACGCAACCGCGCCGATGCTTCCGGGCATCCGCGACATCGTCTCGGCCCGCCGCAGCGCGATCGCCGAACTCTGGCACTCCTCGGCGTTGCCCGCGATCGGCGAGCCGTCATCGTCCTGCAAGAAGGGCAGCGCCACGTAATAGGTGACATCGGCCATCGCGGTGCTCCCGATCAGGCGGCGTCGCTCGCCGCTTGTTGCGCCGGCGCAGGCACGCAGCCGGCGGTGATCGCGGCCTGCAATTCCTCGAGCTCGGCTTCCAGATATTCATTGGCCATGATCAGCGCCTTGATGGTGCTGCGTAGATTGCCGTCGCACATGGCGATCGCCTGATCGCACGCCTTCTCGTAGCGGCTGTTGTCGAGCAGGGACGACGATCCGGACATGGCGAAACTCCCTTTCCTGAGGCTGACGGCTTGGTGGATTATGTTCTCTTTTTGTTCCGATAGAGTCAAGGGTCAAAAAACGCCCATGCACCGTGGTGCCCGTGAACTTGAAGCTGACACTCGCTGTGGATGACGGGGACAACACCGCGCTTGCCGTGGACCGGCTGCTGCGCAATTCGCAAGCGCGCGCCTCAGGCGATGATGTCGGGCGTGATCTGGTCTTCGATGAAGGCGATGCGATCGCGCAATTGCAGCTTCCGCTTCTTCAAGCGTTGCAGCATCAACAAGTCCGGCGCCGGCGACTGATGCAACGCGTCGATCGCGGCATCGAGATCGCGGTGCTCTTGTTGCAGACGCGCCAGCTCGGCGTGAAGTTCGCGCTCATCTTGGTCGTTCATGGTGTACGTTACTGATAAGCACGGTGAGGTTGTGGCAGGCGAAGCGGCCGCCGCTTGCCGAAATATCGTCCCTGGGCGCGCGCGACGCAAGCCGGACCGGTTCCGTAGTCACGATTGGTTACAGATAGACTGGAAAAGCATCATGCGGCATTTCGCGTCCCCCATCGACAGCACCGCCCACTTGTGTACACTCACGGGTCCGGATCGAACCTGAGGTTTAACCCACCGAGGAGAGTTCGCAATGGCAATACAGGCGCATCTCGTTGAACTGGAGCGCAAGCACAAAATACTGGAAAACGAACTGCACGAAGCTCTCGTGCACCCCTCCGTAGACGACCTGCAGATTGTCGAGTTGAAGCGCCGGAAGTTGATGGTCAAGGACGAGATCGAGCGGTTGAGGCAAACCGCGGACGACACCGTCCACTAGCAGTCCCCCCCGCAAGTTAACCAAGCCTAGCCGCCGCCGGATGGACACCACGCGTGCCCATCCCTCGGCCGGTATTGCTGCGGTTGCTCAGATCTCGGCCAGTTCACCGACATGGTCGGCGATCGCGAGCGACGACGTCAGTCCGGGCGACTCGATCCCGAACAGGTTGATCAGCCCGTTGACCCCATGGTCGCGCGGCCCCTGGATCAGGAAATCCTGGGTCGCGACCGCTGGCGGCACGATCTTGGGCCGGATGCCGGAATAGCTCGGCATCAGCGCACCATCCGGCAGCGTCGGCCAATACTTCCGGATCGCCGGATAGAACCGCTCGGCCCGCGCCGGGTCGACGGCGTAGTCGACGTGATCGACCCATTCGACGTCGGGGCCGAACCTCGCTTGTCCGGCCATGTCGAGGGTGAGGTGCACGCCGAGCCCGCCGGGCTCCGGCACCGGGTAGATCAACCGCGAGAACGGCGCCCGCGCGCTGCAGCTGAAATAATTGCCCTTGGCGAGATAGGCCGTCGGGATCTGTTCGATCGGCATGCCCTCGATGCTGCGCGCCACCGCCGAGGCGCCGAGGCCGGCGGCGTTGATCAGGAGATCGCAGGCGAGCGTCATTGGCGACGCGCCGCCGGCTTCGATCTCGAACCCGTCGGCGGTGGCCGTCGCGTGCAGCAGCGGGGTGTGGAACGCGAAGGCGGCGCCGGCCTCCTCGGCATCGCCGCGCAGCGCCAGCATGTAGGCATGGCTGTCGATGATCCCGGTGGAGGGCGACAGCAGCGCCGCATCGCAGTTCAGCGCCGGCTCCAGCGCGCGCGCCGCTGCTCCGGACAATAGCTGCATGTCGTCGACGCCGTTGGCCTCGGCATGGGCGCGGATCGACTCCAGCTTCTCGGTTTCCTTGGCCGTAGTGGCGACGATCAGCTTGCCGCAATTCTTGTGCGGGATGCCGTGCTCGGCGCAGTAACGGTACAGCTTGTGCTTGCCGCTGACGCACATCCGCGCCATCAGGCTGCCGGCGCGGTAATAAATGCCAGCGTGGATCACCTCGCTGTTCCGCGACGAGGTGATCGTGCCGATGCCCTCCGCCTCCTCGATCACGACAACTTCGCGGCCGGCCTGCGCCAGCCGGCGGGCCACGGCGAGGCCGATCACCCCGGCGCCCACGATCACGCAATCAACCCTGTCCATCTCGTCCTTCAGATCAGAAGCTTGCCGCGACAGCGGTCGCGTCGCGCGCGACCATCTAGCAAATTCCATCCCCAAGCGCTTGAAACTCTAAGTGCTTGGGCTGTCTGGAATAGTTTCAGATCGCCGCCCTGTTAGTGGACCATTAATCATGTCGGGGCAATTGCCGTATTTTAAGTCACATTTTCCAGTTGCATCACGACGCGTTTACCCGATCCAAACCGCCGCGCCCGGACACTCCGCCGCGAAATCCGCGGGTGACTGATGGTTGGCAGGAAGCGGCAGGCGGGCGGGAAGGATTCGATTCCGGCAAAGGCCGTGCTTTGCCTGATCGCCGCCGTCTCGCCAGGCGGCGCGGCCTGGGCAGGCACCGGCGCGTTCGCCCCGTCGAACTACCTCGGTGACCTCGATCCGAACGTGGTCTGGGAGCTCTTGATCGGCAGCGTGGTTGTGACCTCCTTCTTCGGGGCGGTCGGGCTCTGGGTGCTGTCGGCCCTGCGCAAGGCCAAGCGGGCGCAGCTGCGGCGCAACGCCTTTGTCTCGTCGGCCTTGAACCATCTGAACCAGGGCGTCGTGATGACCGACGCCACCGGCCGGATCGTGTTCTGCAACGATCGCTATCTCGACATCTACGGCCTGTCGCGCGCCGACATCCGCCGCAACATGACCGGGCCCGAACTGCTCGAGCTGCGCCGCAGTCGCGGCGCGCTCGACGTCAGTCCCGACGACTTCTACACCAAGGCCGCCGCCCCCGAAGGCATGGTCACCGAGCTGCCGGGCGGCCGCTCGGTGCTGGTGAAGTATTTCCCGCTGCCGAACGGCGGTTCGGTCGCGACCCATCTCGACTGCACCGACCAGCGCGTGCTGTCGCGCAAGCTGGCCTCGACCACGCAATTCCTGGAATCCGTGCTCGACAACGTCCCGGTCTGCGTCGCCGCCAAGAACATCGAGGACGGCCGCTACATCTTCGCCAACCGCGCCTTCGAGCGGTTCTCCCGCTTCTCGCGCGATCACATCGTCGGCAAGCGCGCCGACGAGATCTTCCGTCCCGAGACCGCCGCCAGCATCGAGGCGGCGGACCGCGCCGCCTTGAACGCGTCCGAGGGCTATCACCGCAGCGAATTCGTCGTCGAACGCGGCACGCAGAAGCGCATCCTGGCGTCGAACCGCGTCATCGCGCGCAACGAGGCCGGCGCGCCGGAATTCCTGATCGCTCTGTTCGAGGACGTCACCGAGCGCCGCTCGCTGTCGCGCGAGCTCGAGAACAACAAGAAGTTCCTCGAGCTCGTGGTCGACAACATCCCGGTCTCGCTGATCGTCCAGCGCGTCAAGGACGGCCGCTACCTCTTGGCCAACCGCAGCGCCGAGACCATCCTCAACCGCCGTCGCGAGGATGCCACCGGGCTGACCGCCGCCGACATCTTCAACCCGCGCGAAGCCAAGCTGATCATCGCCCGCGACGAGGCGGCGCTGCGCAAGCGCGGCATGATCGCCGAGGAGCACCCGATCTCGACCAAGGACGGTCTGCGGCTGTTCCTGACCCGCCGCATGACGGTGCTCGACGAGCAAGGCGAGCCGCAATACCTGATCAAGACCCATGAGGACGTCACCGACCGGCGCCAGACCGAGTCGCGGATGGCGCACATGGCCTATCACGACGGCCTGACCGATCTGCCGAACCGCGCTGCCTTCCTGCAGGCGCTGACCCAGATGATCGAGGCCTGCGCCGGCACCGACGAGGAATTCGCGGTGCTCTGCGTCGATCTCGACGGGCTGAAGGAGATCAACGACGTCTTCGGCCACGCGATGGGCGACAAGGTGCTGATCGAGGTGGCGCAGCGGCTGCAGTCGGCGGCGCGCGGCGGCGTCGTGGCGCGGCTGTCCGGCGACGAATTTGGCCTGATCATCGACGGCCGGCAGCCCGCGGCCGGCATCGCGCTCGCCGAGCAGGCGGCCGAGGCGCTCGGACAGGATTTCGCGATCGACGGCAAGTCGGTGCGCACCGGCCTCACCACCGGCATCGCGGTGTTCCCGCACAACGGCCCGGATGCCGCCTCGCTGCTCGCCAATGCCGGCGCGGCGCTGTTCCGTGCCAAGGCGAAGTCGCGCGGCACGATCTCGATCTACGAGCCGGAGATGGACCAGCAGGTCCGCGACCGCCGCGTGCTGCACCAGGAGCTGTCGGTCGCGATCAGGAACGGCGAATTGTCGCTCTACTACCAGCCGCAGGCCGCCGCCGGGACGAGCATCGCGGCGAGCGAGGTGATCGGCTTCGAGGCGCTGGCGCGCTGGCATCACCCGGTGCGCGGCTTCGTGCCGCCCGGCGACTTCATTCCGCTGGCCGAGGAAAGCGGGCTGATCGTCGAGATGGGCGAGTGGATCCTGCGCGAAGCCTGCCGCGAGGCGGCGTCCTGGGCTGTGCCGCTGCAGGTCGCCGTCAACCTGTCGCCGGCGCAATTCACCCATGGCGATCTCGTCGGCCTCGTGCATTCGATCCTGCTCGAGACCGGGCTGGCGCCCGACCGGCTCGAGCTGGAAATCACCGAGGGCGTGCTGATCGAGGATTTCGATCGCGGTCTATCGCTGCTGCGGCGGCTGAAGGCGCTCGGCGTCCGCATCTCGATGGACGATTTCGGCAGCGGCTATTCCTCGCTGAGCTATTTGCAGGCGTTCCCGTTCGACAAGATCAAGATCGACCGCGCCTTCGTCATCAATCTCGGCCGCAACCCGCAGTCGGCCGCGATCGTGCGCGCGGTGATCGATCTCGGCCACGGCCTCGAAATGTCGATCGTCGCCGAGGGCGTCGAGACCGAGCCGCAGCTTGCCTTCCTCGCGGAGGAAGGCTGCGACGCGGTGCAGGGCTATCTGCTCGGCAAGCCGGCGCCGATCGGCCAGTACGCCGCGCTGGTCGGCCGCAGCGACATTGTGGAGCCCGTGCGCAAGACCGGCTAGCTCCGGTGTGCTTGCCTTCCGCTCCAGGCGCGTCTATTTTCACCGCGTCACATCATTCCAACCGGAAAGGAGGCTGCGTCGTGACGAGATTTGCCGATCACCACCTCCGGCGTGGCCCCGTTAACGCCCTGCAAATGCGTTTGCAGGGCTGACCGGAAACCTCAACTCTATCTTCCTGGTCTGCCCTTCGTGGCTGTGCGGCGACGAGCCCTTGAGTGCTCGTGCCTGCACTTCAATCCCCCGCCGCGCTTCGTCACGCCCGTCCGTCGATGGCTGCTGCCCCGGATGCCGTGATGGCCGGCAAGACCAGAGAATCGATCGTGACCCTCATCAATGTCCGCAATCTCGGCGTGACGCTGAACGCGCCGCTGTTTTCCGAACTCAACCTCGTCGTCAACGCTGGCGACCGCATCGGCCTCGTCGCCGCCAACGGCCGTGGCAAGTCCACGCTGCTGCGCTGTATCGCCGGGACGATGCAGCCGAACGAAGGTGACATCACCCGGTCGCGCGGCCTGACCATCGGCCATGTCGCGCAGGATGCCCCGCCTGAACTGCTCGACACCCCGTTCCATGCCGCCGTCCTCGCGGCGCTGCCCAGCGAGCAACGCGGCAGTGAAGGCTGGCGGGTCGACATCGTGCTGCAATCGCTCGACGTGCCGGAGGAACTCTGGCAGCGGCCGCTCAGGCAACTCAGCGGCGGCTGGCTGCGCCTTGCCGTGCTGGCCCGCGTGCTGGTGACCGAGCCCGACGTGCTGCTGCTCGACGAACCGACCAACCATCTCGACCTCGCCAAAATCGCCCGGCTCGAGACCTGGCTGAACGCATTGCCGCGCGAGATGCCGGTGGTGATCGCGAGCCACGATCGCGCCTTTCTCGACGCCAGCACCAACCGGACGCTGTTCCTGCGTCCGGAACGGTCGCTGCTGTTCGCGCTGCCCTACACGCTAGCGCGCGCGGCGGCGGACGAGGCCGATGCATCGGACCAGCGCAGCTTCCAGCGCGACATGAAGGCGGTCCGCCAGCTGCGGCAGCAGGCGGCGAAGCTGCACAATCTCGGCGTCAATTCCGGCAGCGACCTGTTGCTGTCGAAGACCCGGCAGTTGAAGCAGCGTGCCGAGAAGCTGGAGGACTCGGCAAAGCCTGCGCATGTCGACCGATCCGCCGGGAGCATCAAGCTCGCCAACCGCGAGAGCCATGCCAAGGTGCTGATCAGGCTGAACGATGCCACCATCGCCACACCCGACGGCAGGCCATTGTTCAGGACCGGCCAGCGCTTCATCTGCAAGGGCGACCGGATCGCGCTGCTCGGGCCGAACGGCGCCGGCAAGACCCGGTTCGTCGCCGCGCTGCGCCAGGCGATCGAAGGCGCGGAGACGGCAGCGGCAGAGATCAAGGCCACCGAGTCGCTCGTGCTCGGCTATTGCGACCAGGCACTGGCTGATCTGGTGGACACCGACACGCCGATGCGCATGATCACCCGCCGCTTCGAGGTGGGCGATCAACGGGCGCGCGGCTTGCTCGCCGGCGCCGGCCTGTCGATCGAGATGCAGGGCCGTCCGATCGGGCGGCTGTCGGGCGGGCAGAAGGCGCGCCTCGGCATGCTGGTGCTGCGGCTCACCCAGCCGAACTTCTATCTGCTCGACGAGCCGACCAACCATCTCGACATCGAGGGCCAGGAGGCGCTGGAGGACGAGTTGATGGCGCAGCAGGCGAGCTGCCTCCTCGTCTCGCACGACCGCCAGTTCGTGCGCGAGGTGGCGAACCGGTTCTGGGTGATCGAGGGCAGCAAGCTTGCGGAAGTCGACGGACCCGAGCACTTCTTTGCCTCGCCCGGTGCGGGTCAAAGCGGGTGATTGAGGTTGAATCGGTCTGACCGCGGATTCGGTTGCACCTCTCCCGGGCGGGGCGAGGTCGGCGCGAAGCGCCGGGTGAGGGCTCTTGCTCTCTCGACAGACCGTAACCCCTCACCCGATTTGCTGCGTAAATCGACCTCTCCCAAGGGAGAGGTGAACCGCCGACGCCGCTCCGGCCCAACCCAATCCCATCGCACGCTGGCGCATGATAGGACCCCGCCGGCCAAATCTCGAAAAACAACCCCATGCAAAGGAGCCGGCGACGGCCGGCGTTCGATCAGGCGCTGTTCGGTCAGGCGCTTGACATGTCGGGCAACTCAGGGGTATTTTTCCGATATTACGAAATGTGCAGACGTACGCCGCGCCCGCGGCCAAGCTCGGGCTGACCATGCCGGCTGGCCCGATCGACGCGGCCGGAGTTCCCGCCGCCAGATTAGATCGGGTCACGACATAGTTACGCCTCGCCGCACGTCTGCGAAACATGCATGCATGTTCCAGCAATATGCGCTTTGATCTCGGCCTGATTGGTATAATTCGTGCAGCAACGACGACTGCTCCAGCCTATCGGTGATCTCTGATGCCCGCCGTGTCCACGTCCGCAAGTCCCGCGCTCCTCGGCTCCGCCAGCAAGCCGGCCGCCGAGGAGCGGCGGGTCAGCCTGCTGACGCTTTGCGGCCTTGCCCTCGTGATCGGGATCATGACCGGACTTGGCGCGGTCGCGTTCCGCGCGCTGATCGCGATGGTCCACAATCTCTCCTACAACGGCACACTCAGCTTCGCCTACGACGCCAATGTCAGCGAGGGGCCGAGCCGCTTCGGGGACTTGGTACTGTTCTCGCCGATCATCGGCGGACTCGTCGTCGTGTTCCTGGTGAAGCGTTTCGCTCCCGAAGCCAAGGGGCACGGCGTGCCCGAGGTGATGGACGCGGTATTCTACAAGCGCGGCAACATTCGTGGCGCGGTCGCCCTCGTCAAGGCGCTGGCCTCCGCGATTTCCATTGGCACCGGTGCCGCGGTCGGGCGCGAAGGGCCGATCATTCAGATCGGTTCGGCGCTGGGTTCGGCATTCTCGCAATATATCGGTCTGTCGACCTGGCAAAAGATCACGTTGCTGTCGGCTGGCGCGGGCGCAGGCATCGCCGCGACCTTCAACACCCCGCTCGGCGGCGTGCTGTTTGCGCTCGAAATACTGCTGCCGGAGGTCTCCAACCGCACCTTTCTCCCCGTTGTCGTGGCGACCGGAGCCGCGACGACGATCGGCCGAATCCTGATCGGACCGGATCCGGCGTTTGCCGTCCCGGATGTCCAGTTCTCGCTCGCCGGAGCGAGCGCGCCGGCCGAGATCCTGAGCTTTGTGCTGCTCGGCGTGCTCTGCGGCGTCGCAGCCTGGGCCTTCATCCGCATGCTGGTGTTCATGGAGGACGGCTTCCCGAAGCTGCCGGGTAACGAGTACACCCAGAACATCATCGGCATGTCGATCATCGGGCTGATGATGGTGGGCCTCACCCACGGCTTCGGGCAACCTTACGTCAACGGCGTCGGCTATTCGGTGATCCAGTCGATCTTCGATCAGAAGCTGACGGTGGCGGGGCTGCTCGCGCTGCTGTTCGTACTGAAGATGGTGGCGACCACGGTGAGCCTTGGCTGCGGCGCTTCCGGCGGCATCTTCTCGCCCTCGCTCTATCTCGGCGCCACGCTCGGCGCCGCCTTCGCCGCGGCGATCGGCGTGGTGTTCCCCCATTCCGGACTGAGCTTGCCCTCGGCGGCGATCATTGGCATGGCGGCGATGGTCGGCGCCGGCACCGGTGGCGTCATGACCGCGATCGTCATGGTGTTCGAGATGACGCGCGACTACGCGATCATCGTGCCTGTCATCGTCGCGGTGGCGCTGGCGGCCGGCGTGCGGCGCGCGCTGATCGGCGAGACCATCTACACCATCAAGCTGCGGCACCGCGGCCATCGGATTCCCAAGGAACGGCACATCAACCTGTATCTGGTCAAGCAGGCGCGGGACATCATGGAGAAGAAGTTCATCGTCGCGCGGGCGGGCACCACGCTGCGGCAGGCGATCGTCCCTGATGATATCGACGACGTCCGCGCCATCGTGGTGGAGCGCGAGGGGCGCATCGTGGGGCTGATCCCGCCGCGGTCAGGCCTGTGGCTCAAGGCCAGCAGCAATCCGGACGTGCCGGTCGAACGTTATGTCGAGAGCCGGCTCGTGATCTGCCGCGACCAGGACCTGCTCAGCTTGGCGTTTGCGCGGCTGAAGCGCCATCGTGCCGGCGCTGCGATCGTGTTTCGCGGCACGGCGCGGCCGCGTGTCAACGACATCGTCGGGATCATCACCAAGCGCGCCGTTGCCGATGCTGTCATCGACAGCTATGAGGACTGAGCGCAGCTATTGCCGCGCCGCCTGTTGCGACCACATCTGATCGCGCCGCGATGGACGCCGGTGCAGCCGGTCCGAGATCAGCTCAGCCGCCTGCTTGCCCTCGCCGGCGCGCAGGCAGGCCACGATGAATGTATCCTCCCACAATTCGCGTTGCGCATGGCTGCCGCCGATCCGCACCAGCTCGGGCATCAGCGGCGCGAGGATGCGCACCGCCGCGCCGTAGTCGCCCGCCGCGAAAGCGGCGATCCCGCGGCCGAGGCCGATCGCGGACGGGCCGGGCGCCAGCTTGCCGTCGGCGTGGCGCGTTTCCATCTCGGCCAGCCGCGCCTGCAAGGCGTCGCTCGTCGTGGCGGCGGCGACCAAAGCGTGATGCACGTCGGCGAAATGCGCACCGGCCTTCGGGAAATGGCCGTCGCCATAGGCGGCGACATCCTTCCAGTAGGGCTCGAGGCCGGTCTTGCCTGCGAGCGACAGCCGCCACAGCAGCGAGGCCGTATCGGTGTAGATGTTGAGCGGCGGATAGGGCCGGCCCGCCGGCTTGATATGGCGCTCGTAGATGCCGAGCGCGGCATCGGCGTCACCCTCCTCAATATCGATCAGCGCGAGGTGCCAGGCGAGATGGCCCTGCAGGAAGCTGGTTCGGTCATTGGCCGGCAGCCAGGCCGACAGGAACGCGCGGCCTTCCGCTCCATCGCCCTGCTCGAACAGCGCATGCGCGACGGCGTGCGCCGCGCCGGCATTCTCCGGCTTCAGTGCGTAGCCGCGCTCGGTGACGGCGCGGCCGGCGACGACGTCGCCGGCCTCGGTCTTGGACCAGCCGAGATAGGTCAGGAACCACCAGTCATCGCCATAGTCGGCCGCATAGCGTTCGCAAAGCGTGAGCCGCGCGGCGTCATGATCGGCCCGGCCCGAGAACGCGTAGAGCCCGAAGGCGCCGAGCAGCAGCGACAGCACCTGCGCATCGCGCGGATACTCCGTCAGGTGCTGTTCGGCCATCGCCATTGCCTTCTTCGCCTGGCTTTCGATCACCGACGCCATGATCTCGATATGCTGGCGCTCGCGCGGGCTCGCAGCCGCGGCGAGCTCCCGGGCCGTGGCCGCCCTGGCACGGGCCGCGCCGCCTTCCATGTTGAGCTGGTGCACGCGGGCGCGCCCGATATGGGCCATCGCGAAGGCGGGGTCTTCGGCGATCGCAGCCTCGAACGCCGCATCGGCGCCAAGCAGGGCCGCCAGCATGCGATCGACGCCGTCGACATAGTATGCGGCGGCGCGGTCCGAGGCGGTCGTCAGCGGCAGGCCGTAGCGGTCGTGGATCATCGGTTGTCCTCCCGAATTCGGCGCGGAGTCTAGCAGAGACATGGCGCGCGACAATATTGCGGGAGTTGTCGCGCGAAGCGGTTGAGCCGATGGCGATCCGCCGCTAGCTTGCGGCCATTGTCGGACCGGCGGGGAATCGGGGCTCTAGGACGTGACATCGAGCGAAGCGAGCGCGGAGGCGGCCAGGCCGTTGCCTGAACCGGCCGTCTCGGACATGCCATTGCTGCGCATCGAAGGCGTCGCCAAATCGTTCGGCAATTTCCGTGCGGTCGACACGTTCTCGCTCGATATCCGGGCCGGCGAGTTCTTCGCGCTGCTCGGCCCGAGCGGCTGCGGCAAGACCACGCTGCTGCGCATGCTCGCCGGTTTCGAGACCCCGGACGAGGGCCGCATCCTGCTCGGCGGCAACGACATCGCCCATGTGTTGCCGCATGAGCGGCCCGTCAACATGATGTTCCAGAACTATGCGCTGTTCCCGCATCTATCGGTGCGCGACAACATCGCCTTCGGCCTCAGGCGTGCCGGCATGCCGCGCGCCGAGATCGCGACCCGCGTCGCGGAGATGGTCGCGCTGGTCAGGCTGGAGGGGATGGAGAAGCGCAAGCCGGATCAGCTCTCCGGCGGACAGCGGCAGCGCGTCGCCTTGGCGCGCTCGCTGGCGCGGCGGCCGCAGGTGCTGCTGCTCGACGAGCCGCTCGCCGCCCTCGACAAGAAGCTGCGCGAGAGCACGCAAGGAGAGCTGATGGAGTTGCAGCGCCGGCTCGGCATGACCTTCATCATCGTCACCCACGACCAGGAGGAGGCGATGACGATGGCCGGCCGGATCGGCGTGATGGATGCGGGCCGCCTGGTCCAGGTCGCGACCCCGCGCAATCTCTACGAGGCGCCGGCGACGCGCTGGATCGCCGGGTTCGTCGGCGACATCAACCTGTTCGACGGCCAGGTGATCGCCAGCGGGCACAGCCGCCTGACCGTTTCGACCGCGGAGGCCGGTACGCTCACGGTCTCGGAATTGTGGCCGCCGGTGACGAAGAACGTGGTCAGCGTCGCGATCCGACCCGAGAAGGTCAAGCTGTCGCGCCGCGCGCCGGCCAACGGCGAGGGCGACGCGCAGACGATCAATCGCCTCGACGGCGTGGTCGCGGACGTCAACTATCTCGGCGGCGTGACCACCTACAAGGTGCGGCTGGAATCCGGAGCCATCCTGCGCGCGTCGATGGCCAACACCGCACGGCTCGACGTCGATGCCTATCTGGCCGGCCAGCGGGTGGTGGCGTGGTTCACCGCCGACGACTGCCTGGTGCTGGAGCAATGAGCGCGCGCCGCATCTTCGCCCGGCCGGCGCGGTTTGCCGCGATCGCGCCCTATGTCTGGATGGTGCTGTTCTTCCTGGTGCCGTTCGGCTTCGTGCTGAAGATCAGCCTGTCGCAGACTGCGATCGCACAGCCGCCCTACACGCCGGTGTTCGATGTCGCCGAGGGCCGCGCGGCGCTGGCCGCGGCCTTCGCGCAATTGTCGTTCGACAATTTCAGGCTGCTGCTCTCCGACAACCTCTACATCCTGTCCTATCTGCGCAGCCTCGTCGTCGCGGTGAGCGCGACGCTGATCCTGCTCGTGATCGGCTATCCGATCGCCTACGGCATGGCCCGGCTGCCGCGGCGCTGGCAGGGCGTCGCGATGATGCTGGTGATCGTGCCGTTCTGGACCTCGTTCCTGATCCGCATCTATGCCTGGATCAACATCCTGCAGCATGACGGCCTGCTCAATCAGATCCTGTTGGCGCTGCATATCGTCTCCGCGCCTCTGGTTTGGCTGTCGACCGACAGCGCGATGTATCTCGGCATCGTCTATTCCTATCTGCCGTTCATGATCCTGCCGCTCTATGCGACGCTGTCGCGGATGGATGCATCGCTGCTCGAAGCGGCGAACGATCTCGGCGCCTCGCCGCTCAAGGCGTTCTGGCTGGTGACGTTTCCGCTGTCGCTGCCGGGCGTCGGGGCCGGCGCGCTGCTCTGTTTCATTCCGATCGTCGGCGAGTTCGTGATCCCCGATCTGCTTGCCGGCTCCGGCTCGCTGATGATTGGGCAGACGCTGTGGCTCGAGTTCTTCACCAACAAGGACTGGCCGGTCGCCTCCGCTGCCGCGGTCGCGCTGCTGCTGCTGCTGGTGCCGCCGCTCGTGCTGTACGACCGCCTGCAACGGCGGCAGCTGGCGGGGAGGAACTGATGGCGCGCCCGGTCACCAGCATCACGCGCTTCAATATGACCGCGCTGGCGCTGGGGCTGGCGTTCCTCTATCTGCCGATCGTCATCCTGGTGATCTACTCCTTCAACGCCTCGCGGCTGGTCACGGTGTGGGGCGGCTGGTCGCTGCGCTGGTACCAAGAGTTCTTCAACGACCGCGCCATGTTGGAGGCGGCCTGGATGAGTCTGTCGGTCGCCGCGGTGTCGGCGACGCTGGCGACGTTGTTGGGGACGCTGGCGGCAATCGGGCTGGCGCGCGGCGAACGGTTCCACGGCCGGGCGCTGTTCTCGGGGATGCTGTATTCGCCGCTTGTCATGCCGGAGGTGATCTCCGGCCTGTCGCTGCTGCTGATGTTCGTGGCGTTCAGCATCGAGCGCGGCTTCTGGACGGTGACGATCGCCCACACCACGCTGACGATGTGCTTCGTCACCGTCGTGGTGCAGTCGCGCCTCGTCACACTCGACCGCAGCCTGGAGGAGGCCGCGATGGATCTCGGCTGCGATCCGGTGCGCGCCTTCCTGCTGGTCACGCTGCCGCAGATCGCACCCGCGATCGTCGCGGGCTGGATGCTGGCGTTCGTGTTGTCGCTCGACGACGTCGTGATCGCGAGCTTCACCACCGGGCCCGGCTCGGCGACGCTGCCGATCCGGATCTATTCCGAGGTCCGGCTCGGCGTGAAGCCCGAGATCAATGCGATCTGCACGCTGGTGATCGCGCTGATCGCGGTGATCATCGTGGTGGCCTCGTTCGCCTCGAAACTGTCGAACGCCCGGGGCGAGAACGCTGCGCCGCTGTGAGGCAGGCGATCAGGCCTGCTTGCGCCGCTTGGCTGTTTTTGCCGCGGTGGAACGGGCCGGCGCCGTGCCCGCAACGCCATGCCGGACCAGGCCCACGACGCCGATCTGGATGGCGCCGCCGAGCTGGCGCAGCGCCAGGCTGTTGAGCGGAAATTCGAGCAGGATGTGGGTCAGGCTCAGCGCCAGCAGCACGGTGAAGCCGAACGCGTAGTCATAGAAATACAGCGCGGTCGATCCCGCGCTTGCCGCGGCGACCAGCGCCAGCCGCGAACGCGGGATGTCCGCCCAGCGGATCACGTCGGCTTTGATGAACCAGTTGAGGTAGTGATAGCTGTAGACAAAGGCGAGCAGGCTGGTCAGCCGCGTGTCGAGGGCGAGGCCCGGAATGCCGAACAGCCGGCTCAGCGCCGGGCCGACATTGCCGAAATACTCTCTTGCCGCCTGGGCGAAGCTCGGGATCCGGATCTCGGCGGTCGGCGGCGCCAGCAGGATCACCGTGATCGCGACGAGATAGGCGACCACCAGCATCGCCTGGGTCAGGCTGCTGGAGCGCCAGGCGCCGAGCGTCATGAACACCAGCGTGAACAGCGAGACGTGCACCAGCGTCGGAATCAGGATGCCGGCCACTGCGAACGAGGCGCCGTTCGCATACATGATCGCCGCAAGCCCAATCGCGACCATGAGCAGCACCATGCTCTCGACCGCCGATTTGGTCGCCGCCAGCATCGCGCAGCCGACCAACGCAATCCACATCGCAAAGCCGAACCAGGACGCGTTCTCGATCAGCGCGGCGACGATGGCGAGCACAACGAGCACGATCGCGATGCCGCGGTGGGGCAGAAAATAGCTGCGGTCGTGAAGCCAGGATATCTCGGTGAAATAATGGGCGGGGCCCAGCACCACATAGACCAGCAGCAACAGCTCGAACGGAACGAGATAGGCGACAGCGAACGCAAGCAGCAGCAAGCCGAGATGGATTGCGTCGTTGGTCCGCATTGCCGAATGGTTTCCCTGCCGCGAAGTCTCCCTATGGGTCTTTCGACCGACGCGGTTGGTTCAACCGGACGATGCGCTCCTTACGACTTCACCGCGCCGGCGGTCAGGCCGCCGACCATGTAGCGCTTGAAGGCGTAATAGACCGCGGCCGGCGGCAGCGCGTAGATGAAGCCGGTGGTCATCAACAGCTCCCACGGTGAATCGTCGGCGGCGAGGAAGTTGCCGAGCGCGACCGGGAGCGTGATGTCGGTGTCCTTCGACAGCAGCAGGAATGCGTAGAGATACTCGTTCCAGGCGAGCAGGATCGCGTAGGTGCCGACCGCGACCAGCGAGGGCATCATCAACGGTACATAGACCAGGCGGAACAGCTGCAGCGTGGTGGCGCCGTCCATCGTCGCGGCTTCATCCAGCTCGACCGGCAGCTTGTCGGAGGCCTGCTTCAGCACCCAGATCGCGTAGGGCGAAGCGATCGTCACCATCGCCAGGATCAGCGACCAATGATTGTTGAGCAGGCCGTAATTGCCCATGGTGCGGTACATCGGCACGGCGAGGAATGCCGCCGGGATGAAATAGGTGAACAGTGCGAGGTTCATCACGGCGCGGCCGCCGGGCACCCGCAGCCGCGAGATCGAGAACGCGGCGGCGGTGGCGACGAACAGCGTCAGCGCGCCGGCGGCGAGCGCGATCACGGTCGAATTCCAGAACTGGATCCAGAAGTCGCGCAGGAAGTAATGCTGCTGGTGGAACACGATCGAGAAATTGTGCAGCGTCGGATGCGCCGGCCACAGCTTGCCGGAGAACGCGTCCTCCTTCGGCGAGATCGCGAACAGGAACATGTGGTAGATCGGGATCATGGTCCAGATGAAGACAGGGATGCCGATCAGCAGCAGCTTGGCTTCGGTGCCGACTTC
The DNA here is from genome assembly GCF_020329505.1 of Bradyrhizobium semiaridum. Lineage (GTDB taxonomy): Bacteria > Pseudomonadota > Alphaproteobacteria > Rhizobiales > Xanthobacteraceae > Bradyrhizobium > Bradyrhizobium semiaridum. Next base: position 60,153 of record NZ_JAGKJJ010000010.1, read on the forward strand.
GCGGAGGGTGGGCAGCTTCATCGCGACAACCGTTTCATCATGAAATAGACCAGCGGCAGCACGAACGGCATGGCGCAGACGATCGAGGCCATCGCGAGCGAGAGCTGATCCAGCCTGAGATAGCGGATGCCGAGCGTCGACAGCACGTGGGTGAGATCGGCGGGGCCGCCGCCGGTGAGCAGGTAGACGCTGTTGAAGTCCCCGAGGGTCCAGATCATCGAGAGCAGCGTGCAGGTGACGTACAGCGTCTGCATCGACGGCCAGGTGATGTATTTGAACTTCTGCCACCAGTTGGCGCCGTCGACGTCGGACGCCTCGTACAGATCGTGCGAGATGGCGAGCCGGCCGGTCAGCAGAATGAGGGTCCAGAACGGCAGCGATTTCCAGATGTGCACGCCGATCGCCATCGCGAGAGCGACCGACGGATCGTTCAGCCAGTTCGGGCCGTCGTCGCCGGTGAATTTGAAGATCAGCTGGTTGACTACCCCCCATTCGGGATTGAGCATGAACCGCACCGACAGGATGGTCGGGATCGACGGCACCGCCCAGGGCAGGATGAAGATCACCGACAGCCATTTGATCCAGGGCCGCTGCTGGGCAAAGAAGCCGGACAGGAACAGCGCGATCAGCATCTTGATGTTGATGCCGATGACCAGGAAGATCAGCGTGTTGACCGCGGCGCGCGCGAAGATCGGGTCGTGATAGAGCGCGACATAGCTCGCCGGGTGGCGCGCCAGCCATAGGCCGTAGCCGACCGGATAGACCACGAAGGCGAGGAACACGAGCAGATAGGGCGCAAGCAGCACGATGCCCCAGACCTGCGGCGGCGACAGCCGCGCCGACAGCGGCGGGCCTGGCAATGCTTGATCGCCGGAAAGCGTGATCGCCATGGTTCGCTAACTCGTCCTCGTCTCTCTCTTATACCTCGCCCCGCTTGCGGGGAGAGGTCGAAGCCGAAGGCTTCGGGTGAGGGGGTACGGACTGTCCACGCGCATCACTCGCGGAGAGCCCCTCACCCCGACCCTCTCCCCGCGAAGAGCGGGGAGAGGGGGATTCATCATCAGCCTGCGACTTGCTTGATGCGGGCGATCAGCTCGTCGACGGCCTTGTCCACCGGCACCTTCTCGCTGACGACGCGGTTCATGGCCTTGGCCCAGACGTTCTCGTTGTTCAGGATGGTGAACTTCCAGTTCTTGGTAAAGTCGAACGGCGCGGTGCCGCCGGTGAACTGATCGTAGACCGCCTTGCGATGCCGGTCAGCCTGCCAGAACGGGCTGGCCTGGCTGGCCTTGGTCACCGGGAACCAGCGGCCGAGCGCACCCTCGACATAGGGCCGCAAATTATCTTCCTGCATCAGGAATGCAATGAACTGCTTGCCCTCGGCCTTGTTCTTGGCATTGGCGAAGATCAGGCCGGTCTTGACGTCGGAGCGGTAGCGGATGGTCGAACCATCCGGCGCCTTCGGGAACGACGCGGTGATGATGTCGTGCTCATAGGCCTGCTTGCCGGCGGCGCGCTGCGCGTCGGTGAGCGCCGGGTTGGTGGAATCCTCGAACCACTTCGCCGCGATCGAGATCGTGAAGTTGTGGGTCATCACGATGGTCTTGTTGTGGAAGGCGACGTTGTTGTCGGGATCCTTCCAGGTCGTGGAGGAGGGCGGCGAGCACTGCTTGAGATAGGTGTCGGTGTAGTCCTTCAGCGCGTGGATCAGCCCGTCGCGCACCTTGGGATCGTCGACCAGGAGCTTGCCGTCGTCGTCGACCAGCTTGACGTGGTAGGCGTCCATGAAGGTGTAGAACGACTGGAAGCTGTCGGTGGATTCCACGCCCATCGGCTGGCCGACGCCGTAGATGCGCTGGCCGGTCGCCTTGCGGATCGCCGGCTGCACCTTGTCGCACCAGAACGTCCAGTAGTCCTCCCATTTGGTCGGGATGTCCGATGCCTTGAAGCCGGCCTTCTCCAGCAGGTCGCCCCAAATCTGGACGTGCATGCTCTGCTGCTTCAGCGGGAAGCCGTAATAGGCCTTCTTCTTGGCGACGTCGTTGTAAAGCAGCGCCGTCTCCAGCGTGTTCGGCGCGAACGCGTCCTTCATCGGCAGCAGGATGTCGGAGAGGTCCTCGAGCTTGCCCTCATAGGCCCATTTGCCCTGCGCCTGCACGTCGTAGCTGTCGGAATAGGCGACGTCGGGCACGGTGCCGGAATCCAGCGCCGCGACCGTCTTCGGAATCATGTCCTGGATCGCGTATTGCGACAATTCGACCTTGATGCCGGTCTTGGCCTCGAACTTCTTGATCGTCTCGATCAGCGCGTCGTCTTCGGACTTGTAAAATCCCTTGCCCCACCAGACGGTGATCGTCTTGCTCTGGGCCAAAGCGGGCGCGGTTGCGGCGAACAGGCCGACCGCAGCGACCGCGAGTGAAAGAGCACCAATAACCTTGGATCTCACGTTATTCTCCCTCATGAGGCCGGCTTATTAACCGGTTGGATAAAACTCTAGCGCATGCCCGTGACCTGATCCAGATGGCGATGCCGCCGACTTGCGTAGGGGGCCGTCGTGACGCGCGCGTGAAGGCGCTATGCGGGCGATGCGCGCGGGGGTCAGTTCGACTTCGCATTCTCGGCGGCCGCGGCCGGCCCGTTGGCGGGCGTCGCCGCGTCCGCTGGCGCCTGCCGGGCGCTGCCGCCGGTGAGGCGGTCGAGCACCCCGCGCACCGCGTCGCGGGTCTTGCCGTCCTTGAGCGAGTCCAGCAATTGCGCGGCGCCAGGGGAACGCCGGATCAGGATATCCGGATCGGGAAAGATCAGCGGATCGTCCCACGGGCCCTGCACCACGAACGGCAGGTCGTAGGCCTTGCCGCCGCTGGAGGCCGCGGTCAGGCTGGCGACGCCCTTGAGGTCGTATTCGCGCGACGGCACCGAGGCGGTGCCGGTCAGCGTGATCCGCGCCGCCGGTCCCTCGACGCGGATATCCTCGGCGGTCGCAATGCCGTCGGAGAATCTCACCGAGATGTTGAGGTTGTCGTAGGGCGTCGAGCCGGAACGGAAATTGCCGCCGCCGGACAGCGGCCGCTTCTCCAGCCGGCGCAGCAACTGCTCGACATTGAAGCCGGCGATCGCGCCGTCATGGCCGTTCAGCGTCGCGCTGCCGTCGAGCGATTGCGCGAGCCCGAACGGGCTGGAGCCGGAGGCCATCAGCGAGACGCCGAGATTGCCGCGGCCGGACAGCTTCGTGATGCCGAACAATTCGCTGGCGCAGGCCTGCAGATCGACATCGGTGAACTGGAATTGCGCCCGCACGTCGGCAACCGCATCCGATCGCGCGATCGCGAACGAGCCCTTGGCGATGCCGCCGAACATCTGCGCCTCGCCAACGCTGAGCGCCAGCGCGCCGCCGCGCAGATTGGCGCCGAGCGCGGTGCGGCCGAGCTTTGACGGACCGACCGTCACCTTGGCCGCCGACAGCCGCATGTCGAGATCGGTGGTCGACAGCGACGACAGGTCGAACAGCTGCCTGTTCCAGTCGCGCTGGCCCGAAGCGAGCAGGCGGAACGTCGAGATATACGGTGTGAAGTCGAGATTGCCGGCGGCGAGCGTCGCCTGCAGCGTCTGCCGGCCGTTATTGGCGTAGGTCATGACGCCCTCGGCGACATTGCCGTCGAGTTCGACATTGACATTGGTGAGGGCGACCGAGCCGCCGACCACGTTGGCGCGCGCCTTCAGCGCGAAGCGGCCGAAGCCGCCCCCGCCGCCGGGCGGTGCCTGACCCATCCAGCGCAGCGCGTTGCGCAGCGACGGCGAATCCATCGTGGCGACACCTTCCATCATCACGCTGGTGCGGTTGGCGACGGTTCCGTCGAATGCAACCTTCAGCGGCGCGCTGGCGAGCCGCGCCTTGAGACCGGAACGCTCACCCGACAACAGCGCGGCGAAATCGGCGGCGCTGATCGAGCCGTCGACACGCTCGCCGCGCCAGTCGAACTGGCCGGTCGCGGCGAAGGAGCGCGAGATCGACGGCCAGGCCAGCGACAGGTCGATGTCGCCGAGCTGCTCGGAGATATGGTTGGTGCCGTCCTCGTAATTCAGCTCGCCGTCCTGGATGCGGATCTCGGAGAACGACACCTGGTTCTCGGCGCCGGGCGTCATCGCTTTCGCAATGGTCTCGACGAACGGCGTCCAGTTGCTGTCGCCGGCGGCGTCGCGGACCACATGGATGTGCGGCCGCAGCATCATGACATCGGCGATCTCGAACCGCCGCAGCAGCAGCGGCAGCAGCCGCAGGTTCGCGGTCAGTACATCGACCTGCAAGGCGGGGTCGATGGTATCGGCACCCTTCAGGCCGACATTGTGGAAGGAGACATAGCTGCCCGGAAACACCGAGACATCGATCTTGCCGTTGACCACGAGCTCGAGCCCGGTGACCGCGCGGATCTGCGCTTCCACCGCGCGCTGCAGCGCGTCGCGGTTGAGGAACCACGACGTTCCGACCAGGCCGATCACTGCAAGGCCAAAAAACGCCGCGATCGGCATCCCCAGGCGCTTAATTCCTTGGGCCATCGTCAATGACATGTCCGGGTCGGGTTGAGTGGGTTGTCGGGTCGTCGTCGAACATTGCGGGCCTGCCTCTGGAGGCCCGTGCCAACCCACGCAACTTGAAGGCTTTTCTTGACGCTTTCAAGGCCGAGCTGGTGCCGCGGGGCATCGCCCATGGTCGCGCCGGGCCGTGATTGACGCATTGCGAAGATTTCGCCTAATAATCCGCTTTGTCATCGCCGTTCCGCGCCCTCCATCAGGTATTTGCTGTATGAACAAGGTCTATCCCGACGCCAAATCGGCCCTCGATGGTCTCCTCAAGGACGGCATCATGATCATGTCGGGCGGCTTCGGCCTGTGCGGCATCGCCGAGACGCTGTCGGACGCTATCCGCGACTCCGGCGTGAAGGGCCTCACGGTCGTCTCCAACAATGCCGGCGTCGACGGCATCGGCCTGAGCCGCCTGTTGGAAACCCGCCAGATCAAGAAGATGATCTCGTCCTATGTCGGCGAGAACAAGCTGTTCGCCCAGCAATATCTCGCCGGCGAGCTCGAGCTCGAGTTCAACCCGCAGGGCACGCTGGCCGAGCGCATCCGCGCCGGCGGCGCCGGCATCCCGGCCTTCTACACCAAGACCGGCGTCGGCACGCTGATCGCCGAAGGCAAGGAAGTGAAGGAATTCGATGGCCAGAAATACATCATGGAGCGCGGCCTGTTCGCCGACCTCGCCATCGTCCACGCCTGGAAGGGCGATACCGCCGGCAACCTCGTCTACCGCAAGACTGCGCGCAACTTTAACCCGATGATGGCGACCGCCGCGAAAGTCACCGTCGCCGAGGTCGAGCATCTGGTGCCGGCCGGCGAGATCGATCCGGACCACATCCACACCCCCGGCATTTTCGTCAAACGCATCATCGAGGTCGGCACGGCCAAGAAGCGGATCGAATTCCGCAACACCCGTCCGCGGCCCGCAGCGTAACGCATGATCCGGAAAAGCGGGAACCGATTTTCCGATTAGATCATGCGCAACTAATTTTTTCAGGAGAGCCTCATGGCCTGGACCCGTGAACAGATGGCCGCTCGCGCCGCCAAGGAGTTGCGCGACGGCTACTACGTCAATCTCGGCATCGGCATTCCGACGCTGGTCTCGAACTTCATCCCCGACGGTATCGACGTCAGCCTGCAGAGCGAGAACGGCATGCTCGGCATGGGCCCGTTCCCCTATGAGGACGAGGTCGACGCCGACCTCATCAACGCCGGCAAGCAGACCGTTAGCGAGCTGCCCTCGACCAGCTATTTCTCTTCGGCCGATTCCTTCGGCATGGTGCGCGGCGGCCATATCGACCTGTCGATCCTCGGCGCCATGCAGGTGGCGCAGAACGGCGACCTCGCCAACTGGATGATCCCCGGCAAGATGGTGAAGGGCATGGGCGGCGCCATGGACCTCGTCGCCGGCGTCAAGCGCGTCGTCGTGGTGATGGAGCATTCCGCCAAGGACGGCCCCAAGCTGCTCAAGCAGTGCAACCTGCCGCTGACCGGCGAGCGCGTGGTCGACATGGTGGTCACCGATCTCGCCGTGTTCACCATCGACAAGCACGGCAATGACGGCATGGCGCTGATCGAGCTCGCCGACGGCGTCACGCTCGACGAGGTCAAGGCCAAGACCGAGGCCGAATTCCGCGTCGCGCTGAAGAACACCTGAGATGATGGCGGCGGGACGATCCTCGATCCGTCCCGCCCGATCCGACGACGCGGCCTTCATCGCCCGTATCGTGCTGACATCGCAGCGCGGCCCGCTGCCGCGCGGCTGGTGCGACATCGCGCTCGATCGCTCCGAGCCGGAGTGCCTCGCCTTCATGGCGCGGCTCGCCATCGCGCCCCGCCGAAGGCCCTAGGGGGGGAGCGTTAGGGAGAGGGGTAAGCGCGCGCGGACGGTGTTTGTGGCTTACCTCTCTCTCCAACTCTCCCCCGCAAGGGAGGAGAGAGCGCTCCCACCTCCCGTGCAGCCTTAAGCAAGATCGGCTAAATGAGATGTGTGCATACCTTAGCCCGCAAGCGCAGGGCAATCGCATTTGGGAATTGGAGTGATGTAGGCATTGGCGGTGGGCTCCCTCTCCCGCTTGCGGGGGAGGGCGTCCGCCGATGGTCCCTTACGCTGAGCGCGTCACGGCTGCGCCGGCCCAACTGCCGACTATTTGGGCAGAACGCTCAGCTAATCCGTTTCACCTCGGCAGCATCTCTGCCTAGTCTGATGCAGGCGGAGATGAAACAGCATGCGTGCGATCCTTGATCATTGCGCCGGAGCGGCACGGCGGAGCTGGCCGGCCGGCACGGATTTCATCCATGAGGGCGGCAAGACAGGTCATCTGTTCGTGCTGGTCGAGGGCAAGGTCGAGGTCGTGAAGGGCGACAGCCTGGTGGCCATGATCGAGGAGCCCGGCGCGGTGTTCGGCGAGATGTCGGTTCTGCTCGACAAGCCGCACAGCGCGAAGGTGCGCGCGGCGTCCGATTGCGTGCTGTATGAGTTCGACGATGCGGCTTCGTTCCTGCGCGAGCGGCCCGCGGTGGCGCTATTGATCGCGCAGTTGCTGGCGCAACGGCTTCATGTCGCGACGACCTATCTGGCCGACCTGATGCACCAATATGCCGACCACGGCACGCATCTGGCGATGGTCGGCGAGGTGTTGCAGAGCATGATCAACCTGCCGCCGATGCAGGTCGCGCCAGGCTCGGATCGGCAATCCGATCCAAGGATATGAGCCAGTCCGGCGCCTCGCGCAGCGGCGCAGCCGGCCGCAGCAAGGGTCTGTCGAGATCGATCACTTGCGCGTCGCCGGCGGCCAGCCAGAACGCCTTGCTCTCGCTGAGATCGAGCGCGATGTAGACCGGCGGCCGGCCGGGCTGCAGGCCGGTGTTGAATACCCAGGTCGTCCCTATCCGGTCGAACCACGAACCGCTCTGGATGAACGGCGATTGATGCACATGGCCCGAGATCACTATTCCCGGATGATGACGCTCGATCCAGCGCGACAGTTCGACATCGCCGAACGAGCGCTTGCCGTCCCAACTGATCGGCGAATCCACCGGCGGTGCGTGATGGACCCAGACCCAGCGCTTGTGCGGCAGCGCGGCGGCCTCGCGCAGTTGATCGTCGATGCTCGCTTTGACCAGCGGGCCATCCCACCATGGGCACACCGTGAATAGCGTATCGCCGATGGTCAGGCTGTCGCCGTCGCAGGCGACGCCGAATTCCCTGACGCTGCCGATCCAGCGCGCGATCTTCTCGCCCTCCGGGCTGCGCTCGTCGAGATCATGATTGCCCGAGCAGAAGATCACGCGCGTCAGGCCGGCAAGCCGCGCCAGATATTTGGTGACGACGACGATCTGAGCGCGGAAATCGACGGCGGAGCCGAGGTTGAGCGCGTCGCCCGCAAAGATCACCAGATCGAACTGCGGCGCCGCCGCCAGCAGCCAGTCGAACTGCGGCAACGAATAATGCAAATCGGCGACGACGAGACAGCGCATCCGCCACAATCCAAATGCCCGAAACCCGGGCGGCTCCTACGGCAACGCATGCAAATAAATTGGATTGCAGCAAGATCCGTGCCGGGTGACGTGGATTGGGCGAGACACAGTCCCGCACGGTGCCACGCTCAACCTCTCGCGCGCTGCGCAGTGAGGTGAGCACGCTGGTCAGGCTCCCTCTCCCCTTGCCGGAGAGGGTGGGGAGAGGGGTGGCCCCGAGCGGGATAACTAAGGTGAATCTCGCTTTCGCAATTGGGTGTGTCGATGTCGCGGAGAGAGTTCGCCGTGTGGCACCCCTCTCCCCAGCCCTCCCCCGCAAGGCAGGGCAATCGCATATGAAAACTCTGGTGGCGCCAGCAATCGGCGGACGGCTCCCTCTCCCGCTTGCGGGGGAGGGTTGGGGTGGGGGTCTCTCCACGAATCATACCGTGGAAATAGCCCCCACCCGGATCGCATCTGCGATGCGATCCGGCCTCCCCCGCAAGGAGCAGGGAGCCCGCCGCCTTCGCGTTCCTCACACGTAAAGAGCGATGCGCCGGGCCTGCTCGCCTCACGCCCGTGCCGCGGCGTGCGAGAACACCACTTCGATCAGCGTGCCGGAGCGGCCGGCGTTTCGGATCTGGAATTTGGCGCGGTTGGCTTCGACCAGCGCTTTGGTCAGCGACAGGCTGACGCCGCCTGAGCCGGCCTGGTCGGTCGGCGCAGGCGCCCGGAACGGCTCGAGCGCGGCGGCGACCTCGTTGTCGTTGAGGCTCTGGCCGGTGTCACGCACCCGCAGCATCACTTCGCCGAAATCCGACAGCGCGGTCGAGACGATCACCTGGCCGCCGGCATTGGCGAGATGAATCGAGTTGCCGATCAGGTTCAGCGTGATCTGGCGCAGCGCGCGGGCGTCGGCGACGACCGGCGGCAGCGTGTGCGCGAGCGAGGTGCGGATGATGATGCGCTCGCGGTTGGCCTGCGGCTGCATCACCGCGACGCAGCTCTCCACCATCTCGTTGAGGTTCTGATGAGCGAAGGCGAGGTCGAGCTTGCCGGTCTCGATCCGCGACAGGTCGAGCAGATCGTTGACGATGGCGATCACGCGCTCGCCGGAGGCGCGGATGTCCTTCATGTATTCGACGTAGCGCTCGTTGCCGAGCGCGCCGAAGCGTTCCGAGATCATCACCTCGGCAAAGCCGATGATGGCGTTGAGCGGCGTGCGCAGCTCGTGACTGATCCGCGCCAGCATGTCGGTCTTGGCGTTGGCGGCGCGCTCGGCGAGTCGCCGCGCCTCGCGCAGATCGCTCTCGCTGCGCTTGGTCTGCGAGAGGTCTCGGAACACGGCGAAGAAGTTCGGCCCGTCGGCGCGGGTGCGTCCCATCGTCACCGACAGCGGGATGATGCCGCCCTGGCGCACGCGGCCGAGCGCCTCGCGGCCGTGATCGAGCAGGCTGGCGACGCCGGCCGATTTCAGGCCGGCGAGATAGTCGAGTACCTCGCGCTGGCTTTCCGGCGCGAACAGGTCGGCGAGATTGTGCTTCGTCAGCTCCTCGCCGTCATAGCCGAACAGCGCTTCGGCGCTGCGGTTGCAGGAATGGATCTTGCCCTCGGCATCGAACATGATGATGCCTTCGGCCGCGGTGTCGAGGATAGCACCGAGCTCCTCGGCATCGGCGTGGCCGGCCTGCGGCGGCGGCGCTGCGAGCACCGGCTCCGCGGCTGCGGCCGGCGCGGGGGCGGACAGCGCGGCGGCGATCGCCGCGTCCTCGTCATGGCTGCGCGAGAAGATCAGCGCTAGCGCGGAATCATCGTCCCAGCTGATGGTGTGCAGCCGCGCTTCCGCGGAGGGGGCCTCGCCGTCGTGGTCCGGCGTCTGGTTCGCCGAAATCGTCACCGGCGTGCCGGTGCCGGAGGTGCTGCTCGCCTGCGACACGCCCGGCTCGACATAGAGCGCATCGAGCCCGCCGGCGGCTTCCAGTGCGTGCAGGCTGTCGTAGCCCATCCGCGCGAGGAACGCGTGGTTGGCATAGAGCAGGCGGTCGAGCCGGTAGATCAGGATGCCGACCGGCAACAGATCGAGCAGCGCGCGATCGCGCCGGGAGTCGCCGCGCGGCGCCGGCTCCGCTTGCCTCAGCCACGCCGCCTGCGGGCTGCTCGCGGGCGCCTCCGGCTTCTGCTCCGGTTCTTGTTCGTGGTCCTGCTCGCTCGGCGCGGCCGGCTCGGCAGCCGTCTCGATGGCAGGACTGTCGGCCGGCGCCGTCGCGAGGCCGGCTTCGCTCTCGAGCCGCGCCGACAATTGCCGGGCGAGCTCGTTGAAGGCGTTGTTCTCGACCGGTGTCAGCGATGGCGGCCGCGCGTCGCCGGCGGGGCGGAACGGCACCACATTCTGCGGCGTGTCGTCACGCACTTCGTGCGTATTGAGAGGCGTTTCCACGGCGTGATCCAGCTCGGCTTGGTGTGAAGTCTCTGGCGCTATCGGCTCGGTCGGGTCCTCGGGCGATGGTGTTGCGTTCGGATCGGGCGGCTCCGCGGCCGGCGGAGCATGCGGGGCGGCGGCGGGCGTCACCGGCGCCGCGTCGGCCGACAGCGGCTGCGGCATCGGCGGCCCGCTGAAGAACTCATAGCGGCGCAACGCCGCGAGTCGCGCAAGCCCGTCGAGATCGCGACACACACCAAAACCGCGATAGCCGGCGAAATTCCTGGAACGGTCGAACACCGGCAGGCCGGACAGTTCGACCGGCAACCGGCCGCCGCCGTCGACCGGCCAGTCCAGCGTGATACCGCTCCAGGTGTTGTGGGTGGCGAATGCCTGCATGACGCGGCCCTCGGGATCGAGCCCGAACGCCGCGGCGATGTCGCTCCACAGCCGGCCGAGGCCGGCCGCGGTGTGCATGCCGATCAGGCGGGTGAATTCATCCGAGCCGAGCGAGAAGCGGCCCTCATGATCCATCTGCCACATGAAGCGCAGCGGATGCCGCCGCAGCGGCGGCGGCTCGTCGAGCCAGGACGGGGTTTTCGCGGGAGCTGGTGTCACGGGCGGCTCGATGGGGGAGAGCGGCGCGTCGGCGACCGCATAAGGCGAGGGGACGGGATCGGGAGCGGGCGGCGGTGCCGGTGCCGGCTCGACCGGCGCACGCGTGCTCTCGTCGAGATCGGGCCAGGCCGGCAGCGGAGCTTCTTCCTCCTCCGCCTCGTCGGCTGTTTCCATCAGGGCCTCGGTCAGCGACTCGTCGACAACCGGAGCTGCTTCAGGCGCAGTATCGGGATGTGCCGCCACAGTCTTCGCGGGTGCAGCGTCCGCCAGCGCCGTACCTGGCTCGATCGCTGCGCTCGCACCGTCGTCGAGACCAGGCCAGGCCGGAAGCGGCGCTGCTTCGGTTTCCTCGTTCTCCGCTGTTTCGATCAGGGCTTCGGTCAGCGATTCGTCGACCAGCGGAACCTTGTCAGGCTCGGACGCGGGAGGCGCGGCCGCGACCTCGGCGGGCGCAGCGTCCGGATGCGCCGGTTCGCTTGCCGCGGGTGCAGGCGTCGCTTCGACATGCTCCGATGGAGACGCGGCCGGGCCTTCCGGCGGCGGGTCGAGCGCGTCGAACAGCGTGAAAGCGACTGGCCCCTCGCCAGGGCGAGGCGCTTCGTCAGGCGCGATCGGTGGTGCATCGGCCACAGCCGACGGTGATAGCTCCGGCTCCGCCGCCGCTTGCGGCGTCCCCACCGTCTGGCTTTCCGTTGCCGCCGCTTGTCCCGCGGCATCGGGCACGATGGGGGCGACCGGCTTCGGCCGCACAGCCGGCTTGATCAGCGCGACCAGCGCGAGATCCGCGCCGCGGCCGAGCCGCCGCAGCACGACGCGGCCGAGTGCGACGCTGGCCGCCGCACGGCCCTGCGCCAGCGCCTCGGCGCGCGCCGCATCGAGGCCGGCTTCGGTGAGATCGTGCAGGCCCGGCAGCGGGCGTGCGGCGTCATTGGCGCCGATCAGCAGCCCGTCGCCGCTGAAGCTCGCGGCCGGACGGTCGAGACCCTGCACCAGCCGCCGCAGCCGTTCGGTGAGCGGCATGGTGCGGCCGCTCGCATTGGCGGCGCTGATCAGGATGCCGTGGCTGCCGTCGGGCAGATCGAGCCGCGCGCAGCCGCAGGTCGCGAGCATGCCGGCGGCAGCGCCGAAGCCGCGCAGCCGCTCCAGCCGGATCGCGCCGTTGGCGGCAAGCACGCGACCGAGGCGGGCGACCTGCCGGCGGTGCGGATCGGCCGGACCGAAGCCGCGCTTTGCCAGCTCCGAGCCGTTCGCGGCACCGAACACCTGCGCGCCGACCGGATTGGCCCAGAGAATCCGCGCGCCGTCGGCCGACCACAGCCATGCCGGCAGGGCGCTCGTCGCATGCTCCGCCAACCTGGGATCGCCGAGCGCCTGGATCTGGAATTCCGCGTTATTCATCGCGAAGGATTTGACCGCCTCTTGGTTGGGTCTTCCGCGCCGGGTTCGGCGGCCGGATGAGCCTTAACGGATCGTTAGTATCGCAAGCGGGCCGCGGCAGGTCCACGGGCCAGGGCCGGCCTGCCCACGCCTAAGGCGGGATAACGTTAACTTGGCTGAACGACCGCCGTGGTGCGGCGTTGTCCGGGACGGCCGCCGCAGCCGGCGAGCCGATACAGCCAGGGAGCGCAACCATGAGCGACAACGGGCGTGACCATTTCGAAATCCCCAAGGAGATGCGGTCGATGGCGGAGGCGAATTTCGAGCAGGCGCGCAAGGCGTTCGAACAGTTCGTCAGCAACGCGCAGGCGACGGCAGGCCGGATCGAGGAGCGCAATGCCTCGGTGCAGGCCGGCGCCCGGGATATTTCGGCCAAGGCGCTCGCCTATGCCGAGAAGAACGTGCAGTCCTCGCTGGACTATGCCCAGTCGCTGCTCAACGCCAAGGACCTGAGCGAGATGATGCGGCTGCACGGCGAATATGTGCAGGGCCAGATGCGCGCGCTCGCCGAGCAGGCCAGCGAAATGGGCCAGATCGTCAGCCGTGCGGCAATGGATGCGGTGAAGCCGAAAAACTGACGGGAACTAACAGGAACTGAGGTCCGGCCGGCCCGCGATGCGAACCCACCATGAACCGACCGGGAACGGCCGCGTGGCGCAGCCCGCTGCCGCCGGTGCAGGTTCCCTGTCTGCACCGCCCAGGCCGCCAAAAAATGCGGCATCGCACGCAATCCTTCGTTGCGTTGCACAAAATTGACATGATATGGGTGTTTACTAGTCAATGCCCGACGAAGGGCATTCCCGTGAGCCAAGGCAGCGTGATCCACGTTAGCGTCCCGGTCTTTCAGGTGCCGGGCGTCGCGAAGGGTCACATCTATCACCCGTTGCGAAGGATGCACGTCATGACCAACCCGTCCGATCCGTTTTCCGCTTCGATCATTCCGTTTGAAGTTCCCGAGCAGATGCGTGCGTTCGCCGAAAAGGGCGTTTCGCAGGCCCGCGACAGCTACGCCAAGTTCAAGGACGCTGCCGAGACCCACAACTCGACCGTCGAGGCCGTGTTCACCTCGCTGAGCAAGGGCTCGAGCGCCTACTCGGCCAAGCTGCTCGAGTTCTTCAAGGCCAACACCACCGCCTCGCTCGACTTCGCCCAGGAGCTGTTCGGCGTGAAGTCGCCGGCCGAGGCCGCGGAGCTGTGGACCTCGCACACCCGCAAGCAGTTCGAGACCTACACCGCGCAGGCCAAGGAACTGGCCGAGCTCGGCCAGAAGGTCGTCAGCGAAGCCGCCGAGCCGATCAAGGCCAGCGCCTCGAAGTTCTACAAGCCGGCCGCCTGATCGCGGTCGCCAAGTGAGCCAGGTGAACTGACACGTGTGAATTGAAAAGGCCCGGGCTGCTGGTCCGGGCCTTTTGCTTGGGATCGGGCGCCCCTTGCGTGCCCGCAAGATGCAAATAGCCTGCGTTACGGCCTTGCCAAAAACCGGCGTTGCACCTAGTTTCCGCCCGAAATCGCCGCCCCGCTTCAGCCGGGGCCGCGCATCAGGATGCAGTTGTAGCTCAGTTGGTTAGAGCGCCTGTCTGTGGAACAGGAGGTCGGTGGTTCGAGCCCACCCAACTGTACCATCCGTGATATCAGCCGATCGGACATCGCGACCTCGAAGGCTGCTCGTGTGGCGTGTCATCTCGTCTGCTTGCGCTCGACGGCCTCGTCACCCACAATCGTCTCAAGCGATGAAGACCACGTCTTGAAACCACGTCTTGGGGGACGCGCATGGGGATCGCCGGTTCAAGGACAGTGTCGTTCGCGTTGATGTCGGCGATGGGGCTCGCCATCGCGCTGCTGCCGACGCGGGGCGAGGCCTACACGCCCGAGCAGCAGCAGGCGTGCACGCCGGATGCGTTCCGGCTGTGCAACTCCGAGATCCCGGATGTCGATCGGGTCACCGCCTGCATGATCAGGAACAAGGCGCTGCTGTCGCCGGCGTGCAAGGCGTTCTTCCGGCCCGAGCCCGAACCGCGCGAGGCAGCCGAGCGGCGTGCAACGCGGCCGGTCGCGGCCAAGCGCAAGACGGTGCGGCCGCACAAGGCGAAGAAGCCGAAATCGGCGGCCCGCTGACGGCGCTGGTCGGCGCTGGTCGGCGCTGCCGGACGCGTTGGTCGACGTGGCGGCGATTTCAAGGCCGCGCAGCGCGACAGACTGACGCGTTGTGACGCTGTCACGCAGCAACATCTTTGGCGCTTGTGGGTTTTACGAACTCTGTTCCGCGGTGGGGCGGGGCGGATGGAGAGAGGCGCGTGAGCGAATACTACAGACTGGAAATCGATCGGCACTTCGCCTGGTTCGAGGCCAAACTTCCGCCGGGCCCGGCGCGCTTCGTCGGATGGCTGCGCAAGCCGTCGTCGATCTATGTGCGGATTCCGCTAGCGATCCTGCTGATCCTCGGCGGCATCTTCAGCTTCCTGCCGGTGCTCGGGCTCTGGATGCTGCCGCTCGGACTCCTTTTGTTCGCTCAGGATGTCCCTTTCCTGCAGAAGCCCACCGCGCAACTGCTCGGCTGGATCGAGCGCAAATGGGCCGAGCGCGAAGCCCGCAAGCGCGACGCGAACCGCGCACCGTAAAGTCAAATCAAGCGCTTAGCCGGTTCGATTTGCGGTTGTGTCATATGCAATGTGTGACTCAAAAGCCAGCCCGCGCTGGTAATCTTGGCTTCTTTGCGAATTGCAAGAAATTTTTCTTTTACGAATCAGCGCGCTGATTCATTTTTGGCTTCTGGGGTCATCTGGAGGCCAAGGTATGAACGTCATTGTTTTTGCTTCGCGTAAGGGGGGCTCGGGAAAAAGTACCCTGGCTGCCCACCTTGCCGCGCAAGTGCACAAGGCAACGAAGCCCTGTCTGCTGATCGATGCGGATCCGCAGGGCTCGCTGACCCTCTGGCACAAATTGCGCGGCACCAACGAGCCGCAGATCAAGACCGCGGTGAACTCGGTCAGCGGCATCATCGCTCAAGCCAAGCGTGACGGCATCGAGTGGGTGTTCATCGACACGCCGCCGAACCTGTCGGCGGTGGTCGACGACGCGATCAGGAACGCCACCATGGTGATTATTCCGGCGCGGCCCGGCGTGTTCGACGTCAACGCCGTGCAGGAAACGATCCAGACCTGCCGCTCGATGCGCAAGCCCTACGCCGTCGTGATCAACGGCGCGCCGGCGCAGCGCGACAACGCCGAAAGCCGCATCGTCGCGATCGCGCGCGAGGCGCTGGCCAAGTTCCGCGCGCCGGTGTGGAGCGGCCAGATCACCAACCGCGCCGATCTCCTGATGGCGCTCGGCCAGGGCGAAGGCGCCCGTGAATATTACGCGGAAGGCCGCGCCGCCGCCGAAATCCAGCGGTTGTGGGCTGCGATCGAGCGCTCGATCAAGGCGATCCGCGGCACGGCTTCGGCATCCGGCGCGATGCACAAGCAGGCGGCGTAACCACGCCGTTTCGGTCCGAACGTGAAGAACGCGCGGGGCCCGCGCGTTTTTGTGTGCTCGTCATTGCGACGGGCTCGTAATGACGGAGGAGGCGGCGCTACGCCACCATCAGCAAGTAGAAGATAATCACCGGCGCCAGGGTCAGGATCACCGACCAGATGCCGACAGCCCACAAAATATCCTCGGTCGTGAAGCCCGATTCTGCAAATCCCGGCTTCACGGCAATCAAACGATTCCTCGAAATCACAACGCCCCCGCGTTAAAGCGCGCATGATCATTCGGAAAACCGCTTCGCACTTTTCCGGATCATGCTTTGATCCTCAACCTCAGCGGGGATGCTGATACGCGGTCGGCTTTAAGATCCCGCCCGGGATTTCCGTCGCATTTGCTTGCGGGAACTACTACGGATTAACCACGGCGCGTCCGGTCACCCGGCAAGGCCGGAGAGCGCGGCGCGGCAGCGCGCCTCAGCGCATGCCGTTCTGGTCGCGGATCGCACCGAGATGCTCGTTGATGCGGAAGACGATCAGGATGAACTCGGCGACGATGCGCGAGAACACGATGCCGACGATGACGCTGGCGATCGAGGCCAGCAGCAGGATGAAGCCGATGAACGGACTGATCGCCATCGCCGAGAGCGCAGACAGGATGCCTGAAATCCCGAACAGCACGATGACGCCGATCACCAGCCAGTAGAACGTCTTGATGATCGTGGGCGTGATGAAGCGGTCCCACTGAAACAGATCCTTGAAATCGAACATCGATGGTCTCCCCGGCAGGCCGATGATTCGCCTCTAACCCTGTCCCACGGACAACGGCTAGCCCCGAACCGGGCGCCGGGCAAGGCAGAGGGCCGAGCCATGCGAGCGGATGAGGTTGTGATTGCCGCAAATAACGGCCACAATCGGGCTCCCTTCCGGCATATCCTCACCCTCATGACCACGCTGACCTTCGAAGACTTCAAGCCCGGCCGCTTCGGCACGTTCGGCCCGCGCCATGTCACGCGCGAGGAGATCCTGGCCTTTGCCGCCGAATTCGACCCGCAGCCGATGCACCTCGACGAGGAGGCGGCGCAGAAATCCATGCTCAGGGGCCTGTCGGGCTCGGGCTGGCACCTCGGCTCGCTGATGATGCGGATGCTGTTCGACGGCTTCATCGGCCGCACCGCCTCGCTCGGCTCGCCCGGGGTCAACGAAATGCGCTGGATGGTGCCGCTGCGCCCGGGTGACGATTTGACGCTGGATGTCGACGTCGTCGAGGCGCGCGTCTCGAAGAGCCGGCCGGAGACCGGCATCGTCACCTTCAAGGGCACGATCCGCAACGCGCGCGGCGAGGTGCTGTGCGAGATGGAGTCGCCGATCATCGTCGGCCGCCGCGACGGCGGAGGCGCCTAGCATGGCCTTCTTCGAAGATATCCAGATCGGCGACCGCCGCGCCATCGGCTCGTTCACCTTCACGCCTGATGACATCAAGCGCTTTGCCGCGCAGTTCGATCCGCAGCGCTTTCATCTCTCCGAAGAGGAGGGACGCAACTCGCTGTTCGGCGGGCTCGCCGCATCGGGCTGGCACGTCGCCGCGGTCTGCATGAAGCTCCTGGTCGCTGACGGCCAGCGCCGCGCGGCGGAAGAGGCCGCGCGCGGCGAAGTGGTCGCAGTCTGGGGGCCGTCGCCGGGCTTCCGCGAGCTGCGCTGGATCCGTCCGGTGTTGGCCGGCGATACGCTCAGCTTCACCAGCCAGGTCGAGACCAAGCGCACCTCATCGAGCCGTCCCGAATGGGGCATCGTACAGGCGCGCAATACCGCCACCAATCAGCGCGGCGAGGTGGCGTTCTCGTTCCTCGCCACCGCGTTCGTACCGCGGCGGAATCCCGGCGCGTGATACGAGCGATTCCAATCGCGCGCTGGTTCCTGATGTTGCGCACGCGCATCATGTGATCTGTTGCAGGATCGCCATGGTTAGCGGATTACTTCCGCCGGCCCGCGCAGTTGTGCGTTGCACGAAACTGTTTTTTTGCTAACGCATTTTGAACCTTTGTCCCCGACTTATGGTCCGAGGGCACGTGCTTCAGGGGAAGACCATGGCAGATCGCAGCGCGCTGAAACTGGTCGGCATTATCTTCGCAACGGTGACGCTTGTCGTGATGCTGGCGACCGGAATGGTCGTGAAGGGCTTTGCCGACGGCAATTATTCGTTCGAGACCACCGCGAGCGTCGATCGCTAGCTCAGCGTCCGCTCATCATCGACGCGCCGGCCGCGCGTCCGACTTCCGCGGCTACTGATTCCAGATCAGCACCAGCACCACCGTCGCCGCTGCCAGCAGGCCGATAAACCGGATCAGGATCGTACCGACGCCCTGCTGCGATTTGCGCAGTGGAATGGGATCGGTGTTATCCGGCCGGACGCTTTGCATCAATTGATCCCCAGAAGGCCCCACCCGCCTGACCGAGCGGTCCCGAATTGGTCGCGGACCGGGCGCCCGAAGTTCAAATCGGGTCCGCAGGGCGGGCTGCGCAACCTTTTCACCGGACGCATGGTGCAGTGAGTCGGGGTCGAGCAGCTCGGTTCAGCGCCGACACGATCTAATCTCGTCGTGCCGTAGACCGAAAACGAAGCCGCCGCCTCCCGGTCGGGAGAGGCGGCGGCTGTCGTTTCAGAGCAGCTCTTGAGATCAGCTGTTGCGCAGACCGTCGGCGGCGCGCTTCCACTGCGAGACGTTGTCGGCGATCATCCGCGTCGACTTCATCGCGGCCTGGCTGAGCTGGGCGTAGCCGGAGATCTCGCGCTGGACGCGCTGGCCTTCGGCGTGCAGCAGGTCGCGCAGGCTCTCAAGCTCGCCGATCAGCTTCTCGATCTCGGCCAGCGAAGTGCCGGCGACGCGCTGGATCAGCGAGTTGACGTTGTTGACGGTGGCGTCCGTGTTGGTGGTGTCGACCACAGGCGCGGCGGCGGTCTCGGCCGTGGCGGTGACCACGGGCCGGCGCAGATAGGCGATGTCGTTGCGCACGAAGTCGCGGATTCCGGCCTCGACCTCCGAGACGGCGGCGAGGTTGGCATCGACTTCGGGAGTCTCCTGCTCGACCTCTTCGGAGCGATTGGTAGCGTTCATCGGCTTTCCCCTTGTTCGCATGGCGAAGCGCGGCTGTCCCCCGCACGACGAATTGATGACCTGAATTCCAGCCCTATCAGTCCTGCCTGAATCTGGCCGCATCTGGGCCAAGTTGCGGCAATGCCTGAGCATTACCGCGACAGCACTAACAGTCCGTTCACCAACTGCGCTTGTAGCCGGCGCTGATGCTTTTGTTGGTCGTGCCCTGAGCGGTCTCGCCGACCGAGCCCGAGACGGTGACGCCGTCGAACAGCTTCTGCTCGGCGCCGACCCGGCGCAGCCATTTGTCGTCGGCGGTCGACAACGTCTGCCCGGCGGTGATGCTGGTGCCGCTGTCGTTGACCGACAGGGTCGCCGACTGCTCGGTATCGGAGCTGCGCGAGGCATGGCCGGCGATGCCGGGCACCGGCACCACGCCCTGCTGGGTGAGATTGTAGCCGCTACGCAAAGTCAGCGAATAGTCGTCCGAGAGCGGCATCTGCTTGCTCAAGGAGGTGCCGATCTTGCTCTGGTCGCTGCCCGGATCGACCCGGGCCTCGACCGAGGTCTTGTCCCAGATCGAGGCCATGCCGGGCGCCGAGATCGCGGCCCAGGCCGAGCCGCCGGACTGCGGCAGGCTGCCGCCATTGGCGAGCCGCTCCGACAGTTGCTCGGAGGTCGTCAGCGTGCCCTGCTTTGCCACCGTCATGTCGGCGCCGATGCGGGTGTCGAGGAACGGCGAGACCTGCTGCTTGACCGACACCGCGGATGAGCCGTCCGCGTTGCGGTTGGTCGACCAGGACGGATCGTTGCTGGCGGTGCTGCTCGGCCTGGCCGAATTCCGCGGCGCCAGCGTCGGCAGGCTGGTGGAATCGGTGTCGAGCTGGCTCCAGTCGAGCTTGCTCTCGTCGATGTCCTTCAGGATGTCGGCGTCGTTGGCATTGGCCGCCGGCGGCGCGTCGGCGATCTGCTCGGTCGCTGGTTCACTGGCCTGGTCGGCATCATCATCGGCGGGCGGCGTCTGCGCCGCAGCCGACAGGGCCAGAGCCATACTGAAGCCGGCCGCCAGCACCGGCAGCCGTGTCCAGCCAAGCAGCGTTGCCCAGCCAAATCGTGATGTCGAGGTCATTCCCAGCCCGCACTTCCAGAGCCGCATGATGCGGTTCCGCTGGTACAAAATTGTGGCAACGGCGTCGTGACGGCGCGACGCCGCCAGGAACGCCGTCATGTCCGGGCCAGTCGCGACGTACAAATCGCGCCAGATGCGTCCGGCGATCCGCGGCCCGCTCGGGGCTGGCAAAACACGCCGCGGATGGCGGGCAAAGAGCCCGGACATGACGAACTCGGAAGCGATTGAACGCGCTTCAGACCGCGATGCGCGGCAGATGGATCGGATAGCCGACGGTCTGCTCGACCAGGTCGAAGCTGTCGACCAGCACGCGCAAGCTGGTCAGCCGGCCGTCCCTGAATTGGGCGAAATGCGCGAGGCGCAGCGAGATCGGCTTGCTGGAGTCGAGCGCGGTCAGCGTGAAGCGCAGCATCGAGGCCGCCGAATCCGCCCCCAGCATGATCTGCTCGCGGTCGAAGCGGTGCACCCGTACGTTCTCGCCGATCTGCCTGATCACCTCGAGCACGGCGGCCTTGCCGCGGCGCGCGCCGAAGAAGGAGAACAGGTCGATCGGCCCGAAGATGGCCCATTCGACCTCGTCATCGAGCAGCGGCTCGATGTCTGAAAGCTGGCGTTCGTTGATCGCGCGATGCAATGCGCGCGAGAAACGCCAGAGGCTATGCTCTGTCATTCGCTACCGGTCCTGAAACTGGATTTTCAAAAGCCAACCGCCGCCTGGGCGTCAGCATCGACGCCGGGCAGAGGGCTGCACATTGCTGCCCGAGATAGTCCGGGCGGGCCAAAACACCAGTGATAATCTTGCAATGCACAATTGCGCGGGTCTTAGTCGGGATGTGACTGCGTATTGCCCGGCACATTGGCGCAAGGCGGACGCGATCGCGCGGGTACGTGTAAGGCGGGCACGAGCGGTAGGGCTCCCTCCCCCCTTGCGGGGGAGGGCTGGGGAGAGGGGTACCATACGGGAAGTCCCTCGAAGGCGCGCGCTTCAACGACCGCGCTGATCAGTTGTGAGCGTCGTCACATTGATGAATGTCGTCCGGGGCCACCCCTCTCCCCAACCCTCCCCCGCAAGGGGGGAGGGAGCCCGGCCGGCATGCTCACCTTACACGAAGGGTGCGACGCGCTCGTCGTGCCTTACCGATCGCGGTGCACCGGCTGGTGCTCGATCGCGATTTCGCCGTCGCGCAGGGCGATCACGGCGAACAGCAGCGCGCCGCCGAGGCCGCCGATCGCGGCGCCGAGGGGCATGAAGGTGAAGAACACCAGCATGCCGCTGTCGATATGCGTGGTCCTGAAGATCTCAATCCAGCCGAGCCCGGCGCCGATGCCGAGCGCGGCGCCGCCCAGCGCGCCCAAGGCAAGGCCGAGCAAGGCCAGCAACGCAATTCTCATGATGGTCAGCCCCGATATCCGCAACAAGCCCAGTGATGGGTCGGTGCGGGACCGCGGAGGTTCAACGTCGGCGTGCAGAATTCGCGAGATGCGACGACCCGGCGCTACAGCCGGCCGCCGGCGGTGAGCACCGCCGCGACATCGCGTTCGAGCACCTGCTGGACCAGGTCGAAGGTGTCGATGATCTCGCGGATCTCGGTGATCTTGCCGTCGCGCAACGTGTAGAACACCGCAACGTCGAACTGCACCACGCGCGCATTGCCGCGCTTGCGGAAGTAGACCCGCAACTGGGCCGCCACGCGGTCGCCCTGCGCGACCACGATCGGCGCCTCGTAGCGCATGTCGGAGTAGCGGTCGTGGATCGTGTTCCACATCTGGCGCAGCGCCGGCTTGCCGCGGTGCTGGCCGATATGCGGCAGGATGTCGATCGGCGCATTGGCGAGGAAGGCGACGTCGTCGCTGCAGCGGTCGAGCGCGCCCTCGATGCCGCCGGCATAGTAGACATCGAGAAAGTTCAGCACGCGTTGCCGGTTCAGGTCCTCGTCCATGTCAGCTCCGTCGCGTTCACTGCGACCCGCCCATTCCCATTGTGGACCGAACCGCTGCACAATCAACCCAATGTTCGACGCGTCAGGCAGCAATAGGTTCAGCAACCAGCGCGTGTGATGCGGGCATGACCGAAAAGGTTTGCCTGGATGCACTTGTACGAGCGGGGCCCGCCAGCGTTGCGCGGCGCGTCGAAAAAGGGCGAGACCGGAACCAGCGTGCCGGTCTCCCCGTTGATGCAGCAATATCTTCCCGGAGACACATCATGAAATCGATCCTGCTCGCTTCCGCCATTGCCGTCGTTGCTTTAGCCGCTGCGTCGCCAGCCGACGCCAAGGGCTGCATCAAGGGCGCCATCGTCGGCGGCGTCGCCGGTCATTATGCCGGCCATCACGGCATGCTCGGCGCCGCCGCGGGCTGCCTCTACGGCCGCCATCGCGCCAAGGAACAGCCGCGTCAGCAGCAGGGGCAGCCTGCGCGGCCGGAAAGGCTTTGATGGCCGGGCTAGTTGTGAAGTGAGGTTTCCGGAACGCCGCCTGCACGGGCGGCGTTGTCTCCTTGCGTAACGGAGACACTGATGACGAAACCAAAGACAACAACCATCCAGCCAGTTCCCGACGACAATCAGAGCCACAAGGGCCCCGGCAGCGCCCCCGCCGTTCCGCTCGACACCACCAAGGGCCATCGCGACGACGAAAAGCACAACATCCGCGAACAGGCCGCGCACGGCAACCTGACGCAGAACACCAGCAACCGGCGGTCGGGGTAGGGCTGAGGCCCGCGCCAGATGCCCCGCTGTCGTCCTGGCGAATGCCAGGACCCATAACCACAGGCGGTCATTCGGGCACGAGATAGTCGCCCCACCGTGATTGCGAGGAGGGAAGCGACGAAGCAATCCATCGCTCTGCAGATGCGGCGGCAACTTCGCTCCGCTGGCAATGACGGAGGCAGGGCAAATCCGATTCACCTGTCAAACAGCTCTGTGTCATGGATGTAGCTTCGCATTCTCGCGACATGATTTGTCCGAGCTTTGCTTTTCGTTTGCCCCCTCTCCTGAACAGAGGGCGCAGGGAAAGCCGGGTGCCGATTGCACCCATGGGCCCCGTGCGATGGGTAGAAAGCACGGGGGTAGGACCACAGGTGTAACCGGAAACAACCCGGCTTTCCCTGCACGACGGGTTACGGCTTATACGTGCTCGCCCCGGTGAGACTGGGCTTTCTTGTCACCGCCCCCGCAAGATGCAATTGCACCCTGCAAGAGGACACCTGCCGCTAGGGCGTCCGGTCTGCACGACTTCGCCGTCCGCTTCGCGTGCTCTCGTCAGTCGCACGCCAAGCGTCCACCGCATCTCTCCACGACGCTAATGACGATGCGCAGCGCCCCTCGATCGGGTGAGACAGGATGTCTATACGAAAAATCCGAAATAAGATAAACAGAAATATTTTTGCGCGCGGGACTTGACCTATCCGTTGGGGGCAATTCAGTTCGCCGGGGCGTTGGATGGTAGAGGCAACGAGTCCACGCTTCGCGCGGCTCGATGATAGCCTCCGCGAAACCCATCACCCGCATCCCCGGGGGCATGGCGATGTGTATCGCTGCGCTCCGCCCATCCTACGGTCCTGCCGCCGCGGAGCGATAAATGTGGCCACCCTTGCCTGCCTCGGCCGATGCGCCTTATCTCCGCCCATGCCGATCAGAGACGAACGCGATGAATACGCCGCCGCAATCAGCCGCATTACCGCGGCCGCATTCGAGCGAGCACCCCACAGCAGCGGCACCGAAGCCCACATCGTCGAGGCACTGCGCCAGGCCGGCGCACTGGCCCTCTCGCTGGTGGCGACATCGGACGACGGCAGCATCGTCGGCCACGTCGTCTTCTCGCCGGTGCGGATCTATGGCAAGCCCGGCCGCTGGTACGGCCTCGGCCCGGTCTCGGTGGCGCCCGATGTGCAGCGGCACGGAGTCGGCAGCGCGTTGATCCGCGAAGGTCTTGCCCGACTTGCGACCCTCGACGCCGACGGCTCCGTCGTACTCGGCGATCCCGCCTATTATGGCCGGTTCGGTTTCGTCAGCGATCCAGGGTTGACGGATGGTGGCAGCCGAGCCGGTACTTTCAGAGGCTGGTGCTGAAGGGTGGTTCGCCGCGTGGGGAGGTCAGCTACCATCGAGCATTCGACGCCTCGTAATTGGGGAAGTGTTATCCCGTAGGTCTTGGTTTTCTCCGGGCGATCACGAGCTCGACCGTCGAAGTCGGGCTCAACCGCGCCAGTGCCCTGGTTCTCCAGATTAATTCGAGATGACCGCTCATTGGCCAAAGGGCGGTCTTGACGAACCAGCCCTCAAGAAATGTATAATCAATTAAGGGTTGAGGGAGCGTATGCCTACAAGGACGGTTTCAGAGGGAGTTTTAGGCCCTTTAGTTGATCATGTGTCACTACGGTCGACGCTCCGGCGGCGCAGGGACCCATTTATCTACAAGAAGGTCCTGCCCGATGAAGAACGGGCGCATCTTGATGACGCTTGGGTCGTGCATAAGCCCATCCGATCGTACACTTGGATGAAGAAGCCGAAGTCGGCGGATGCGAGATTGGAAGATCGTATCTGGTGCTTATTTTTTCTGATGGGTTATCAGTTTTTGAGCGGCGACAAGTTCGCAATTCAATACAAGAAAGCGGACGGCTCCAGCGCCTCAAAGCGTATTGATGTCTTCGCGAAAGATGATGAGACAGTTGTAATCGCTGAATGCCGGGCTCGCGAGGCGAGAGGCAGAAAAGCTTTACAGAAGGATATCGACGAGATCGAACAGACGCAACGTAGAGTTGGTCAAGCTGTGCGGTCTTATTTTGGGGGTGGCTATAACCCGAAGATTATCTGGATCATCGCAACGGACAACATCATTTGGGCTGAAAAAGACGTCGAGCGTGCAGAGCAAGCAAACCTGCGCATTATCACAGAGAATGAACTGCAGTACTTTGAAGCATTCGTTTCACATATTGGAACGGCTGGACGATATCAATTTCTCGCGGAGTTTCTTGAGGGACAAGAAATTCCCCATTTGGAAAATGTACGTATTCCTGCAGTGCGCGGTCGGTTTGGAGCTCACACATACTACAGCTTTGTTATCAGCGCGCGGCATCTCCTGAAGATTGCCTTCGTTAATCATCAGGCACTCAATCACCCAGATGGAAGACCCGCCTATCAGCGAATGATCAACAAGAAGCGGATAAGCGATATCGGAGCGTTCATTCAACGCGGCGGATATTTCCCAACGAACATCTTGGTCAACTTCACGGAATCATGTCGATTTGACTTGTTGTCAAACAGGGACAACGCCGACCCAAACATCAAGTTCGGCTTGCTGTATTTACCAAGCAAATTCAAGTCTGCGTGGGTGATTGATGGGCAGCACAGGCTTTACGGCTTTTCCAACATTCCAGATCGATTTCTGGATACCAGCTTGTTCGTTTTGGCCTTCGAAAAGATGGACGCTAAGACTGAAGCAGATCTGTTCATCACCATAAATCACGAGCAACGAAGTGTCCCGAAGGGGTTGCTTGTCACGTTGCAGGCAGATTTGAAGCTTGGTTCGGGTGATCCAAAGGAGGCGATCGCCGCTCTCGCTTCCTCACTCGTGCGAACGGTAAACAGCGACAATACAAGTCCGTTTTTTAGAAGGTTCGAGATTCCTGGCATTCCACCGTCCGGCACCCAAAATCTAACGATCGCGGAGGCGGTGAAGGGGTTGGTGCGCTCAACTTTATTTGGAAGGGTCCTGCCAAAAAAGTCGAAAATTCCTGGTTTCTTTGCGGGGCAGACGGATGAGGAGACGCTCGCCCGGGCGAGAAAGATCACCAATGGATACTTTCGGTCAATAATGGACGCGAACCCTCTCAGGTGGGAAAGAGGCCAAGCTGCATACATATGCGTCAATCCTGGCATCCGTGCGCATTTCCAATTGATGCAAGAGACTTTGCAGTTTTTGGCGAAGGGAGGAGATTTTGATCCGAGCGTCGAAAGTCCTGAAAGAGTTGTTTCAGCTCTTACTAACTTCATCGAACCCATTCGAACTTTCGTAGCTACGGCCTCCGATAAGTCGGTTGAGGCAAACTTTGCACGCAAATTTGGCGACGGTGGCGTTCGCGAGTATTTCTACAATCTGTGCGACATAATTCAGAAGAAGCACAAGGATTTTGGGGGAGAGGACTTTAAGAAGTACAAGGCTCACGCAGCTGATGCGCGAGTTCAAAGGGCAGACGAAGACATCGGTGACCTTCAGGGCTCAATTTCGAAGGTTGTTATCGAGACCTTGAAGAAGATTCATGGTGTCCATGAGTTGCCGTCCGGCGAAAAAGCCTACTGGGACTCGGGCATCGAGAACGTCGAAATAAAGCAGAATGCATACAAGAAGCAGCAGCAGGCGAACGTAGCCAAGCGTGCACCCAAGGAAGCTTATCTCGATCTAATCGACTTTGAAAAAATAATAAAGCAGCCGTCAAATTGGGCGGCATTCGAACCGATATTCAATGTTCCGATGCCCGGCGAAAAAGGAAAAAAATACTATCTAACTTGGCTCGAGAGGTTGAATGAGATTCGTAGAGTGAGCGCCCACAAGAGTCCTTATCGACAATACAGCGAAGAGGATCTTGATTTCGTGTCCTTCATCAAGGCGCAGCTCTTTGACCGATTTACTGCTGCTGGATTTGAGCTGTAAGGAAAGGGCGTCGAATGTGGGGTGTCGAAGGGTTGCGCAAGGCGACTGCCGGAAAGCGCGTTGGAACGATACTTGCGGACCCGCCGTGGCGCTTCCATAACAACACAGGGAAAGTCGCGCCGGAACACTCAAGGCTGAGGCGCTATGAAACGCTATCCGTGGACGATATAGCGAGCCTTGGAGTCCAAGAGATCGTGGATGACGTTGCTCATCTTTATCTTTGGGTGCCCAACGCGATGTTGCCTGATGGCCTGACGGTCCTTAACCAATGGGGATTTACCTACAAGTCGAATATCATCTGGCACAAGATTCGGCAGGACGGAGGTCCTGACGGAAGAGGCGTAGGATTTTATTTTAGGAATGTAACCGAGGTGCTGCTTTTTGGGATACGCGGCAAGAGCGCAAGAACTTTGCCACCAGCTAGAAGCCAAGTTAATTTCATTGCAACGAGAAAAAGAGAGCACTCTCGGAAGCCGGATGAACAGTATGAGCTGATCGAGAAGTGTAGTGGTGGTCCGTTCTTGGAGCTGTTTGCAAGAGGGACACGCGCAAATTGGATCGTGTGGGGCAATCAGGCAAACGAAGCGTATGTCCCCTCGTGGCCAACATATGCAAACCATTCGAGGTCAACCGAAGTAGCTACCTCTTCTTCCATCCGCCCCGCTTCCCCGGCGCGCCACCGCTGCTCCGCGGTGACGGGCCGAACTCCGGCCCCGACTGCCTTGAGTCCGTCGGCTGGATGATGCGGCTGTTGCCGCCGAACGGCTTTGCCGGCAGCGCGCCGCTCGGGCGGAACGGCAGCGACTCCGGGCCGTGCATTTCGTCGAGGTCGGGCTTGTGGACGCGGGAGCCGGACTTGCCGCCGCGGCCGGCCTTGAGCGAGGTTTGCGCGGCCTTGTTCTTCAGGGCGCTGACCGGCAGGTTGGCGGCGTCGCCGTACTTTCTTGTGCCGGCATAGGCGCCGGCCTGCTTCTGCACGTGGCGCTGTTTTGCGGTGGGATCGTCGACCACGGCCATTTCGGTGGCGCGCAGGCGCTTGACCTCGTCGCGGAGGCGGGCGGCTTCCTCGAAGTTCAGGTCGGCGGCGGCCTCGCGCATGCGGGTTTCGAGGTCGCTCAGCACGGCCTCGAAATTGTGGCCGATCGAGATCACGTCGTCGGCCATGCCGCCGTCGCCGATCTCGACCAGCACGTGGTCGCGCTCATAGACCGAGTTGAGGATGTCGCCGATCGACTTCTTGACGCTCTCCGGCGTGATGCCGTTGGCCTCGTTGTACTCGACCTGCTTCTCGCGGCGGCGGTTGGTCTCGGCGATGGCGCGCTCCATCGAGCCGGTCATGCTGTCGGCATAGAGGATCACCTTGCCGTCGACATTGCGCGCGGCCCGGCCGATGGTCTGGATCAGCGACGTTTCACTGCGCAAAAAACCTTCCTTGTCGGCGTCGAGGATCGCGACCAGCGCGCATTCGGGAATGTCGAGGCCCTCGCGCAACAGGTTGATGCCGACCAGCGCGTCGAATGCGCCGAGGCGAAGATCGCGGATGATCTCGATGCGCTCGATGGTGTCGATATCGCTGTGCATGTAGCGCACGCGGATGCCCTGCTCGTGCAGGTATTCGGTGAGATCCTCGGCCATCCGCTTGGTCAGCACCGTGATCAGCGAGCGATAGCCGGCCGCCGCCGTCGCGCGCACCTCGCCGACGAGGTCGTCGACCTGGGTGCGGGCCGGGCGGATGTCGACCGGCGGGTCGATCAGGCCGGTCGGGCGGATCACCTGCTCGACGAACACGCCGCCACTTTCGTTAAGCTCCCAGCCGCTGGGCGTCGCCGATACCGCGATGGTCTGCGGCCGCATCATGTCCCATTCCTCGAAGCGGAGCGGGCGGTTGTCCATGCAGGAGGGCAGGCGGAAGCCGTATTCGGCCAGCGTCGCCTTGCGGCGGAAGTCGCCGCGGAACATGGCGCCGATCTGCGGGATGGTGACGTGGCTCTCGTCGGCGAAGATCAGCGCATTGTCGGGCACGTATTCGAACAGCGTCGGCGGCGGCTCGCCGGGGCGGCGCCCGGTGAGGTAGCGCGAATAATTCTCGATGCCGGCGCAGCTCCCCGTCGCCTCCATCATCTCGAGGTCGAAGGTGGTGCGCTGCTCCAGCCGCTGCGCTTCCAACAGGCGGCCCTGGTCGTTGAGCTGGTCGAGCCGCAGCTTCAGCTCCGACTTGATCGACTTGATCGCCTGCACCAGCGTCGGGCGCGGCGTCACGTAGTGCGAGTTGGCGTAGATCTTGATGAATTCGAGCTCGTCCTGCTTGTGGCCGGTGAGCGGATCGAACTCCTCGATATTCTCCACGGTGTCGCCGAACAGGTTCACGCGCCAGGCGCGGTCCTCATAGTGCGCCGGGAAGATGTCGATGACGTCGCCGCGGACGCGGAAGGTGCCGCGGGTGAACTCGGCCTGGGTGCGTTTGTATTGCAGCGCGACGAGGTCGGCGATCAGCTGGCGCTGGTCGATGCGCTCGCCCTTCTTCAGCGCGAAGGTCATCGCGGTGTAGGTCTCGACCGAGCCGATACCGTAGATGCAGGACACCGAGGCGACGATGATGACGTCGTCGCGCTCCAGCAGCGCGCGCGTCGCCGAGTGGCGCATGCGGTCGATCTGCTCGTTGATCGAGGAATCCTTCTCGATGTAGGTGTCGGTCCGCGGCACGTAGGCTTCGGGCTGGTAGTAGTCGTAATAGCTGACGAAGTACTCGACGGCGTTGTCGGGGAAGAAGTTCTTGAACTCGCCGTAGAGCTGCGCGGCCAGCGTCTTGTTCGGCGCCAGGATCAGCGCCGGGCGCTGCGTCGCCTCGATCACTTTCGCCATGGTGTAGGTCTTGCCCGAGCCGGTGACGCCGAGCAGCACCTGGGTGCGATCGTTGCGGTCGATGCCCTCGACCAGCTCCGCGATCGCGGTCGGCTGGTCGCCCTTCGGCTGGTAGTCGGACTTGATCTCGAAGCGCACGCCGCCTTCGGACTTTTCCGGGCGCGGCGGCCGGTGCGGGGTCCACACCCGCATCGAGCCGTCGTCCTTGCGGAACTCGGGGCGGCCGTCGCGGATCAGATTTTCCAGCGCGTCGGCGGTCGCCTTGACGCCGAGCGCTTCCATCTTGTTGCGCGGCGGCCGCGCCAGCGCCTCGTCGTCATCCTCGGCGGTCGGCAGCCCGAGCTGCCGCGCCAGTTCCGGATCGAGCGTCGGGACGGTGGCCGAAGTGCCGTAATTGGCCTGCGGCGCTTCCTCGAGTCCCGCGGTATCGCGACGGGCGACAACCTCGCTGGTTTCGCGCGTCGAGGCGCGGGCGCGATGCGCGGCGGCTTCGCCGCCGGCGCGGCGGTCCCAGGAATTGTCCGGCGGCGGCTGCAAGCCGGTGCCGGATCCCATGCCGGCATCGCCGCGATTGATCGCGGGGTTGAGCAGCTCGGCGAGCGCCGGACCGATCGGCAGCACGTCGGGCCGGTGCGCTTTCGACTTGGGGGTTTTGCCGGGCTTTTTGGGGGTCTTCGGAGTCTTCGCCATGGCCGGAATATGGGACGAGTCCGGCAGCGAGAAAAGGGCAAAGGGCGCGCGGACTTAGCCCGCGCTTTGCTGTCAGCAGATGTCAGTGGATTTGGCCGCGCCTTACGCGCGCGGCTTGTCGACGATATCCATGTGGATCCCGCCGCAGCCGACGCAGCGCATGGTCCAGTATTCGGCGGCGCGGCCGGGGATGACGCGCAGCAAAGCCAGTTCCGACGCACAGTCCGGGCAGGCGGTTTTCACTTGGGGCGGCCAGACCGGATCGGGTTCGCATTGCGGGACGACGGCGACCATGGCGTTGCCCGTCACGTTGACGCTGACGGCATTGTCATACCATACCGCTGCTGGAGCCGGTCGATAGTCTTCGTCGCGTCGCTGATCGCTGCATCCCGATCGGACCACGCAAAGCCGATGTCGAGCGTTGGAAACGGCATGCCATCGATGACGACCGGCTCTTGATCGATCCGTTGAATCCTGGCGTGCCATTGACCCTTCCCCACTTCGAACGACTTGATTTCAAAACCGCTGTAGATCATCACGACCTCGCATCGCCCCGCGCCATCGAACCATGCGGGCGCGACGGCAAATGTGATCGAGATCACAAGCTGTCAGGTTTATTTTGCGCGCAGTAGGAAACCGGACAGAAGAGCGGTAACGCGTTGCGTCAACCGACGCCGCGAGCGCTCTTGCGCGGGGCTGCGGGTTCGGCGGCGGCGCGGACGATCCAGCGGCGGAACGCGGCGAAGTCGCGCTGGTCGGCGTGGAAGCGGCGGTAGACGAGGTACCAGCGCATCCCCTTGGGTACGCTCAGCGCGAACGGTGCCACCAGCCGGCCAGCGGCGAGGTCGTCATCGATATAGGGCCGGATGCCCATCGCGATGCCGAGCCCGTCGCTAGCTGCCTGCAGCGCCTGGCCGTAGAACTGGAACTCGGGCCCGCGCGCACTCAGCCGCGGCACACCGGCGGCCTTCAGCCAGGACGGCCAGTCGTCGGGCGAATGCGCGACCCGGATCAGGCTCGGGCCCTTGAGGTCGGCCGGGCGCTTCAGCGTGTTGGCGAGCCGCGCAGTGCAGACCGGCAAGAGGTCGGCGGCGAACAGCGGCTCGGCGACGAAGCCCGGCCATTCGCCGTCGCCGAGCTTGATGCCGCAGCTCCAGTCGTCGCCGAACGGCGCCGCGATCCCGCCGGTGGTGATCCGCACCTCGATGTCGGGCTCGGCTTTGCGGAATTCGGCAAGGTGCGGGATCATCCATTTCATCGCAAACGTCGGACCGACGCCGACGGTGAGCACGCGCGTGCTCGCCGACGCCGTGACCTGCGCGGTGAGGCTGGCCAGCGCGTCGAAGATCGGCGTCAGCCCGCTCTGATAGGCGCGGCCGGCCGCCGTGGTGACCAACCGGTTGGCCTTGCGCTCGAACAGCGCGACGCCGAGCCGCTCTTCCAGCAGATGCACCATCCGGCTGATCGCGGCGGCCGAGACGTTGAGCTCGCTGCCGGCGGCGGCAAAGCTGCCGGTCCGCGCCGCCGCCTCGAATGCCTTGATGCCGTTGAGAAAGAGCAGCCGCCGCAAATCGTGACCCTCAGGAAAGCTGATGCAAGGGCAAGATAACTCAGTTTGCGGGAATGCGCCAAGCGGCGCAGAAGGATGATCATAGTAGCAAGCGCACGGTTTCCTTGCCTCTCCCCGCGTGCGGGAGAGGCCGGATCGCATCGCAAGATGCGCTCCGGGTGAGGGGGAGCCTCCGCGAGTCCATCTGCAACCTCCCTCGGAGAGGCTCCCCCTCACCCCGACCCTCTCCCCGCAAGCGGGGAGAGGGAGGGACGCGCCGGCGCCGCCGGAGATGTCAGATGAGCCCGTTACTGATCGCAGCGCTCGGTGCCCTGATGGTCGCGACCGCGTTCCTGTCGGGGCTGTTCGGCATGGCCGGCGGGCTGATCCTGATCGGCGTGCTGCTGGCGATCCTGCCGCTGCCCTCGGCGATGGTGCTGCACGCGATCACCCAGATGGCCTCCAACGGCTGGCGCGCCTTTCTATGGCGGGCGCATATCAGGTGGCGGCCGGTCGCAGTCTACCTGATCGGCTGCGCGCTGGCGCTCGGCCTGTGGTCGATCACCCGCTACGTGCCGGACAAGCCGGTGGCGCTGCTGTTGCTCGGCGTCACGCCGTTCATGGCGCGGCTGATGCCGAAGAGCATCAAGCCGAATCCCGACAGCGTCTGGCAGGGCGCATTCTACGGCTCGGTGTGCATGGGGCTGATGCTGATGACCGGCGTCTCCGGGCCGTTGATGGATACGTTCTTCCTCGGCGGCAATTACGGCCGGCGCGAGACGGTGGCGACCAAGGCGACCTGCCAGGTCGCGAGCCATCTCACAAAGCTGATCTATTTCGGCGGCATCATCGACCAGGCGGCCTCGCTCGACCCGGTGGTGGCGGCGGTCGCGGTCGCGGCATCGATGCTCGGCACCTCGCTGGCGCGCAAGATCCTGGAGGCGATGAGCGACCAGCAGTTCCGCACCTGGGCCAACCGGCTGATCACGACGGTGGCGAGCTATTACATCATCTATGGTGGCTGGCTGATGTTCGCGGGCGACGCCGCGGTCGCGAAGTGAACTGCGATCGCACAAGGAGGACGGCATGGCGGAGACCCCTGATGCCCTGGTGCTCGATCTCGTCGAATGGATCGCGCGCGAGCCGCGGCCCTATGCCGAGGTGCTCGAGGTCTGGCGCACCTCGTGCCCGCGGCTGACGATCTGGGAAGACGCCGTCGACCGCGGCTACGTCGCGCGCCGCCCCTCGGTCGAGGGCATGCGGGTGACGGTGACGGAAAGCGGCGAGACGTTCCTGCGCGCGCATGGGCGGATGCAATGAGCTGAGGCCATCGCGCCGGAGGCTCGCTCGCGGCGATGCGCAGCTTGCGCATCACATTCGCGCGCGGTGCAATGCCCGCGCATTGACTTGGCCGCGCGGTTGCGCCCAAACCCATGCATTCGCATCT
Organism: Bradyrhizobium semiaridum; assembly: GCF_020329505.1. Lineage (GTDB taxonomy): Bacteria > Pseudomonadota > Alphaproteobacteria > Rhizobiales > Xanthobacteraceae > Bradyrhizobium > Bradyrhizobium semiaridum. Next base: position 93,547 of record NZ_JAGKJJ010000010.1, read on the forward strand.
TTCTCCCGTGATGCCTGAAATCCCCCAAACGCAGGATCGCCCCATGATCGACCTCCATTACTGGTCCACGCCGAACGGTCACAAGATCACGATGTTTCTCGAGGAGACCGCGCTGGAGTACAGGATTTTCCCGGTGAACATCGGCAAGGGCGATCAGTTCAAGCCGGAGTTTCTCGCGGTCGCGCCGAACAACCGGATTCCCGCCATCGTCGATCACGCGCCGAACGGCGGCGGCAAGCCGGTCTCGATCTTCGAGTCCGGCGCGATCCTGCTTTATCTCGCCGAGAAGACGGGCAAGTTCCTGCCCGCTGATCTGCACGGCCGCTATGACGCGATCCAGTGGACGTTCTGGCAGATGGGTGGGCTCGGCCCGATGGCCGGCCAGAACCACCACTTCCGCAACTACGCGGTCGAGAAGCTGCCTTACGCGATCGACCGCTACGTCAACGAGACCAACCGCCTCTACGGCGTGCTCAACAAGCGCCTCGCCGATCGCGAGTTCATCGCCGGCGACTATTCGATCGCCGACATGGCGAGCTATCCCTGGGTCGTGCCCTACAAGAACCAGGGCCAGGACATCGAGGACTTCCCGCATCTGAAGCGCTGGCTGGAGACCATCGGCAAGCGTCCGGCGACCGAGCGGGCCTACGCCAAGGCGAAAGAGGTCAACCCGAATTTCGGCCAGCCCGCGATCCGCACCGAGGAGGAACGCAAGCTGCTGTTCGGCCAGACCGCGGCGGTGGTGCGGTAGGGCGCGTCTTTCTCTCTACTCGTCATGGCCGGGCTTGACCCGGCCATCCACGTTTTTTGAGCACGAGAAGTCGTGGATGCCCGGGTCAAGCCCGGGCATGACGAACCGATACAGCGCGCTCACGCCCCCACATACTTCGCTGGCCGCCGCTCCTTCCATGCCGCGAGCCCCTCGGCAAGATCGCGGCTTCCCACCAGCGCGGCGAACTGCTCGCTCTCGACCAGCAGCCCTTCGGCGATCGGCATGTTGAGCCCACGCGTCACCGCGGTGATCGTGCTGCCGACCGATCCCGACGAATGCCTGATGATGCGGCCGGCGAGCTCGCGGGCGGCCTGAAGCAACTGATCGTGCGGCACCACGCGGTTGACGAGCCCGATGTCGCGGGCGTGCTCCGGCGAAAACGGATCGCCGGTCAGCAGCAGCTCCAGTCCGCGCTTGCGTCCGGCCAGCCGCGGCAGGCGCTGCGTGCCGCCGAAGGTCGGCGGCATGCCGAGCTTGATCTCGGGCTTTGCGAACAGCGCGCGGTCGCTGGCGACGGCGAGATGCACGGCCTCGATGATCTCGCAGCCGCCGCCGAACGCGATCCCGTTGACCGCGGCAATAACCGGCTTTTTGAACGCCTCGAGCCGTGCGGTCATTGTCTGTCCGCGGCGGACGAAGTCACGCACCGCGACAGCGGCGCCCTGTTCGACGCTGTCAGAGAATTCATGGATGTCGGCGCCGGCGGAGAAGGCGCGCTCGCCCGCGCCGGTCAGGACCACGGCGCGGACGCCGGCGTCGCCCTCGATACGGTCGAGCGCCGCCATCAGACGGTCGATCAGGCCGTAGCTGAGCGCATTCAGCCGCTCCGGGCGGTTCAGCGTGATCAGGGCGATGCCGTCGTCGACGGCGAGCAGGATGGGTTCGGTCATGATGCGGTCTCCGGCATTGGCGTGTGTCGGAGGCGAATGTAGGGGCAGCCGCGATTTGTGTATATTCACTGGTTAGTATACATACGCGGCATGCCAAGACCGTCCGAGCCCACGCGCGAGCGCATCATCCAGGCGGCAAGCGCGCTGTTCTACAACGAAGGCATCCGCCGCGTCAGCGTCGACGAGGTCGCCGCCAAGGCCGGCCTCACCAAGCGGACGCTGTACTATCACTTCCGCAGCAAGGACGACCTCGTCGCGGCCTATCTCGCCGCGCGCGACCAGCCCAATCTCGCGGTGTTCCGGAAATGGTTCGACGAGACCGAAGGCGGCGTGCCGGTCAAGATCGAGGCGATCTTCCGCAACCTCGCGCGTTCGGCGCGGCATCCGAAGTGGAAGGGCTGCGGTTTCCTGCGCACCTCGGCCGAGCTCGCCAACATGCCCGGCCATCCCGCGATCAGGATCGGTGCCGCGCACAAGAAGAAGTTCGAGGACTGGCTGCGTGCGACTTTCGCGGCGGAGGGCATCGCCGATCCGCTGCAACTGGCGCGCCAGATCCTGCTGCTGCTCGACGGCTCGTTCGCCGTCGTCCTGCTGCACCGCGACGCCAGCTACATGGAAACGGCCGGCGAGGCCGCGCGCTCGCTGATCGAGATGGCGCTGGTGGGGCGGCGAGGGAGGCGGTGTTAGAGGCGCAAGAGGCCATCTAGCGTCATTGCGAGCGAAGCGAAGCAATCCATTTCTCCGCTTGCGGAGGGTATGAATTGCTTCGTCGCTTCGCTCCTCGCATGACGGCTACTTGGAGCGTACCAGCGCGCCGCGTTCTTGCAGCAGCGCCAGCACCGCGTTGAGATCCGGCAGCACCGCCGCGCATTTGCCGCGTGTCTCTTCGGTCGGCTGCGCCATATCAGGCACCATCAGCGTGATGGCGCCGGCGGCGTGGGCGGCGGCGACGCCGTGGTTGGAATCCTCCACGGCGACGCAGGCCTGCGGCATCACGCCGAGATGCGCGGCTGCCTTCAGATAGAGCTCGGGATCCGGCTTGCCCTGTGCGACATCGTCGAGCGTAAGCAGCGTGTCGAAGCGGTCGCGGATGCCGGCGAGCGCGAGGTTGCGCTCGGCGGAGCAGCGCGAGGACGAGGTCACGATCGCCATCGGTCGCTCGGCGGCGGCGAGGGCGTCGAGCAGCGCGAGCGTGCCGGGTTTGAGCGGCAGGCCTTCGCGCATCATCTCGTCACGATGGTCGAGGAACGCCTGGTTGACGTCGGCGAGCGGAAACGCTGTGCCGTAGTGCTCCAGCAGCATCGCCTCGCAGACCGGTCCGGGCAGGCCGACCATGGAATGGCAGAGCGCGACGACATCGTCGGTGTAGCCGCAGCCGTTCAGTGCCGCGGCCAGGCTGTCGAAATAGACCTTCTCGGTATCGAGCAGCGTGCCGTCCATGTCGAGCAGGACGGCATCGACGATCCAGCGCCCGCTCACGTGGCGCTCGCGCTTGCGTGTTGTTCGGCGAGCCGGCGCAAGCAGGCGGGACACAGACAGTCCCCGCCATCGCTCGGCAGCGGCAGGCGAAAGCTTTCGTCGGAACACCAGCACGGCCCTCCGAGCGTGCAGGAAAATTCGCTGCCGCATCTGGCGCAGGCGAGGCGTCGGGGCGCAGTGTGTTCGATTCGCTCTGTCATGAATGAACGGGAATTTCTAACCGCGATTTAATCGTGGAATTAATCTCGGGTTCATCTCGAACCGCGCTATGATGGCGCGCAGTCCATATACAAGGGCCCGCGGTCGAGGGAACTGCAAGAACCCTAACTTGGAACACTAACATGGCTCGCGATTCGCAGGCAGCGCTGGTCGCCCTCAATCGGTTTGGCTTCGGCGCCCGCGGCGGCGCGTCGGGCGATTTTACCAACGCAGCATCCGACCCGCGCGGCTTCGTCATCGCCGATCTGTCGCGCCCGAACGGCGCGCTGCTCGAAGTGCCCGGCCTGCTCTCGACGCCGGAGCTCGGCAAGCAGGTGTTCGACTATCAATTCGAGGTGCAGCAGGCGCGCAATGCCGCGAAGGCTGCGCCGGCGACCCGTCGATGCAGGCGCAGACGGCCGACGATGCCAGGGCAGCGATGGCGCCCGGTGCGACGATGCAGCCATCGGCCAACCCACCGAAGCCGCCGGTCGAGCCGCCCAACATCATCCAGAAGACGTTCCGCGCCGAGGCACTGGCGCGGCTGCAGCGCGGCGTCGCCGCCGATTGCGGCTTTGTCGAGCGGCTGGTGGTGTTCTGGTCCAATCACTTCTGCATCTCCGCGAACAAGGGTGCGCTGGCACGGATGTGGGCGGGCTCGTTCGAGCGCGAGGCGATCCGCCCGCACGTGCTCGGCCGCTTCGCCGACATGCTGAAGGCGGTCGAGCAGCATCCGGCGATGCTGTTCTTCCTCGACAACCAGCAATCGCTCGGACCGGACTCCCGCGCCGGCCTCAACCGCAAGCGCGGGCTGAACGAGAACCTGGCGCGCGAGATCATGGAGCTGCACACGCTCGGCGTCGGCGGCGGCTACACCCAGGACGACGTGACCTCGTTCGCGCGCGTCATCACGGGGTGGACCTTTGCCGGCCGCAACGGCCAGCTCGGCGCGCCCGGCAGTTTCGTGTTCAATGCCAATGCGCATCAGCCCGGGCCGCAGCAGGTGCTGGGCAAGACCTATGCGCAGGACGGCATCGCGCAGGGCGAGGCGGTGCTCGCGGACATCGCGCGGCATCCGTCGACCGCAAAATTCATCGCCGCCAAGTTCGCGCGCCATTTCGTCGCCGACGATCCGCCGCCGGCGCTGGTGGCGAAGCTGCAGGACGTCTTCAGCAAGACCGACGGTAATCTCAGGGCGCTCGCGACCGCGCTCGTGGAGTCGAACGAGGCGTGGCAGGCGCCACTCACAAAAATGCGCTCGCCTTACGAGTTCCTGATCGCATCGGGCCGCCTGCTCGCGCGCAACCCGGAAGATCCCGGCCGCTATCTCGGCGGCCTCAATCTGCTTGGCCAGCCGCTGTGGTCGCCCGCCGGGCCGAACGGTTTTCCGGACACCAGCGCGGCCTGGGCGGCGCCTGAGGGCATGAAGCTCAGGCTCGATATCTCGGCGCAACTCGCCTCCCAGATCGGCGACCGGCTCGATCCGCGCGACCTGCTGGAGCTCGTTGCCGCCGATGCCGCCTCGCCCGAGACGCGGCGCACGATCGAGCGCGCGGAATCGCGCCAGCAGGCGCTGGCGTTGCTGCTGATGGCGCCTGAGTTCCAGAGGAGATGACGATGGCATGCTGTGAGAGCGTGATGATGCAGGCGACGTCGCGCCGCGCGCTGCTGCTCGGCGGCGCCTCCTTCGCGGCATGGGCCTACTTGCCGAAATTCGCGCGCGCCGCCGACGGCCGCGATCCCCGCTTCGTCGTCATCATCCTGCGCGGCGCGCTCGATGGCCTCGCCACCGTCGCGCCGGTGGGCGACCCCGATTATGCCGGCCTGCATGGCGCGATCGCGCTGCGGCCCGACGGGCCGAACGCGGCCGTGATGCTCGATCCCTTCTTCGGCTTGCATCCGGCGATGCCGGAATTCGCGCGGATGTACCGTGCGAAGCAGGCCGCGGTGGTCCATGCGGTCGCGACCTCCTATCGCGAGCGCTCGCATTTCGACGGGCAGGATGTGCTGGAGAGCGGCTTTCCCGGTCCCGGCCGCGTGCAGTCCGGCTGGCTCAACCGTGCGCTGGAGGCGCTGCCGAAGGGCGAGCGCGTGGTGAGCGCGCTCGCGGTCGGCCCGACCGCGCCGCTGGTCTTGCGCGGCGCCGCGCCGACCGTCGGCTGGGCGCCGACCGCGCTGCCGCAGGCCGGCGACGACACCGCGATGCGCCTGTTCGAACTGTATCAGCACCGCGATCCCGCGCTGGCGAGCGCGCTGACGCAAGGCTTGCAGCTCGAGAAACAGGCGCGCGGCGAGGACATGAAGCCGAAGCCCGGCGCGGGCGGCGCTGCCGCGATGCGGCTGGTGGCGCGCGGCGCGGCGAAATTGATGGCGGCCGATGACGGTCCGCGGATCGGCGCGCTCGCTTTCGACGGCTGGGACACGCATGCCAATGAAGGCGGGCCGGTCGGCCGGCTTGCGCAACTGCTCGGCGGCCTCGACGGCGCGCTGGCGGATTTCGAGAGCGGCCTCGGCGCGCGCTGGCGCGACACCGTGATCGTGGTCGCCACCGAGTTCGGCCGCACCGCGCGTATCAACGGCACCGAAGGCACCGACCACGGCACCGGCACGATCGCGCTGCTCGCCGGCGGCGCGGTGCGCGGCGGCCGCATGATCACCGACTGGCCGGGGCTGAAGCCCGCCAACCTCTACCAGGCCCGCGACCTCGCTCCGACGACGGATCTGCGCGCCGTGATCAAGGGCGTGCTGCACGACCAGTTCGGCTTGGGAGAGCGCGTGCTCGCGGATGCGGTGTTTCCGGACAGCGCCCCAGTGAAGCCGATGAAGGGGTTGGTTACGTAAGCGCGGGCCTCTACCACGGTGTCGTCCCGGCGCAGGCCGGGACCCATAGCCACCGCTGGTCATTGTTAGGAACGCGCTGGTGCCAAAGCGCAGCATAGCCACAAAGATCTGTGGTTATGGGTCCCGGCCTTCGCCGGGACCACGAGAGCTATGAACCCTTCGTAATCCGATCGATCTCCGCCATTTCCTCCGCGCTCAGCTTCCAGCTGATTGCCTTGACGTTCTGCTCGACCTGTTCCACGCGCGTCGCGCCGGCGATGACGCTGGAGACTTGCGGGCGGGCGGCGAGCCAGGAGAAGGCGAGCTCGAGCATGGTGTGGCCGCGCTCTTTGGCGAAGGCCTGCAGCTTCTCGACGATGTCCTCGTTGCGCGCGGTGACGTAGCGATCTTTCAGCGCCGGCGCCTTGGCGAAGCGCGTGTCGGCGGGCGCTGCGGCGCCGCGCTGGTATTTGCCTGTCAGGAGACCGCTGGCGAGCGGGAAGAACGGCAGCAAGCCGAGATTGTATTGCTGTGCCGCGGGCAACAGGTCCTTCTCGATGTCGCGCACCAGAAGGCTGTATTCGTCCTGACAGGAGACGAAGCGGCTGACGTTCATCGCACGCGCGACGTACTCGGCCTCGGCGATGCGCCACGCCGGGAAGTTGGAATTGCCGATGTAGCGCACCTTGCCCTGGCGGACGAGGTCGTCGAGCGCGCGCAGCGTCTCGTCGATTGGCGTCAGCGGATCGTAATCGTGCTGCTGGAAGAGATCGATGTAGTCGGTCTTCAGCCGGGTCAGGCTCGCTTCCACCGCCTGCATGATGTAGCGGCGCGAGGCGCCCTGCTTGGTGCCGTCGGCGGCCATCGGCTTGGAATATTTGGTGGCGAGCACGATGTCCTTGCGGCGGTCGCCCAGCACGGTGCCGAGCACGGTCTCCGAGCCGCCCATGCCGGCATAGATGTCGGCGGTGTCGAACAGGGTGATGCCGAGGTCGATCGCCTTGTGGATCACCTTGCGCGAGGTGTCCAGATCGGTGCGCTGGCCGAAATTGTTGCAGCCGATGCCGACCGCTGACACGCGCAGGCCGGAGCCGCCGAGATTACGAATTTCCATGAGATAATCCTGTGGGATAGGCGAGGGACGGCGTGCATTGTGACGTCCGTGCCGCAGGCCGGCAAGGTGCCGCCCTACCGCCGGTGACGCATGGCAATGTCGCAGAAAAGCACTGTCACAACGCAGTGCGGCAAAAAAAGCGGTCCCGGTCAGACGCGGCGACTGACGGGGACCGCTCGGGGCGCGAGATCCGAGACGGGGGGCCTGATCTTACGCAGGGCGAAGCCTAGCCGCGCTTTGTAACGCGGCGGTGACACCTGTTTGCGATCCACAGGGAGCCGCAGCGCGGTTCAGAAGATTTTGCGGTAGATGACGAAGCCGGGCTTCTCCGCGACCTTGTCATAAAGCTGCATCGCGGTGTGATTGGTCTCGTGGGTCTGCCAGTAGACCCGCGGCGATCCCGCAAGCTGGGCTTGTGCATAGACGCCATTGATCAAAGCGCGGCCGACACCCTTGCCGCGCGCGGCCTCGCTGGTGAAGAGATCCTGCAGGTAGCAAGTCGGCTCGATCGCCGTTGTCGAGCGGTGAAACAGATAATGCGTCAGCCCGAGCAGTCTGCCGCCGGCGTCGGCGACCAGCGCATGCACCGGCTCATAGGCGTCGAAAAAGCGCTGCCAGGTCATCGCCGTGATCTCTGGTGCCAATGCGGTCGGGCCCGAGCGTCCGTAAAACGCATTGTAGCCGTCCCACAGAGGAAGCCACTGGGCGTAGTCCTGCCGCGTGACGAAGCGGATGGTGACGTCGTCGGACATGAGCGTTCCTGCGCGCGAATGAATCTCGCAGGTTCTATCGTCGTGCTCGCACAGGATCAATTGTGCCGGCGGCGCTGCCGCGTCACTCGGCGGCGCGGAGCAGCCGCGCGGAAAAACGCTGACGGCCCGCGCGCTGGGCACGATACTCGTCGGCCTTCGCGGGATCGTCGGTGTGCCGCACCAGGTCCGTCACCGGCGTATAGCTCAGCATCCGGCCGCCGTCGGGCAGCGCGGTGCAGGCAAAACGCAGCACCTCGCCGTCGGCCAGCTTGATGTTGATCGGCGTGGAATCGCCGGCGCGCATCTTCTCGGTGCGCTCGGCGATGAACGCGCCGAGCTCGTCCTCGGGCAGCTCCCAGGCGCCGGTGTCGCGGCCGTGATACATCAGTGCGATGAACGGCGGCTTGCTCTCGGCCTGCGCGTCCGACAGCGCGAAGTAGTCGCGGAAGGCGCGGTTGATGAACTCGGCACGGGTGTCGGCGTCGAGCAGCACGATGCCGATGTCGACCTGGTCGAGCGCGGCCGCGAGCCGCGCCGCGGTGGCGTTGTGCTCCTGGTCGGCGGCGAAGGCGTCGATCCATTTCTGCCGGAGCAGCCCGGTGATGAGCGCGGTGCCGGCCGCGGTCGCCGCCAGCAGCAGCATCCGCGCCACGTCGGAGACGTCGTAGCCCGGCAGCGCGCGATGATCGAGGAAGAACAGCGCCGAGGCCGCCACCGCGATGACCGCCGAGACCAGCCCCGAGGTGATGCCGCTGACCGAGCTCGCCAGCGCCACGATGCAGACGAACAGCGGCGCGGGGTTGGGCACGGCGACAACGAGACGGTCGATCAGGAAAGCGGCGAGCGCCGTGACCGCCGTCAGTGCCGGACCCAGAATTGCGCGCCAGTCGATCCGCATGCCCGTTCTCGCTGCTGCCGAACAAACAATAGGGCCGCAGTTTGACGACAGGTCCGCAACGGTCCCCGCATTTCAGGTTTGAGCGTTAAGGCTGCGTTGCGCGGAGCGAACGGGATTTCACTGCTTTCAAATCAAATGATATGCACGGGCGCATGGAACCGGGTTCCATCCACGCGGGTTAGCGCGTGCCTGCTTGCAAGAGGATATCGATGCCTGCCATTTCGCCGTCGCTGCTGCCGATCCTGATGCTGTTCGCCTCGAACGTCTTCATGACCTTTGCCTGGTACGGCCATCTCAAGTTCAAGGATCATTCGCTTCCCATCGTCATCCTCGTCAGCTGGGGCATCGCGTTTTTCGAATACTGGCTCGCGGTGCCGGCCAACCGCTGGGGCAGTGCGGTGTACTCGGCCGCGCAGCTCAAGACCATGCAGGAGGTGATCACGCTGGTCGTATTCGCCGGCTTCTCGGTGCTGTATCTGAAGGAGCCGCTGGGCTGGAATCACGCGCTCGGCTTCGCCTTCATCGCGATCGGCGCGTTCCTGATCTTCCACAAATGGGGCTGAGCGCGGGCATCGCGCGTTCAAACCGCTTGGCACTTTTCCGGATCATGCTATCGCGAGGCAGGCGTCATGATGCGCATCGGGTTGGCACGGTCTTCGCCCTGCGTGCCGGTGACGATCAGCAGCGATGCCGCGAGCAGGATCGCTACGGTCAACGTCACGGTCACAAGTCCGACGGGGGTCTTCATCGTTCGAGCCGTGTTGTCTCCGCCGCGCCTTGCCGTGGATAAGGTGCGAACCGGAAGTGCCGGGGTTATGTCGGGATCGGCGTCGCCATCGTGATGTTGCTCGACAGCACCGTGACCGTGACCACGAGGCAAAGCGTCAGCGCGCCGATCGCGAGCGATACTGCGATCGCGTTGGTCAGCCGGGACGACGCCACTGGGGCAGGGCGGCCCTCGAAGCCTGCCGTGCCGGACCACCGTGTCATGGTCTAAATCCTTCAGGCCGCGGGCGAATCACTCGCGACATCCGCAGGAATCTGCCGTCCGTCGCAGGCAAGATTGCGGCGGCGGGCACCCCGGAAAACGGCGGAAACGTGGCGGAGGGCGGGGTTTTGCCCGCTCTTTCAGCGGTTTTCCCGCTATTCCCGCTGTTCAGAGGCTGGCCGCGAGGCGGATGGGGGCCTCGGTCTCGGGGCCGGGCCGCCAGTCCATGCTGACGAAGCCCGGGGTCTGCTCGACCCGTTTCAGCCAGGCCCGGATCGACGGAAAGGTCGCCAGGTCGAAATCGCAGCGGTCGGCGACATGGGTGTAGCCATACAGCGCGATGTCCGCGACCGTGAACTGCCCGGCGGCGAAATAGGCGTGGTCCTTGAGGTGATTCTCCATCACCTGGAGCGCCGCATAGCCGCGCTCCATCCAGTCCTCCAGCGCGTGGGTCTGCAGGTCGCGGCCGCCCCGGACCAGCGACAGCCAGAAATAGGCGGCGCCGAGGTTCGGCTCCAGGGCGTGCTGTTCGAAGAACATCCACTGCAGCGCCTCGGCGCGCTCGATCCGCGACTCCGGCGCCAGCGGCGTGCCGATCGCGACGTACCAGAGGATGGCGTTGGACTCGGCGAGATAGCGGCCGTCTGCAACCTCGAGCAGCGGCACCTGGCCGCTGGGGTTCTTGGCCAGGAAGTCCGGGGTGCGGCTCTCGCCGCGCAGGATGTCGATCTCGATCGCCTCGTACGGCGTGTTCAGCACGGCGAGTGCCAGCCGGACCTTGTAGCTGTTGCCGGAGCGCTGCATCGAATAGAGCTTGTACATTGCGTCGGGGTTCACTCGGTCAGAGACGGTACGCTTCATCAACTGCGCGGCCTGTCACACCGCAACGCGGTTAGACAATGATGCCGATGGGGATGCGTCGCAAGCCCTGCACCGTGGAAAAAGTCGAAACGTCTACCGCACTGCACGCGCGCAGAACGATTCCAGCAACACGGCCGAACAACTCAGATCACGCTTGCGCGATGCTCTGCATGGCGCCGGGCCGTTGCCGCCGGCATGGTGCGCGACGGCGCGAAGGTCGACGCGCCGACGGCCAGTGTCCGGCGAGATGGCGCTATGTCCGGTCGTGGTACGGCAGGGCGTCCGCGGCGAATTGTCCTCGGAGCAATCGGCGGCCGCATACGCGATTTGAAGCCTTGCCCGCGTGCATGAAAGGCCGGTCGCAGAGCTTGCCGGATATGAGCCATTTGGTCCCGGAACTTGCGGAAAATTGCTCGCGCTGCGCGCCGGACGCGAAAGTTGTCGCGGTTTTTCGCCAAGCTTCTTGCGGTGCAGCGGCGACAGGCCTAGGGTGCTGCGATCCCATTCAAATCAAGTCGTGGCCAAGGGTTCACGACGTTTGCCAGGAGATGATAATGGCCTTCCTGTCCGCTGCGCTCGACCGTGTGAAGCCGTCCGCGACGATCGCGGTCACGGACAAAGCACGCGCGCTGAAGGCCGCGGGCCGCAACGTCATCGGCCTCGGTGCCGGCGAGCCGGACTTCGATACGCCTGCCAACATCAAGCTGGCGGCAATCCGCGCCATCGAGGCCGGCAAGACCAAGTACACCGATGTCGGCGGCATTCCGGAGCTCAAGGAAGCCATCATCAACAAGTTCTCGCGGGAGAACGGCCTCACCTACAAGCCGAACCAGATCATCGTCGGCACCGGCGGCAAGCAGGTGCTCTACAATGCGCTGATGGCGACCATCAATCCGGGCGATGAGGTGATCATCCCCGCGCCGTACTGGGTCAGCTATCCAGAGATGGTGGCGCTGGCCGGCGGCGAGTCGGTGCCGGTCATCTGCCCGGCGTCGAGCGGCTTCAAGCTGCGTCCCGAGGATCTCGAGAAGGCGATCACGCCGAAGACCAAGTGGGTGATCCTGTGCTCGCCGTCGAACCCGACCGGCTCGGCCTACACCAGGAACGAGCTGAAGGCGATCACCGACGTGCTGGTCAAGCATCCGCATGTCTGGGTGATGACCGACGACATGTACGAGCACCTCGTCTATGACGACTTCGTCTTCACCACCGCGGCGCAGATCGAGCCGAGCCTCTATGACCGCACGCTCACCGTGAACGGCGTGTCGAAGGCCTATTGCATGACCGGCTGGCGCATCGGCTATGCCGGCGGTCCTGCGCAGCTGATCAAGGCGATGGCGACGATCCAGTCGCAGTCGACCTCGAACCCGTCGTCGATCGCGCAGTGGGCCTCCGTCGAGGCGCTCAACGGTCCGCAGGACTTCATCGCCGCCAACAACAAGGTGTTCAAGGAGCGCCGCGACCTCGTGGTTGCGATGCTCAACCAGGCGAGCGGCATCGAGTGCCCGCGTCCGGAAGGCGCGTTCTACGTCTATCCGTCCTGCGCCGGTACGATCGGCAAGACGGCGCCGTCGGGCAAGGTGATCGACAATGACGAGGCGTTCGTCACCGAGCTACTCGAGAGCGAAGGCGTTGCCGTGGTGCAGGGATCGGCGTTCGGCCTCGGACCCGCGTTCCGCATCTCCTACGCCACCAAGACTTCCGACCTCGAGGATGCTTGCAAGCGCATCCAGCGCTTCTGCGGCAATCTGCGTTAAGCACTTCTGAATCAGATCACGTTCCCGCACCCCGTGCGGGAACGTTTCTGTTTGTGTATCGAGATCGCGCGCGCCGGTATAATCGGCGAGTCAAATCACGGCTGCTCACATCTGCGTTTCTGCGCGCGAACATCGATGCCACACGCCGGAAGTTTTTGCGGCGCGATTGCGAACTGCCTTGTTTTGGACACGACGCTTGCATTCTGTCCGCGCGCAATTCAGTTCACTTGCGGAGACAGACATAATGCGACTTTCGACAATCACCCTCGCCACGCTCGCGCTGCTGGCGCCGATCGCCACCGCCAACGCGATGCCGCAGCAGGTTCAGGCTGGCGTCCTGCAATGCCAGGGCGGCGAGAATGTCGGCTTCGTCGTCGGCTCGGTCACCCAGTTGCAGTGCGTGTTCCAGAGCGGCGGCCGCCGGCCCGAGCCGTATCTTGCAACCGTGAAGCGGATCGGCGTTGACCTCGGCGTCACCGCGACGACCCAGCTCGCCTGGGCGGTGAGCGCGCCGACCGCCACGCTTCCGCGCGGCGCACTCGCCGGCAGCTACGGCGGCGTCGGCGTCAACGCATCGGTCGGCCTCGGCGCCGGCGGCAACTTCCTGTTCGGCGGCCCGAACAATTCCTACGCGCTGCAGCCGGTGAGCGTGCAGGGCCAGACCGGCCTCAACGTCGCGGCCGGCATCGCCGGCATCGACCTCGAGCCGGTCCGTTATCAGGGCCCGCGCCGGCATCATCATCACCGCCGGCATCATCGCCACCACTAAGCGGATCGCAGTCGTGATCAGAGAGGCCCGTACAAGCGGGCCTCTTTTTTTGCTGTTCGTTGCTCGATCAGCTTCTGCATGATTGCAGCGCCGCCACATCCGGCGGCAATCCGAAGTCGCGCCGGTCAAATTCTGGCTGACGGTTGGATGTTATGGCATAGCAGGAGAGGAGCACGGCGCCTGCCCGGAGACTCGGCGCGCGCTGTGCTCTGCCCGCAACCATGCCTTCAGCCGGAGACTCTCATGCGTCGTTTCATCCTCCTCGCCGGTGCTGCCATCGCCACGCTGGCCGCTTCGATCACGGGTGCCAGCGCCCAACAGCCGATGCAGCGCGTGCAGGTCGGCGTGCTGGAGTGCCGCGGCGGCGCGAGCATCGGCTTCGTCGTCGGTTCCGTTACCAATCTCGGCTGCGTGCTGCGCGCCGAGGGCCTGCCCGAGGACCGCTACATCGCGACCATCCGCAAGGTCGGCATCGACCTCGGCATCACCCAGGAGTCGGCGCTGGCCTGGGGCGTCTATGCGCCGGTGTCGCGGCTCGGGCCGGGCGCGCTGTCCGGCAACTATGCCGGCGCGCAGGGCAGCGCGACGCTGGGCGTCGGCGTCGGCGGCAACGTGCTGGTCGGCGGCTCCGACAACACGATCGCGTTGCAGCCGCTCAGCGTGCAAGGCCAGGTCGGCGTCAACATCGCCGCCGGGCTGGAGAGCCTGGAGCTGCGCCCGGGCCGCTAACGCGCGCCCTTGCGGTTGATCAGCTTGCCGAAAAAGCCGCTTGCTTCTTCGGCAACGATCCCGGGCGCCTCAGCGTGAACATAGTGCCCGGTCTCGACGAACCTGATCGAGGGTTCGCTCCAATAGTCTCCCAGCCTGTCCGACCATTCGGGTGCGATCAATGGATCGCGGCGGCCCCATAGAAAGCGCGAAGGGACGTCGATGCGCGGCTGCGCCGGCAGCTTGCCTTCCAGCCAGCGCCGGCGATTGGGCGCGGACGAAAGATACCAGTCGAAGCCGCCCTGGATGTTGCCCGGCTTCATGAAATTGTCGACATAGGCTTCCAGCAACTCGCCGAACACGGCGGGATTATCACCCGACCAGTGGTCGAGGAAATGTCGGAAGTAGAGGCGGCATGACTCACGCGAGCTTCCGACCAGTTGCGCGGCCCATGGCAGCTGCTGGAAGTATTGATACCAGACCTCGATCAGGTGATCGGGCTGGCCGTAGCGGTGGCCGAGACCCGGATAGGGCGTGCAGAGATAGAGCGTGCCGGTCAACCGATGCGGATGTCGATGCGACATCGCCTGCATGACATAGGCGCCGAGATCGCCGCCGATCGCGCCGAAGCAGTCATGACCGAGCGCGTCCATGACGGCAAACATATCCAGCGCGTGGCGCTCCGCGGTTGCGGACGCATCGGGCGCCGGTGTCGGCTTGCCGGTGTCGCCACAGCCGCGCAAGTCGGGCGCGATCAGTTCAAAATTGTCGCCGAGGCGCAGCATCAGCGGGCGCCACACCAGCCAGAATTCCGGCCAGCCGTGAAGCAGGAGCAGCGGCGGCCCCTTGCCGAAGCGCGCGACATTGACGCGCAGGTCGCCGATGTCGATCTTCTGTTGCGTGATGCCTGCCGCGGCTGCTTCCGCGAAGGCTTTTTCCAGCGCCGTCATGGGGACTCCCTGTGGTTTGCCGCAGGCTGTAGGCGTTCGCGCATCCGGTCCAATACTCGTTCGATACGGTTGCAGAGCTATTGCGTATGACTGACGACACCCGCCGCCGTGCTATACCGGCGGCATGGAATTGCGACATCTGAGATATTTCGTGGCGCTCGGCGAGGGGTTGAACTTCACCCGCGCAGCCGAGCGGTTGCACATCGCGCAACCCCCGCTGAGCCAGCAGATTCGCCAGCTCGAGGACGAACTCGGCGTGACGTTGCTGCAGCGGAATAGTCGTCCGGTTCGGCTCACCGAGGCGGGCGAACTGCTGCTTGCGCGCGCCCGCTCTCTGCTCGCGAATGTCGAAGCCGCGGTCGCCGACACGCGGCGCATCGGGCGCGGCCAGGCCGGCAAGCTCGCGATTGGATTCGTCGGCTCCGCCATGTTTGCCGGCCTTCCCGATATCGTCAGCAGCTACCGCGACGCCTGTCCCGACGTCGAGCTCGTGCTCGACGAGATGCTGGCGGCGGAGATTGTCGACGCGTTGCGGCGACGCCGGATCGATGTCGGCTTCGCACGCCCGGCGCTATTGCCGGAGCCGGGTCTTGCCCAGCGCCTGATTCTGGAGGAGCCCTATGTCGCGGCGTTGCCGCGCGCGCATCCGCTTGCGGAGAGGGACGGCATTGCACTCGCCGAATTGTCAGACGATGCCTTCGTGCTCTATCCGGCGCGGCCGGAGCCGTCGGTCACCGGCCTGATCGTCGCTGCGTGCGAGGCGAGCGGATTCACGCCGCGCCTCGCGCAAGAGGTGCTGCATCTGCAAACCGCGATCGGCCTGATCGCTGCCGGCGTCGGTGTATCGCTCATCCCGGAGGCTGCGGCACGCGCGCAGACCGGTCGCGGCGTGGCCTATGTCCCGCTGGCCGCCCCGGCGGTGACGGCCCCGCTCACGATTGCGTGGCGCGATGAAGATGTCTCGCCCGCCGTGCAGCGTCTGCTCGACCTTGCAACACGCTGGCGCGAGATGGCTCCGGGACTTGCACCAAGGAACTGACGCAGCGCAGTCGTCCGGTTTTGGCTCCGGCCATCGCAAACTTTCGCGACACCGCACCGCAGCGACGTTTTCCCGCTTGCCAAATGTCAAACGCAGGCAGACCATAAAGGGTCGCCGACCCAATCATGGGCCGAGCTCCAAAACGAGGAGGCGGCAATGGGACAAGACGTCAGAAGTCCCCGAGGTCCACGGTGCATCGCATTGGTGGGCCCTTTCCAAAGCGGTAAAACCACACTTCTGGAAGCGATCCTGGCGCGCACGGGCGCCATCAAGACTGCCGGCAGCGTCGATGCCGGGACCTCCGTCGGCGACGCCAGCCCCGAGGCCCGCCATCACAAGATGAGCGTCGGCCTGACCGCCGCCACCACCTCCTTCATGGGCGACAGCTACACCTTCATCGATTGTCCCGGCTCGGTCGAATTCGCGCACGACATGCGTGCCGCGCTGCCGGCCGTCGATGCCGCGGTCGTCGTCTGCGAGGCTGACGAGAAGAAGCTGCCGCAGCTGCAGATCATCCTGCGCGAGCTCGAGGAGCTCGGCATTCCCCGTTTCCTGTTCCTGAACAAGATCGATCGCGCCAGCAAGCGCATCCGCGAGACGCTCGCGACGCTGCAGCCGGCCTCGCGCGTGCCGCTGGTGCTGCGCCAGATCCCGATCTGGAACGGCGATCTGATCGAAGGCTTCGTCGATCTCGCGCTGGAGCGCGCCTTCGTCTATCGCGAGCACAAGCCGTCGGAGGTGATGGCGCTCGAGGGCGGCAATCTCGACCGCGAGAAGGAGGCCCGCTTCTCCATGCTGGAGAAGCTCGCCGACCATGACGATGCGCTGATGGAGCAACTGCTCGAGGACATCCAGCCGCCGCGCGATGCGGTGTTCGACGACCTCGCCCGCGAATTGCGCGAAGGGCTGATCTGCCCGGTGCTGCTCGGTGCGGCGATCCGCGAGAACGGCGTGCTCCGCCTGATGAAGGCGCTGCGCCATGAGGCGCCTGGCGTCGCCGAGACCGCCCAGCGCCTCGGCGTCAAGGACCAGAAGGACGCGCTGGCCTATGTGTTCAAGACGTTGCATCTGCAACACGGCGGCAAGCTGTCGCTCGCGCGCGTGCTCGCCGGCCGGCTCGACGACGGCGCGACGCTGCAGTCATCGTCCGGCGAGAGCGGGCGCATCTCCGGCATCCTCGGGGTCTCGGGCGCACATGACGGCAAGCGCCCCTCGGCGGAGGCGGGCGACGCCGTCGCGCTCGGCAAGCTCGACGCCATCAAGACCGGCGACACGGTCTCGAGCGGCAAGTCCACGCCGGCTTCGCTGGTCGCGGTCGTGCCGGCCCCGCCGGTGCTGTCGATCTCGATCGCCGCGACCGACCGCAAGGATGACGTCAAGCTCGGCCAGGCGCTGCTGCGGCTGAACGAGGAGGATCCATCGCTGACGATGATCCAGAACCCGCGCACCCACGACACCGTGCTGTGGGGCCAGGGCGAGATGCATCTGCGCGTCGCGCAGGAGCGGCTGAAAGACCGCTACGGCGTCAACGTCAAGGCGCATCCGCCGGCGATCGGATACCAGGAGACCATTCGCAAGCCGATCACCCAGCGCGGCCGGCATAAGAAGCAGTCCGGCGGCCACGGCCAGTTCGGCGACGTCGTGCTCGACATCAAGCCGAAGCCGCGCGGCAGCGGCTTCGAATTCCACGAGAAGGTGGTCGGCGGCGCGGTGCCGCGCAACTACATTCCGGCGGTGGAGGAAGGCGTCGTCGATGCTCTGGCGCGCGGACCGCTTGGCTTCCCGGTGATCGACGTCGACGTCACGCTGACCGACGGCTCCTATCACAGCGTCGACTCCTCCGATCTCGCATTCCGCACCGCTGCGCGGATCGGCATCAGCGAGGCATTGCCGCAATGCCAGCCGGTGCTGCTGGAGCCGATCCATCTGGTCGAGATCGTCTGTCCGACCGACGCGACCGCCAAGATCAACGCGATCCTGTCGGCGCGCCGCGGCCAAATCCTTGGCTTCGACACCCGCGAGGGCTGGAGCGGATGGGATTGCGTCCGCGCCACGATGCCGGAAGCCGAGATCGGCGACCTGATCGTGGAGCTGCGCTCAGCCACCGCCGGCGCCGGCACCTTCACCCGCCAGTTCGACCGCATGGCCGAAGTCACCGGCCGCGCCGCCGACCAGATCATCGCGGCGCACCGCGACGCGGCGTGACCTCTTCTGTCATTCCGGGTTCGGCCCTTGGCCGTCCCGGAATGACGGTCGTGTTTTCGGCTCGATCCCTTTCCAACGCGATTACATTCATGAACACTGCTGCTTTCAACGCGCAGTGGTCCTGAACATCATGCTCGAATCCCGCCGTAACCTTGCGCTGGCCTGTGCGCTCAGCGCGCTGGCCGGCTATGTCGACGGTGTCGGCTATCTGCATCTCGGCGGGCTGTTCGTCTCCTTCATGAGCGGCAACTCGACGCGGCTCGGCGTGACGCTCGCCGAGGCGCATTGGGCGCATGCGGTCGAGACGTTCGGCCTGATCGCGCTGTTCGTCGCCGGCGCCGCGGCCGGCAGCCTGATCGTGCTCAGCCGCATCGTCTACCGCCAGCCGCTGATCCTGCTGGCGGAGGCTCTGCTGCTCTCGGGCGCGGCGATGGCCTATGCCTACGGCCTGCCGGCGACCGCAGTGGCGGCGATCGTGCTGGCGATGGGGCTCGAGAACGCGGTATTCCAGATCGAGGGCGGCGGCGGCCTCGGTCTGACCTATGTCACGGGAGCGCTGGTCAAGGTGGGGCAGCTGATCGCCGCGGCGCTGACCGGCGGCGCGCCCTGGGCCTGGCTGCCGAACCTGTTGCTGTGGGCGGCGCTGGTGACCGGCGCGGTCGCCGGGGCCGCCGCCTATCGCTGGATCAATCTGGCCGCGATCTGGTTTGCCGCGGCCACGGCGTTCGCCCTCAGTGCGCTGGTTGCCGCGACCGCGAAGCGGGCGGATTGACACTGCGCGCGCCATGCCCAATGTGACCGCCATGACATCCACGACCAAAACCCGCGCCGCGTGCCTGATCGGCTGGCCGGCGGCGCATTCCCGCTCGCCGCTGATCCATCATTACTGGCTGCGCATGCTCGGCATCGAGGGCGGCTATGTGATCGAGGCGGTGCCGCCGGATGATTTCAAGGATTTCATCTTCCGCCTGTCGCTGCGCGGCTTTGTCGGCGCCAACGTCACCATCCCGCACAAGGAGCAGGCGCTGGCGCTGTCGACGCCGGACGAGCGCGCCCGCGCCGTCGGCGCCGCCAACACGCTGTGGTTCGCCGACGGCGAGCTGCGCTCGACCAACACCGATGTCGAAGGCTTCATCAATAATCTCGACGCCTGCGCGCCTGGCTGGGACAAGACCGAAGATGCGCTGGTGTTAGGGGCCGGTGGCGCGGCGCGCGCGGTGGTGTTCGGCCTGATCGAGCGCGGCATCGCGCGCGTGCATGTCGTCAACCGCACCGTCGATCGTGCCCGCGCGCTGGCCGGACAGTTCGGCGCCCGGGTGCATCCGGCGGCCTGGGACGCGGTAGGCGAACTGCTGCCGCGCGCAGGCCTCCTCGTGAACACGACCTCGCTCGGCTTGCATGGCCAGCCGGCGCTCGACATCGATGTCGGCCGGCTGCCGCAAAACGCCGTGGTGTCCGATCTCGTCTATGTGCCGCTGGTGACGCCGCTGCTTGCAGCCGCGCAGGCGCGCGGGCTGAAGACCGCTGATGGCCTCGGCATGCTGCTGCATCAGGCGGTGCGCGGTTTCGAACTATGGTTCGGCCAGCGCCCGCAGGTCACATCAGAATTGCGTCAGCTTGTTGAGGCCGATCTCACAAAGGCTTGAGGCGCGGAATAGCGCCGCGTGACGGGTGTCCAGTGTTACGTCAGCCCATGACTTACTGGATATGACTCACTGGAGATGCCTATCATGCCGTCGCCTCGTTCACCCCTCGTTCGTCCGTTCATTGCGCTTGCGATGGTGACGGCATCGACCCTCGCGGCGATCGCGCAGCAGCCGCCGACCCCAACGCGCGTTCGTGGAACCGTCGAGAAGGTCGACGGCGATACGCTCGCGGTGAAGTCGCGCAGCGGCGAGGACGTCAAGCTGCACATGGCGAGCAACCTGGTCGTGCTTGGCCTCACCAAGGTCGCCCTGTCGGACATCAAGGTCGGTTCCTTCATCGGCACCACCACGGTGCCCGGGTCCGATGGGGTGCAGAAGGCGGTCGAGGTACACGTGTTCCCGGAAAACATGCGCGGCACCGGCGAGGGGTCCCGCGCCTGGGATCTCAAGCCCAACAGCAGCATGACCAATGCGACGGTTGCGGATTCCGTCGTCGGCAATGACGGCCATACGCTGCTGGTGAAGTACAAGGGCGGCGAGAAGAAGGTGGAGGTGCCGCCGGATACGCCTGTCGTGACCTATGTTCCCGGCGACAAATCGGAATTGAAAGCTGGCGCCAGAGTGATCGCGTTCATGAAGAAGCTGCCGGACGGCTCGCTGGAGACCGACCGCATCGGCGTCGGCCGCGACGGGCTGACACCGCCGATGTGAGGTGGAGCAAGGGTATTTCCACACGTCGCCCCGGCCATCGCCGGGACGACGAAGAATTGTAGCCCGGATGGAGCGTGGAGAAATCCGGGATTTTCTCCGTGGAAAGCTGTCCCGGATTGCGCTGCGCTCCATCCGGGCTACGGCACGCCTGCTGTGGAGAGTAACAAAGTCCCATCCGGCGCGTATCTCGCAATGCGCCGCCACCTTCTTCCAGGGAAGGTCAGGAGCGCGGAATACCGTCAACGGCCCGGTGTTCGTGAATCCGCCAGCCAACTTCCCGAGGGACATCATGTCAAAATCGCTTCTGTTCGCGGCGCTGTTCGCCGCTGCCTTCGCGTCGGTCGCATCAGCTCAGCAGCCGCCGACGGTGCGCATCCGTGGCACGATCGAGGCCGTCGACGGCCCGATGCTGTCGATCAAGTCGCGCGACGGCGCCGACATCAAGGTGCGGACGACGGACAACGTCGCGGTGTTCGGCGTTGCCAAGACCGATCTGTCGGAAATCAAGCCCGGCTCCTATATCGGCGTCACCGCACTGCCGGAACCTGACGGCACGCAGAAGGCGATCGCGGTTCACATCTTCCCGGAGAACCAGCGCGGCGCTGCCGAAGGCTTTCGTCCGTGGGATCTGCGCGCCAACTCGACCATGACCAATGCGACCGTCGCCGAGACGGTGAAGGGTACCGACGGCCAGAACATCACGGTGAAGTACAAGGACGGCGAGAAAAAAGTCGTGGTGCCGCCGGGCACCCCGGTCGTCACCTTCGTCGCCGGCGACAAGTCGGAGCTGAAGCCGGGCGCCAAGATCATTATCTTCGGCGCGACCAGGAAGGATGACGGCGTGCTGGAAGCCAACCGCGTCAATGTCGGCCGCGACGGCATCACCCCGCCGATGTGATGTGCGCTCTTCCTCTCCCCTTGTGGGAGAGGGTCGCTTCGCGCAGTGAAGCGGGGTGAGGGGTCTGCGCTTCGCGGACAGAGACCCCTCATCCGTCGCGCTTCGCGCGCCACCTTCTCCCACAAGGGGGAAGGGAAGAGCGACGCGTAGCCCGGATAGAGCTGCGCTTCATCCGGGCTGCATCGGCGGCTACACCGCCAGCACCTTGTCGTCGATCTCGGCAATCGTGTTGACGCCGCATAGCCCCATCGTGGTGGTGAGCTCTTTCGCCAGAATGTCGATCGCTTTCGCGACGCCCTCCTGGCCGCCTGCGCCGAGCCCGTAGGCGTAGGCCCGGCCGATCATGCAGGACTTGGCGCCGAGCGCGAGCGCGCGCATCACGTCCATGCCGGTGCGGATGCCGCCGTCGAACATGATCTCAAGCTTGGAGCCGACCTCGTCGACGATCTCCGGCAGCACCTCGATCGAGGAGGGCGCGCCGTCGAGCTGGCGGCCGCCATGGTTGGAGACCACGATCGCCTGGGCGCCGCTCTTGGCGGCAATCTCGGCGTCCTCGACATCGAGAATGCCCTTCAGGATCAGCTTGCCCGGCCAGATCGAACGGATCCAGTCGATGTCCTTCCAGCTCAGCGTGGTGTCGAACTGCGATGCAGTCCATTCCGAGAGCTTGACGATATCGTCCGCGCCTTTGACGTGACCGGCGATGTTGCCGAAGGTGCGGCGTTTGCCGCGCAGCACGCCGGATACCCAGGACGGCTTGGTGGCGAAATCGATCAGCTTCGACAGCGACCATTCCGGCGGCACCGTCATGCCGTTCTTGATGTCCTGGTGGCGCTGGCCGATCACCTGCAGGTCGACGGTCAAGACCAGCGCCGAGCATTTGGCGGCGATCGCGCGCTCGATCAGCGACTTGATGAAGCCGCGGTCTTTCATGACGTAGAGCTGGAACCAGAACGGTTTGTCGACCGCGGCCGCGATGTCCTCGATCGAGCAGATCGACATCGTGCTCTGGGTGAAGGGAATGCCGGCCGCCTGCGCTGCGCGGCAGGCGTAGATCTCGCCGTCGCCGTGCTGCATGCCGAGCAGGCCGACCGGCGCCAGGATCAGCGGCATCGCCGCCTTCTCGCCGAGGATCGTGGTCGACAGGTCGCGCCTGGAGACGTCGACCAGGATGCGCTGGCGGAACTTGATCTGCTGCAAATCGGCGGAATTGGCGCGCAGGGTATCCTCGGTGTAGGAGCCGCGGTCCGCATAATCGAAGAACGCCTTCGGCACCCGGCGCTTGTGCAGCTGGCGCAAATCCTCGATGCAGGTAATGTGCTTCATGGACGTTCCCGGTCCTTCTTGTTGTCGCAAGTCTGGTTGCAGCTGTGAGGTCCCGCCGTCATCTAGCATGGTTGGACCGTCCGCCAAATCGGCGCGGGAGCGGTTTCGGGCGATGCGGATTCCGGCTGCGGAAAGCGCATCAAACCAACAGCGGAGAGAGCACCATGTCGCCATCAGGCTCCAAACCGAAGCCCGACGAGAACGCCGAGAAGCGCCGGCTCGATGAAGCCCTGGAGGAGGGGCTGGAGGAGACCTTTCCCGGTTCCGACCCCGTCAATGTGACCCAGCCGGCCCCCTCCAAGGGCGACCAGCACGTCAAGCGCCGTGGCGAGAAGTAGCGGCCACGACTACCCTTCCCGATTGCGTTCATGACAGCAATCGTATATTTTTCAATAGATTAAGCCCGAGCCAAGCCGTTTGGCCGTGGTAATGATTCATCATATTTTTTGAAGTCATTTTAGCGCCTGACGGTCTATAAGGCCGATGCACGCTAGACTGGTGGGCATTCGGGACGCTCTCATCGGGTGGTTGAGAGGCCCTTGTTGGGGGTGACATGAGCCGCAAATATTTCGGGACCGACGGGATTCGAGGCCGCGCCAATGGGCTGATCACGCCGGAGCTCGCGCTCAAGGTGGGGCAGGCCGCCGGCCTGGTGTTTCAGCGTGGCGACCATCGCCACCGCGTCGTGATCGGCAAGGACACGCGGCTGTCCGGCTACATGATCGAATACGCCATGGTCGCGGGCTTCACCTCGGTCGGTATGGACGTGCTGCTGGTCGGCCCGATGCCGACGCCGGCAGTCGCGATGCTGACCAAGTCGATGCGCGCCGATCTCGGCGTGATGATTTCGGCCTCGCATAATCTGTTCGAGGACAACGGCATCAAGCTGTTCGGGCCGCAGGGCTTCAAGCTCTCCGACGACGTCGAGAAGCAGATCGAGCAGCTGCTCGACGAATCGCTCGACCGCCGCCTGGCGCAGAGCGCGAGCCTCGGCCGCGCCCGCCGCATCGACGGCGTGCATGACCGCTACATCGAATTCGCCAAGCGCACGCTGCCGCGCGACCTCTCCCTCGACGGTCTGCGCGTCGTGATCGATTGCGCCAATGGCGCCGCCTACAAGGTGGTGCCGGAAGCGCTGTGGGAACTCGGCGCCGACGTGGTGCCGATCGGCGTCGAACCCGATGGGTTCAACATCAACAAGGAGTGCGGCTCGACCTCGCCGGAGGCGCTGGCGAGGAAGGTGCGCGAGATGCGCGCCGACATCGGCATCGCACTCGACGGCGACGCCGACCGCGTCATCCTGGTCGACGAGCGCGGCCACATCGTCGACGGCGACCAGCTGCTCGCGGTGATCGCGCAGAGCTGGAAGGAAGACGGCCGGCTCAGCAAGCCCGGCATCGTCGCCACCGTGATGTCCAATCTCGGGCTGGAGCGCTTCCTGCAGGGCCACGGCGTGCAGCTGATCCGCACGCCGGTCGGCGATCGCTATGTGCTCGAGCAGATGCTGAGCGGCGGCTACAATCTCGGCGGCGAGCAATCCGGCCACATCATCCTCTCCGACTATGCCACCACCGGCGACGGCTTCGTCGCCGCGCTCCAGGTGCTGGCGGTGGTGCAGAAGCTGCGCCGTCCGGTCTCCGAAGTCTGCCGGCGTTTTGATCCGTTGCCGCAAATTCTCAAGAACGTCCGCTATCGCAGCGGCAAGCCGCTCGACTCCGCCGAGGTGAAGTCCGCGATCACCGACGGCGAGAACCGCCTCAACGGCCATGGCCGCCTCCTGATTCGCCCCTCCGGCACCGAGCCCGTGATCCGCGTGATGGGCGAGGGCGACGACCGAATCCTGGTGGAAGAGGTCGTCGACAACATCGTCAACGCACTCGGCCACGCCGCCGCGGCTTAGGCGCCTCGCTGCTTCACGCAGTCCGCCTGCCAGCCCCGTCATCCTGAGAGGATGTGAAGCTTTGTCCTTTATCCACCACTGTCGTCGCCCGGCCTGTGCGCATTGCGACAGGCCGGGCGATGACAGCGGTGGGTGAGGACGGACGCGGCGGCATTAAGGCTTCACTAACACTTGCGGCCCGGACGGCGCACTCGTCAACACATCGTTAGCACTTGTGGCGGTTTCGCGGTGTCTGGCGGCTCCGCGCAGGCTTCTTATAGGCATATAAGCAACAGCGACACAAAACGGTGAGAGAAAATCAACCTTAAAAATTAGGGTTAAGTGCCGCTTAAGCATTTGCTGCCATCGTCCGGCCCGTGAGTTTCAGACGTGGGGCTTTCGTGTCGCCTCACTTGGCCAAAAGGACGAAGCCAATGCGTAGCGTTAAGTCTCTGATTGCCGCAGGCGCGGCATCCCTGCTGTCCACCGCGGCGTTCGCTGCCGACATGCCCATCATGCCGCCGCCCCAGATGGCGTACGCTCCTCCGCCGGTTCAGCAGGACTTCGGCGGCTGGTACCTGCGCGGCGACATCGGCATGACCAACACCCAGGGCAAGCTGCACGTCAACGCCTACGACACGCTGCCGGCCGGTGCCACGCTCAACCAGTACGGCCACGGCTTCGACAGCGGCATGCTCTACGGCATCGGCGTCGGTTATCAGTTCAACAGCTGGTTCCGCGCCGACATCACCGGTGAATATCGCTCGAAGGTGAGCTTCAACGGCACCGACTTCGCGACCTTTCCCACCAACCCGCTCGCCGACGCCTACCATGGCGGTTACACGAGCTGGGTCGGCCTCGTGAACGTCTATGCCGATCTCGGCACCTGGTGGTGCCTGACGCCGTTCATCGGCGCCGGCGTCGGTGCCGCGTCGATCAAGACCACGGCGTTCTCCGATGTCGCCACGTTCCCGAGCGGATCCGGCCTCACCGGCACCTACATCGCCGACGGCGCCAGCAAGACCAATCTCGCCTGGGCGGTGCATGCCGGTGTCGCCTACAAGGTCACCAACAACTTCACGGTCGAACTGGCCTATCGCTATCTCGACATGGGCACCGCGAAGCAGGGCAATGGCCGCTCGTTCGACGGCAGCAATGCCGGTCCGTCGTCCTTCACCTTCCGCGACCTGACCTCGCAGGACGTCAAGCTCGGCGTGCGCTTCGCCCTGCCGTGCTGCGACGTGCCGCCCCCGCCGCCGCCCCCGCCGCTGATCCGCAAGGGTTAATAGCAAGGCCGTCACGGTTAACGTTTGCGAACGGCGCGGGACCATCCCGCGCCGTTTTTGCGTTTGCCGACGGCTGCGTTCTGCAACTCGAGCAAGGCAAAAGCGGCCGGCGACAACGATTGGTTAAGGTTAACAGGCGATGATCAACGCGTAGTTGATGGGTTGGATGGAGCGCGTTGCAATGCGTAGGTTCATGCTGGCGGCGATGATGTTCGGGGCGGTGACCGCCGCGCACGCTGCAGATCTTCCCGATCTTCCGGTCCTGCGCGGCTCGTACACCGACGGACTCACCCGCTCGAACACCAACTGGCAGGGCTTCTATGCCGGCGGCCAGGTCGGATATTCGTCGGCGGACATGAACTTCAGCAACAGCGTGGTGACGCTGACGGACCACATCTTCCGCAACAGCGTGCTGCAAGAGCCGACGTCGCAATGGTCGCTGTTGGGTAAGAACAGCTCGCAAGGCACCAACTTCGGCGGCTTCGCCGGCTACAACTTTCAGTGGGACGACATCGTCGTCGGCGTCGAGGCCAACTACAATTACATGAACAACATCGCGAGCTCTTCAACCGGCTCGCTGGCGCTCAACATCGTCAATCCGCCGGGCTCGGCCGCGCCGCCCAACCACACCTACACCTACCAGACGTCGATGGACGGCGCCGCGGCGGCGGCGATCAAGGACGTGCTGACGTTCCGCGGCCGTGCCGGCTGGACGTTCGGCGGCTTCATGCCGTACATGTTCGGCGGCTTGGCGGTGGGCCGAATGGACATTTCGCGCTCGGTTTCCACCAACGTGGTGCGACGGGACGACCAGACTGTCACGACGACGGATGCATTCGGCAACGTCACGACGACGAACCTGGCTCCGGTGTTCACCCAGATACCGGGCCAATCGGTGACCGTCAGCGAGCACAAGACCAATGCCTTCGTGGCAGGCTGGACCGCCGGTCTCGGTTTCGAGTATTGCCTGTGGGGCGGCCTCTTCATGCGCGGCGAATACGAGTACGTGAAGTTCTCGCCGATCAAGGATACCAACATCTCGCTGAACAGCGTGCGCGCCGGCCTCGGCTACAAGTTCTGAGGCGAAGCCGCCTCGCTTGACTCTGCGAAGCGCGGCTGGTCGGATGCGTTCCCGCGAGGAGCGCATCAGATGAAGATCTACGGCGACGCCAATTCCGGCAATTGCCTGAAGGTGAAGTGGGTATGCGACAAGCTCGCGCTGCCCTACAATTGGATCGAGATCGACACGCTGAAGGGCGGCAGCCGGACTGCGGATTTCCTCAAGCTGAATGGCTGGGGGCAGGTGCCGACGGTGCAGCTCGATGACGGCCGCACCCTGGCGCAATCCAATGCCATCATGCGCTACCTCGCGCGCGGCAGCGATCTCATTCCCGCCGATCCCTATGCCGCGGCGCAGATGGACGCTTGGATGTTCTGGGAGCAGAACACCCATGAGCCCTATGTCGCGGTCTGCCGTTTCCAGACTGTGTATCTCGGCAAGGCCGTCGCCGATCTAGATCCGAACCTCGTGAAGCGCGGCTATGTCGCGCTCGACCATCTGGAGCGGCATCTCGGCGGCATGCGATTCCTGGTCGGCGAGGCGTTCTCGCTCGCCGACGTCTCGCTGCTCGCCTATACCCGCGTCGCGCATGAGGGCGGGCTCGACCTCGACCGCTATCCGGTGATCAACCGCTGGATCACCGATGCCGAGCGCGTGCTCGGCCTGCCGCCGGCACGCTGACATCCGACAGAGACCGACATGACCGCAGCTTCATCCGTCACGATCCGCCGCGCCCGCCGCGACGATGTCGCCGCCATCGTCGGCATGCTGGCGGACGATCCGCTTGGCAGCGGCCGCGAACGGATCGAGGATCCTTTGCCCCAGATCTACTATCAGGCGTTCGAGCGGGTCGATCGCGATTCCAATCTGCAGCTCGTCGTCGCGGTCGACGGCGAGGGCACCGTCATCGGCTGCCTGCAACTCGCCGTGATGGCTGGGCTCTCTTCGCAGGGCACCTCGCGCGGCCTGCTCGAGGACGTTCGTGTCGCCAGGCATTGCCGCAGCCGCGGCATCGGCGAGCAACTGGTGAAATGGGCAATCACCGAGGCGCGCGCCAAGGGCTGCGTGCTCGTCGAGCTGTTGACGCATCACACCCGCGTCGATGCGCAGCGCTTCTATGAGCGGCTCGGATTTGCGCGCAGCCATGTCGGTATGACGCTTCGGTTCTGACCTCGCATCGAGTTGTATTCTCTGACGCGCCATGCCTGCGGTGGTCGTCGCTCCGCTATTCGGTTAAGGACCAATAAACTAAGCCTGCCCCCGGGATTTTACGGAGAGGAACGACTGGGCTATGTCGGCGTCTCCCATGGGGCGCGGCGGCAGCTTGGGGATTTGAAATGTCAGAATATTCGATCGTGCGGCTCGGCAACGAGTACATCGTCCAGGCCGGCGAGAAGAGCATTCTGAAGATATCGAGCCGCCGCAAGGCGGTTAAGCTCATGACTCTGGCGGCGGATCTGCTCGATCAGGAGATGACGCAGCAGGCCGGGGAATCCCCTTCAATCAGCCGTGATCCGCGCCGTCGTCACGACACGTCTGAACTTCCTTGACGTTTTAGCGCCTTTCCACTATCCCCGGCGGCGGGAAACCTCTCCCCACCGAGAGGCAGCTATCTGGAAGGGTAGATTATGACTGCAGCGAAGCCCGCTTCGCGGCCTCACGTGCCGCATTTCTCCTCCGGCCCCTGTGCCAAGCGCCCCGGCTGGAACCCCGAAAATCTCAAGGATGCTGCCCTCGGCCGTTCGCACCGCGCGAAAGTCGGCAAGGCCAAGCTCAAGCTCGCGATCGAGCTGACGCGCGAAGTGCTCGAGGTGCCTGCCGACTACAAGATCGGCATCGTGCCGGCGTCGGACACCGGCGCGGTCGAGATGGCGCTGTGGTCGCTGCTCGGTGCGCGGCCCGTCACCACGCTGGCCTGGGAATCCTTCGGCGAGGGCTGGGTCAGCGACATCGTCAAGGAATTGAAGCTGAAGGACGTCACCAAGCTCAACGCGGGCTATGGCGAGATCCCCGATCTGTCCAAGGTCGATCCGAACTCGGACGTCGTCTTCACCTGGAACGGCACCACCTCGGGTGTCCGCGTGCCGAACGCCGACTGGATCAGCGCAAAGCGTGAGGGCCTCACGATTTGCGACGCCACCTCGGCCGCCTTCGCGCAGCCGCTCGATTTCGCCAAGCTCGATGTCGTCACCTTCTCCTGGCAGAAGGCGCTTGGCGGCGAGGCGGCGCACGGCATGCTGATCCTCTCCCCGCGCGCGGTGGAGCGGCTCGAGACCTACAAGCCGGCCTGGCCGCTGCCCAAGATCTTCCGCCTCACCAAGGGCGGCAAGCTCAACCAGGGCATCTTCGAAGGCGAGACCATCAACACGCCGTCGATGCTGTGCGTCGAGGACTATCTCGATGCGCTGAACTGGGCGAAGTCGATCGGCGGTCTCAAGGCGCTGATCGCGCGCGCCGACGCCAACACCAAGGTGCTTGCCGACTGGAAGGCGAAGACGCCGTGGATCGATTTCCTGGCCAAGGATCCCGCGATCCGCTCCAACACCTCGGTCTGCCTGAAGTTCACCGATCCCGCGATCACCTCGCTTGCCGCTGACGCGCAGGCCGATTTCTGCAAGAAGCTGGTCGCGCTGGTCGAGAAGGAGAACGCCGGCTTCGACTTCGCTTACTACCGCGACGCGCCGGCGGGGCTGCGGATCTGGTGCGGCGCCACCGTCGAAGCCAAGGACGTCGAGCTGCTGACGCAGTGGATCGACTGGGCCTTTGCCGAGACCAAGGCCGCGCTGCCCAAGGCAGCTTAGTTTCTTTCACCTTTCCCCGTTCCTACGGGGAGAGGTCGGATCGCGCAGCGATCCGGGTGAGGGCTCTGTCGGCTTGCTCCTCGCCTGTGGCTGCCCCTCACCCCGCCCCTCTACCCGCAAGAGCGGGCAGAGGGAGAAGTGATCAGAGACTTCACCCGTTGGTCCAGGACGCCCGCTCGCTGCAGGGCGAAGGAACATCCAAATGTCGAAACCCAAAGTTCTCATTTCCGACGCGCTGTCCCCCGCTGCCGTGCAGATCTTCAAGGATCGCGGCGTCGAGGTCGACTTCCAGCCCAATCTCGGCAAGGACAAGGAGAAGCTTGCCGAGATCATCGGCAATTATGACGGCCTCGCGATCCGCTCGGCCACCAAGGCGACCGCCAAGCTGATCGAAAAGGCGAACCGGCTGAAGGTGATCGGCCGCGCCGGCATCGGCGTCGACAATGTCGAGATTCCGGCCGCGACCGCCAAGGGCATCATCGTGATGAATACGCCGTTCGGCAATTCGATCACGACCGCCGAGCACGCCATCACCCTGATGCTGGCGCTGGCGCGCGAGATCCCGCAGGCCGACGCCTCGACCCAGGCCGGCAAGTGGGAAAAGAACCGCTTCATGGGCGTCGAGATCACCGGCAAGACGCTGGGCGTGGTCGGCTGCGGCAATATCGGCTCGATCGTCGCCGACCGCGCGCTCGGCCTGCGCATGAAGGTGATCGCGTTCGACCCGTTCCTGTCACCGGAGCGCGCCAAGGATATCGGGGTCGAGAAGGTCGAGCTCGACGACCTGTTCAAGCGCGCCGACTTCATCACGCTGCACACGCCGCTGACCGACAAGACCAGGAACCTGATCGACGCGGCCGCGATCGCCAAGATGAAGCAGGGCGTGCGCATCATCAATTGCGCCCGCGGCGGCCTGGTCGACGAGCAGGCGCTGGTCGATGCGCTGAATTCCAAGCATGTCGCCGGTGCTGCCTTCGACGTGTTCGTCGAGGAGCCGGCGACCTCGAACGTGCTGTTCGGCCATCCCAACGTGATCTGCACCCCGCATCTCGGCGCCTCCACGACCGAAGCGCAGGAGAACGTCGCGCTGCAGGTCGCCGAGCAGATGTCGGATTATCTGCTGTCCGGCGCGATCTCCAACGCGGTCAACTTCCCCTCGATCACCGCGGAAGAGGCGCCGAAGCTGAAGCCGTTCATCGAGCTCGCCGAGAAGCTCGGCTCGTTCGCCGGCCAGCTCACCGAGAGCGGCATCCTCAAGACCCAGATCACCTATGAGGGCCATGTCGCCGAGATGAAGATCAAGGCGATCACCTCGGCGGTGCTGTCCGGCCTGCTGCGGCCGATGCTCGGCGAGGTCAACGTCGTCTCGGCTCCGGTCGTCGCCAAGGAACGCGGCATGGTGGTGGACGAGATCGTCCGCGCGGCGCAGAGCGACTATGAAAGCCTGATCACGGTCACCGTCACCACCGAGCGGCAGGAGCGTTCGGTGTCCGGTACCGTCTATGCCGACGGCAAGCCGCGCCTCGTCGACATCAAGGGCATCCGCGTCGATGCCGAGTTCGGCAAGACGATGATCTACGTGACCAACGAGGACAAGCCGGGCTTCATCGGCGCGTTCGCGAGCCTGCTCGGCGACGCCAAGATCAACATCGCGACCTTCCATCTCGGCCGCGTCAAGCAGGGCGGCGACGCCATCGCGCTGGTCGAGGTCGACGGCACGGTGCCTGCCGAGGTGCTCGCCAAGGTGCAGGCGCTGCCGCAGGTGAAGCAGGCCAAGACGCTGTCGTTCTGATCGCGATGAGCTGGGTTCAACAGGAGCAGTATTGGAAGTGCACCTCTCCCTCGGGAGAGGTCGGCGCGTAGCGCCGGGTGAGGGGGACAGGTCTCCCGTTGGAGCTGTGGTCCGTCACCCGATTTGCTTACGCAAATCGACCTCTCCTCGTCGGGGAGAGGTGGACCGAGCTCGAGGCCACCATCTCGTATCATCCAATATTCCGATCTGCGGAACAGAACGCCGTCTTCGGACCCGGAGGGGGCGTTTGTCGTTCGAAGGCCGCTGGTATTCCTGTTGTGCGGGCCGAAATTAGGTGTACGAAGGCGTCAAGACGCGCCACTATCCGGCGATCTCAAAGGGAGAAAACAATGCGTGAAGCCGTCATCGTTTCCTACGCGCGCACCGGCCTGGCGAAGTCCGGCCGCGGCGGATTCAACATCACCCCGCCGATGTCGCTGGCCGGGCATGCCATCAAGCACGCCGTCGAGCGCGCCGGCGTCGACAAAGATTATGTCGAGGATTGCTATCTCGGCAATTGCGCGCATGGCGCGCCGAACATCGGCCGGCAGGCGGCGCTGCTCGCCGGCCTGCCGAAGACCACCGCCGGCGTCTCGGTGAACCGCTTCTGCTCGTCGGGCCTGCAGACCATCGCGATGGCCGCCAACAGCATTCGTTCCGACGGATCCGACTGCATCGTCGCCGGCGGCGTCGAGAGCATCTCGATCCCCGGCGGCGGCACGCCGAAGGAGTCGATCGATCCCGACCTGCTCAAGACCGCGCCCGACATCTTCATGGCGATGATCGACACAGCCGACATCGTCGCCGAGCGCTACAAGGTGTCTCGCGAATATCAGGACGAGTATTCGCTGGAGTCGCAGCGTCGCATGGCCGCCGCGCAGCAGGCCAACAAGTTCAAGGACGAGATCGTCCCGATGAAGACCAAGATGAAGGTGGTCGACAAGGCAACCAAGGCCGAGTCGATCGTCGACTACGTGGTCGACCGCGACGAGTGCAACCGTCCCGAAACCACGCTGGAAGGTCTCGCCAAGCTCGAGCCGGTGAAGGGCCCGGGCAAGTACATCACCGCCGGCAACGCCAGCCAGCTCTCCGACGGCGCTGCCGCCGTGGTGCTGATGGAAGCCAAGGATGCCGAGAAGCGCGGCCTCAACCCGATGGGCCGCTTCGTGGCCTGGGCCTCGGCCGGCTGCGAGCCCGACGAGATGGGCATCGGCCCGATCTACGCCGTGCCGAAGCTGCTCAAGCGTCAGGGCCTGAAGATCGACGATATCGATCTCTGGGAGCTCAACGAGGCCTTCGCCAGCCAGTGCCTCTATTCGCGCGACCAGCTCGGCATTGATCCCGAGAAGTACAACGTCAACGGCGGCTCGATCGCGATCGGCCATCCCTTCGGCATGACCGGCGCCCGGCTGACCGGTCACCTGTTGCAGGAAGGCCGCCGCCGCAAGGCCAAGTGGGGCGTCGTCACCATGTGCATCGGTGGCGGTCAGGGCGGCGCCGGCCTGTTCGAGATCTACAGCTGAGCGCCTGACGGCCCTGATCGGCTGAAGCAGTTGCGGCCCGGCGGATCACGCCGGGCCGCTTTTCATTGTGGACTATGATGCTCCGGCGTGATCAGCATGAGCCGGCATGCGGCGCTCGCCATTGGTGGCGCGATCACGGTTGCCATTCCCGCGACACCGGTCACGAAGCCCGACGGGATCGCCGCATTCCAGCGCGGCTGGACGCTGACCAGTAAAGCCATCGCGGCGCCACGCGGCGGCCGCGGCGTCGCCTTGCCGGCGCCGCACCGAATCCTCAATCGAACCAGTTCCTTCCTCGCCGCGTCTCACGCACGAGAAGCGGTGCGCCTGCGCAGCCGGCGCATTCCGACATCTCGCGCGATGCGCACTCCGGAGGGATATCATGCGATTGATTGCCAACTATCTCGTGACCACGAGCCTGGTGCTGGTGACGGCGCTGGTCGCAAGCCCGCTGCATGCGGCCGATCTCGATGCGGCGTCGCAGGTCGATGCCGTCACCGTCTATCCCGATGGCGCGAGCGTCACCCGCGTCATCACGCTCGACCTGCCAGCCGGCGACAACACGCTTGTCGCCAGGGATTTCCCTGTTGGGCTCGATCCGTCATCGTTGCGGGTGGAAGGCGATGCCGGCGCGCGGCTCACGATCGGCGCGATCGATGCGCGCCCGCCGCGCCCGGCGCCGCCGGCGAACCTGCCCGAGATCGACAAGCGGATCGAGGCGCTGAAGGATCAGCGCGAGGATCTGCAAGGCATGATCATCTCGGCCGAGGCGCGGCGCAAATTTGCCGAGCGTTTTGCCGAGGCGTCGCCGGTCGGGCTTGGCGAGAAGGGCGAGGCGCGTCCGGTGAGCGAGTGGCGCGCTGCGTTCTCCGCGGTCGGCGACGAGGTCGCGACCGCCGACAACGCGATCCGCGAGGCCAAGCGCAAGCAGCGCGAGCTCGACCGTGAGATCGCGCGGCTCGACGCGGATCGTGCCGCGAGGCCCTCGAGCAAGTTCGAGGTGCGGATCGAGCTTGCCTCCACGGCTGCGACCAAAGCGACGCTGCGCGTGACCTATGCGGTGCGCAACGCCCGTTGGACGCCGCTCTACGATGCCCGTCTCGATACCGGCGCCAAGGACCGCAAGCCCGTGATCGAGCTGGTGCGCCGCGCCGAGATCACCCAGTCGACCGGCGAGGACTGGTCGAACGTCGCGCTCGCCGTCTCCACCGTGCGCGTCGCCCGCGGCGGCAATGCGCCCGATCTCAATTCGCTGCTCGTGCAATATCCGCAAGTGCCGCGGCCGATGGCGGCGGGCCGGGCCTTCGACAGCGTTCAGCAGCGCGCCGTTCCGCTGGCTCCGGCGCCGGAGCTGGCCGAAAACATGGCCAAGCGCGCCGACGAGCGGGAAGCGGTCGCCGACGCCGGCGCCTTCCAGGCCACCTTCAAGATTCCCGGCCGCGTCAGCGTCGCCGCCAATGAAGGCGCAAAGAGCCTGCGCATCGCGACGACGACGATCACTCCGGATCTCGCGATCCGCGCGGTCCCGGTGATCGATCCGACCGCATTCCTGGAAGCAAGCTTCGTGCAGACCGACGATGCGCCGCTGCTGCCGGGGCTGGTCGCGATCTACCGCGACGGCATCTTCGTCGGACGCAGCCGGATGGCGACCGCCGCCAAGGACGAGACCGTGCGGCTCGGCTTCGGCGCCGACGACAAAGTCAAGATCGAGCGCACGGTGCTGAAGCGCAACGAAGGGTCCGCCGGCCTGTTCGTGACGACGTCGAAGACCGACGAGCGCGCGTTCAAGACCATCGTGCGTAACGGCCACGACTTCCCGATCAAGGTCGCGATCCAGGACCAGCTGCCGGTCAGCGAGACCGAAGACATCGTGGTCGAGATGCTGCCGTCGTCGACGCAGCCGACCACCACCAACGTCCGCGACAAGCGCGGTGTGCTGGAATGGGCGTTCGAGGCCAAGCCGGGTGATAGCAGAGACATCAATTTCGGCTGGCGGATGCGTTGGCCGAAAGACAAGGGCGTCGTGATGGTCCCGGCGGGCTGAGCATATGACTTGCGGACGTCACCACACACTCGGTGTCGTCCCGGCCTTTGGGCGATGACAGCGGTGGGTGGGACAAAGCTTCACGCCCTCTTTGGATGACGGTGATGGAATTGTGCGCGGTGCCTTCACCTCGCCCCGCCTGCGGGGAGAGGTCGGATCGCATGAATGCGATCCGGGTGAGGGGGACTCTCCGCGAGTTCGCTGTCACCGCCTTCGCTGAAGCGGCCCCTCACCCCGACCCTCTCCCCGCGAAGGGCGGGGAGAGGGAGCACGCTCACTTCGCCTTCAGGAAATCACTGACCTCGAGCAGCACGAACTCGTCGTCATCGGCCTTGTTGGGGTCGCGGCTCGAGGAGAATGGCAGGTTGTTGTCGTTGCCGACGATGATGTGGGTGTCGTCGACACGATCGACGTTCTCGATGGTGAAGAACGGGAAGGCCAGCACGCCGTCATTGAGCGGCTTCTTCGCCTTCTTGTCGGGATCGCGGATCTTCATCAGGTCGATATAGGCGATCTTGCGCACCGGCTTGCCGACATTGGCATCGGACAGCTCGATCTTGTAGACGCGCTTGAACTTGGCGAGATCGGCGAAGCAGTTCTCGCCGCGCTGGCCTTGCGGGCAGGCCTTGTCGGCGATGCCTTCGCCATTGTCGCGCTCGATGACGAGGCCCTGGGTCGGGTCGATCATGTTGAAATCGCCGATCGCATTGCCGTTCTGCTCGAACACATATTGCCAATAGCGGCCGGTGAACTTCTCCGCGGCGACATCGAATTCGAGGATGCGCGAGGCTTCCTTGCCGTCGACCTTCTCCCAGTCCTTCTTCTCGGCATCCCACAGCGGGCCTTCGAGCAGGCCGTAGAGGAACTTGCCGTCCTTGGAGGCGGCAAAACCCTCATAGCCCTTGGAGCGGCGCAGGTTGACGTTGCTGTAGCTGGCACCGGGCGCGCCGGGCGACTGCACCGCCCAGTGATCCGGCGAGCGCACCGGCTTGCCGTCGGCGATCGTCTCGAACACGGCGAGGATCTTGCCGGTCTTGTCGGCCTTGAGGATGTAGGGCCCGAACTCGTCGCCGATCCAGAACGTGTCGCCGATGATCTGGAATCCTTCGGTGTCGAAGTCTGCGCCGGTGAGGTAGCGCTTGGTCGTATCCTCGTGCACGATGCGGAACGGCACTTTCTTGTCGGGATCGTGCAGGAAGACGGTCTCCTGGCGCTCGATCTTGCCGCTCGTCCAGTCGATCTTGTGGCGGTTGAGGTACAGCATCGAGTCGGCCGAGTTGTAGCGCGAGCCCATGCCGTTGTCGGTGATCACCCAGAACGAGCCGTCCGGCATCACCTTGATGCCGGAATGGCCCTGCAGGGGCTGGCCCTTGAACGGGAGCGAGACGCCGGTCGGCCGCTCGTAGGATTTGCCCATCACGGTGCCGATCGCATCGACGCGCTTGCCGGTGGTGTATTTGCCTGACGTCTTCAGGTCCGCGGGCGCATCCGCCGGCGCCTCGATGAAGCTCTCGGCCGGCATCACGGCATGGCCCGCCAGCGTCGCCGGAAATTCGCCTTCGCCTTGCGCGAACGCGCTGGTTGCGAGCAGGACGGACGCGACGGAGCAGAGCAGTGACAGGCGCATGGTGACCTCCCAATAGAGAAACGATGCGGTGTTCTCCGAGGCGCCTGTTACAGCCGCCTGACAGATTTATGAACGGCAGTGTTTGTCGCGGGATAAGGGTTGCGGCGTTAGGTCGCCGTTGCCATTCAAACCGGCCGCATGGTCTGCGGCAGCAGGAACGGCACGCCTTGGTCGGTGTGCGCGATCACCGCGTCGATCTCGAAGATCTGCCGGATGGTCTCGGCCGTCACCGCCGCTGTACGGTCGCCATCGATGGCGAGCCGGCCGCGATGCAGCAGCAGGACGCGATCGGCGAACCGCATCGCCAGGTTGAGGTCGTGCAGGATCGCGATCACCGCGGTGCCCTGTGCGGCGCGCCGCCGCGCCGTCTCGACGAGGTCGATCTGGTGCCGCAGGTCGAGGCTCGATGTCGGCTCGTCCAGCAGCACGAGCCCAGGCCCGTGCCGGGCCTCGCCGCAGGCGAGCTGCACCAGCACGCGGGCGAAATGCGCGCGCTGCTGTTCGCCGCCGGACAGCGTCGGCAGCTGCCGGAAACGGAACTGCGTCAGCCCGACCTCGTCGAGCGCGGCCTCCACCAGCCCACGCGCCACGGCCCGCGGACTC
The DNA here is from genome assembly GCF_020329505.1 of Bradyrhizobium semiaridum. Classification (GTDB taxonomy): domain Bacteria; phylum Pseudomonadota; class Alphaproteobacteria; order Rhizobiales; family Xanthobacteraceae; genus Bradyrhizobium; species Bradyrhizobium semiaridum. The sequence goes on from NZ_JAGKJJ010000010.1 coordinate 130,943, forward strand.
TCGCCGGCGCCCATGGTGACGATCTCCTCGACCGTGAACGGGAAGGTGACGTTGACATGCTGCGACAGCATCGCGCGGTGCTGCGCCAGCTCGCGCGGCCGATAGGCGTGCAGGTCACGCTGCTTGAGCCGGATCATGCCGCGCGACGGCCGGAGATCGCCGGACAACATCCGCAGCAAGGTCGATTTGCCGGCACCGTTGGGGCCGACGATCGCGACCATCTCGCCGGCGCTGATCTCGAGCGACACGTCATCGACCAGCGTCGCGCGGCCGACCGCCATCGACACCGACTGCGCCGCGAGCAGGGCGCTCATAGCGACACCAGACCGCGCTGGCGCAACAGCATGGCAAGGAAGAACGGTGCGCCGATCGCGGCGGTCAAGATGCCGATCGGCATTTCCGCGGGCGCGACGATGGTGCGCGCCACCGTATCGGCACCAACCAGCAGCACGGCGCCTGATATCGCCGAGGCCGGCAGCAGCAGGCGATGCCCCGGCCCGATCACCAGCCGCAGCAAATGCGGCACCACGATGCCGACGAAGCTGATCACGCCGCAGATCGAGACGGCGACGCCGATCATCGCCGATACCAGCACGATCGAGATCCGCTTCAGCTGCTCGACATCCACGCCGCTATGAAATGCCTCGGCCTCGCCGAGCACCAGCACGTCCAGCCCGCGCGCGACCGAGTGGCAGGCGATCAGAGCAATCACGAGCACAGGTGCCAAGGTCGTCAGCTTGCTCCAGGTCGCGCCGCTCAGCGAGCCCAGCAGCCAGAAGGTGATGTCGCGGAGCTGGCGGTCGTCGGCGACGAACACCAATAGCCCGATGCCGGCATTGGCGATCGCGGCGAGCGCGAGGCCGCCGAGCAGGAAGATCGCGATCGAGGTCCGCCCGCCGCGGCTGGCGATGGCGTAGAGGACGATGGTCGTCACCAGCGACCCCGCGAACGCCGCGACCGGCAGCAATTGGTGCTGCATGAAATACAGGCTCGCGCCGAAGCGGCTATCGGTGAACACGATCGCGGCCGCCGCGGCAAAGGCGCCGCCCGAGGAGACGCCGACCAGCGCGGGATCGGCCAGCGGGTTGCGGAACAGGCCCTGCATGATCGCGCCCGACGTCGCGAGCAGCGCGCCGACCATCGCGGCGGCGGCGATCCGCGGGATGCGGATCGACCACACGACGAGCTGGTCGCGGGCCTGCAGCGGGCCGGCGGTGCCATCGGCCCACAGCCCGAGCGCGGCCGGAAGCCGCGCCAGCGGAATGCCGGCGGCGCCGACTGTCAGCGCGATCAGTGCGGCGCCGGCGAGCGCGGCGAGCAGGCAGAGGATGGTGAGTGTCGCGGCCGGCCGCAGCGATGTGCCGCCGCGGTCTTGATCGGCGCGCGCAGGACGCTCGGCCACCGCGCTCATTGCCGACAATTCGCGGTCGACGCCGCCGGCCTGAAGCTCTCGGCCTGCGGTGCCAGCGCCGGATAGAGCCTGATCGAGAGATCGCGCGCGGCGGCGGCGGTGCGCGGCCCGAAGCCGAGCAGATAGAGTCCTTCCATCGAGATGAAGGCCTTGTTGGCCGCGACCGGCGTCAGCGCAAAGGCCGGATGCGCGAACACCGCATCGGCGTTGGGCGAATCCTTGCCGCGCTCGATCGACAGCACGACGTCCGGCTTGGCGGCCACGATCGCCTCGTCGTTGACCGGCTTGTAGCCGTCATAGCCGTCGATCGCGTTGATGCCGCCGGCGAGCTGGATGATCTCGTCCGCCGCGGTCTTGTGGCCCGCCGCGAGGGCGCGGCCATTCACCATCGACATCACGAACATCACGCGCACCGGCTTCGTCACCTTGGCGCGCAATACACGCAATTGCGCAAGATCGGCTTCCACCGCGGCGGAGAGGCAGGCGGCGCGCGGATCGGCGCCCATCGCGTGACCGACCAGCCTGATCTTCTCGACCAGCCCAGCCTCGGAGAACGTCTCGGGCACCAGCACCAGCGGCACCTTGGCCGCTTCGAGCACGTCCATAGTCTCCTTCGGGCCGGAGCCCTGCACCGCCAGCACCAGCGACGGGTGGAGGCCGAGCACGCCCTCGGGCGACAGCTGGCGCATGTAGCCGACGTCGGGTTTTTCGCGCAGCGCCGACGGCGGATAGAGGCTGGTCGCATCGACGCCGGCGATGCGATCCTCGAAGCCGAGCGCATAGAGGATCTCGGTGATCGCGCCGCCGATCGAGACGATCCGCGCAGGATTGTCGATCACGACGTCGCGGTCGCGTGCGTCATGCACCGTGATGCCCTCGGCGCTGGCTGTCGCCGCGGGCAGCAGAAGAGCGAGCAGAGCGAGCGTGCGACAAATTGTCATCGATGCGGTCACTTGGTCAGGATCAGCTTGTTCTGCGAGGTCAGCCGCAGCCGGTAGGTCTCCTCGCCATGCACGATGATGATCTCGCGCTCGGAGGAAAACAGCTCGCGGCTGTCGAGACGATTCCCGCGCATGATGAGCATCTTGCCTGTCTCGGAAGGGGTCTCCGCCTGGGTGCCGGCCACGCCGATCTTGTCTCCGGAAGGTGCCGACATTGTGCTGGTGCTGCGCCTCGAGAATTTCAAATGTTTCCTGTTTGTATAAGTGGGCCAAGCCGCATTCCAACAGGTGCATTTTACAATCGATATAAACAGCGCCGCCGCATTCTTGACCGCTTTGTTGCCGGGACGTAACCAATCATGACGATGCGGGCGGGGTTGCCGGGCATCGTAACGCGTTAGCCAGCAAGCCGCTCGAGCCAGCAAGCTCGCCTGAGCGCACGCCAGCCAAACCAGAACAAGCGATCATCGGGCTGGGCTTATGGCTGACGGGGCTAGGTATTCGCGCGCCCTGATTTTGGGCGCGTCAGTGTTTTCATTTGCGGCAACGCTGCCGGAGGGCAGCCGCGCACAGACCGCGGATTCATCCGCGGCGCGTCCGGCGGCCGAACGGCCGAAGCAGGCCAAGCGCAAACCGAAGCCGCAACCTGTGCAGCAGGCCGCCTCGCCGGTGATGAATGCGCGTGCGCAGATTGGCGCGGTGCCGGTGCAGTCGCTCGACACCATCACGGTCGTGGCATCGAAGACCGAGGAGCGCGCGATCGATGCGCTGGCGCCGGTCAGCACGGTGACCCTGGAGAAGATCCAGGGGCTGCAGCCGAACCGCACCTCCGACATCTTCTACAGCGTGCCCGGCGTCGCGTTCCAGGAGCGCGGCGACGATCCGTCGACCGTGATCAACATCCGCGGCCTGCAGGATTTCGGCCGCGTCGCGGTCGTGGTCGACGGCGCGCGGCAGAACTATCAGCGCACCGGCCACAACGCCAACGGCTCGTTCTTCCTCGATCCCGAGCTGATCGGCGGCGTCGACGTGGTGCGCGGTCCGACCGCGAACATCTACGGCTCCGGCGCAATCGGCGGCGTGGTTGCGTTCCGCACCAAGGACATCGACGACGTGCTGCGTCCCGGCGAGCGCTGGGGCGTCGACATGAGCGGATCCTACGGCACCAACAAGGACCGCGGCATGGGCTCGGTGTTCGGCGGCGTGCGCGCCGATCCCGATGTCGACGTGTTCGGCGGCGCGGTCTATCGCACCCAATCCAACTACAAGGACGGCGACGGCACCGAGATCGGCAACACCGGCAACGACATCACCGCCGGCCTGATGAAGGTGACGATCCGCCCGGCCGAAGGCCACGAGTTCAAGATCGGCGGCATCTTCCAGGATTATCAGTACAATATCGGCCAGCCGAACCGCGGCCCGACCACCACGGCGGCGCCGCTGGCGGCGATCGCCGGCTCCTCGGTCTATGCCTCCGATGCCAAGAACTACACCGGCACGCTGAGCTGGAAATACGCCAAGCCCGACGACATGCTGTTCGACTGGAACATCTCGGTCTACGGCAACCGCATCGATAACGACCAGGTCAAGACCTACAACAACCGCATCACCACCGGCGGCGGCGTCTGCACGCTGGCCAATCCCGGCAACAACATCTCCGGCTGCGTCGGCGACAAGCGCGGCTACTCGCTCGACACCGTCGGCCTCGACGTCAACAACACCTCGCGCTTCAACTTCGGCGACTGGCGCAACGCCGTGACCTACGGCTTCGATACGTTCCGCGACGATGTCGAGACTTTCGATCAACGCGGCAACTCCAACATCACGACGCCGGGCGGTCAGCGCACGGTGTCGGGCGGCTTCGTGCAGTTGAAGCAGAATTACTCGACCTGGCTCGAGATCGTCAGCGCGGTTCGCTACGACCGCTATGAGCTCACCTCGATCAAGACCTCGACCGACGGCGACCGGCTGTCGCCGAAGATCACGGCCGGCGTCACGCCGGTGGCGGGCTTCACGCCCTATGTGAGTTACGCCGAAGGCTACCGCGCGCCGTCGATCACCGAGACGCTGATCGCCGGCGGCCACGCCACTGGCGGCGGCCCGGCGCTGTTCAACTGTCCGGACGGCACCAGCGGCCTGTTCTGCTTCCTGCCGAATCCGGCGCTGCGGCCCGAGGTCGGCAAGAACAAGGAAGCCGGCGTCAATCTGAAGTATGACGGCATCTTCTCCGCGAGCGACTCGTTCCGCGGCAAGATCAATGTGTTCCGCAACGATGTCGACGGCTATATCGATCTCGTCGCCTCGGCACCGACCAGGACGCCGTTCGGCTCGTTCAGCCAGTTCTACCAGTATCAGAACATCGCCCACGCCCGCATCGAGGGCTTTGAGCTCGAGACGATGTATGACGCGGGCGATTGGTTCCTCGGCGTCGCCGGCCATCTGATGCGCGGCAAGAACACTCAGACCAATGTCGGGCTCGCCACCATCACACCGCGCAAGGTGACGACCACGGCCGGCGTGCGGCTGCTCGACCGCACACTGATCCTCTCGATGCAATGGGCCTCGTTCGGCGCCAACAACGATCTGCCGGCGGGCTACGTGCCCTCGACCGCTTACGATCTCGTCAATCTCTATCTGACCTGGAACGCCACCAAGGACATCACCTTCACGGCGTCGGTCGATAACCTCCTGAACCAGTATTACCGGCCTTATGCGATCCCGGGCTCCTCGACCGACGGCCAGACGCAGAACGACGTGCTGTTTTCGAGCCCCGGTCCGGGAACCGTCTACAAGGCCGGGCTGAAGATTCACCTAGGTGGAGCGTAACGCGACGAGCCGATCATTCCATCCAAGTTGCTCCGGCCGCGCTGGTGCCCCCAGCGCGGCCTTGGCGCGTTCGTGCTATCAACGAGACCAGCCGGCAGGACCGCCATCGGGCGCCCGCCGCCAAACAGGAGAAGCTATTCATGTTCATCGCTATGAACCGGTTCCAGGTGATCAAGGGCAAGGAGGACGCGTTCGAAACGGTCTGGCGGACGCGCGAATCCTATCTCGGCGATCTGCCCGGTTTCATCGAGTTTCATCTGGTGAAGGGCCCCGAGGCCGAGGACCACACGCTCTATGCGACGCACACGGTGTGGGCCAGCAGAACCGCGTTCGAGGACTGGACCAAGTCGGAGGCGTTCCGCCGCGCCCATTCCCGCGCCGGCAACGAGACCGGCGGCAGCCTCTATCTCGGTCATCCCCGGTTCGAAGGCTTCGAGGTGCTGATCACCGAGCGGGCGAAGAGCGCCGCGGCGTGACGGAGGCGTCGATGCTGAACGCCGAGTTCGCCGAACTAAAGGCCTATATGGCCGACAATCCCGGCGCGGTCATCGAGGACGTCGCGCGCGAACGCAAGGTGACGCCGCGCGCGGTACTCGAAGCATTGCCCGAGAGCATGGTGCGGATCGGCGGCAGCGAGTTCGCGGCCGCGATGGGCGACATCGCGGAGTGGGGCGAGGTGACGCTGATCGTGCACACCGATGACGCGATCTTCGAGTTCACCGGCAGCATTCCCAAGGGCGAGGTCGGCCGCGGCTATTTCAACCTGATGCAGCCGAAGGGCCTGCATGGCCACCTCCGCCACGAACGCTGCGCGGCGATCGCATTCGTCGAGCGGCTCTTCATGGGAAAGGTGTCGGCGTTCATCGCCTTCCTCAATGTCGATGGCGGCATCATGTTCAAGGTGTTCGTCGGCCGCGACGAGACCCGCGCGCTGCGCGGCGACCAGCTGGTGCGCTTCCATGCGCTGGCGGATCGTCTCACGCCGAAGGCGGGCTGAGTCTTCTCCCTCTCCCCGCAAGCGGGGCGAGGTGACACGGGCGCGTGGAGGCAAATATGCGTGGCAGGACATTCGACGGGGGAAGTAGGCTATCGATCGCGATCGCCTCGTTCGCGATAACATCGTTTCCAACCGCCTGCCTCGCTGCATCGGACACCGCGCTTCTGCCGCGCAACCTGTCGCCCTGGGGTATGTTCCAGAGCGCCGACATCGTCGTGAAGGCGGTGATGATCGGGCTCGCCATTGCCTCGCTGGTCACCTGGACGGTGTGGCTTGCCAAGACCATCGAGATCCGCCGCAAGAGCGCGCTGGCCCGGCAGCGGATCGGCCTGCTCGCGCGCGACACGCGGCTGGCCGAGGTCGAGCAGGCGAGCCGCGAGGCCAGCGATGCGGTGGCACAGATCATCCAGTCGGCGGCGCGCGAGGCAGCGCTCTCCGGCGGCGTCTTCGACGACGGCTTCAAGGAGCGCATCGCGCTGCGGCTGGAGCGGGTCGAGGCGGCGATGTCGCGGCAGATCGCGCGCGGCACCGGCGTGCTCGCCACCATCGGCGCGACCGCGCCGTTCGTCGGCCTGTTCGGCACGGTCTGGGGCATCATGAATTCCTTCATCGGCATCTCGGAGGCCCACACCACCAGTCTGGCGGTGGTGGCGCCCGGCATCGCCGAGGCGCTGCTGGCGACCGCGCTCGGCCTGGTCGCCGCGATCCCGGCGGTCGTGATCTACAATCACTTGACGCGCGCGATCGCGGCCTACCGGGCGCTGCTCGGCGACGCGTCGGCCATGGTGATGCTGCAGGTCAGCCGCGAGGGCGACCGCAACCCGTTCCGCCTGGCGCGGGCCGCGGAGTAGGCGATGGCCGCGAAGCTCGGCTCGAGCGGTGCACTCGGCGGGCGGCGGCGCGCCGATGACGATCTCGTCGAGGCGCATGAGATCAACGTCACGCCGTTCATCGACGTGATGCTGGTGCTGCTGATCATCTTCATGGTGGCCGCGCCGCTCGCTACCGTCGATCTCGGTGTCGATCTGCCGGCCTCGACGGCCGAGCCGCAGCCGCGGCCGGACAAACCGGTGTTCGTCACCGTGAAGCCTGACCTATCGGTCGCTGTCGGTGAAGATGTGATCGCGCGCGACGCACTGATCTCGGCTCTGGATGGCGCCACGCAGGGCAGGAAGGACGAGCGCATCTTCCTGCGCGCCGACAAGGCGGTCAGCTATGGCGAGTTGATGGAGGTGATGAACCTGTTGCGCAACGCCGGCTATCTCAAGATCGCGCTGGTCGGCCTCGACGGCGGAAGCTGATCGCGATGAGTGCTTACGCGCTTCATGTATCGAGCGAGGACATCTGGCTGCTGCGCTGGTGCCTGTCGGCGGTTGCGATCCTTGCAGCGCATGCCGCGGTGCTCGCGCTCGGCATGCACTGGGTCACCGTGCCGCCGCCCGGCGTCGCAGTACCGGCAGTGCTGGTCGACCTGGCGCCGGCCACGTCTTCGCCGGAGATCTCGCCGATGGAGGTGCCGCCGGGTCCGGCGATGCAGGAGGCGGACGCGTCTCCGCCGGAGCCTGCCGCCGCCCAGCCGGTACAGGAGATCGCGCCGACGCCGCTCCAGGAGAAGCCCGAGGTCGTGGCGCCGCCGGAGCAGAAACAGCAGGCGGAGCCGCCGAAGCCGGAGCCTTCAAAGGTCATTCCCGAGCGGAAGCCGGAGCCGGTCAAGCCCAAGGTGGTCCGCCGCGACGCCAGGAAGCCGTCCGAGGCGACGCCGGCGCCGCGCACCAGTGCGCCGAGCCGGGCCGAACGCCAGGCGCCGGTCACGTCCGCGATCAGTGCCGGCGCGTCTGCCTCGGCGCTGGCGGCCTACAATGCGCGGGTTCGCGCGCATCTGATGCGATTCCAGTCCTATCCTCCCGAGGGCCGTGGCCAGCGCGGCGTGGTGCGGCTGACATTCTCGCTCGGCCGCGGCGGGCAGGTGCTGTCGAGCCGGGTCGGCGGCTCCTCCGGCAATCCAGCGTTCGACGCCCGCGCGATGGCGATGGTGCGCCAGGCCCAGCCGTTTCCCCCGATCCCGCCGGAGGTCGCGCAGGGCGCGATCGGCTTCACCGTGCCGGTCGCATTCGTGCCGCGGTAGTTCTCCGCGGCATTCCCGTCATTGCGAGTTCGGTCCATGCCGCCGCGCATGTGGCGGAGTGGATTGCTTCGCTTCGCCCGCAATGACGTGGATAGGGTCGGCGCACCTTATTTATCACCGTCACCCTGAGAGGGTGTGAAGCTTTGTCCCACCCACGCTGTCATCGCGCCCGGCCTGTGCGCAATTGCGCACATGGATCGGGCGATGACACCGAGTAAATTGAGCAAACCCACCCGTCACACCCTCTCAGGACGATGGGGCGAGAATGAGCGCGCTTCGACCAAATGAAGGCGCACCGCGCTTACTCCTTCACGGCGCCCGTCAGCGACGACACGTAATAGTCGACGAACAGCGAGTAGAACAGCGCGACCGGCAGCGAGCCGAGCAGGGAGCCGGCCATCAGCGCCCCCCACTGGTAGACGTCGCCGGTGATCAGCTCGGTGACGATTGCGACCGGCACCGTCTTGTTGGCGCCGCTCTGGATGAAGGCGAGGGCGTAGATGAACTCGTTCCACGACAGCGTGAAGGAGAAGATGCCGGCCGAGATCAGGCCGGGTACCGCCAGCGGCAACGTGATCCGGCGCAGGATCTGCAGCCGCGTCGCGCCGTCGACCAGCGCGCATTCCTCGAGCTCATAGGGGATCGACTTGAAATAGCCGATCAGCAGCCAGGTGCAGAACGGCACCAGGAAGGTCGGATAGACCAGGATCAGCGCCAGCGGGGAATCGAACAGGCCGAACTGCACGATCACGGTCGCAAGCGGGATGAACAGGATCGATGGCGGCACCAGGTAGGCGAGGTAGATGCCAAGGCCGACATAGGGACTGCCGCGGAAGCGCAGCCGCTCGATCGCATAGGCGGCTAGAGTCGAGGCGAACAGCGACAGGAACGTCGAGCAGATCGCCACCATCATCGTGGTCTTCAGCCAGCGCGGGTACGAGGTCTCGAACAGCAGATGCTTGATATGCAGGAGCGTCGGCGAGGTGATCCAGAACGGATTGTGCTCCTTGTAGTTCAGCAGCTCCGCGTTCGGTTTGAACGAGGTGACCGCCATCCAGTAGAACGGGAACAGCAGGATCACGATGAAGCAGGCGAGCGGCAGATAGATCATCACCACGCGCCGCGCGCGGGAATCCCACGCCATCGTGTCGGGCGTGGCGCTGGCAACGTTGCTGTTGCCCGGTGAGGCGGTGACGTCAGTCATTGGCTTCTCCCTGCTGCCATTTGCGGCGCGCGAGGCCGAAGTAGCTGAACAACGTCGCGAACACCAGGAACGGGATCATCGACACCGCAATCGCCGCGCCTTCGCCGAGCTCGCCGCCGGCGATGCCGCGCTGGAACGCCAATGTCGCCAGCAGGTGGGTCGAGTTGACCGGGCCGCCGCGGGTGATGGCGTAGACCAGCTGGAAATCGGTGAAGGTGAAGATGATCGAGAACGTCATCACGATGGCGAGGATCGGCATCATCATCGGGAAGGTGATGTAGCGGAAGCGCTGCCACGACGTGGCGCCGTCGAGCATCGCGGCCTCGTAGAGCGAGGGCGAGATGGTCTGCAGCCCCGCCAACAGCGAGATCGCCACGAACGGGATGCCGCGCCAGATATTGGCGACGATCAGCGAGAACCGCGCCGGCCAGGGCGAGCCGAGAAAGTCGACATTGCTGTCCCGGAGATGCAGCACGTCGACCAAGAGATAAGAGATGATCGAGAACTGCGGATCGTAGATCCACCAGAACGCCAACGCCGACAGCACCGTCGGCACGATCCACGGCAGCAGCACGATGGCGCGGACCAGGCTCTTGAGCGGGAAATGATTGTTGAGCAGCAGCGCCAGCCAGAAACCGAGCGCGAATTTCCCGAAGGTCGCAACCGCGGTGTAGAAGATCGAGTAGAACACCGCGTTCCACCACAAGGGATCCTTGAGCAGGTACTGGAAGTTCTCCAGCCCGATGAAGATGCCGCGCTGGCCGATCGTGGTGTCGGTGAAGGCGAGCCAGACGCCAAGGCCGAGCGGATAGGTCAGGAACACCGCGAGCAGGCCGATCGCGGGCGCAAGGCACATCGCGATCAGAAACGGCTTGTAGTCGAACAGCCGTACCAGCCAGTTCGGCTGGCGCTGCGCGTAGGTGCGGGACGATATTGTTGTTACGGACATTGAATGCTCGCCGTTTCGACATTGCGGGGAGCCAACGGGTCCGGCCTTGGCCGGCCCGATGATGAACTCCGCAGACGAAGCAATCCATTTCTTCCTTGTGGCGCGATGGATTGGTTCGTGGAGCCTCTCATCGGGCGGCGCTGCGCGCCGACCCGTTGGCTGGCAATGACGGTTGATCTCATTCCGCAGTTCAATGAACGTTGCCTACCGGCCTTGCCGCCGGAAGTACCGCTTGGCGCGCTGCTCGGCTTCGGCTGCCGCGGCTTCCGGCGTAGCGGCATCGGTCGCCACTGAGGCGCACATCTGCACCAGCACGTAGTCGGCGTTGACGGCGCCGGTCGCGGTCGAGATTGGGCCCTTGTAGCCGTTGTAGTAAGGGCTCCGCATCGTGTCCTTGAACAGCTTGACCTTGGGGTCGCCGGACCACACCGCCGCGTCGGCATAGGCCGCCAGCGGCTGCGACCAGTAGCCGGAGTTGGCGTTCAGCCACGGCTCGTACTGTTCGTGCTCCAGCATGAACTGCAGGAACGCCTTTGCCGCATTGGGATACTGCGAGTGCTTGAACACCATCGCGTTCAGGGTGAGGCCCGACATCGGCGAGGTCGAGGCCAGTCCCTTCGGCAGCAGCTGATGTTCGGTATCGTCGGCGATCGCCTTGGTTGCGGGATCGTTCTTCAGCGAGAAGTAGAGCGAAACGCCATTGGCAGTCAGGCCGATCTCCTGCGAGGAGTAGGCGCGGTTGTTGGAGACGTCGTTCCAGGACGGCGTGCCGGCGATGAAGGTCGGATACAGCTCCTTCAGATACTTCAGCGCGGCGATGGTCTCCTTGCTGTTGATGATGATGTTGCCTTCCTCATCGAGCAGCGCGGCGTTGTGCGACCACAACAGCCAGTTGGCGAAGCCGTTGCCGTCGCCGACGGCGTTGCCGAGCGCAAAGCCCGCGGGTTTGCCGGCGGCCTTCAGCTTCTTGCAGAGCTCGAGGATGCCGGCGTGATCTTCCGGCACCTTGTCGTAGCCGGCCGCCTGCACGATCGACTTGCGATAGACCAGCGGGCCGCCCGAGGCGCCGAACGGCAAGCCGACCCAGCTCTTGGACTTCGAGCGCATGCCGTAGCGCTGCGCCAGCGCGAGCCAGCCGCCATAGCGTTTGCCGAGATAGTCGGCGACATCGGTCAACTCGATCAGCTTGTCGATATAGATGTGCGGAGCGTCGCCGAATCCGATGATGATGTCGGGCCCGGCGCCGGAGTTCGAGGTCACCGCAGTCTGCTGGTTGATGTCTTCCCAGCCGACGAAATCGACCTTGATCTCGACGCCGGTCTTGTCGGTGAACTTCTTGGCATTGGCGCGGAACACGTCTTCGTCGGCCTGGACGAAGCGCACCGGGCGCAGCATGCGCAGGGACGCGCCTTTTTCGATCGGCAGCGACGGCGCGGCGGCGTCGGCCGCCTTCACCTTCGACGCCTCCTGCGCCGAAGCGCCGGTTGCGGCCAGCGCCGCGGCAGACAGACCCAGCGCCAACGCATCACGACGGGTGAGGTCGTTCCTCATTCATTCCTCCATTTTCTTGTTACCTTCCCGGCGTTGCTCGCCGGTGAAGGGCTCTTTGGCAGTCTTGTATCCTCGCAGCTCGTATCCTGGCAGTCCTGCTGCGTCTTCGTCACGCGAACCAACCCGCATCAATGCGGGACAGGCTCGTGCTCGAAAACGCGTCCCCGTCTTAGCTGTTCGGACCGCGATCCATGCTGACAGGCTGCCAGCGGCGCAGCGCGGTGTTTTGCAGCACCGACGGGTTGACGCAGCTTACCGGCCACATGCCTTGCAGCACTAGTGACAATTCGTAGCCCACCCGGCGCTTGCGCGCCTCGTCGAAACGTGCCGAGGCCGAGGCGACGTGGGCGGTCAAGGTAACATTGTCCATCCCGAGCATCGGATTGTTGTGCGACGGCGGCTCCTTCTCCAGCACGTCGAGCGCGGCGTGCGCGATCCAGCCCTCCTGCAGCGCCTTGATCAGCGCCTCCTCGTCGACCGTGGCGCCGCGGCCGGTGTTGACGAAGATGGCCGATTTTTTCATCTGGCGGAAATGCTTCTCGGTCAGCATGTGATGCACCTCGGGCCGCGCCGGCGCGTGCATCGAGACGAAATCCGACTGCGACAGCACCTCCGACAGCGTCGCGGGAATCACGCCGTGGTCATACATCAGCGTTTCCTGGATGAAGGGATCGTAGGCCATCATCCTGAGGCCGAACGGCGCGGCCCGCTTGGCCACCGCGCGGGCGACGCGGCCGAACGAGATGAAGCCGAGCGTCTGGCCCATCAGGCGCGGAATCTTCAAGAGCGCCGGCCGTCCTTCGGCCCAGCGCCCGCTGCGCACCATCTTGTCCTGCTCGATCAGGCGGCGGAAGCCGGCAAGCAAGAGCATCATCGCGTGATCGGCAACTTCCTCGATGAAGGTGTCGGGGATGTTGGTGACGGGAATGCCGCGGGCGGTCGCCGCCTTCACATCGACGGAATCGACGCCGACGCTGCCGAGCGTGATCACCTTGCAGTTCTCCAGCGCGTCGATCACCGCCTTGGTGATCGGCATGCCTTTGGCATAGATCGCGTCCGCATTCTTCGCCGCGGCGATGAATTCGGCCTCGTTGGCCGGGGCCTCGATGATCTCGGCGCCGATCGGGTCGAGCGCCTCCCGCTCATAGTCGTAGCCGCCGCCGGCCACCGTGAAGCTCGCGCCCTTCGGCGTCACCACCTTGAATTTCGACATTGCCTGCTCCCGATCCGATCTCTTGTTCTTGCTTCTTGCTGGTTTGCTTCTTGATTGGGCTGACGGCCTTGCGCCGCCGCCTCATATGGTTCTACGCGAACTGCGTTGCCGGCTCCACAATTGCAAGTTGGTGCAGCGGCCAATTCTCCGGGCTTCTACGGTGAACCGGCGTAACCAACGGGTAAAGGGTCTCACATTACCGTGAGCCGAATCAATCCCGCCAATCGCGCCGCGTTCCCCACCTCGCCCGGAGATTCCCGTGAAACTGTCAAATCTGAAGATCACGCCGAAGCTCGGCATTCTGGTGGGAGTCGCTCTGCTCGGCCTGTGCGCGGCCGGCTTCCTCGCAGGTCACCTGATGCAGCGGGAGATGGTGCAGGCGCGGATTGACCAGGCCAAGGCAATGGTCGAGATGGCGAAGAACATGGCGGCGAGCCTGAAGAAGGACGTCGACGCCGGCAAGATGACCAAGGAGGCGGCGCTGGCCGAGCTCGGCAAGCGCGGCAACGCCATGACCTACGACAACGGCGCCGGCTATCTGTTCGGCACGTCCTATGACGGCATCACGGTGATGGCGCCCGATCCGAAGCAGATCGGCACCAACCGCATGGACGTCGTGACCAACGGCCGCAAGCTGTCGCAGGAGCTGATGGACGGCGTGAAGGCCAAGAGCGACATCCTGCTGTTCTATGAATATGTGAAGCCCGGCCAGGAGACGCCGATCCGCAAGCTCGGCTATGCTGTCGCGGTCCCCGGCTTCGACATGTATCTCGGCACCGGCGCCTATCTCGACGACATCGACGCCAAGCTGCGTCCGATCACCTGGCTGCTCGGCCTTGCGATCCTCGGCATCGGCGTCATCTCCGGCTCGGTCGCCTGGCTGATCGGCCGAAGCATCTCGCGGCCGCTGAATCTGCTCGGCGCCCGCATGCGCGAAATCGCCGACGGCAAGCTCGATGGCGACATCCCGGGCGTCGGCCGCGGCGACGAAGTCGGCGCGATGGCGTCGACCGTGCAGATCTTCAAGGACAACGCCGTCCGCATCCGTGACCTCGAACAGGCTGAGGCCGCGACCCAGGCCCGTGCCACCGCCGAGCGGCGCGCCGCGATGGAGAACATCGCCAACGACTTCGAGCGCAGCGTGAACGGTATCGTCCGCACCGTGGCGACCGCCGCCGCCGGCATGCAGAGCACCGCGCAATCGATGACCGCGACCGCGAGCGACGCCAGCGCGCGGGCCGCGACCGTCGGCGCGGCGTCCGACAGCGCCTCCAACAATGTCGGGACCGTTGCGGCGGCGGCCGAGGAGCTCTCCTCATCGGTTGCCGAGATCGCGCGCCAGGTGGCGCGCTCCAGCGAGGTCGCCGGCCAGGCGGTGGCCGATGCCGAGCGCACCAATGCGACCGTGCAGGCGCTCTCGACCGGCGCCGAGAAGATCGGCGAGGTGGTCAAGCTGATCCACTCGATCGCCGCGCAGACCAACCTTCTGGCGCTCAACGCTACCATCGAGGCGGCGCGCGCCGGCGAATCCGGCCGCGGCTTCGCGGTGGTCGCCTCCGAGGTGAAGGCGCTGGCCAACCAGACCGCGAAGGCGACCGAGGAGATCTCGGCGCAGGTCGCCGCGATGCAATCCTCCACCGGCGAGGCCGTGACCTCGATCGGCGGCATCACCGCGACCATCGCGCAGATGAGCGAGATCACCGCCTCGATCTCGACCGCGATCGACCAGCAGGGCGATGCGACGCGCGAAATCGCGCGCAACATCCAGCAGGTCGCGGCCGGCTCGAGCGAGATCTCGGCGCATATCGGCGGCGTCACCTCGGCGGCGGCCGCGACCGGCACCGCGGCCAGCGACGTGCTCTCCAACGCCCGCGAGCTCGACACCCAGTCCGGCGCGCTGCGCAAGGCGGTCGACGAGTTCCTGCAGAAGGTGCGCGCGGCGTAGCGTAGTTAAACCCGTCATCCTGAGGTGCGAGCCTCTTCGGCGAGCCTCGAAGGATGCACGGCCACCAGTCGGGCCGTCGACCCTTCGAGGGCCGCTGAAGAAGCGGCCACCTCAGGGTGACGGGATAAAGCGGATGTGCTTCCCCCTCGTAATGACGGCGTCGGCGCCTACTGCTTCTCGATCCCCGCATCAGTGATCAGCTTTTCCCACAGCACGAGCTGCTCCTTGAGGAACGCATCGAACTCCTCGGGGGTGCCGGAGAATGCCTCCATGCCGCGCTCGGCGAGCTGGCTCTTGATGTCCGGCCGCTCGATTACCTTGCGGATTTCCGCGTTCAGTCTGGTGACCACGTCCTTCGGCATGTTGGCGGGGCCGAAATAGCCCTGCCACGAGGTGATATCAAACCCCTGCACGGTCTCGTCCATGGTCGGCAGCTCCGGCAGCAGCGCCGACTTCCGCTTGGTCGTGACCGCGAGCGCCTTCAGCGCCTTGGCGTTGACATGCGGCAGCCCGGTCGGCACGTCGATGAACATCATCGAGACGCGGCCGGCGATCACGTCGGTGAGCGCCGGCGGCGAGCTCTTGTAGGGCACGTGCAAGAGATCGATGCCGGCGAGGCGGGCAAAGGTGGCGCCCGAGACGATCGCCGACGACGAGCCGCTGGCATAGGAGTATTTGCCCGGCTCCTTCTTGGCCAGCGCGATCAGCTCGGCGACCGAGTTCGCCGGAATGTCCGGATGGATCACCAGCATGAAGGGCAGATCGCCGGTGCGCGCGATCGGCGTGAAATCCTTGATCGGATCGTAGCTCATGGTCTTGAGCAGATAGGGATTGGCCGAATGCGTCGTGTTGGTGGTGACAAACAGCGTGTAGCCGTCGGGCGCCGAGCGGGCGACATAGCTCGCCGCGATCGAGCCGTTGGCGCCGGCCTTGTTGTCGATCACCATGCCGACGCCGAGCGCGACCCCGAGCTCCTTGGAGATCAGCCGTGTCGTGGTGTCGGTGCCGCTGCCGGCGGCGAACGGCAGCACCAGCGTGATGTTGCGGGTCGGGTAGCTCTGGCCCTGCGCCGCGCCTGATATCGCCGCGAACGCGGTGGCGGCCGCAGCCGCCAGGCACCAAAATCGTCCCAATCCGTTGATCATGTCGTCGTCCCCCCGCGCGCCCTGAACAGGCGCATGGCGGCCGAAGCTAGCCCGGCCGCCATGGCCGCGGAAGCCGTCCCGGGAGCAGCCTTTCGCCGCATGGCCGCTTCCGGGGGTCGCGCTGCCACAAATACCGAAAAACAACCCCATGCAAAGGAGCCGGCGGCGCCGGCATTCGACATTCAACTGTCCGACATTCAACTTGACATGTCGGGCAACTCAGTGTCATACTTCCAATATTCCGAAATCGCGCCAGTGCCACTCACCTTTTGGGGGCGGAGCGACCAGCCCAGGTGCGGAAGTTCATCGACTTCATCGCCGGCGACGCGGCGGCAAAGCCGCATTCGCCGCGCAACGCCGCCGGTATGCGAAAGGTGGGTTAGCCGGGCTTCGCCGAGCCTTTGGCCGATCCCTGCCGCGAGGCGATGATGACGCCGG
Organism: Bradyrhizobium semiaridum; assembly: GCF_020329505.1. Taxonomy (GTDB): domain Bacteria; phylum Pseudomonadota; class Alphaproteobacteria; order Rhizobiales; family Xanthobacteraceae; genus Bradyrhizobium; species Bradyrhizobium semiaridum. Next base: position 147,688 of record NZ_JAGKJJ010000010.1, read on the forward strand.
CGAGCACCAGCGCGTAGCCGATCAGATGGAATGCGGCGAGCGTCTCGCCGAGCAGCAGGATCGCCATCGCCGAGCCAAACACCGGCACGAGGTGGAAGAACGGCGCGGCGCGGTTAGGGCCGATCAGCGCGACACCGCGGTTGAAGAACAGATAGGCCAGCGTCGACGGGAAGATCAGCGTGTAGGCCAGCGTGGCCGCCGTCAGCAGGTCGAACTTCAGCGTCGCGCCGGCGCAGAATTCCCAGATCGCGAACGGCAGCAGCATCACCGCGCCGCAGCAGGTGGTGAACGAGATCAGCGAGAGCTGATGGATCTTCGGCCGCCGCGGGATCAGCGCCGAATAGAGGCCGAACGAGACCAGCGACGCGCCGAACATGATGTCGCCCCGGTTCAGCCGGATATTGGCGAGCGCGGAAAAATCGCCGCGCAGGATGATCGTCAGCACGCCGGCCAGCGAGATCGCGATGCCGGCGAGCTGCGCCGGCGTCAGCCGTACGCCGAACAGCACCAGCGACCACAGCGCGACGAACAGCGGTCCCGCCGACTGGATCAGCAGCGCGTTCAGCGCCTCGGTGTACTGCATGGCCCAGTAGGAGATCGCGTTGTTGAACGCGAAGCCGACCAGCGACAGCAACAGCATCAACGGCAGCGCGCTGCGCAGCTTCAGCCAATCCTGCCGCAGATGCGGCCAGGCGAACGGCAGCAGGATCAGGAACACGCCGAACCAGCGGATCGTGGTCAGCGTCACCGGCGGCACATGGCTGCCGACATGCCGCGCCAGCACGATGTTGGCGGCCCAGAACAGCGAGGTCAGGCTGAGCAGCAGATAGGGCTGGTTGTTGAGCCAGCGGAACGGCGAGCGTGTAGTCGGAGCGGCGGGTGCGGCCGAAGCGCGGCGATCGGACATTGTTAGGCAATGATGTGCCTGAAACTACCGCCGCGACAAGACGAAAGAGCGGATTGGTGCCATGCGTGGGAACGTTCGCGAGCGGCGCCGAATATTCAGTGTCAAACAGTCAGCGTCGTCCTGGCGAAAGCCAGGACGACGGCGTTGGGAGGTAGCTCGCCACAATTCTATCACCCTTATCCTGAGGTGCGAGCCTCGAAGGATGCGCGGCCCCGATGCAGCCGCGGATAGAGCCGGGCCGTGCACCCTTCGAGGCTCGCTGGCGCGAGCACCTCAGGATGACGGGGACAGGTCGAAAAACTGCTGGCGCGCACTCCGCCTACGTCTGCGGGCCGGACAGCGAGATGTCGCGCTCGGCGCGGAACACGTTGCCGTAGAGGTTGGCGATCCACTGTCGCCCGCTCGAGGTGATGTTGAGGTGGCGGATCGCGCGCTGCACCTGCGGCGCGACGCGGTCCCAGTAGAACTGCGGGTAGCGATGGACGAGGTCGGCCGGCGAATCGTAGCCGAGCTCGCGGTTCAGCCCGGCTTCCTCGAATTCGAGATACAGCGCGTTGGCCTTGCGGATGTAGTTGGGATCGCCGAGCTGGCCGATCAGGTCGGCGGCGCGCAGCACGGTCGCTTCCTCGCTCAGGTCCGCGGTCTGATCCGTTGCGCACAGCGGCAGGCGCGTGCCCTCGATGGCGCTGGCGATCCGGCTCTTGTCGAGCTGGGCGATGCCCTTGATGCGCTCCATCACGAACATCTTGGAGCGGTCGACGTGATGGGGCAGCAGCGCCGCGTCGGAGGCGCCGCGCGGCAGCGTGACCTTGCGTCCGCTCTCGTCGATCAGATAGCCGTCCTTGCCGTCGGCATCGAACAGTCCGCGTACATAGCCGATATCGTGGGTGAGGCAGGCGATGATGACATGCGCATAGTCTTGCGCGGTCATGTGCGAATGCAGCGCGCGGCCGCGCAGGATGTCGTGGCCGGCCAAGGTGACCAGCATGGTGTGCTCGACATTGTGATACAGCGCGTCGCTGTTGCCGATGCATTCGATCGCGATCCGCGCGATCGAGGGCACCATCTCGACCAGCTCGGTCTGCGCGCTGCCGAACCTGCGCTGCATGTACTCGCCGAGAAACTTGCCGAGCGCGTCGGCCGCCAGTTCGGGAAGGGTCATCATGGCTTGACCTCCGAGATCGCGGTGGCATGTGAGTTCGCGGCCCGCATGCCGTTTCAGGGTAGCGGCGGCATATGACATAATCTTTGCGGCCGGACGCGGTCCGGTGAGCCTAGTCCGGTCTTGGCAGGAGCAGATGATGGGCGTCGATCTCTTGAACGTCAAAGGGCTGAGCGAGCTGGATCGCGCGGCGCCGGTGGTGATGGTCAATTTGATGCGCTTTCGGGCGCGGTCGCTCGACGGCGACGGGTCGGGCTGGGACGCCTATCTGCGCTACAGCGCGCTCACGGTGCCGATGATCAAGGCGCGCGGCGGCACGCTGCTGTGGACCGGCCGCGCCGAAGCGGTGGCGCTCGGCGAGCCGGCTGGCCGCCAATGGGACTACATCGCACTGGTCTACTATCCGAGCGTCGCCGCCTTCATCGACATGATGACCTCGGCCGACTACGAGACCCGCTGCGACCCGCACCGCACCAACGGCTGCGAGGCCCACGTGATCATCGCGACGCGCGAGGCGTATAGCAAGTTCAAGGTGGGGTAAGAGGTGGGTGGCTGCCAGCCTTGGGGGGCGCTCAATGTAAGGCCCACCAGCGGCGCCAAGCATTCAGTGTCGTCCCGGCGAAGGCCCGAGGGCATGCACATATCTGGTGCGACGGCTTACAAGTCAGGAAGGCACCAACGGATGGGTTCCCTCCCTCCTTGCGGGGAAGGGTTAGGGAGAGGGGTAAGCCGCGCGGACAGTGTTTGTGGCTTACCCCTCTCTCCAACTCTCCCCCGCAAGGGGGGAGAGAGCCCTCCCACCTCCCGTCCAGCCTTAAGCAAGATCGGCTAGATGAGGGCCTTCGCCGGGACGACGCTGGATATGTTGCACCGCTACGCCTGAGCTCAGAACTTGCGCACCAGGTCCGGGGTGATCTCTTTCAGGCTGCGGATGCCGAGCAGGGCGAGGTCGCGGTCGATCTCGGCGTGCAGCAGCGAGATCGCGCGGGCGACGCCGGCTTCGCCCGCGACCACGGCGGCATAGAGGAACGGGCGGCCGACCCAGACGAAGTCGGCGCCGAGCGCCAGCGCCTTGATCACGTCGGTGCCGCGGCGGATGCCGCCGTCCAGCATCACGGTCATGCTGCCCTTCTGCGCCGCGATCTCCGGCAGCGTGCGCAGGCCGGAGAAGGTGTAGTCGAGCTGGCGGCCGCCATGGTTGGAGACCATCACGCCGTCGCAGCCGTGCTCGCGCGCCAGCCGCGCGTCCTCCGGCGAGATCAGGCCCTTGACCACGAGCTTGCCCTTCCAGCGCTTGCGGATCAGTTCGACATGCTTCCAGGCCAATTGGTCGCGGCTGCCGATGTTGCGCATCAGGTTCTTCGACAGCACCGGCGGGCCCTGCTTGGCGTCCATGTTCTCGAAATGCGGCATGCCGTGGTTGAACACGGTGCGTAGCCAGGTGTTGAGCAGCCAGTCGGGATGGGTGATGGTGTCCCAGAACACGCGCGGCGTGATCGCGAGCGGCACCTGAAAACCGTTGCGGATGTTGTTCTCGCGGTTCGGCGGCACCGGCACGTCGGCGGTGACGACGAAGGTATCGTAGCCGGCGGCCGCGACGCGATCGACCAGCGGTTCGATGCGCGCATCGATGCCGGCGAGATAGGCCTGGTACCAGGCTTGCGGATTGTTGGCGCGGACGTCCTCCAGCGTGATCAGCGAGGAGGCCGACAGGATCATCGGAATTTCGGCGGCGGCTGCGGCCCGCGTCAGCACGATGTCGCCGCGATAGGCGCACAGCGCGGAGGAGCCCATCGGCGGAATGCCGAACGGCGAGGCGTAGCTCTTGCCGAACAGCGTCGTGGTCTGGTCGCGCCCGGAGACGTCCTTGAGCACGCGCGGCACGAAGCCGTAGTCCTGGAACGCCCTCAGATTGTCCGCCCGCGCCGTGTCGGTCTCGGCGCCGCCGGAGATGTAGCCGTAGAGGAATTTCGGCAGCAGCCGCCGCGCCTGCGGCTCGAAATCGTCGAGCGTGAGGTAGCGCTGCAAGCGCCGGGGGACGGCATCGGTGGCGCGGGTGACGGTGGCGGGAGGCGGGGAAGCTACGGCGGTCCGGTCGTGCACGGCAGGCGTTTCCGTTGTTCTTGGTTCTTGGTTGGGCAGCCAGACTAGCGCCTGCCGCCGGGCCCGACAATTCTGGCGTTGAAGCTGTTGACGGACTGGCTGACGTCGCTGAGCGTCCGGCGGGTCTCGGCGATGAACACGCCGGACTTCTTGTCGAAGCTCTGGATCAGCTCGCGCAGCGAGATCACAGTGGGCAGCAGCTCGCCGCCATATTTGTCGCTGCCGAGGGTTTTCAGGAACTTGTCGGCTGACACCATCTTGTCGTCGGCCGCACTGACGCCGGCCTCGGCGGCGTCGACGAAGCCGGCGATCAATTCGCCGCTGCCGGACAGCGAGTTGGTGAAGTTCTCGAAGCCCCGCAGCGTGTCCTTCACCTCGGTCTCATTCTCGACGATGACGCGGTCGACGTTGCGCAGCGCGACGCGCAGCTTCTCCTGGACGCCCATCGTGCCTTCCGGATCGGCGGTCAACTCGGGAATGCCGTCGGCGCCGGCGGGCGCCTCCGGCGCGTCGTCGGTGCCGCCGGTGAAGGAGATCGCGGCGATCCCGGTGAGGCCCTGGAATTCCAGGCCGACCTGGGTGTCCTTTTTGATCGGCGCGTCGCGCTCGATCCGCGTCATCGCCACCACGCGGTGGCGGTCGAGCCGGATCGAGACCACCTCGCCGATGCGCACACCGGCGAAATTGACGCTAGCGCCGCGGCGCAGCCCCGAGGCCGAGCCCTCGAACACGACGCGAAACGGCACCAGCCGCTTGATGCCGGCATAGCGCTGATAGCCGAGCCAGCCGCCCAGCGCGCCGGCGATCAGGGCCAGCGTCAGGGTGCCGATCATCACATTGCTGGCGCGCGCCATCGGATCCGGAACTGTTCGCGAAGCAGGTAAGAAATAGCCGATTTAGCCGAGATAGTCACCGCGCCCTTCTTCGCCTCTCCCCGCCTGCGGGGAGAGGCCGGATCGCATGAAATGCGATCCGGGTGAGGGGGAGTCTCCGCGAGTCCATCTGCGACCGTTTAAGCGGAGAGAGCCCCTCACCCCAACCCTCCAAGAGCGAGCTTCGCTCGTCTCGCCCCCGCCAAGAGCCGGGAGGGGGAGTGGAGAGATCACGCCGCGCTCTGCTTCCGCGACGCCGCGAACACGCCGGCCAGCACCAGGGCAAAGCCGATGAAATGAAAGGCTTGCGGATGTTCGCCGATGAACACGATCGACATCACCGTTCCGAACACCGGAACCATGTGGAAGAACGGCGCGGCGCGGTTGGCACCGATCAGCTGCACACCGCGGTTGAAGCAGAGATAGGCCAGCGTCGAGGGGAACACGGCGACGTAGAACAGCGACAGCAGATTGTTGGTGGTGATCTCCATCACCGGACGCGCCGACAGCTCCCAGACGAAGAACGGGATCAGGAACAGGGCGCCGCAGCCGAACGTGAAGGCGGCCACCGACAGGCCGTGGATGTTCGGCCGCTTCAAGGTCAGCACCGAGTACAGCGCGAAGATCACCAAGGCGACGACGAAGATCAGATCGCCCCTGTTGAACTCGATCTTCGACAGCGTGGTGAGATCGCCGTGCAGCAGGATCACCAGCACGCCGCACAGCGAGAGCAGCACGCCGAGCAGCTGCGCCAGCGTCAGCCGGGCGCCGAGCAGGATCAGCGACCACAGCGCGACCACCAGCGGCGCCGCCGATTGCAGCAGCATCGTGTTCAGCGCCATGGTGTGCTCGAGCGCCCAGTATTGCAGCGTGTTGAAGGCGGAGATGCCGGTGATCGACATCAGCACCATAATGCCGAGATGCTTCCGGATCGCGGTCCAGTCGCGCGCGAGGTGCTTCCAGGCGAACGGCAGGATGATCAGGAATGCCGCGGTCCAGCGCAGGAACGACAGCGTCACCGGCGGAATGTGGCCGGCGGCGAGCCGGCCGACGATCGCGTTGCCGGCCCAGCACATCGCGGTGATGCACAGCAGCACGTAGGGCTGGTTGGCGATCCAGGAGGTGGACGCAGGCGTGGTGGCGGATTCGGAAGCAGACATTCGAACAGGGCCCGGGTTCATGACGCCGCGGCCCGCCCGGCGGGCCAGCGCCAGGCCGGTGTGAATTGCCCGGCCCCTGTCACAGACACGCATTTTGCCGCGCCAGCAACGTCGCCGGATGCATCGCGACCATGCATGAAGGCCCCTTTCACGCCTACGTCCGTGCAGGACGCGGAGGGCTAGCCGGCGTCGGATCGCGTGGTCTGGCGCTTGACGATCTGCTCGGCGAGCTCGATCAGGACGCGCTTGGTGGCGGGATCCTGCACTTCACGGAACACGCGCAGCATCCGCAGTTCGAGCAGCGACTGCAGCGATTGCGCCGCGGGCGAACCGCCGCGCGGCCGGCCGGCGGTCTGCGCAGTGGCGCCCTGAGGACTGACGATGCCGGTGACCAGCCCCAGCATGTCGGCGACGATCGCAAGGCGCCGGGCATCGACCTTCGTGGTGTCGTCGAGGCCGTTGCTGTCCGGCACGGATGCAGCGCACAGTACTTCGGCGAGGTCGGATTGCGACAGCCCGATCGCGCGCCATCGCGCCTGCACCAATTGCTCGATATCGTCCTGCGAAGTGTTCATGACGCGTTCAGGCGATCTCCATCGCATGTGAGTCGTCCAGTCCGCACTTATGACCAAGATCGTGGTTGAATGCAATCAAGGGGCGACGAACGGAACAAATCCAACCTGATATCCACCGCGGCATGCATTGCGGCCGGCATCGTCCCGGAAGGACCCCGCGCGGCTCAGAGATCGATGATCCCGAGCGCGATGCTTTTCGCCACCCCGTGAGTCTTGTTGGACGCATTGAGCTTGCGCAGCGCCTGCTTGATGAAGCCCTCCACCGTCTCCGGCGAAATGCCGAGGATCTGCGCGGTGTCGGCCACTGTCTTGCCGCGGGCCGCCCAGGCCATCACCTCTTTCTCGCGGCCGGTCAGCTTGATCGTCTCGGCGGCGTCGGCGGGCTTGAGGATGGTCGGCGCATTGCGCTGGTCGCGGCTGACGATGTCCATCGCCCGCTGCACCCAGTAGATCATGAGCAGATGCAGCTCATGCCGGTGGCAGATCAGGAGCTTGTCGAAAGCGCGCGGATCGTCTTCCCAGAAGAACACCGTCGAGCTCGAATGCACGGCGCCGAGCCGGTCGCGATAATGGAACGGCACCACGAGGCCTTCGCGAAAGCCGTGGTCGCGCGCGGCGTCCATCATCTTCACCTCCGGCGGACGCTTGTGGCCCTGCCGCTCCGGCAGCTTCAGGCTGCCCCAGTGAAACGGCTTGTTGGTCCGCCGCACCCGCGCCAGCGCCGGATCGCTATGGACGAAGTCATATTGCAGATAGGCGCGCTCCCACGCCGGCGGGTGCGTGCCAGTGTAGTAGGGCACATCGAGCTCGGGGCGTCCGGCGTCGATGAAGGTAAAACCGGAGAAGCCGTAGTCCTGGACAATACGGTGCAATGACGAGCGCAACTCGTCGATCGAGTCGGACGCCTCAATGGCCGAAATCGCGTCTTCGAGACCCATCGACTAAAACCCCCGGTTTTCGGGGGTATCACAGGTGAGCCCTTCCGTTCCAGATGTTCCCGTATTTTGGAGGCAGAGGGAAATGTCGCACCCGTCGGACAGGTACCATGCCCTCATCACGACCGAGGCGCACGATCCGGTTCGTGTTCAGGCGCTGCTCCGCTTGCGCAAGCGACTGTTCGTCGACCAGTGCGGCTGGCTGCTGCAGACGACCGGCGATGTCGAACGCGACGAGTTCGACAGCTGGTACACCGAACATTGCCTGCTGTTCTCCGGTCCCGAACTGGTCGGCGGCTTCAGGGCGATCCGCACCGACCATCCCTATCTCACCAAGTCGGTGTTTCCGCAGTTGGCCACCGGGCGCTTTCCCAGCGACCCCGACGCCTGGGAGATCAGCCGCTTCGGCGTGATCTCGCAGGCCGCCGGCGCTCATGTCGCCAGGCTGAACTACGCGCTGATGTTCCGCTTCGCCGAATTGCGCGGCGCCGAGGCCCTAGTGGCGATGGCCGACCTCACCTACGAGCGCTTCCTCGCCCGCATGGGCATCCGCACCCGCCGCTACGGCCCGCCCCAGGTGATCGGCCGCGACCGTTTCGGCCGCCCGCTCACCGCGCTCGCCGGCGAGATCCCGCTCGACCTCGCCGAAAATCCCGGCCTGACCAAATTCCTCGACCTTGGACGGCAACTGGAGATCCACGATGCCTCATATGTTCTCGGACGTTCGCGCGTTTCGGCACGATCCGCTCCGGTTCCTGCTTGACCGCGGCAATGCCGCGCCGCTCGGGCTGGAGCCGCTGCATCTCGGGCCCGCGCCGGTCTTCCTGGTCACCGATCCCGATCTGATCCGGCCGATCCTGAAAGCGCCGGAGACCGAGATCGGCAAGGGCCGGCTGATCAAGAAGCTGACCCCGGTGTTCGGCCGCAGCTCGCTGATGCTGCATGGTGACGAGCACAAGCGGCGCCGCGCGGTGCTGCACAAGCACATGGCCAAGGGCAGCGTCGAGCGCTACATGCCGCAGATGTGCGCCGAGATCCGCGCCGTCGGCGCCAAGCTCGCGCGCATGGGCGAGTTCGATCCGCATGCGTTCACGGCGGCGCTGGCGCTGCGCACCATCTGCATCGCCGTGTTCGGCACCCAGGTGATCTCCGCCGGCGACGAGGAGGCGCTGGTGCAGGCGGTCAATATGATCGAGGACGATCTGGCCGACGACATGTTCCGCGTGCTGCCGGTCGGCCCGATCGGATGGCACCGCCGCAAGCAGCGGCGCAAGTTCGCCAAGCTGGCGATGTCGACCGTGGTCGAGCGGCTGCGCGAGCGGGCCCGGGCGACCAGCGCGCTGAAGGACTTCGAGGTCCTCGGCCTCTCCGACCAGGACCTGCACGACGAGATCCTGACGCTGCTGCTCGCCGGCCACCACACCACGGGCACCACCGCGGCCTGGGTACTGTACCACATGGCGACCGATCCGGAGCTGATGGAGGCGGTCGCCGACGAGGCGGATCGCTGCCTCGATGACAGCGGCGAGTTGCGTCCCGACGCGGTGCGGCGCGCCGACGTCAGCGCGACGCTGGTCAAGGAGGTCTGCCGGCTCTATCCCGGCGCCTGGTGGTTCTCCCGCGAGGTGATGCAGCCGGTGACCATCGCCGGGCGCGACCTCAAGGTCGGCACCTCACTGCTGATCTGCCCGTGGCAGTTGCAGCGCGATCCGCGCCATTTCGCCGATCCGGACCGCTTCCTGATGACGCGGCGCTACACCACCGACGCCTACGTCCCGTTCGGCGCCGGGCCGCGCGCCTGCGCCGGCATGGGGGTGGCGATGCTCGAGCTGCAGCTGCTCGCGCTCGAGATCGCGGCCGCCTATCGCTTCACCGGCGTCAGCCCCAATCCGGCGCCGTGGCCGAAGGCGTCTGTGACGCTAATTCCGCCGCCAATGACGATCGGCATCGAAGTCCGGCAGGTGCGCAGCCCCAGAATGCATCTTGGCGACGAGGTGCCGTATCTGCTGCCGGTCAACGCACCACCCCTCTCAACCCTGCAATCGGTTGCCCAATGACAACACATTTGAAATTAGTCAGTCCCGTGCAAGACAATATGGACGAAGTGCAGCTGCGTCGCCTGCGCGATGTCATTGCTGTGCTCACGGAGCAGCGCGGCATCGTGATGGCGGCCGGTGCGGCGTTCGCCGGCCATCTGCTTGACCTTGCGATCATGCAGCTGCGCCTCAACGTCAACGACATCTCGGAAGAGGAATTGTCCGGCCTGTCCGACTTCATCGGCACCGGGCTCTCGGGCCACAAGGCGCCGCACTGACGCGGCGCGCTCGCCGCATCAATCCCGCGCCGCAGTCAGCGCCTTCATGGTGGCGCCTGCGGCGAGGGCGGCGTCGTTGGGATCGATTTCGATCTGCAAGCCGCGCTGGCCGCCGTTGACGAACACCGTGGCATGGGTGAGCGCGCCCTCGTCGATCACGGTCGGCACCCGCTTCTTCTGGCCGAACGGGCTGATGCCGCCGACATGGTAGCCGGTCAGCCGCTCGGCGTCGGCCGGGCGCATCATCTTCGCCGACTTGCCGCCGAGTGCCGCCGCGAGCTTCTTCATGCTGACTTCGCTGTTGGCCGGCACCACGGCGCACACCGGCTTGCCGTCGAGCTCGGCCATCAACGTCTTCAGCATCCGGTTCGGCTCGACGCCAAGCGCCTCGGCGGCCTGCAGGGCGATGCTTTCGGCGGACGAATCGTAGACATAGGTGTGGAGCCTGAAGGCGATGCCGAGCCGGCGCAGCACCATGGTGGCAGGTGTGGAATTGGGCATGGACCAAACTGATTTAATGAATCGGTCGAACTGATTTGATGAAAGCGGCATGATCGCCGTAATCCGGGCTGCGATCAATGATCCATATGGTCACCCGCGGGCCGCCAAAGCAGCCGCGAAGGCTGCTCCAACATTAAATTCCCGCCAGGCTGGGCCGGGCCTGCGTGTTCCGGAATTTTCAGGGGATATCAAGGAGTTGTAGCCTACCCAAAAGGCTTAAAGAGCGGCCTTCTTGCTTGCGCAGCCGGGCCGCTTCCTTTATCCGGTAGGCGCCTTGCGTGCGCGCGGCCAAGCCCGTGTCTTGAGCCTGCGTCTGGCTGGGCATAAGCGCATGATCGGACGGCGGGCGGACGCGTTTTCGCCGCGATCATGGTCTGAAGAACACCTGAAGGGAACAGCTTCGAAATGGCCAATGTTGTCGTCGTCGGCGCCCAGTGGGGCGACGAGGGGAAGGGCAAGATCGTCGACTGGTTGTCGGAGCAGGCCGACATCGTCGTGCGCTTCCAGGGCGGCCACAATGCCGGCCATACGCTCGTGATCAATGGCGAGACCTACAAGCTGGCGCTGCTGCCGTCCGGCGTGCTGCGTCCCAACAAGCTTGCGGTGATCGGCAACGGCGTGGTGTTCGATCCCCAGGCCTTCCTCGAGGAGGTCACCAAGCTGAAGGGGCAGGGCGTCGCGGTCGGGCCCGACAATCTGCGCATTGCCGAGAACGTCACGCTGATCCTGCCGCTGCATCGAGAGCTCGACGCGTTGCGCGAATCGTCAAATGCCATCACCTCGATCGGCACCACTCGCCGCGGCATCGGTCCGGCCTATGAGGACAAGGCCGGCCGGAGAGCCATCCGCCTGATGGATCTCGCCGACCTCGACACGCTGCCGCACAAGATCGACCGCCTGCTGGCGCACCACAACGCGCTGCGCCGCGGCCTCAATTTGCCGGAGATCGACGGCAAGGCGATTCTCGCCGAACTGTCGGCGATGGCGCCGAAGCTCTTGCCCTATGCCGAGACGGTGTGGCGGCTGCTCGACCTCAAGCGCCGCGAGGGCAAGCGCATCCTGTTCGAGGGCGCGCAGGGTGCGCTGCTCGACGTCGATCACGGAACTTATCCCTATGTGACCTCGTCGAACACGGTGGCGGCGCAGGCCGCGACCGGCACCGGCCTGGGTCCGGGCGCCGTCGGCTATGTGCTCGGCATCTGCAAGGCCTACACCACCCGGGTCGGCCAAGGCCCGTTCCCGACCGAGCTGAACAACGAGATCGGCGAGGAGATCGGCCGCCGTGGCAAGGAATTCGGCGTCAACACCGGGCGCAAGCGGCGCTGTGGCTGGTTCGATGCCGTGCTGGTGCGACAAACCGTCCGGACCAGCGGGATTGCCGGGCTGGCGCTGACCAAGCTCGATATTCTGGACGGGTTCGATAGCATCGAGGTCTGCACCGGCTACAGGCTCGACGGCAAGGAGATCGACCACCTCCCGGCCGGCGAGGGGGCGCAGGCCCGGGTCGAGCCGATCTACGAGACCATCGAGGGCTGGAAGCAGCCGACTGCGAATGCCCGGTCCTGGGCCGACCTGCCGGCCCAGGCCATCAAATATGTCCGCCGGGTCGAGGAGCTGGTGGGGTGTCCGATCGCCCTGCTATCCACCAGCCCGGAACGTGAGGATACTATTCTGGTACAGAATCCGTTCGAGGCTTAACGGGATATTACCTATATCCCACCAATTGTGTGGAAATGGCTGACTACTACCCGCTGATCGCCCGCGCCATCGCCGGATTGGACCCCAACGCTCCCGGCGAAGCCCGTCGCGCGCTGTACGCGCGGGCGCGGACTGCGCTGATCCAGCAGCTTCGCGGCGTGCAGCCGCCGCTCTCCGAATCCGAGATCACCCGCGAGCGGCTGTCGCTGGAAGAGGCGGTCCGCAAGGTCGAGTCCGAGGCCGCCCAGCGCGCCCGCGATGCCGCCCGTCCCGGCGGCGGCGCTGGTGGTGCCCCGGCCCGTGGCGGCGATGGCTTCCGCCGCAGCAATCCCCGTCCGCCGGACAGTGCAGCCGCCGAGGCCGCGCCGGCCCGTCCGCGCAGCCCTGCCGAACCCCGCCCGCCGCGCAATCTGCGCCTTGACGCACCGCCGCCGACGCCGCCCTCGCGGCCGCAGGCTCCGCCGGTCCCGTCTGCCGACGCGCCGCGTCCCGGTGCGCCGCGCCGCGGAGCCGAAGGCGCCCCGCCGGCCTCGCCGGGCGTGCGCGGCTTCCGCGACATCACCGCCGATGCCGACGACCTCGGCCGCGCCGCGGCGCAGGCCAGCCGTAACGCGCGCAAGACCTACGCCAACGTGCCCTCGCCCTCGCCGGAGTTCGACCGGCTCGAGCCGAATCTGGAAAACCGCGGCGCCGATCCCGACGCGCAATATTCCTACGACGAGGCGATCGAGGAGGCCGAGCGCTACGCGCCGCAGCCGCCGCAGACCCCGCAGCGCTCCCGCGTCAGCAATGCCGAGCGCGAGCCGAAGAAGCCGCGCGTCGGCTCGATGTTCCCGTTCAAGACCGCGATCGCGGTCGGCATCCTGCTGATCCTGGTCGGCACCGGCATCCTGATGCGCCAGCAGGTCATGACCTTCGTCAGCAGCCTGATGAAGCCGTCGGCGCCGGCCGTCGTCGAGGCGCCGAAGGATGCCGGCGCGCCGGCCAGCAAGAAGATCGCCGACCGGGTCGGCCAGCCGGGCTCGGGCGAGGTGGTCGCGCCGGTCGCCCAGCGCGTGGTGCTCTATGACGAGGATCCGTCCGATCCGAAGGGCAAGCAGTATGTCGGCTCGGTGGTGTGGCGCACCGAGCAGGTCAAGGCATCGGGCAACCAGAAGCCCGACATCGCGGTGCGCGCCGACATCGACATCCCCGACCGCAAGTTCAAGATGACGATGTCGTTCCGCCGCAACACCGACACCTCGCTGCCGGCGAGCCATACCGCGGAGCTGACCTTCATCCTGCCGCAGGATTTCGCCAATGGCGGCGTCGGCAACGTGCCGGGCATCTTGATGAAGTCGAACGAGCAGGCCCGCGGCACGCCGCTCTCGGGCCTCGCCGTCAAGGTCACCGACGGCTTCTTCCTGGTCGGCCTCTCCAACGTCGACCTCGACCGCTCGCGCAACCTGCAGCTCCTCAAGGAGCGCTCCTGGTTCGACGTCCCGCTGGTCTACACCAACCAGCGCCGCGCCATCATCGCGATTGAAAAGGGCGCCCCCGGCGAACGCGCCTTCAACGAAGCGTTCGCGGCGTGGGGGGAGTAGGGCACGCGATCTCGCCTTTCCCTGTCGTTGCCCTGACATTTATTGATGAGCCGCGGCGTACTGGATGCCCCGCTTGAAGCGGGGCATGGCCACCGAGGAACACGACGCGTCCCTCCGAATTTCCCTAGAACCGTCTCGAGTCTGCGCTAAACTTGGCTCATGTCGGGCAAGGGTGCGCCATGAAACGCTACGTCATCTTCGCAGCCATCGGGCCGTTCATCGGCGGCTTCCTGCTGTTGCTCGCGACCACCTATCAGTCCGGCTACTGGACCGAAACCAATAGCGGCGAGGTGACGAAGCTGTTCGTCGTGTTCGTGAAGTCGCTGCAGTACAATTATCTGTTCGGCCTCGTGCCGTCGCTGATGTTCGCGGCGGTCGACGACATCCTCATGCATGTGCGGCGCATCCCGCCGGTGGCGCGGATGCTGATGGTCGGCGTGGTGGCGTTCATCGGTGCGGCGCTGACCTACGCCTCGCACGGCTCGGAAAGCGGCGCGGTGCAGTTCATCCTCTACGGGCTGGTCGGCTTTATCCCGGGCGTGATCACGTCGTGGCTGGCGCATAAATATGCCGAGGAGCTGTACGAGCCGGCGACGCCGGCCTCGGCGCAGCGTTGATTTCCGTGAACGCGCGCACGAAGGCCTAGGTGGGCACGCTGCGCACCCCCGTGCAGCTTCAGCTTTGTCGTCCCGGCGAAGGCCGGGACCCATAACCACCGCCGATCATGATGCGCAACGCTGCGGCCGCAAAACGCTAGGACAATTTGACTCTGTGGCTATGGGTCCCGGCCCCCGCCGGGACGACATTGCGGAGAGGTAATGTGACGCAACTTGAACCCCCTGCCGGCGTTACCATGTGATGGCCATGCCCGAGGACGACATCTTCACGCCCCATCGCAACCGATCGCGGCCGCCGTTCGGCGGGGTGCAGGCGCGCGGCAAGGTCATCGACCAGGACGGGCGGGAGCTGCCTGATCCTGCGCGGCATCCGCAGTTCGAGGCGTTTCAGTTCGACTTCCGCAACTCCACCGCCAATCCGTTCGGCAATCTGACGCGCGAGCAGCGGCTGGCGCGACTGGAGGCGATCGCAAAGCTGCTCGACGTCGCCTTCATCGTGCCGGGCACCAATGTGCGCTACGGCATCGACGGGCTGATCGGCCTGATCCCTGTGGTCGGCGACATCATCACGACCGCGATCTCGCTGTGGCTGGTCCGTGAGGCCCGCCTGCTCGGCGCGCCCTGGCACATCACCGCGCGGATGCTCGGCAACGTCGCGTTGGACGGCGTGGTCGGCCTGGTGCCGGTCGCGGGCGACGCCTTCGACGTCATGTTCCGCGCCAACATCCGCAACGTGCGGCTGTTGCGGCGCTGGCTCGAGCGCCAGCCGCGGCTGTAGCGGATCGTTCGGCGCGCGCGCAAAAACAAAAGCCCCCGGCCGTGCCGGGGGCATTTTCGTCAGAACGAGAGGTGAGGGCTTACGCGGCGTCGGCGTCGGTCTGGCTCGCGGCCGGGCGCGGACGGCGCGGCAACGGGAAGGCTTCGCTCTCATACAGCGAGCGGATGCCGTTCTGGTCGAAACGCGCTTCCTCGACCTGCAGATAGGCGCCGTTCAGCGAGTCAGCCGGCAACTGCTCCATCGCGAACTGCACGGCTTCAGCCGCGGTGCCGAAACGGCGATAGGCGAAGCCCGCCCGCTTCTTCTTGCGGATCGCGGCGGGGAACAGTTCGGCGGACGTATTGTAGTTGAACGGACGCAAAGGACGCATGGTCGACGACCTCTTCTCTTTTTGGCGCTAGCGCGGCGTAAGGGATTTTTGGGGACGGCGCCTCCTGCACTCGGCAGCGCGCCGTACACGTCATTTCGACCCCTAATATAGGCTCATTTGACAGAAATGCGACCCCAGAAGCGGCCCGGCAGGGCACATGCTGAATCCACGCATAGCGCCCGAAACGATCTATAAAGTTATTATATATCAATGCGTTATGGCCGTTACAGCTTATCGAGCCAGGCCAGGATGGCAACCACGATCAAAATTACCCCGAAAAGGCCCATTCCGGAGTGGCCGAGACCGTAGCCATAACCGCCGAGCCGGCCGCTATAGCCGCCCAGCAGGATGATCAGCAGCAGGATGATGAGGATTACTCCAAGCGTCATGGCGCCCTCCTCGGAACGGGCGGCAGCCGCTTGGCGAGACGCCGTCGGGCCCCGCTCGAGCAGAGCAAAGCACATTTCGCGTCATTTGCCGATCGGTTTCGGCGTCGCTCCGGGACAATCCGCCCCAGGAGCGACGCCTCCTTCGCGTCACTTCTTGCCTTCGTCGATCGGCAGCACCTTCAGCGCCGTCGCACAGGGCTCGACCCGCAGCTACTCGCCGGCGATCAGGCCGACCTTGCGCATGACGGCTGGTGTACAGGGCCTTATTTCTTCTCGTGCAGCTTCAGCGCCGCCGAGTTGATGCAGTAGCGCAGGCCGGTCGGGCCGGGACCGTCGTTGAAGACGTGGCCGAGATGGCCGTCGCATTTCGAGCACAGCACCTCGGTGCGGATCATGCCGTGAGTATAGTCCTGCTCCTCGTCGATGTGGCTCTCGACCGCGGGTTTCGAGAAGCTCGGCCAGCCGCAGCCGGAGTCGAACTTCTGGTCGGACTCGAACAGCGTCTGGCCGCAGCCGGCGCAGACATAGGTGCCCTTGCGCAGATCATGCTCGTATTCGCCGGTGAAGGGCCGCTCGGTCGCCTTTTCCCGCAGTACTGCATACTGCATCGGCGTCAATTCCTTGCGCCACTCGGCCTCGCTCTTGCGGACCTTGCCGTCGGTCTTGGTGTCGGACATGGAAACTCCTCTCGGTTACAGCGTCATTGCGAGGAGCGAAGCGACGAAGCAATCCGTCGGTCCCCGAGTGGGGACGGATTGCTTCGCGGAGCTTGTCATCCGGCGGGGCTTCGCCCCGACCGGGCGGCTCGCAATGACGGCGATCGTTCCGTCAGCTCGTGGTCTTATCAGTTGGTGACCTTCGCGGCGTTCACCAGCGTCGGCTTCTCGACGTAGTTCTCGGCAAAGATCTTCTTCAGGTTCTCGACCTTCGGGATGTCGTTATAGGCAATATAGGGCTGGTTCGGGTGCAGCGTCAGGTAGTCCTGGTGATAGCTCTCCGCCGGATAGAACGCCTCCAGCGGGCCGACCTTGGTGACGATCGGCTTCTTGTACACCTTCGCCGCGTTGAGCTGGGCGATATAGGCGTCCGCCACCTTCTTCTGCTCGGCGCTGGTGGTGAAGATCGCCGAGCGATATTGCGTGCCGGTGTCGGGGCCCTGCCGGTTGAGCTGGGTCGGGTCGTGCACGACCGAGAAGAAGATCTGCAGGATCTTGCCGTAGGAGATTTTCTGCGGGTCGTATTTGACCTCGACGGATTCCGCGTGCCCGGTCGAGCCTGTCGATACCATGGTGTAATCGGCGGTGGCCTTGCTGCCGCCAGAGTAACCGGACACCGCGCTGGTGACACCGGCGGTGTGCTGGAACACGCCCTGCACGCCCCAGAAGCAGCCGCCGGCCAGCACTGCGGTCTTGATGCCGCCGGTCTCCGCGAAATCCGTCGCGGGCGGCGGAATGATCACGGCCTCCTCGGCGGCGCGCGAGGGCGCAACGGCGAAAGCGGCAACGGCCGCCGCGCCGATCGCGGCGGCGCACAGCGTGAGACGGCTGAGGGAGCGGCTGGGCATGGGTTCCTCACGGGATCGCATTGGGGGCCAGTTTAGAGCGGCAGCCGGCATCTGCAATCGCTCCGGCTCGCTCCGACGCCTCAAGATACGGGGCACCGGGCATTTTGTTACGGCCACCGCGACACGGCTTCGTGAGGAAGATCTGCGAGGTTCGGTGCGGTTGTGGATTCCGGCCCGCGGCCCCTCCACGCCGTCGTCCTGGCGAAAGCCAGGACCCATACCACCAAATTTGATGGTGAGCGGGATCGCGGCCCCGGCGGTGCGCAACAATAACCGGCTGAGGTAATGGGTCCTGGCTTTCGCCAGGACGACGCCGAATGTTTGGTGGCGCTTGCGCGAACATCACACGACGATACTCAACCTTTTCGCCGCCCGCGTGATCCCCGTGTACAGCCATCTTGCGCGCGAATCCTGGAATGCAAAGCTCTCATCGAACAGCACGACGTCGTCCCATTGCGAGCCCTGCGACTTGTGCACGGTCAGCACGTAGCCGTAGTCGAACTCGTCATACGGCTTGCGCTGCTCCCACGGGATGCCCTCGATGCCGCCGTCGAAGCACTCGCCGCGCACCGAGACCTTCGTGACCTTGTGGCCGAAATCCTCGTCCGGCATCACGCGCATGGTGATGATCTTCGATTTCGACTGCGCCCGCGCCTTCACCCGCCACAGCCCGCCGTTGAACAGACCCTTCTTGCGGTTGTTGCGCAGGCAGACCAGCTTGTCGCCGGCGACGGGGAGCGGATCCTCGATGTGCTGGCGCTGCCGCACCCGCATGTTGTAGGCGCGGCGGGTGCTGTTGCGGCCGACCAGCACCTGGTCGGCGCCCATCACGCGGTCCGGATCGAGCTCCTTGCGCGACACCACCTCGCTCTCGCCGTGGCGGCCGATCTCGAGCTCGCGGCCCTCCCGGATGTCCATCGACATCCGCACGATCGGATCGTCCTGCGCCTGGCGGTGCACTTCGGTCAACATCGCATCGGGCTCGGCGTCGGTGAAGAAGCCGCCGCCCTGGATCGGCGGCAATTGTGCCGGATCGCCGAGCACCAGCAGCGGACAGTCGAACGACATCAGGTCGCGGCCGAGCTCGGCATCGACCATCGAGCATTCGTCGATCACGATCAGCTTGGCCTTTGATGCCGGGGCATCGTCCCAGAGCTCAAAACTCGGTTGCTCGACGCCGGATTCGCGGGCGCGGTAGATCAGCGAGTGGATGGTGGAGGCGTTGTCGCAGCCCTTGTTGCGCATCACCAGCGCCGCCTTGCCGGTGAACGCCGCGAACTTCACCTCGCCGTCGACGGCCTCGGCGATGTGCCGGGCCAGGGTCGTCTTGCCGGTTCCGGCATAGCCGAACAGGCGGAACACCTGCGGCGTGCTGCCCTGGCCGGGCTTGGCCTTCAGCCAGTCGGCGACGGCTTGCAGCGCTCTGTCCTGATGCGGCGTGAAGGTGGTCATGGGGCTTTCGGAGGAACGAGGACGTGACGGGTAGCGCCGCGACTCAGGCGGACACAAGCTAAACATTCATGCGTTTCGATCAAGCCAGCTTCCGCTGCACGGAATTGGAGTTTCGCGTCCGAGGCTAGACTTGGGTCGAGGCGGCACTACACTTGCCGAAAACAACGGAGGTCGGGGACCACAAACACGTGGCAGAGACCACAGAAAGTGGTCGAGAACGCGACCTTGGGAGTGACGTCATGAAATTCGGTATCTTTTACGAGCTGCAACTGCCGCGCCCGTGGAATGACGGCGACGAGCTTCGCCTCTACCAGAACGCGCTGACACAGCTCGAGACCGCCGACCGGCTCGGCTACGACTATGCCTGGGTGGTCGAGCATCACTTCCTCGAGGAATATTCGCACTCGCCGGCGCCGGAATCCTTCCTCGCCGCGGCGAGCCAGCGCACCAAAAGCATCCGGCTCGGCCACGGCATCTTCCAGCTCACCACCAACCATCCGGCGCGCGTCGCCGAGCGGGTCGCGGTGCTCGATCTCTTAAGCAACGGCCGCTGCGAGTTCGGCATGGGCGAGAGTGCCTCGATCACCGAGCTGACGCCGTTCGGCCGCGACATGGAGACCAAGCGCGAGGTGTTCGAGGAGGCGGTGGCTGCGATCTTCCCGATGTTCACCAAGGTCGGCACCGAGCATCACGGCAAGTATTTCGATATCCCGCTGCGCAACGTGGTGCCGAAGCCGGTGCAGAAGCCGCACCCGCCGCTCTGGATGGCCTGCTCGCAGCTGCCGACCATCGAGCGCGCCGGGCAGAACGGCTTCGGCGCGCTCGGCTTCCAGTTCGTCAGCGCCGAGGCCGCGCATGCCTGGGTGCACGCCTATTACAACGCGATCACCAAGCGGCTGAACAAGCTCGCCGACTACGAGATTAATCCGAACATGGCGCTGGTCTCGTTCTTCATGTGCGCGGAGACCGACGAGGAGGCGCGCCGCCGCGCCGACGGCGCCACCTTCTTCCAGTTTGCGCTGCGCTATTACGGCCAGTCGCAGAACCGGCAGCGCCCGGCGCCCGGCACCGTCAACATGTGGGACGAGTACAACAAGTGGAAGCGCGACAATCCGGAGGCGCAGGAGGCGGCATTGCGCGGCGGCCTGATCGGCTCGCCGGAGACTCTCCGCAGGAAGCTGCGGCGTTTTCGGTCGTCGCATATCGACCAGGTGATCCTGCTCAACCAGGCCGGCAAGAACACCCATGAGCACATCTGCGAGTCGCTCGAACTGTTCGGCAAGGAAGTGATGCCGGAGTTCCAGCACGACCCCGAGCACGATGAATGGAAGAAGGGCGTGCTCTCCGGCGCGATCCAGCTTGAGGAGATCGACACGGAGGCGTTCACCGATCGTTACGGCAAGCTCGCCGTCAGCGTCGGGCCGAAAACCGCCGCGGCAGGCTGATCGATCTTTGTGCAGCGGCCTCGCGATCTCGTGAGGAAAATAATTCGCTACACGTCATCTGTGCATTGAAAGAAACGGCACGCGCGATGCCAGCACCAAAGTGCTGGCATCGCTATTTTTGTGCGGCGCTCGACAGCTTCATTGGCGCGCCCCATCATCCTGACAACGCGTGATCGCGCAGCGCAGCCGTGCGATCGTCAGGAGTGTTGTTGCAATGAAGCGTCGTGAGTTCCTCAAATTCTCGCTCGGCTCCGCCGCTGCTGTCGCGCTGTCACAGCGTGCGCAGGCAGAGGCGGGCGCGAAGGAAATTCGTATCGGCTACCAGAAGAACGGCGTGCTGGTCATCGCGCGGCAGCGCGCGACCTTGGAAAATCATTTCAGGCCGCAGGGCATCGAGGTGAAATGGGTCGAGTTCTCCTCGGGCCCGCCGATGATGGAGGCGATGAACATCGGCAGCATCGATTACGGCGCGGTCGGCGATTCGCCGCCGGTGTTCGCGCAAGCCGCGGGCGCCGCGATCGTCTATGCCGCGGGCCAGCCGATCACCAACGGGCAGGGCATTCTGGTGCCGCAGAATTCGCCGATTCACTCCATCGCCGAGCTGAAGGGCAAGCGGATCGGCTTCACCAAGGGGTCGAGCGCGCACAACATCACGGTGCAGACGCTGGAGAAGGCCGGGCTCACCTATGCCGACATCACGCCGGTCTATTTGACGCCGCCGGACGCCGGGCCGGCTTTCGCCAATGGCAGCATCGATGCCTGGGCGATCTGGGATCCGTATTTTGCGATCGGCGAGACCAAACAGAACGGCCGCATCCTCGTCAACGCCCAGGAGATCACCAAGACCAATTCGTTCTACATCGCCAACCGCGATTTCGCGAAGAACCACCCAAGCCTGTTGCAGCAGATCATCGACGTCACGAGCTCGACCGCGGCATGGGCGGAAACGCATCGCGACGAGGTGGCGAAGGCGTTGAGCGCGGTGACCGGCATCGCGCTCGATATCCAGACCATCGCCGCCAACCGCTCGGCGTTCAGGGTCGGGCCCGTCACTGACGACATCATCGCGACTCAGCAGGGCGTCGCCGACCGCTTCTACAAGCTCGGCCTGATCCCGAGGCAGATCGCGATCCGCGACATCGTCTGGCGCAATCCGCAGACCTGACCCTGCAATCATTCCATCCGGGGACTTCACATGACGCGTTTGTTTCGACGCTGGATCGCCTACGCGGTGCTGTCGGTCAGCATGGTCGCCGCGACCGTCGGCGCCTGCTACGGCGAGGACAAGGTCGTCACCGTTACAGCCAAACACAATTCCGACGTCGCATGGAGGCCGGGCACGTGAGCAATTCGACCAACACCAACATTCTCTGGTTCCTGCCGACCCACGGCGACAGCCGCTATCTCGGCACGTCGATCGGCGGCCGCGAGGTGAACTTCAACTATCTGCGCCAGATCGCGCAGGCCGCCGACCAGCTCGGCTATTACGGCGTGCTGCTGCCGACCGGGCGCAGCTGCGAGGATTCCTGGGTGGTGGCCTCCGCCGTCGCGCCGTGGACCGAACGGCTGCGCTATCTCGTTGCCGTCCGGCCCGGGCTGCAGTCGCCGAGCGTCGCCGCGCGGATGACCGCGACATTGGACCGGGTCTCGAACGGCCGCCTGCTGATCAACGTCGTCACCGGCGGCGACCCCGTCGAGAACAAGGGCGACGGCGTGTTCCTGCCGCATGACGAACGCTACGCGGTGACGCGCGAGTTTCTCAACGTCTACAGCGACCTGCTCGCCGGCAAGACCGTCAATGTCGCGGGCAGGCACATCCGGATCGAGGACGGCCGCCTGCTCTTCAACCCGGTGCAGTCGCCGCGGCCGCCGTTGTATTTCGGCGGCTCGTCGGATGCTGGCATCGACGTCGCGGTCGACACCGTCGACAAGTACCTGACGTGGGGCGAGCCGCCGGCGCAGGTCGCCGAGAAGGTCGCCAAGGTCAAGGCAGTGGCGGCGCCGCGCGGCCGCAAGCTGTCGTTCGGCATCCGCCTGCACGTGATCGTGCGCGAGACCAATGCCGAGGCGTGGCGTGCCGCCGACGAATTGATCCAGCACGTTACCGACGACACCATCGCCGCCGCGCAGAAGGTGTTTTCGCGGATGGACTCGGTCGGCCAGCAGCGCATGGCGCAGCTGCATGGCGGCCGCCGCGACAAGCTCGAGATCAGCCCGAACCTGTGGGCCGGCGTCGGCCTGGTGCGCGGCGGCGCCGGCACCGCGCTGGTCGGCGATCCCCAGACGGTCGCGGCGCGGATCAAGGAGTATCAGGACATCGGCATCGATACCTTCATCATGTCCGGCTATCCGCATCTCGAGGAAGCCTACCGCTTCGCCGAGCTGGTGTTCCCGCTGCTGTCGTTGCAGCAAGACAACGTGACGCCGATCCGCGTCAACACCGGGCCGTTCGGTGAGACCATCGGCAACGACTACCGTCCGCAGAAACAGGCATCGCAATCATGAGCTTGATCGATTCTCTCCCGCGCGTCGGCGCGCCCAAACTGCCGAAGGCCGACGGCCTGATCCCGTGGATCGTGCCGCTTGCGATCATCCTGATCTGGCAGCTCGCCTGCGTCACCGGCTTCGTCCCCTCGCGCGTGCTGCCGGCGCCGACCGACGTCGCGCTGGCCGGGTGGAAGCTGCTGCTGTCGGGCGAACTCGTCCGCAACATCTGGGTCAGCTTCTGGCGAGCCTCGATCGGCTTTCTGATCGGCGGCGGCATCGGCTTCGCCTTCGGCCTTGCCAACGGCCTGTCGCAGCTCTCCGCAAAACTCACCGACACAACGTTGCAGATGGTGCGCAACATCCCGCATCTGGCGCTGATCCCGCTGGTCATCCTGTGGTTCGGCATCGACGAGTCGGCAAAACTGTTCCTGGTCGCGCTCGGCGTGTTCTTCCCGATCTATCTCAACACGCTGCACGGCATCCGTACCGTCGATCCGCAGCTGATCGAGATGGGCCGCATCTACGGCATGACCGACGGCGAATTGTTCCGCCGGGTGATCTTCCCGGGCGCGCTGCCGTCGATCTTCGTCGGCCTGCGCTTTGCGCTCGGCATCATGTGGCTGACGCTGATCGTGGCGGAGACCATCGCGGCCTCGTCGGGCCTCGGCTACATGGCGATGCAGGCGCGCGAGTTCATGCTGATCGACGTCGTCGTGCTCTCGATCTTGATCTACGCTTTGCTCGGCAAGCTCGCCGACAGCGCCTCGCGGGCGCTGGAGCGGCTGACGCTCGCCTGGCACCCCGCCTTCCAGCAGAAGTGACCAAGAGAGAACAGGAATGCAAGAAGCGCTTCGTTTCCGGCCGGTCGATGCCGAGCCGATCGACCACGCCGACATCGTCGTCAAGGCGCGGCAGTTGCGGCGCGGATCGGACGCCGCGGCCCGCGGCCTGTCGCTGACCATCCGCGGCTTGCGCAAATCGTTCGGCGACAATGAGGTGCTGCGCGGCATCGACCTGCACATCCCCGCCGGCCAGTTCGTCGCGATCGTCGGCCGCAGCGGCTGCGGCAAGAGCACGCTGCTGCGCCTGATCGCCGGCCTTGAAGCACCGACGGCGGGAAGCATCGGCTTCGGCGAGCAGCCGAGGGCGCAGGACGTCCGGGTCATGTTCCAGGAGCCGCGGCTGCTGCCGTGGGCGCGGGTGCTATCCAATGTCGAGGTGGGGTTGGGGCGCGAGCGCTCGTCCGCCGACGCGCAGGCGCGCGCCGAGCATGCGCTGGTCGAGGTCGGCCTCGGCGACAAGCGCACGCAGTGGCCGTCGGTGCTGTCGGGCGGCCAGAAGCAGCGCGTGGCGCTGGCCCGCGCGCTGGTCAGCCGGCCGCGCGTGCTGGCGTTCGACGAGCCGCTCGGCGCACTCGATGCGCTAACCCGGATCTCGATGCAGCAATTGCTCGAGCGGGTCTGGCGCGACCAGGGCTTCACCGCGATCCTGGTGACGCATGACGTCGCCGAAGCCGTCGCACTCGCCGACCGCGTGCTCGTCATCGAGGACGGCCGCATCGCGCGGGACGTCACGGTAGACCTGCCGCGGCCGCGCCGGCGCGGCTCGGCCGAGCTCGCCGCGCTGGAAGGCGAGATCCTGAAGCACCTGCTCGAAGGCAGTGACGACACGTCCGATCTGTGAGGCCGCCATGAACTCCATCGTCCGCAACGTCGCCGTCGCATCCGCGATCTCCACCGACGAATTCCGCGGCGCGATGCGTCATTTGACCGGCGGGGTCAGCGTCATCACGGCCGGGCGCGGCCGCGACATCTCGGGGATGACGGTAACCTCGGTGTCGTCGCTGTCGGTCGATCCGCCGTCGCTGATCGTCAGCATCAACCGCGCCGCTTCGTCATGGCCGCTGATCGCGCGCCATGGCGTGTTCGGCGTCAACATCCTGACCGCGGACCAGCTCGATATCGCCGAACGCTTCACCGGCAAAGGCGGCCTGAAGGGCGCCGAGCGGTTCGCCGGCGCCGAGTGGACGACGCGCGCCTCCGGTGTACCGCTATTGGCCGGTGCGCTCGCGGCACTCGACTGCGAGGTCGAGGAAACCATCGAACGCCATTCGCACGCGATCGTCATCGGCCGCGTGCTTGACGTGGTGTCGTCGAACCGAACCGCCGCGCTGGCCTATTGGCACGGCGAGTATGTCGCGATCGACAGGGAAGAGGACGCCGTCAGGCTGGCCGAGGTCAGCCTGCCGTCGCGTCACGTCCATGCGCGAGGATCGCGCTAGAGCAGCCGGAAAAGCGTGAAGGACTGCGCGGCGCACCTCTCCCAAAAGGGAGGGGTGCGCCGATCGGTCCAAGTGCAGCCTGACGCTGTCGGGCTCTAATTCATGATCGTGGTCAGCGACGCCGGGCTGTCGATGATCACGGTGCTGCCGCGAACGGCGCTCCAGACGGCCTGGATGGTCTGAGGCGCGTTGCCGAGCGGGATCGCAAGAACCAGTGTGGTGGGAACGCGGCCGAACGCCGATGGCGCGGCCTCATTGTAGGTGAAGCCGGCGATGACCGTCGAAACCGCGCCGTTGAGGGCGATGCCGAAGGTTCCGCCCGGCGTGTCGTTGCCCGTCGCGTAGGGAAACGGAACGTTGAGAATGACGATGGCGTTGGTGCCGACGCCCTCGGGGATCGTCAGGGTAAGGCCAGGTATCGGAGTGAAGGAGCCGGAGGTGGTCGTCAAAGTGCCGTTGGTCTGCACGTAGGCCATATCTCTCTCCAGTTGTTCAGAAGGATTAAAACAATAGGAGATTGAGTACGGCAATCGGCCGCAAGTTTCAAGAGGAGCGCGGCATGTTGCCCGTGGCGCGCGGCGCGCCGGCGGATTAAAAGCCGCGGATATTTCGGAGGCGTGACGGTGTGATGAAGCGCGTGGGAGCCTGGCTGTTCTATCTCGTCGGCGCAGTCGCCGTCGGCTATCTCGCGCTGTACGCCTATGCGACGTTCACCGGCCGCGACATCACGCCCGGCGACCCCATTCACATCTTCCGCAAGCCCGACGCGCCGAGCTATTCGTGAGGCGAGGCGACCGTGCGGCAGACTTGGCCGTCATTGCGGGCGCAGCGAAGCAATCCATCGTGCGGCATACGCGGGTGTATGGATTGCTTCGCCGCGCTCGCAATGACGGCTGAGGAGAAACTCCGTTTTCAACCGGCAGTTGCGATGCGCTGATAATCGGCGCCGCCATTGCCGGCCGGCGTGATCGGGATGCCGCCGTCGGCATATTCGTTCAGCTTGTTGCGCAGCGTCCGGATCGAGATGCCCAGGATATTGGCGGCGTGGGTGCGGTTGCCGAGGCAGTGCTTCAGCGTCTCCAGGATCAGGTCGCGCTCGACGTCGGCAACGGTGCGGCCGACCAGCGCGCGGGTGACCTGCTCGGCGGCGAGCGTGGCATGCGCGACCGCGGGCGCGGTCTTGGCGAGGTCGAGCCGGTCGCCGTCCGGGGTGATGATCGCGTCGGGTCCGATCTCGTCGCCCTGCGCCATCAGCACTGAGCGGTGGATGGTGTTTTCGAGCTCGCGGACGTTGCCCTGCCAGCGGTTGCCGGTCAGGACGCGGCGGGCCTCCGCCGAGATCGGGCGCACCGGCAGGCCGTTGGCCTCGGCATATTTCCTGGCGAAGTGCTGGGCCAGTTCGAGCACGTCGGCCGGGCGATCGCGCAGCGGCGGGATCTTCAGGTTGACGACGTTGAGGCGGAACAGCAGGTCTTCGCGGAAGCTGCCCTCGCGCACCGCCTCCGACAAATTGCGGTTCGAGGTGGCGATGATGCGGATGTCGACGGGCACCGGCTTGGTGCCGCCGACACGGTCGATCACCCGCTCCTGGATCGCACGCAGCAGTTTCGACTGCAGGCGGACGTCCATCTCGGAGATTTCGTCGAGCAGCAGCGTGCCGCCGGTCGCCTCCTCGAACTTGCCGACGCGGCGGGCGATGGCGCCGGTGAAGGCGCCCTTCTCATGGCCGAACAGCTCGGATTCCAGGAGGTGCTCGGGGATCGCGGCGCAGTTGATCGAGATGAACGGACGCTTGGCGCGGGCCGAGCGGGAATGCACGTAGCGCGCCAGCACTTCCTTGCCGGTGCCGGACTCGCCGGTGATCATCACCGAGGCGTCCGAGCCTGCGATCTGCTGCGCCAGCTTGATCACCTTGCCCATCGCCTCGTCGCGCCACACCAGCTCGCGGGCGTCATTGGCGACCGCGGCGAGCACGGCTGCGATAAGCTCGGGGTCGGGCGGCAAGGGGATGTATTCCTTGGCGCCGGCGCGGATCGCGGCGACCGCGGCGCGGGCATCGCTGGTGATGCCGCAGGCGACGATCGGCACGTGGATGTGCTCGGCCTCGAGCCGCATCACGAGGTCGCGGATGTCGAGGCCGACATCGACCAGCAGGAGGTCGGCGCCCTTGCCGCTGCGCACCACGTTCATCGCCTGTTCGGCCGCCTCGGCATGGGTTACCGTGGCGCCGTTCTCCATCGCGATCTTGGTGGCGGTCGTGAGCTGACCCTTCAGGGTGCCTACGATGAGAAGCCGCATGTGTATCTCCTGTTCGTCTGGTCGCGCAGGCCCCGCGCGGTGCCGTGAGAATTGTTAGTTGCGTTCCGCCTTGATGATTTCGGTCATGGTCACGCCGAGCTTGTCTTCGACCAGCACCACTTCGCCGCGCGCTACCAGGCGGTTGTTGACATAGATGTCGATCGCTTCGCCGACGCGGCGGTCGAGCTCCAGCACCGTGCCCGGCCCGAGCTTCAGGAGGTCGCCGACTTCCATCTTGGAGCGGCCGAGCACCGCCGAGACCTGCACCGGCACGTCGAACACCGCCTCGAGGTCGGCGGCGATGCGCGCGGCATTCTCGTCTTCGTTGTAGCCGACATCGTCGATCCCGGGCGCATCGGCGGCGTTGAGATCGGGAAGCGGGACGTGTCCGTCGGTGTCGCTCATGGTTCAGTCCTCATTTCCGTCAGCCGGCCTGGTCGCGGGATGCCAGATAGCGCCCGACCAGCTCGCTGATCTTCGTTTCGATCGCGGCGCGCTCCAGCACGACGCCGCCATCGGCCCATTCGATCCGGCAGTCGCCGGTTGCAATCGTCGGCTCGGCCAGGATCACCAGCCGGCCCTCGAAGCCGCTCTGTGCCGCCATCCGCTCGATGCTCTGATGTGCCGCCTCGTAGAGCGCGTCATTGATGCGGACCACCAGATGCGGCGTCGCCACCAGATGCGAGAAGCAGTCGCTGACCAGCGCGGTGACCTCCCCGAGGGGCTCGCGCGCGATCAGTTCGGTGCAGAGCTTGCGGGCGACCGCGACCGCGACGTCGACCGCCTCGGTCTCCATCCGCGTCTCGATGCCGGCAAAGCGCGCCGCGATGCCCCGGATCGAGCTGCCGATCTCCTCCAGCGCCTGCGCCGTGCGCCTTTCGCTCTCGACCTTGGCCTCCCGCAGCGCGGCATCGTAGCCGGCGCGGTAGGCCCGCGCCTCGGCGTCGGCGATCTTCTGCGCGACCTCGGCCGCCGTGGCGGCGCGCTCGCGGGTGCGGTCCGGCGCGGAGAAGTCCGTATCGAACATGAACTTTGCGGGCGCGGCCATCAGTACACCAATTCGTCGTCGGCGCGGTTCTTGGTCAACGTGATCTCGCCCTTGGCGGCGAGGTCCTTGGCGAGGTTGACGAGCAGCGCCTGCGCCTCGTCGACGTCGCGCAGCCGCACCGGCCCCATCGCGGCCATGTCGTCCATCAGCATCTTGCCGGCGCGCGAGGACATGTTGCCGAGGAAGAAGGCGCGCACCTCCTCGTTGGCGCTCTTCAGCGCCACGCCGAGCTTGTCCTTGTCGATGTTGCGCATCAGCGTCTGGGCCGAGGCGGCGTCGAGCTTGATCAGGTCGTCGAAGGTGAACATCAGCGCCTTGATCCGCTCGGCGGATTCGCGGTTCTCCTCCTCGAGCGAGGTGATGAAGCGGGTCTCGGTCTGGCGGTCGAAATTGTTGAAGATCTCCGCCATCACCTCATGGGCGTCGCGGCGGCGGGTCTGCGACAGGTTGGACATGAACTCGGTGCGCAGCGTCTGCTCGACGCGCTCGATCACTTCCTTCTGCACCGCCTCCATCCGCAGCATGCGGCCGACGACGTCGAGCGCGATGTCCTCGGGCAGGATCGCCAGCACGCGCGCGGCATGCTCCGGCTTCAGCTTCGACAGCACCACGGCGATGGTCTGCGGGTACTCGTTCTTCAGATAGTTGGCGAGCACCTCCTCCTGCACGTTGGAGAGCTTCTCCCACATGTTGCGGCCGGCGGGACCGCGGATCTCGTCCATGATGCCGGCGACGCGCTCGCTCGGAAGGTATTGCTGCAGCAGCCGTTCGGTGGCGTCGAAATTACCCATCAGCGCGCCCGAGGCCGACATCCGCGAGACGAATTCCAGCATCAAATCCTCGACCACGTCGGCCTCGACGGTGCCGAGCGTCGACATGTGGACCGACAGCTCGCGGACCTCGTCGTCGTCGAGCATCGACCAGATCTTTCCGCCATACTGCTCGCCGAGCGCCAGCATCAGGATCGCGGCGCGCTTCGGGCCGGGCAGCGGCTTGCCCTTGGGGCGGCCGTTCTGCCGGTTCGCCAGCGTCGACAGGACGGTGGCGATGTCGTTGGCGTTGGTGGTCTGCGGTACGGAAGCCATGTCAGCTCTCAGCCGGCTCGCTCAGCCATTGACGGACAATGGAGACGGTTTCGTTCGGATTGCGGTCGGCGAGCTCGCCGACCCGGTGCACGGCCTGGGCGTGGACCTGGCCCTGGATCTGGGCGACGTCGATCAGCTGCGCCGCGCCGGTGCCGCTCGGGATCAGCGCCTGGCCGGTTGCTGGCGCGCTCTCGGCGCGGGCCTCGGCGAGGGCAGGCACGGGTGCAAGCGAGGGAATGACGTCGGCGGCGACGATGCGCTTGACCAGCGGGCGGACCACCATGAACAGCACGACGAGGCCGAGCATCATCATGACGCCGAGCTCGATGACGTACATGATGTCGTCCTTGGTGAATTGCAGCATGCCGAGCAGGCCGGCCGGCTCGGGCAGCGGCTGCGTCGCGGGCGGCTCGGCGAAGCGCAGATTGACGACCTCGACCTGGTCGCCGCGCTTCTGGTCGAAGCCGATCGCCGAGCGCACCAGGGCCGCGATGCGGTCGAGCTGCTCCTTAGGGCGGTCCTGATAGACCATCTCGCCCTTTTCGTTCTTGGCATAGGCGCCGTCGACCAGCACCGCGACCGAGATGCGGTTGACGCGGCCGGCCTCGGTCACCTCGGTCTTGGTGGTGCGGGAAATCTCGTAATTGTTGGTTTCCTCGCTCTTCTTGCTCTGGTCGCGGGCGCGGGCGGCGTTGTCCTGGTTCTGGTTGCCGGGCAGCTCGTTGTTGACCGTGACCTGGCCGCTATTGTCGGCGGTGAGGCTCGATTCCTCACGGGTCTGGGTCGAGCGCAGCACGCGGCCCTCGGGATCGAACTTGTCCGAGGTCTGGGTGATCTTGTTGTAGTCGAAGTCGGCCGAGAGCTCGACGCGCGCGCGCCCCGCACCGACCACCGAGGAGACGATGTCCTCGACCTGCTTGCGCATCCGCTTCTCGAAAGCGGCGCGGCGATCCTCGCCGAGCGCGGCCTCGGCGTCGGACTGGGCGCCGTCGGCAAGCAGCCGGCCGGCCTCGTCGACGATCGAGACGCGCTGCGGCTTCAGTCCGTTGACGGCGGAGGCAACGAGATGGCGGATGGCGCGGATCTGCTGCGCTTCCAGCGCGCCGCGCACGCGCAGCACGATCGAGGCCGACGGCTCCGGCGTCTCGCGCGAGAACAGCGGCTTCTCCGGCAGCACGAGGTGGACGCGCGCGGCCTGGACGCGGTCGATGGCGCGGATGGTGCGGGCGAGCTCGCCCTCCAGCGCGCGCAGATGATTGATGTTCTGGACGAAGCTCGTGGTGCCCAGCGCGTCCGACTTGTCGAAGATCTCGTAACCGACGCCGCCGCCTTTTGGCATGCCGCCCTCGGCGAGCTTCATCCTGAGCCGCGTCACCTTGTCCTTCGGCACCATGATGATGGCGCCGTCATTGCGCAGCTCGAACGGGACCGCCTGACGCTCCAGCTCCTTGATGATGGCCGAGGAATCCTCGGTCGACAGGTCGGTGAACAAAGTGGTCATCTGCGGCGTGGTGACGCGCATGATGACGAAGGCGAAGAAGCCGATCAGGGCGGCGGTGACCGCCACCATGGCCGCAAGGCGGGCCGCACCAAGACCTCTCAGGAAAGCAACCAGACTTTGCACCAACGGGCCCCCAGGCATGCGGCCCATGGCGGGTCCGACTGGGCAATTATTGCCTAGGGTATGGTTTCCATCTGGTTAACGACCATTAAGGACCGCGGCAAAAACGCGGACATGAAAAAAACCGGCCTCGCGAAACGCGGCCGGTTTTCGTCAAATTCGCGATTTAGGCGAGGTTTACTGCCGATACTGCTGGATGCGGGTGGTGCGCAGCCCGGCCAGACCATGCTGGTCGATCGAGAACTGCCAGGAAAGGAATTCATCGACGGTCAGCGTGTAGCGGCTGCAGGCTTCCTCGAGGGAGAGCAGACCGCCGCGAACCGCGGCGACGACCTCGGCCTTGCGCCGGATCACCCAGCGCTTGGTGCCGGGCGCCGGCAAATCAGCGATGGTCAACGGGCTGCCGTCAGGCCCGATGACGTACTTCACCCTCGGGCGATGGGGTTCTGTCATGGCGTACTCACAAACTC
Organism: Bradyrhizobium semiaridum; assembly: GCF_020329505.1. Classification (GTDB taxonomy): domain Bacteria; phylum Pseudomonadota; class Alphaproteobacteria; order Rhizobiales; family Xanthobacteraceae; genus Bradyrhizobium; species Bradyrhizobium semiaridum. The sequence continues at coordinate 179,403 of NZ_JAGKJJ010000010.1, forward strand.
TCGACCACTGAACTCACAATGGCGAACCTACCCCTTGCGGCTTAAAATTTGGCTAAGCCCTAGGGTTCAATACGATTCTCCTTGAAACTGCCGGGAACCGGGCAATTCGGGGTCGTCCTCAGGCGTCGCGCGGAGGCTTCGCGTGTTGCTTTTTTTGCAGTGGAGCAAGCGGTACCCCTCTCCCGCAAGAGGAAAGGGAACCCTTACGTCGGTGCCTCCCTCACTGATTGATCGAAGTCGCCTCGCAGCGAAGCACGGCGTGAGGTGAGCACGTTGGTCAGGCTCCCTCCCCCCTTGCGGGGGAGTGTTGGGGAGAGGGGTAAGCGCCGGGCACGATCATCGGCGCGAATCTCACCCGCGCAATTCTGCCAGCGCGCCGCAACTCAAATCGTCGGCCGTGCCGGGCCGCGAGACAGCGCCAGCAAGGCGGCGGCGAGCGCTTCGGCGGCTTTGTCCGGCCGCCGTTTCTCGTAGATCGCAAACTCCAGATCGGGCAGCGGCGGCAGGCCCTCCTCAGCGCCGAGCACGCGCAGGCCGGCGGTCACAGCGCTGAGCGGCAGCGGCGTGATGGCGAGGCCGGCGACCGCGGCCGCGCGCACGCCGGTCAGGCTCGGGCTGGTGTAGAGAATCTCCCAACCGAGCTCGCTGTCGCGCAGCGCCGCGAGCGCAGCGTCGCGCGATACCGAGCGCTCGCGATACAGCGCCAGCGGCAGCGGCGCGCCGCGCACCAAATCGAAAGTCTCGGCCGCGGCCCAGACCAGCGGCTCGCGCCACACCAGCTTTCCCTTGGAGGTGCCGAGCGGACGCTTGGCGAAAACAAGGTCGAGCCGCCCCGCATCGAGCTGCTCGATCAGCTCGGCGCTGACGCCGATCTGCACCTCGAGCTTGACCCCGCGATGCAGCGCCGAGAAGCGGCCGAGCGCCGACGGCAGCGAACCGCCGGCGACTTCCTCGACCACGCCGAGCCGTACCGCGCCGGAGAGTCGCGGCGCCAGCAGCCGCTGCCGCGCGGCCTCCTCGAGCTGCAGCAGGCGGCGCGCGTCGCCGAGCAGCATCTCGCCCTCGTCGGTCAGCGCGACGCTGCGCGTGGTGCGTCGAAACAATGGCCGTCTGGTTTCGAGCTCGAGCCGCTTGATCTGCTGGCTGACGGTCGATTGGGTCAGATTGAGCTGCTCGGCCGCGCGGTGGAAGCCGCCGCAATCGGCGACGGCGACGAAGGCGCGCAGCAGTTCCAGCTCGAGCATCTGATTAATCCACTTTTGTAATCAATGATATTATAGAATATCGTTTCTATAATCAATCGCCGCCATCTAGCTTCGCCGCAGATCAAGCGAAGCGAGGCGACCATGTCCAAGACCACCCAACCCACCGACCGCGCGGCGCGACTGGCTCGCGCCCGTGCCGTCAGCGGCGTCAGCGGAAAGATCTGTCCGCCCGACCGCGCGACCGAGCTGCTCGAAGCCGTGATCGTCCCGGGCGACCGTGTCGCGCTCGAGGGCGACAACCAGAAGCAGGCCGACTTCCTCGCGGCGTCGCTGGCGAAGGTCGACCCGGCGCGCGTCCACGATCTGCACATGGTGCAGTCGGTGCTGGCGCTGCCGGATCATCTGGCCGTGTTCGAGCGCGGCATCGCCAACCGGCTCGACTTCTCCTTTGCCGGTCCGCAGAGTCGGCGGCTTGCCGAATTGGTCGCCGCCAAGGCGCTCAAGGTCGGCGCGATCCACACCTATCTCGAACTTTACGCGCGCATGCTGGTGGACCTGACGCCGCAAGTCGCGCTCGTCGTCGCTGACAAGGCCGACCGCGAGGGCAACCTCTACACCGGCCCCAACACCGAGGACACGCCCGTGATCGCCGAGGCCACCGCGTTCCGCGGCGGCGTGGTGGTGGCGCAGGTCAACGAGATCGTCGACCGGTTACCGCGCGTCGACATCCCCGGCGGCTGGGTCGATGTCGTGGTGCCCGGCCCGAAGCCATACGCGATCGATCCGCTGTTCACGCGCGATCCCGCCAAGATCAGGAACGAGAACGTCCTGATGGCGATGATGGCGATCGCGGCGGTGTACGAGCCCTACCAGATGACGCGGCTCAACCACGGCATCGGCTATGCCACCGCCGCGATCGAATTGATCCTGCCGACCTTCGCCGCCCGGCGCGGGCTCAAGGGCAAGGTCGCGCGCAATTTCGTGCTCAACCCGCATCCGACCCTGATCCCCGCGGTCGAGGCCGGCTTCGTCGACAATGTCTATTGCTTCGGCTCCGAGCTCGGCATGGAGCGCTACGTCGCGAGCCGCGCCAAGGTGTTTCCGGTCGGTGCCGACGGCAATCTGCGCTCCAACCGCGCGCTGGCCCAGGTCGCCGGACAATATGCCTGCGATCTCTTCGTCGGCGGCACGCTGCAGATCGACCCGCAGGGCAACAGCTCCACGGCGACCAGGGACCGCATCACCGGCTTCGGCGGCGCGCCGAACATGGGCGCCGATCCGCGCGGCCGCCGTCACGACAGTCCCGCCTGGCTGCGCGCCGGCGAGGAAGCGGGCGAGCAGCTGCGCGGCCGCAAGCTGGTGGTGCAGATGGTGCAGACCCGGCAGCCGAACGGCGCGCCGAGCTTCGTCGAACGGCTCGACGCATTCGAGCTCGCGGCCTCGGCCGGCTTCGCGCTGCCGCCGGTGATGATCCATGGCGACGACGTGACCCACGTCGTCACCGAGCGCGGGGTCTGCAACCTGTTACGCTGCCGCTCGCTGGCGGAGCGCGAGGCCGCGCTGCGTGCCGTCGCCGGCGACACCGATTTCGGCATGCGGCAGGACGCTGCGACCACAGAGGCGCTGCGCCGCCGCGGCATCGTGATGCTGCCTTCCGATCTCGGCATCGAGGTGGCGACCGCGACCCGCGACTGGCTCGCCGCCAAGACCATCGGCGATCTCGTCACCGCATCCGGCGGCCTCTATGTGCCGCCCGCCAAATTCCGCACCTGAAGGAGGCTGCCATGACCCACACTGAACAGACATCAAGCGGCACGCCGGCCGCGCTCGCTACCGCCAAACAACTCGCTGCGGCCCTGTTGTCGGAGCGCGGCGAAGCCTCCGGCGCGATGATCGCGCGCGAGCTGCAGCAGACGGTGCATGCCATCGACGCCGATGGGCGGCACGGCTTCCAGCACTATCTGGCGACGACGTTTCAGCCCGATGCGGCGAAGCTGCGCGAGGCGGCGACGCGCTATCTCACCGACGGCACGGCGGTAGCCGCCGCCGCGCTGGCGCAAGCCGCCGATCCGCCGCGGCAGGAGGTGCTGCGTCGGATGAACATGGCGCCCGGCGGCACCGCCACGCTGGTCGCGATGCGCAGCGAGATCACGCGCCGTCTCGGCACCGAGCCGGAGCTGAAGCTGCTCGACGCCGATCTCAAGCACCTGTTCGCCTCATGGTTCAACCGTGGCTTCCTCGAGCTGCGCCGCATCGACTGGGACTCGCCGGCCGCCGTGCTCGAGAAGCTGATCGCCTATGAGGCCGTGCACGAGATCAAGGGCTGGGACGATCTGCGCCGCCGCCTCGCGCCCGACCGGCGCTGCTTTGCCTTCTTCCATCCCGCGCTGCCGGGCGAACCCTTGATCTTCGTCGAGGTCGCGCTGGTCGAGGGGCTCGCCACCGCCGTCCCGCCGCTGCTGGTGCAGGACACGAATGAAGCCGCGGCGCGCACCCGCGCCGCGTGCGCCGACACCGCGATCTTCTATTCAATCTCCAACTGCCAGGACGGACTGCGCGGCGTGTCGTTCGGCAATTTCCTGATCAAGCAGGTGGTCGAGGAGCTGCAGGCGGAATTCCCGCAGTTGAAGCGCTTCTCCACGCTGTCGCCAGTGCCGGGTTTTCGCCGCTGGCTCGAGCAGCAGCCCTCGGCCGCGGATGACACCGCGGTGTTGCGCGAGCTCGTGAGCGACGGCTGGTGGCGTGATGGTGCGACCAGCGAAAGGCTGCGTCCGTTGCTGATGAGACTGTGCGCGCAATATCTCACACGGTCGCCGGCATCGGGAACGCGGATCGATCCGGTGGCGCGCTTCCACCTCGGCAATGGCGCGCGGCTGGAGCGCATCAACTGGCTCGGCAACACCGCCGATCGTGCGATCGCGGAATCCTTCGGCATCATGGTCAATTATCTTTACGATCGCGACAGCATCGAGCGTAACCACGAGGCCTTCGCGAACGTAGGAGAGATTGTCCGTTCATCGCAGGTGAACGCGCTTCTGTAACCCTTCAACCTACTGCACAATCCTGGAGCAATGTCATGATGAACAGACGCACATTCGGCGCCGCCCTGCTGGCCGGCGCGGCGGCCTCGCTGCTCTCCACGCGCGGCATGGCTGCAACCACTCCGCCGGTGAAGGCTCGCAACGTCGTGCTGGTGCACGGCCTGTTTGCCGACGGCTCGTGCTGGACTGAGGTCATTCCGCTGCTGCAGGCCGCCGGTCTCAATGTGACGTCGGTGCAGAACCCGCTGACCACGCTCCCCGAAGCGGTCGCCTCGGCGCAGCGCGTGCTCGATCGCCAGGATGGCCCGACGGTCCTGGTCGGCCATTCCTTCTCCGGCATGATCGTCACCGAGGCCGGCGTGCATCCGAACGTCTCGACGCTGGTCTATGTCGCGGCGCGCGCACCCGACGCCGGCGAGGATTACACGGCGCTGGCGAAAACCTATCCGACACCGCCGGCGAGCGCCGGCATCGTCTTCGACGGCGATGAGGGACGATTGACCGAAGAGGCGTTCCTGCGCGACTTCGCCGGCGACCTGCCGGCGGCCAAGGCGAAAGTGCTCTATGCGGTGCAGCAGCCTTTCCACAAGGCGCTGCTGGCCGGCAAGACCACCCGGGCGGCGTGGCACAGCAAGCCGAGCTTCTACGCCGTCTCGACCGAGGACCGCACCATCAATCCGGATCTGGAACGCTTCATGGCCAAGCGCATGGGCGCCACGACGATCGAGGTGAAGGCGAGCCACCTCGCGCTGATCTCGCAGCCCGGCGCGATCGCGAAGCTGATCCTCGATGCAGCGGGTGCATAGGCGTGATCGCCGAGATCGGGGCGGTCCGCAGCGGCCGCCCCGCCGGCGCACCGATACGAGGCGACCGCGCGATTATTGTGCACCGATGGCCATGGCAACGACGGCCGCCGTCAGCGTAAGGACCGGCGCCAGGCTGATGGCGCCCAGCACCAATATCTCCTGTTTGGTACCGTCCATGGTTCACTCCATGCAGGACTGAAACGGCGGGGTCTGCGCTCGCACGCATGGCCGCGAGCATGATGCGCGACCCGACAGGTTCGCTCCCCATAGGCAATCCCGTGATCGGGCGCCGGTTCCATGAGCACGACTTGCAAGCCGCGCTCGTTGACTGCTCGCGATGCGGCGCGAAGGCCCGAATTGGAACATCGCTGACCCTCGGTGGTTTCTGGAAAGTACCGCATGGAGCGGTGAGGAGGAAAGGTCGATGAAGAAGTATCTGCTGATTTCCGTCGCCGCGCTGGTGGCGTCGACGGGGGCGTTCGCGCAAACCACGGTCACCACGACAGGAAGGGGTCAGGCAGCCGCGGTGCAGATCGAGCCGCAGTATCGCACGCGCATCCATAGCTACGTCACCGAACACAGGATCCGTCCGGTCGAGACCCGCGAGAGGATCGTGGTGGGGTCGCCGGTGCCGCGCGATGTCGAGCTTGAAGCCGTGCCGGCCGAGTGGGGACCCTCGCTGACGAAGTATCGTTACGTCTATTCCGGCGAACGTGTGATGCTGGTGGATCCCGAAAGCCGCGTGGTCGTCCAGGAAATCGACTGACAAATATGCGCCGGGCTGCCGGGGGACGCCCGTCGAGGCTGCCGTTCGAGCAGCCTCTCCGGGCCCGTCGGTGAGTATCTGGTGTAGCCCTGACTCGTGCACCACCACATGGCTTCACCCGAGGTGGCGCCATGCTCGATGACGTATTCCGGCAAGCATCGTAGTTGGCGGCATAGCGTTTGCCGCACGGCACCAGTGAAATGCCGGGATTACTGAACGAGCATTTGAGGTCTGCACTGGCCGTCGACGTCGACAGGATAGTGACGGCCAGCCCGACTGTATGCGATCCCGGGCATGATCATAGCACATCTGTGGGTTGCTAGGATGCCGTATTGCTCTCGCCAGACGCAATGCCGTGTATCGCGGGCGCGACGAAAAGAACCTCGGGCCTCGGCCCGAGGTTCTTGAACTGCACCAAATCTTCTGCCGGCTACTGCTGGCCGAGATCCGAAGTTGCGCCGCCGGCGGGTGTAATCGGTCCCGACGTCGGCGTGTTGGTGCGGTTGTTGCCGAAGGAGATCACGGTGCCGCCCGCGTTGTTGATCGAGGTCGTGCTGTGCGCGATGTCGTTGTTGGACAGCCTGGCCACGCCCGAACTGTTCAGCACCCCCGTCGCATTGTTGGAGATCGAATTGTTGTTGGCGACGTAGTTTCCGCCTTCGTTGCTGATTCCCGCCGTCGTGTTGTTTGAGAGATCCGAATTTCTGATCGTGGCCTGGACGTTGGGACCGAGCGCAACGCCGAATCCATTGTTCAGCGAGTGGAAGTTGTTGATGAGGACCTTGACAGTGCCGGCCGTCGGCGCGACGCCGAGGCCGGCGCCGGTATTGTTGCGGGCGACCGTATCGAGGATGCTGAGGGTGCCGCTCGCGGAGCGCACATCGCGGATCGCCTGCTGGGAGAAGCCGAAGATCTTCAGGTTTTCGATCCAGACGGAGTTGGCGGCGACAATATTGATACCGCGGACGCCAGGCGTGGTACCGGCGCCGTTGACGCTGATGTTGCGCAGCACCACGTTGATCCCGGCGCCGTTGATCGTCACGCCGGTGCTCCCGGACGCGAGGATGGACCCGAAGGTGCCCTCGCAATCGATGGTGATCGACTTGATGATGGTGACAAGACCATAGCCAGCCGGATCGAGGCAGTTAATCTCTCCGCCGGCCGCCGTCTTGGAAATGGCGCCGGCAAAGGTCTTGCAGGGCGCCGTACGGCTGCAGGGATTGACGTCGTCGCCGACGCCGGAAACCCATGTCCGGGTTGCCTGGGCATGGGCCGGAGCCGATGCGAGGAAGGGTGTCAGAACGGCCAGAACAATCGCTAAAGAAAAATTGCTGCGAAACATAAGTCCATCTCCTGTTTATGCTCTCGATCTCCCAATGTTGAGCGCCCGCCGCCAGTCAGCCATGTTCGCGAACGCAAGACAAACGGCATTTGCCGCCGGCGGGCGCCTGCGACAATTCGGCTCAAGCAAGGGCGACGGCAATATGCGTGGCGTCTTCGCGCCCGCAATCCTGCGGCGATCAGCTGCTGCTGGTCGACGGACGCACCACGCGCTTGATCTTGTCGGTGGTGTAGGTCTGGCCGCCGATCGAGAGCAGCGGCGGGGAGGCGGTGAGGTCGACGGAATCGACCACGCCCTGAACCTCGGTCGAGATCGCGATGTCGTTGCCCTTGGAGTCCTTGCCGGTGGCGGTCAGCGTGTAGCTGCCGGGCGGCCATTGCGTGCCGTCATTGCCCTTGCCGTCCCACACGAAGCTGGAATTGCCCTGCTTCAGGCTGAAATTTCCGGAATAGGCGACCGTACCGTTGGCGCTGGTGATGTTGATCGTGGCACTGGTGTCCTGCGGTGCATTCAGATTCCAGGTCGCGGATTTGTCGAACTGCGCCTTGCTGCCGTCGACCGCGACGGTGTTGCCGACATAGACCAGCGCCTGGGTCGACTGTGCGCTCTTCTCGATCTCGATCAGCGACTTCAGCTGCTCGTTCGACTTCAGCTGCTGCTCGACGCCGGCGAATTGCACGAGCTGCTGGGTGAACTGGTTGGTGTCGAGCGGGTCCAGCGGGTTCTGGTTCTGCAGCTGCGTCGTCAGCAGCGTCAGAAAGGTCTGGAAATTGTCGGCAATGCCCTGCGTCGAGGTCGACGAGGTGTTGTTGCTCCCGGTGCTCGAACCGCTGCTGTTGGTGCCGGGGGCAGAGACGACCGGCGTCGGCATGGTTGCATCGACTGACATCGCTGGCTCCTTACACTCTGATATCGACGCCGCCGAGGACGCCGGATGCGCGGCCGTAGGAGCGGCCCGCCGCGGCGGCGGGGACGCTGTCTTCCTCGCTGACGATCAAATGGTGTGCGCTTGGATTCTGCTGGCCGCTGTTGTTCTGGCCCGACTGCGACTGGTCGCGCAGGCTGAATTGCAGTCCGCTGTTGCCGGTCGACAGGCCGGCATTGTCGAGCGCGCGTTGCAGCTGGTTGGCGTCCTGACGCAGCATCGACAGCGTCTCGGGACGCTCGACGGTGAGATGGGAGGTCACCTGGCCGTTGCGGTCGACGTCGATGCGGACGTCGATGCGGCCGAGCTCGGCCGGATCGAGCCGGATCTCGAAGCGGCTCTTGCCGCTGTTGGCAGAGGCTGCGATCTGCATCGCAAGCCCGCTCAGCGGCACGGCGGCGGTTTGCGCGGCGGTGGTGACGGTCAATTGCGACGCCGCGGCCGGCGTCGTTTGCGCGGTCGGCAGCTGCGGCTGGAAGTTGTTCGCGGCCTGCGCGGCGGCATCGGGCGTGTTGAGCGCAGTCTGCGCGGACGGGTGGCTGCTCGCGGACGGCACCGGCGCTGCGGCGGCGTTGCCGCCGGCATCAGGCTTGATGGCATCGGCGGCACCGTCAGCGGCCTTCGCCTTGCCGGCAACGGCGGCCGGCTGTGCGGCTGCGGGAACGATCGTCGTTGGCGCCGGCGCGGCGGTGTTGCCGGATCGTGTTGTGCTGTCCGGATCGGCTGTGGTGACGGCACCGTCCTTGGCTACGGCTGGTGCGGCTTGCGTGGTCGCCTTGGCGGGACGAATCCCGGTGGTGACGGCCGCCGCGAGCGTTGCATTGGAACTTGCGGTCGCCGTGCCCTGAGCTGTTGCCTGCTCTTTGGTCTCTCCGGTTTCCGCGGACGCTGCCGGATCGGCGCCGACCACGACTTGCGCTCCGGTCTTGACGCCGGCGGCATTGGCGATGCCGGTGGCGTTCGCGGTGGCGGCCGTCGCGGTTGCGGTGTCAGTGCCTGCAGGAGCTGCAGTGCCGGTGATCGCCGTGCTCGCGGCAATCGCTGCGGCCGCGATCGCCAGTGGCGCAGTGGGCTTGTCGGACGAAGCGGCGGTTGTCGCCGGGTCGGTCGGCGCAGTGGCAACGGGAAGCGGTACGGCCGTCGCAGCTGCCGTCACATTGGACGTGGCTGGATTGGCCGGATCCTGCGCCGCGTCGGTTGGCGCCGCCGCAGACTTGCTATCCGTGGATTGGGCATCGCCGGCCGATTTCGGATCGTCCGGCTTCGCTTTGGACCTGCTCTTGCGCGGCCCGTCGCTGTCGCCATCGACCTTGCCGTCATCTCGTGGGCCGGCGGAGTCCCGCGCTGTCCGGCCGGAGGTCGTCGTGTCGTCTCGCGAGCGCGCGTCGGCCGCCGACGCGGAATCGTCGGATCGGCGCGAGGGCGCCGGCGGCGTGTCGTACGGGCGATTGTCGGTCTTGGCCGGCGTATTGTTGTCGATTAGCGACGCAAAGCTGTCGTTCCCCGCCGCCGCACCGGGTTCCGGCCGGCTCGAACGCGAGGGAGCGCCCTGAAAAGACAAACCTGCCGATGCTTCCGACGTAACGCTGACCACAGCCGACCTCGCGATGAAACTTCCGGCCAAAGGTCAGCAAGGAGCGGGCCAATCATTGTGCGGAATAATATTAAATAATTTCAGATGCTTAGATCGATGATCCTGGCGCAAGGAAGGGTTCCCGGCGGTCTCCTTTTTGCCCGGCGGCAAGATTTGCCGTCCGCGGCGGGCAGTTGGCCGTCTCCGGCTGATTGCCTCCCCGGAATGCGGCCTATATTAAAGAGAGTCTGCAATGCGTCCCCGAACCGGCCTTTCCGGCCTTGGATGCGTTCCAGGGCTCTCTGAACAAAGGCTTTTTCACATTCCGTTGCGGAGCGCGAAAAGCTCGCCGCGACAACGACCGATGACCCCTTAAGATGCTCAACACTCTGGATCTCGAAGGCCGCCCTGAGGATACGAGGATCGTCGTCGCCATGTCCGGCGGCGTCGACTCGTCGGTCACGGCTGCGTTGTTGAAGTCGCAGGGCTACGACGTGGTCGGCATCACGCTGCAGCTCTACGACCATGGCGCCGCGACGCATCGCAAGGGCGCCTGCTGCGCCGGCCGCGACATCCACGACGCGCGCAATGTTGCCGAGCGGATCGGCATCCCGCATTACGTGCTCGACTATGAAAGCCGCTTCCGGGAATCGGTGATCGACAATTTCGCCGACAGCTACGCGCTCGGCGAGACGCCGGTGCCGTGCATCGAATGCAACCGCTCGGTCAAGTTCCGCGATCTGCTCGCGACCGCGCGCGAGCTCGGCGCTCAGGCGCTCGCCACCGGCCACTATGTCGCTTCGCGCCGGCTCGGCGACGGATCGCGCGCGCTGGTCTGCGCGGCGGATGCCGACCGTGACCAGAGCTATTTCCTGTTCGCGACGACGCGCGAGCAGCTCGGCTTCCTGCGCTTCCCGCTCGGCGACATGACCAAGCCGGAGACCCGCGAGCTGGCGCGGCGCTTCGGCCTCGAGGTCGCCGACAAGCAGGACAGCCAGGACATCTGCTTCGTGCCGACCGGCCGCTACACCGACATCATCGGACGGCTGAAGCCGAATGCGATCGCACCCGGCGACATCGTCGATCTCGACGGCAAGGTGATCGGCCAGCACCGGGGCATCGTTCATTTCACCGTCGGCCAGCGCAAGGGGCTCGGCATCGCCTCCGGCAGTCCGCTCTATGTGGTGAAGCTGGATGCGGCGACGCGCCGTGTCGTGGTCGGGCCGCGCGAGGCGCTGCGCATGGACCGCATCGCGCTGCGCGACGTCAACTGGATCGGCGACGGCGTGTTGGATCGCGTGATCGGCGACGGCATCGAGATGCATGTCCGCGTCCGCTCGACGCGCGCGCCGCAGCCGGCGTGGCTGCGCGCCGCCGATGGCGGCTATGAGGTCGAACTCATCGCCGGCGAGGAGGGCGTTTCGCCCGGCCAGGCCTGCGTGTTCTACGATGCGCCCTCCGGGCAGGCGCGGGTGCTCGGCGGCGGATTCATCAAGAGTGCGAGCGCAAGCCGCGTGGGGCGGGCTGCGCCGTGTGATGCGCTGGAAGCCGTGCGGGGATAGAGGCATCGGGGCAGGGGATGGCTGGGGACATCGACCGCGAGGGGGTCGAAAAGGCATATGGCCGCTGGGCGCCGATCTACGATCTGGTGTTCGGCAAGGTGTTCGATCAGGGCCGGCAGTCGACCATCGCGGAGGCCGACCGGATCGGCGGGCGCGTGCTCGATGTCGGCGTCGGTACCGGGCTGTCGCTGTCGGAATATGCGCGCACGACGAAACTCTGCGGCGTCGATATATCCGAGCCGATGCTGCGGCGGGCCCAGCAGCGCGTGCGGGCGCTCGGTCTTTCCAATGTCGAGACGCTGGCGGTGATGGACGCCAAGAACCTCGCCTTTCCGGACGCGTTCTTTGATGCCGTGGTCGCGCAATATGTGATCACCGCGGTGCCCGATCCCGAGGCCACGCTCGACGATTTTGTTCGCGTGCTGAAGCCCGGCGGCGAGCTGATCCTGGTCAATCACATCGGTGCCGAAAGCGGTCCGCGGCGCATCTTCGAACTCGCCTTCGCGCCGCTGGCGCGGCGGCTCGGCTGGCGGCCGGAATTTCCGTGGGCACGGCTGACCGATTGGGCCGCGAAGCATGGCGGCGTCAGCCTTGCAGAACGGCGGCCGATGCCGCCGATGGGGCATTTCTCGCTGATCCGCTTCCGCAAATCGTGAGCTTGCGACGATTCTGACCGGGAACATCGGCGAGCCGTCGCGGTTTTCTCCTCATGAGGACAAACCGAACACTCGCTTTATCCTGCGCGCTGATGCTGGCGCCGGTTGCAGCGTTCGCCCAGGCGCCGCCGACGCCCGCGACTCCGCCGGCCCAGACCGCGCCGCCATCGCCGATGCATGCCGCCGCCAACGATTGTGTGCCGATGCAGCAGCAGCCGGCGCATCCGGATGCCAAGCCGCCGGAGGGAACCACCACCGGCCAGAGCTCGCAGCCGCTGGGCGACAAGCTCGCCAAATCGGACGGCGTGCTGTGCCCGCCGACCGGCGTCGATCCCGAGATGCGGGCGCCGACCCCGGAAGGCGGCACCACCCCGGTGATCCCGCCGCCCGGCAGCCCCGGCGGCGACCAGTCGGTCCGGCCGAAATAGCACCGCTGTCCAATACGTTGCGGGCGGGGCCGGGTTTGCTTGACAGGCCCGGCGCCCGCTCTTTATATGCCGCGCATTCGCGCCCGCGGCATCGCCGCCGGCCGCGACGCCGTGGCGGGGTAGCTCAGCTGGTTAGAGCACGGGAATCATAATCCTGGGGTCGGGGGTTCGAGTCCCTCCCCCGCTACCACCTTTCCCCACACTCCTTTGACCTGGTTTGGATAGGCCTTTTCCCCGAGCAGGGCATTTAGCCGGCCTGCTATCTCCACGGCTACTCCAGCTGGGCGTCCTGGATCACGGAACACAGTGACGGTCTCACCAGGTCCCTGATGGCTTCTGCGCCCTCTCCGTCGCCCGCACTGACAGCTTTACCCAGTGCTCCTTCAAGCCGACCGACCAGAAGCCCGGCGGCTCGACCCGGATGCTGTTCTCGCATGCCCAGAACACGCTGGTTGGGAATGCATTCGCCTTCGCGGAGATGCTCATGACGCAGCCGATGATGGTCGTGGTCGGCAAGAAGGTGGGAGCGCTCGGCGCCTATCGCGACGGCATGGAAATCTACTGGCGTTCGGCTGCCTCGAAGGACCGGCAATTGGTCGAGTTGGATGGATGGTCCCACTACGATCTCTATGACAAGCCGGAGCCGGTCGCGCAGGCGCTCGCCAAGCTCATTCCATCTCTCAGGCAGCATCTCGGCACTAGCGCAACGCGGCCGAACAAGCCCGATCCCAAAGCGGCGTCGACCCTCGCTGAGAGATGCTCAGGGCAAATCTCGCTGAGCGCTGCCAAGCGTGGTTCATGCCCTGCGCCGAGCCGACCATCGGCAAACGGTGTGAGCCGGTTTGTCGAATCTATTCAGAGTTCAACGTGATCTCCTGTCGCGCCCGATCGCGCAAAAGCACACGCTGGACCTTGCCGGAGGCGGTCATTGGCAAGGCATCCACAGGCACCACATAGTGCGGAATCTTGAAGCTGGCGATCTTCCCCTTACAGCGGGCCTTCACGTCCTCGAGCGAGCATTCTGTGCCTGGCTTGAGCACAACGTAAGCGCAAGGGACTTCAATTAGCCTTGGATCGGGGACGCCCACGACGGCGACCTGCTCGATCGCGGGTACTAGAGCCATCAGTTCAGTTTCCAGCGCGGCAGGCGACACGTTCTCCCCACCAACTTTGAGCATTTCCTTGTATCGCCCCAGGAACTGGAGAAAACCGTCAGGCCGCTTGAAACCGCGATCGCCAGTAAGTAGCCATCCGTCGCGGTTGATCGCCGCCGCAGTCGCCTCCGGATCGCGGAAATAGCCGCGCATCACCGTGTAACCGCGTACGGCGATCTCACCCTCGATGCCATTAGGGCGCTCCTCGCCGGTCGCCGGATCGAGGATTTTGAACTCCAGGCCGGACGATGGGCGGCCGGACGTCGTGCAGCGCTGTTCCTCGGTGTCGTCGAGTGAGCTCAGGAACACGTAGCAGCCGGCTTCCGACATGCCCCAGCCTGACGCGGTCGGGCATATGGCTTTCTGAACCAGCGCGGCGACGGCGTTGGAATTCTCCATACCCGCAGGCAGCGAACCGAAACGCAGGCTGGAAAGATCGGCCTTCAGATGCTGCTGCGCGCGCATGATGTCGGCATAGTGCGTTTCGAAGCCATGCAGGCCTGTGATGCGCTCCTTCTCGATCAGCCGCACCGCGAGCTCGGGATCCCATGTATCCATCACCACCTGACGGGCTCCTGCGTGCATGCAGCCGAACACCGTCTCGGACATGCCGTAGAGGTGGAACATCGGCAGGAAGTTGAGGACGGTGGTTCCCTCCTGCAAGGGCCAAATGTCGTAGCGCTCGCAAATGTTGCGTAACAGCGAGTGATCGTGCATCACGCCTTTCGGATTGCCCGTGGTGCCCGACGTGAACACGATGAGCGCGATGTCCTCGACCTTCACGCTCGCCGCGACCTCTTCGAGCCGTTCGCTGGTGACCCGCTCGGCGTCGTCGAGGAAACGCTCCCAGGACAGCGGTCCCTGATCAGCGGTGTCGCTCATGACGACGATGTCCATCAGGTGCGGAAAGCCAGCCGTCTTATCAAATCGTTCGCCGTCGAAGTCCGGGATCACGGCCTTCAGCATCTCGACATATTCGACCGGGCCGGAGCGTTCGACGACAAACAGCAATTTGCACTCGGCAAGTTTGAGCGCATAGGCCACGTCATGTTGCCGGTAACGGGTGTTCATGGGGGCCGCGATGGCGCCGATCCGCAGGGTTGCGTAGAGCGCGATCGTGAATTCGATACGGTTCGTCACCCACAGGCCGACGACGTCTCCCTTGCGGATGCCGCGTGCCAGCAGCGCACGCGCCGCACGGTCGATCTCATCGTTGAGTTCGCCGAAGGTCAGTTGCGCATCCCGAAAGCAGATCGCGACCTCGCCGCGCCAGCGATCGGCGGCGATCCGCGGCAAGTCGCCGAATCTTGATGCGGTTGCAGACATCACGTTTTGCTCCCTCGCAGTTTTTATGCATCCGGTGCCAACGTCGGCCAACCACAACCTCGCTGCGTCAGCGCACCGGATTGCGTGAAAAGTTGCTCCTGCGCTTGCAGAAGCCAGACGGTCGATAATACCGGAGAGTTGATAATATATACTACAAAGTATATCAAGCCAAGACACCGAAGAAGCCCAACCGTCGAGAAGAATGATGAGTGAAATCAATGAAATCGAGGCCAGTCCCTTGACTGAAGAAGCCACGCTGGATCGCCTCCTGCGTCGGCGTCACTCGTGCCGCGGCTTCTTGCCGAAACCGGTGCCGGATGCGGTGATCGGACGGATCGTCGAGATCGCGCAGCGCACGGCCTCCTGATGCAACGCCCAGCCTTGGTAAATCGAGATCACACGTGGAGAAGCGACCGAAGCGTTTCGCAGACTGATGCTGGCTCACGTCGAGGACCAGCCCGTGACCGATTTCTGGCCCAAGGCTTATGAGGGGGTCTACGGCGACCGCCGCCGCTCCTGCGGATTTGCGCTGTACCAGAGCGTCGGCGTCGCGCGCGGTGACAAGGACGGCTACCGGCGTCAGATGGCCGAAAATTACCGCTTCTTCGGCGCGCCGCACGTCGCGATCATTTCCTCCGACGCCGGTCTTTCCACCTACGGCGCCATCGATTGCGGCGGCTTCGTCGCCAATTTCCTCAATGCCGCGACGGCGCTCGGCGTCGCCACGATCCCGCAGGCGGCATTGACGGTCAGATCTGATCTGGTCAGGGAGCATTTCGGTTTGCTTGCGAACCGGCGGATCGTATGCGCGATTTCGTTCGGCTACGCAGATCCATCCCATCCCGCCAACGGCTTCCGGACTGACCGCGCGCCGCTTTCGGAGGTCGTCCGCTTCCACGATGGCCGGTAAGCCGATTGGTGATGGCGTCCAAGGCGCGGGTATTGACGTGGACGGCGGACAGTTCGGGGATTGGCGCCTACCAATTGGATGAGAACGGGACCTCGACGTCCAGCAAGGGCGCGTATTGTTGCGCGCCGAACGTATCCCGTTCGGCGGTCGTGCCCTGGCCCCAGTTGCGGCGCAGGGTCATCTTGAAGGCGAGGGCCGGGTCGAAAAACATGAACGCCACGACGTCGCTGACGTCGACATTGTAGGTCTTCGCCAGGCCTTCCCTGTTCAGGGCGCCGCTTGCCTTGACCTTCTCATAGACGCTTTGATCGTCGAAGATGACGTCGAAGGTCAGCTCGAAGGGACCGGAGTTCTTGCTGCGAATGACCTTGGCAAGCTTTCGCAAGGGGACGGTGTTCACGGCTATGTCTCCGTATAGCGGATGGGGAAGAAGTCGGCCGGAGCGTCGATGTCCATCAGGTGATAGATCGAGAACTCGCAGACCGGACCGATCGGATTTTCGGGTGGATTGAGCGGAATGGCGAAGTTGCCGGACGTTGCGAGTTGGCCGGGATACGGCATGTGCAGCACGTCGATCCGCACCGCGCTGCAAATCGCGTTGGCCAGATCCTGGTTGGGGGCTGTCACCTCGCCGAGCAGGCCGACTTCATGCGGCACGACTTCCTTGAGCGGCTCCAATGCACCCATCACGGCGTTCCTGCCGTAGACATGAAATGCAAGGCTGGCGGTGCCGTCGCCAAGCTGCTCGAAAATTGCTTCCGCTCGTTGCCTCACGCGGGCAAGGAAATCGTCGACTTGGCCGATGAGGATTGGGTCTCTGATTCCGCCGATGAAGATCGTTCGATGACCGATCACGGCCGCCCCCTCCAGCTTCACGGTGTAGGGGTTGGACGGGTCGAACGCGCCGCCGCTGACCCGGACGCGCCGATCGTCGAGCGGTTCGTAGCGCGCGCCTGCGAGATTGAGGACGCCGCCGGGACCCGGCAGCAGATCCGGCCTGGTCTTCTCGTAAAGGGTATGGGCTGCGACCGACGCCGGCGTGCAGCACTCGACGGGATTCATCGGCTCGAGATCGAAGCTGTCCTTGCGGACGGTCGCGAGGATGACCCGGCCCTTCGGCTCCGCGCAGTTGGCGCCGCACTCGACGATCTTGCCCATGTGCCAGTAGACACCGGGATCGACGCCATTGACCATGCAAAGCGCGGCATGCGGTGCGGGGTCGTAGGATCGGCCGCTCACGATGATGTCGATGTCCGGCCGCTCGCGGAGGACCTTCGCAAACGGTTCGGCGCCCATCTGCGCCACGATGTTGGTCGCCTTGTCGATCGCTTCATGGGTGAGGCTGTGAACCGGTCCGCATCCTTTGATCCGGCCCTCATCCAGGCGGCTGTGGACGATCGTCCTGTCGACATTGGCGTAGATCGCTGCGATCCTGAAATGGTAGCTTCGGCTTCGCGAGATATCGCGGATCGTCTCGATCATGTCGTCGACATGCTGGTCGATTCCCGGACCGCCGGCAGAACTGATCATCAAACGGATCTTGCGCTCGGCGGCCGCGCGCAGCATCAGGGAGAGATCACGGCGATATGCTTCGGGTGTCACCAGCGTCTTGCTCATTCCAAGCAGATAAGGGCCGGGATCGGTCGAGCCGGAATCCACGATGATGGCGTCGGGATCGCGATCGACCCCGCGCCAGAAGTGCGCCTCGGGTATGCCGTAGCCGAGCATGCCGATCGGCGTCAGGATCTTCAGCTCCTTGGTCATGCGCGCCTCCGCTCGGCGGTCGCGCGGCGCGCGTCGACCGTGGGCCGGGCGATGCCGAGCGTTTCACGCAAGGTGGAGCCGGGATACTCCTTGCGGTAGAGACCGCGCCGCTGCAGCTCGGGCACCACCAGCCGGGCGAAGTCCTCGTATGAACCGGGCACGCAGGTTGCCGATATCACGAAGCCGTCGCAGGCCGTGCCGAACCATTCCTCCATCTGGTCGGCGACTTGCTTCGCCGTTCCCGCGAAGGTCGGCCCTTCGTGGATGGTGCCGCGGCCCGAAGCCTCGACGAAATCGCGAACCGAGGGATTCTTCTTGCCCGACACCTCGATCACCTTGTCTCTCAGGCTGTGCCAGGACACGGCGGCGAGTTCCTCATCGGTGAACGGCTCGTCATAGGGGCGCGTCGAGAAGTCGACATTGAGAACCTCGCAGAGCAGCGCAAGGGCGTCGATCGGCTTCGCGAGCGCTTCGGTCAAGGCGAGCTGTTCTTGTGCCTGCGCGGCCGTTTCGCCGACGATGACCTTGATCGCGGGCGCGATCTTGACCTGCGCGGGATCACGGCCTGCTTTCTCGATAGCAGCCGTCAGCGACGCATATTGTTTGCGGCCGGCCTCCAGGTTCGCGTAAGACGCGAACACCAGCTCCGCCCAGCGTGCAGCAAAGGCGGTGCCGCGGCCGCTCTGGCCCGCCTGAAGCAGAACCGGATGGCCCTGCGGCGATCGCGGCACCGGCAGCGGCCCCTTGGAGCGGAAGTAGCGTCCCTTGTGATCGAGCCGATGGACCTTATCGGGATCCGCGAAGCGCCCGTCGGACTTGTCGACGATCAGCGCGTCATCTTCCCAACTGTCCCAGTGCCCCTTCACCACTTCGAGAAACTCGTCGGCGCGATCGTAGCGGAGATCATGCGCGAGGTGTTCCTCATACCCGAAGTTCTCCGCTTCGGAGTCGTTCAGCGAGGTCACGATGTTCCAGGCCACGCGTCCGCCGGTCATCAGGTCGAGGGTCCCGAACAGGCGTGCGACGTGAAAGGGTTGGTAGTAGGTCGTCGAGTAGGTGGCACCGAGCCCGAGGCGCCTGGTGACCGCGGCCATCGTCATGAGCACCGTGCTCGGATCGAGCTTGACGCACCGCACGCCGTTGGCGACCGTCTCGCGGTGGTCATTGCCGTAGATGTCGGGCATGGCGAGCCGGTCGTCAAAGAACGCCATGTCGAACTTCGCATCCTCCAGCGTGCGCGCAATGCGCTGAAAGTAATGCGGCGTGAGGAAGTCGGACATCGAGGACGGATGGCGCCAGGAGCCGACATAATTCGAGCAGTTCTGTGCCTGCATGAATGCGATGAGGCTCATCTGCCGTGAACGGTGCGTCATGTCTGCGACTTGTCCTTCCTGACTTGTTGAGGGCGGTGTCCCGGTGCGGTCGCGGACGCGTCCGTGCGCGTCATCGCGATCGATGCGCGGCGAAGCGGTCGGGCGGCAGCCGCGACGCGGCATGGCCATCAGGCTAGGACTTGCAGCGTCGGCCGACAAATCGCGGCAGGCAATGGACTTATAGGGAGCCGCTATAGATATTCGCGACGTCGCGGTGACACGGCTAGGCGAGCGCGCTTTGCCATCCTGCATCCGGGCGCTTGATCGCGCTGCGCAGGAAATCCCGGAATTTGCGCGCTGCTGGAGAAAGCTCGTGGTTTTCGGCGGTCACGATGCCGAACGTTCGAACGAACTGGCAGTCCTTGAGTGGCACGACGCCGATTGCAGGGAGAAAGTCGGCAGGAATCAGAGTCCGTGGGTGAATGCAGACGCCGATACCGGCCGCGGTCATTGCCAGCATGGTCATGACGTTGGAGACGCCGACCGCCTCGGGCGCCAATCGGACGTTCAAGCCACGCTTCGTTGCCTCGTCCACGATAAACTGGCGCAGCGCCACATGCGTGTCGGGACTCAGCAGGGGATAGGCCAACACTTCCGCCAGTGTCGGCTGGCTCCTGGCGAGAAGCGGGTGGTTGCGCGGCGTGACCACGACGCATTCGTCCGAGGTGAGGGTTTCGAATTGCAGGCCCGATGTCGGCTCGGCGAGCACCATCACGGCCATGTCGCAGCGTCCCTCGCGGACGGCGCTGATCGCTCCCGCAGGACTGCTGTCGAGCAGGCGGACGGTGCTTTGCGGGTCGCGGTCGGTAAACGCCTTGACGATCGGAGGCAAGGCGATGGTCGCCACCATCATCGTCGCCGCCACCTCGACCTGGTTGCGCCTGGCTTCGGCGGTCGCGTTGAAGTCCTGGCAAAGAAGCCTGAGATCGTGAAGGGTCGCGGAGGCCTGCTTGTACAATCGGTTGCCGTCGGCAGTAAGGGCTACGCTCCTCGTGTTGCGCAGCAGCAGCCGCACACCCAGTTTCTCCTCGAGACGGCGAACTCTGTTGCTGACGGACGGCTGCGACAGGTTGAGCTGCTTGGCCGCGTGACTGAACCCTCCGAGATCTGCCACGACAAGGAACGTCTCGAGATCCTCGAGCGAGATATCGAAGCGCTGTTTCACGGAAGCCGAAGAGCTGGTCATGCGGCACTTATATAATCACGAGCTATAGGACGATAGCCACCGATCATTTGATAACAGCCCAACGCCGACCCAGTCTACCGGCTCTGGATAGACCAAAATTCGGTGGAGGGAACGGGCGCTCATGCAGAAGCAGGTATTTGCAGGCTGGTGCGCGGCAGTGTCACTGAGCCTTGTCGTTGCGAGCGGCGCGGCGAAGGCGGAGCAAGGCTACGACGTCGGCGTCACCGACAAGGAAATCAAGATCGGCAGCTTCATGCCCTATAGCGGACCGGCATCGTCATACAGCGTGATCGGTCTGACCGAGGCGGCCTACTTCAGGAAAATCAACGATGAAGGCGGCATCAACGGCCGCAAGATCAATTTCATCAGCTACGACGATGCCTTCAGCCCGCCGAAAACCGTCGAGCAGGCGCGCAAACTGGTCGAGAGCGACGAGGTGTTCTTTCTGTTCAACCCGCTGGGGACCGCGTCCAATTCGGCGGTCCAGAAATATCTGAACGCGAAGAAGGTCCCGCAACTGCTGGTCGGGTCCGGTGCGACGAAGTGGGGCGACCCCAAGCATTTCCCGTGGACCATGGGCTGGCAGCCGAGCTACCAGAGCGAGGCGCGGATCTACGCTAAATTCATTCTGGACCAGCATCCGAACGGCAAGATCGCGGTCATTGCCATCAACGATGATGCCGGCAAGGATTGGGTCAAGGGATTGCGGGATGGTCTCGGCGACAAGGCCGCGATGATCGTGGCCGAGACGAAATTCGAATCGACCGATCCGACCGTAGATTCGCAGATCGTCGCGCTAAAGGCGTCGGGGGCTGACGTGTTCGTCGGCTTCCTCTCGCCGAAGACCGCGGCGCAGGCGATCCGGAAGGTCGCCGAAATCGGTTGGAAGCCGACCTTCATCCTGAACAATCCGTCGACCTCGGTCGGGGCGATCCTCAAGCCCGCGGGTCTTGAGAACGCCAGGGACATTATCTCGACGGCCTATACGAAGGATCCTACGGACAAGATCTGGAGCGACGACCCCGGCATGAAGGCGTGGGTCGCCTTCATGGACAGCTACATGCCCGAGGGCGACAAGACCAACGCCAACACCGTATATGGCTATTCGGCCGCGCAGCTCGTGGTGGAGATCCTCAGGCGCTGTGGAAACGATTTGACGCGCACCAATCTCATGAAGCAGGCCGCAAGCCTCGATCACGTCAAGTTGGACATGCTGCTGCCGGGGATCGAGGTCACGACTGCGCCGAACGATTTCTATCCGATCGAGCAGATGCAGCTTATGAGATTCGACGGTGAATCCTGGCATACATTCGGAGATGTCATGCAGGGTGAGGTGGGCCGCTGACATCGCCGTCGCGGCTCAGCACGCGCGCCGTGCGTGCTGAGCCGCAATCCTCCTGTCCTATGTGGTGCAATCGTCGAGGACGGGGCAACGTGCATATTTGCCGCCATGAAAGGCGAGCGGGCGCCGGTCTGAACAGGATATCCGTTCGACCCGCCCGAGGAATACGATATGATCGCCGCCCGGATAGGCCGCAACCTTGGCGCATTCAAGCCGTGCCACGCAGCCGGCGAGCAGCGGGATGTCGCCGATTCCGTCGGTGTGCAGGACGTCGTCGAACTTGTCGTCCCTGGACCGGGCGAAATGGTTGGAGATGGCGATCTGATCCTCGGCCAGAATATGAACGGCGAAATGGTCGCTGCCGCAAAACGCTGGATGGCTTTTCGAGGTGACCGCCTGGCTCCAGAGCACCAGCGGCGGATCGAGCGACACCGAGCTGAAAGAGTTAGCGGTGACACCATGTGGCTTGCCGGCCGGATCACGGGTCGTCACCACAGTGACGCCGGTGACGAAGGCGCCCAATGCGGCACGAAAGTCGTTGCTGGTGAAATGTGCGTTCAAGGTTCGAATATCTCCCAAAGACGTGTCCCGGTTCGAGAGATTAGGCGACGGCCGCGCAACATCAAATTTGCAAAGGCTATGGAGAGATTAGTTGCGGGCATGAATGGCACTCGGCCCGCGACGGACTGCCGAACCCATAGCACCAGGCTATCGATCCATTTCGAAAGAGCATTTGTCGCTGGTGCTGGTGCGATGCTCTATCCGAGAGGTGGGGCGCGGCATCGGCGCACGGGTAGGGAGGTGAGAGATGAATATTTCGGCGGGCATGCAGCAGGCGCGCGCCCATCTCACCGAGTCGGGCAGGCTCGCAGCCTTCGCCCTCGGTCTGCGCCTGGAAGATGTGCCCGCGGACGTGCTGGTGCTGGCCAAGGAGCACCTTCTCGATGCTTTCGGCATCGCGCTGGCGTCGACGGGCTTCGATTTCGGCAAGGCAATTCTCGCGGGCGCGAGGGAATTGGGGGAGGGAGCAGGTGCCACGGCAATTGGAAGCGGGGTCCGATTGCCGGCGCCGTCGGCTGCGCTGGTCAACGGCGTGCTGGCGCATGGTCTCGACTTCGACGACACCCACATCGGGGCGATCTATCACGCGACCGCGCCGGCCCTTGCGGCGGTGCTGGCCGCCGGCGAAGCCAATGACGCGAGCGGGGAGGCGGTGCTGCTGGCCCTTGTCAGCGCACTCGAAATCGGCTGCCGCCTTGCCACCGTGGGCGCCGGAGCGTTTCACGATCGCTCGTTCCATCCGACGTCGCTCTGCGGCACCTTTGCTGCGGCGGTCGCCGCCGGACGGTTGTCCGGCCTCGACCATCAGCACCTGGTCTGGGCGCTCGGGCTCTGCGGAAGCCAGGCCGCCGGAATTCTCGAACAGGGCGGCTCCTGGCTGAAGAGGCTGCATCCGGGGTGGGCGGCCCACAGCGCGCTCGCGGCGGTCGCAATGGCCAAGGCGGGATTTACCGGACCAGCAACAGTGTTTGAGGGGGCGCGGGGCTTCTATTATTCGCATATCGACCGGATCCCGACAGGGAGCGAACTTCCGTCCCATGCGCTCGGCGCCGTCTGGCAGTCGCGGGGCATTGCGTTGAAACCCTATCCCTGCTGTCATTTCATTCACGCCTTCGTCGATGCGGCGCTCGAGCTCAGGGGCCGTTTCGCACTGGATGACGTCGAACGGATCGAATGCCCGCTGACGCCGCAACTTCACAAGATGGTCGCCGAACCGCGCGCCAGGTGCATCTATCCGTCCAATCCCTATGAAGCGCTCTTCAGCGTCCAGTATGTGGTCGCTCTGGCGCTGGTGCGTGGCCGCGTCGACCTTGCCGCGTTTCACGACGATCCGCTGGACGCGCCGGACATAACCGTCATTGCCGAGAAAACCTGGTGCGTCGACGATCCCGAAAGTGACTATCCGGGCCATTTCCCGGGTGAAGTCATCGTCTATCTGAAAGACGGACGCAAGTTCGGCTGTCGAAAGCCGAGCAGTCTCGGAACGATCGACGTCCCGCTGTCGCGTGAAGCGCTTCTAGCGAAATTCGCGAAAAACGCGACGCGCGTGATCTCGGGCGCGGCCGCCGACCGGATCGCGGAGTTCGTACTCGATATCGAGAAGCGCTCCTCGATCAGAGAACTGCTCGCCATCGGTCGGGTAGGGCACGAGTCTTGATTGATGAATGACACGACGACGGTGCTGCGTACTAGGCCGCGGCACCAAAATTCATGTGGTTCGCACGCCTGGTTGGAATCCATCGCGGGCGCTTCGGCGATCGTCTGGCTTGAAGGGATGAATAATGGCTGCCTCGGTATTCGCGAATGATCAATCCAGCCGCCCGACGGTGTTCGGACGAATCTTTCCGCCGGACAACGACTGGCTTGCGCGCGCGCCGAAAGAGGACACCCTGCTGCCCGACCTGCCGATCATCGACACCCATCATCATCTTTGGGATCTCCCGAATTTCCGGTATCTGTTTGAAGAGTTCCTCGCGGATGCCATGACCGGGCACAAGCTGATCGGTACGGTATTTGCGGACTGCTTCGCCATGTATCGCGCCGACGGCCCCGTCCATATGCGTCCCGTCGGTGAGACGGAATTTGCCCTCGGCGTAGCCGCCATGAGCGCAAGCGGATGCTACGGGCCTGCGCGCGTCGCAGCCGGAATGTTCGGGGCAGCAGATCTGAATCTTGGATCTGCCATCGAAGAGGTGCTGCAGGCTCACATCGCAGCCGGCAATGGGCGATTCAAGGGTATCCGCTTCGCCACGACCTGGGACGCGAGCGAGGACGTCATCAGCAGCAATCCCGGCACCCGGGCGCATATGCTGCTCGAGCCGAAGATCCGGCAGGCGCTGCGAAAGCTCGCCGATCTGAAGCTGTCATATGACGCCTGGGTCTACTTCACTCAACTCGATGAACTGGCGAACACGGCTAGCGCGTTGCCGGATCTGCTGATCATCATGGATCACTGCGGCGGCCCTCTCGGCTACGGACCTTACGCGCGCAACAAGGAGGAGAATTTTGCGCGATGGCGTGCCGGGATCCGGGAGGTGGCGCGACATCCGAACGTTTTCTGCAAGCTTGGCGGCGTGCTCGGGCGCGGTGCAGCCTTTGACTACATCCATGCAGAGCGTCCGCCGACGTCGGAGCACCTGGCGGCGCTATGGCGTCCGTGGTTTGAAACCTGCATCGAGGCGTTCGGCGCTGAGCGC
This sequence comes from Bradyrhizobium semiaridum, assembly GCF_020329505.1. Classification (GTDB taxonomy): domain Bacteria; phylum Pseudomonadota; class Alphaproteobacteria; order Rhizobiales; family Xanthobacteraceae; genus Bradyrhizobium; species Bradyrhizobium semiaridum. Next base: position 204,019 of record NZ_JAGKJJ010000010.1, read on the forward strand.
TGCATGTTCGAGAGCAACTTTCCGGTCGATAAGATGGGTGTCAGCTACGCCACCTTGTGGAACACCTTCAAGCGGATCTGTGCCGGGGCATCCGACACGGAGCTCAAGTGGCTCTTCGCAGGCACCGCGCGCCGTGCCTACCGGCTCGAGTCCGAATTTCCAGCGATTTGAGCGGGTGATTGACGCGAAAGCCGACCGCCGGCGCGCGATGCCCGTTTTCCGGCAATCGGCATTATGGGGACAAAAGCCGGCGCTTGCCTCGGAATACTAAACAGTATAAATTAGTATCAATAGGTATGATGTGTGGCGGATTACGTCGCCCTGCTGGGAGGAGACAAGATGGAAGCCGATCAGGCCTTTCAGGATCGTCCACGTGACTGGATGCAGCATTCGCGCCTGGTCGGGCTCGTTGCGCTCGTTGTCGGAGCGGGGAGCGGTATCGGCGAGGAATCGGCGCGTGTCATCGCGGCCAACGGCGGCAAGGTCGTCGTCGCCGACATTCGCGGGGACGCGGCGAACGACGTCGCCGCGGCGATCGTTGCCGCGGGAGGAGACGCAACATCCGTGTCGATGGATGTCGCCAATCAGGCAGACATCGACGCCGCGGTCGCAAGGGCCATCGAGGCCTACGGCCGGCTCGACATCGTGGTCAACGCCGCTGCGGTGGTGAAAGGCGGCCCGATCGAGACCTGTGATCTCGCCGACTGGACGCTTTCTTTCCGCGTCAACGTCGAGGGTGCGATCATGCTGGCGCGGACGTGCCTGCCGCATTTGCGCGGGAGCCCGCATGCCTCGATCGTCCAGATTGCCTCATTGTCCGGGATGGGCGCTTATCCAAATGGCGGCGCCTACGGCACGACCAAGGCGGCCTTGATCGCGCTGACCAAGACGATGGCGATGGAGTGGGTCAAGGACGGCGTTCGCGTGAACATCGTCAGCCCCGGCACCGTCGAAACGCCCTTAATGCGCGCGGTGTTGACCCCCGAGGTCGTCGAGCAGCGCGCGGCGCGCATCCCGATGGGGCGGCTGGGGCGGCCGTCCGAGCTCGCAGACACCATCGTCTTTCTGGCCTCGCCGATGGCCTCCTTCATCACCGGACAGAACCTCAATTGCGACGGCGGGCTTTCCCAGGCGCTGATGGTGCAGAAGTTCAATCCGGATTTGTGACGCTTTCCGGCAGAAGGAGAGACCAAGCCAGCGCGGCATCTGTCGCCACGCCGGCTAACTTTGTGCGACGACTATTGGGGGAAACATGCGCATAATTGTTAGATTTTTCGCAGCCGTGGGCGTTTCTTTGCTGGCGCATCAAGCTGCGGCTGAGGAGCCGCCGCTGAAAATCGGCGTGCTCGAGGACATGTCGGGCGTTTATGCCGACGCGACGGGAATGGGCTCTGTCGTTTCCGCGCAGTTGGCCGCTGAAGATTTTGGTGCCGTGCTCGGCCGCAAGGTGGAAATCGTCTACGCCGACACGGTGAGCAAGCCAGACACCGCTGTGGCAATCGCCAAGCGCTGGATCGACCTCGACGGCGTCGAGATGGTCACGGGGACCGGAAGCTCCGCGGTCGGGCTTGCGGCGCGAACCGTCCTCAGCGCGCGGGGGAAGATCGACATCGTGACCACCGGCGGGTCGAGCGATCTGACCGGAAAGGCCTGCTCGCCGACCTCGTTCCACTGGGTCTTCGATACCTACGCGCTCGCAAAGACGATCGGCGCTGCGACGGTGAAGTCGGGCGCCGATACCTTCTTCACCATTGCAACCGACAACGCTTTCGGCACGGCGATGACGCGCGACGGCATTCAGTTCGGTATTGCGGCCGGCGGAAAGTCGCTCGGCGAGGTTCGCGTGCCGATCAACACGGCCGACTACAGTTCCTTCATCCTGCGGGCGCAATCGACCCACGCGAAGGCCATTCTGCTCGGGCTCGCCGGCCAGGACATCGTCAATTTCATCAAGCAGGCGGACGAATTCAATGTGGTCGGCGGGGGACAGAAGCTAGCCTCGTTCGTCACCTACGCGACCGATGTCCACGCGCTCGGCCTGAAGGTCACCCAGGGCTTGCTGTTGTCCGAAGCCTTCTATTGGGACCTGAACGACGAGACGCGCGCTTTTGCAAAACGATATTTCGAGCGCCAGAAGCGGATGCCGAACAGCATCCAGGCCGGCGCCTACAGTGCGGTGAAGCATTATCTCACGGCGGTGAAGGCCGCCGGAACTGCGGATGGCAAGGTCGTCGCGGCCAAGATGCGCGAGCTGCCGGTCAACGACTTCATGACCGCAAATGGAAAGGTTCGGGAGGATGGCCGGCTGCTGCGCGATTTCTATCTCTTCCAGGTGAAATCGCCGGCGGAATCGACCGGTGAGTGGGACATGCTGAAGGTCGTTCAGAAGCTGACCGGCGAGGAGGCGTTCCGGCCGCTGGCCGACAGCGCTTGTCCGCTTGTCAGGAAATGAGGACGCCGATCCATGTCGAGACATGCCCGGTTCAGGCAACTCATCGATCAAGGGTTTACGACGGTCGGATGCTATGACGTGCTCACGGCGCGCATGACCGAAAACGCCGGTTATCCGGCGGTGTATCTCGGTGGATTTGCCTACGAGCTCTCCGGTATCGGCGCCCCCGACATGGGCCTCATGAGCCTGCCGGAGCTCTCGCACACGATATCGCGGATCGCCTCGGTCACGACGGTTCCGATCTTCTGCGACATCGACACCGGATTCGGTGGTCCGAACAATATCTGGCGGACCGTGCAGGATCTGGAGCGCGCGGGGGCCTCGGGCGTCCAGATCGAGGATCAGGTGTTCCCAAAACTTTGCCCGGTGCTTCCGGGCAAGTCGCTCGTTTCGGTCGAGGAGGGTGCCGCGCGCATCAGGACCGCCGCCGCGGCGCGTGCAAGCAAGGACTTCGTCAATATCGCGCGGACCGATGCGGACATCGTGTCCGTCGACGAGTTGATCGCGCGGTCGAACGCCTATCTTGCGGCGGGCGCCGACGTCGTGCTGCCGATGATGCTGGTCTACGACGGCAAGCCGCATACCGAGGCGGATCCGTCCGTTATTCTCGATCAATATCGCCGGCTCGTCCGCGAGATCCGCGGGCCGGTCATGTGCCTCGATTCCGTTCCCGGCTCCTCGCTGCAAGACATGCAGAAGCTCGGCTGCAAGATCGTGCTCTCGCCGACCTCGGCGATCCAAGCCGCATTTGATGCCGTGGGACGATTGCTTCGGGTTTCGCGCGAAACCGGCCGCCCCGAGGCCTACTTCCACGAGCGGGGAGCCTCGCTCGATCGGCTCGAAATCATGCAGGCCGTTGGCGTCGAGAGCTACGTTGCGCGCGACACCGCCTTCAAGGCGTCGCCGACATAGCAGGGCCTTTGCTCCGATCGCTACCTGAGCGCGCCGCGGCCGCGCATGCCATCGATCTCGTCGGGTGAGTAGCCGAACTCGGCGAGGATCTCGCCGCCATTGGCGCCGGCCGCCAGCGGCGGACGGACCTGCGGCGCCGGCGTGCGTTCGAAACGCGGCGCAGGCGCAGCCTGCAGCACGCCCCCGCTGCCGCGAAAGACGGTGCCGCGGTCCATCAGATGAGGATGGTGTTCGGACTCGGCGATTGTCAGCACCGGCGACACGCAGGCGTCGGAGCCGTCGAAGACATCGGCCCATTCATCCCGGGTTCGCGTCTTGAAGGCCGCCGCGAAGCGTTCGGTCTGTTCGCGCCACGTGCTGCGATCGTTCTGCGCCTCCGCCGGCTGCTCCGGCAGTCCAAGCTTCGCGCAGAGCTCGGCGTAGAATTGCGGCTCGATCGGCCCGACCGCCATCGCCTTGCCGTCCGCGGTCTCGTAGCAGCGATAGAATGGCGCGCCGCCGTCGAGCAGGTTCGCCTCGCGCTGTTCGGACCAGTCGTGCCGGGCGTGAAACATGTAGAACACCGACATCATGGCCGCGACGCCGTCCACCATCGCGGCATCGACGACTTGTCCGCGCCCGGAACTCTGCCGCTCCACCAGCGCGGCGAGAATGCCGAAGATCAGGAACATGGTGCCGCCGCCATAGTCGCCGACGAAGTTGAGCGGGGGCACCGGAGGGTCGCCGCGCCGTCCGATCGAGTTCAGGCTGCCTGATAGCGAGATGTAGTTGAGGTCGTGGCCGGCCATCGACGCCCAGGGGCCGTCCTGTCCCCAGCCGGTCATGCGCGCGTAGACCAGGAGTGGATTGGCGGCGCACATCTCGGTGGGGCCAAGGCCCAGCCGCTCCATCACGCCGGGACGAAAGCCCTCGATCACGACATCCGCGCGCGCGATCAGGCGTTTGCAGGCCTCGCGCCCTTCGGCCTGCTTCAGGTCGAGCGCGATCGAGCGTTTGTTGCGGCGATTGATATCGGTGGGGTCGGCCTTGCCTGGCGCGCGATCGACGCAGATCACCTCGGCGCCGAGGTCGGCGAGCAACTGCCCGGCTAGCGGCGCCGGACCGAGGCCGGCCATCTCGACGATACGAATGCCCGCGAGGGGGCCGGCGCTTGCCATGATGCTTCCTTTCCGAGATCGATGGGTATGCCGGGTTGGCGCGGTCACGGCAGCCCGCAGACCGGGCGATCGGCGTCGATGCGCCAGACCAGATCGCCGCGCCTGACCAGGCGGTTCACATGCGCCATGGTTTCGGTGAAGGCGAAGCTCATCTCATGCGGGGTGAGACTGCGGGCGTGGAACAGCGCGGGAACGAGCTCGTCGACCGACTTCGGTCCTTCGCGGCAAGCCTCGATGGCCCGTCGGCAACGTTCCTCGTGATGCTGGAGGATTTCCGCGCAGCGCTGGTGCAGGCCGTAGAACGGCCGCCGGTGGCCCGGCAGAACGAGGACATCATCCGGGATTTCCGAGGTGAGGCCGCGCAGCGTGCGCATGTAGTGGCCGAGCGGATCGCCGGTCGGTTCCTCCGCCCACACGCTGATGTTGGGCGTGATCTTCTCCAGCACCTGATCGGCGGCGAGCAGCAGGAATTCCTCGGGGCAGTAGAGCAGCACCTGCTCGGGGGCGTGGCCATCGGCGCTCAGCACGCGGAAGCGGCGGCGGCCGATGTTCAGCGTGTCGCCCATCAGCAGCCGGTAGAACGTCTCGGGCAGCGGAGCCACCTCATGCAGATAGTCGAGGCCGTGGGTCGCGACGATCGATGCCGTCTCCGCCGTCATGCCGTAGCGCAGGTAGAATGACCGGTTCTGCTCGGAAGCGGTCGAGTGCGGGTCGAGCGAGAGCATCTTGCTCGCGGCATAGGAGGAATAGCTCGTCAGCAGCGGGACGTTGAAGCGCGCGCAAAGCCAGCCGGCCAGTCCGATGTGATCGGGATGGTAGTGCGAGACGATGATGCGGGTGATGCGCGTGCCCGCGAGCGGACCGGCAAACAACCGGTCCCAGACGGCTTGCGCCTCCGCCGTGCGGATGCCGGTGTCGAAAACGGCCCAGCCGCCGTCATCTTCCAAGAGATAGATGTTCACGTGATCGAGGCGGTAGGGCAGCGGCACCCGCAGCCAGCGCAGGCCGGGCGCCACCTCGAATACCTCGCCATAGGCGGGCGGCGTTTCGAACGGGAATGTCAGCGCGCGCGGCCGGTCGGGACGTGTGTGCATTGTCATGATTGCTCCTCATTCCCTTGACCGTCGTTTTGGTCCGCGGCTCTTCCCAACCGGTCAGCGCAGGCCGAGGCCGCGCGCGATGATGCCGCGGAGGATTTCGCGCGTGCCGCCGCGTAGCGAGAACGATGGCGCTGCAAGCACGATGTAGTGCAAGGTCCGCATCAGCTCCTGTGTGTGCTCCGCATCGGGCTCGATCTCGACCAGGCTCCGCACCACGTCGGGCATCTCCTGCTCGACCAGTGCGCCGAGATCCTTGACGATGGCGGCCTCGAGCGCCGGATTCGCGCCGTTCTGCAGCAACCATGCAACGCCGCGCGACAGTTGGCGCAGCACGACGAAATGCGCGATCAGCCGGCCGACGGCCACCGTCGCATGCTCCGACGGATAGCGCTGGAGCACGCGGATCAGTTCGGCGAACAGGACGAAGGAAGAGAGGAAGCGCTCTGGGCCCGACCGCTCATAGGCGAGTTCGCTGGTCACCTGGTGCCAACCGTTGCCCTCCTCGCCGATCAGCGCCGAGGCTGGCACGAGGACATCCTCGAACACGACCTCGTTGAAATGTTTGGCGCCTGAGAGATCGGCGATCGGCCGGATCGTGATTCCCGGCAGCGTCAGGTCGACCAGCAATTGGCTGGTTCCCTTGTGGCGGTCGCCGGGGCCGCCGCTGGTCCGGCAGAACAGCAGCATGTATTGCGCGCGATGGCCGTAGGTGGTCCACAGCTTGGTGCCGTTGACGCGGAATCCGCCGTCGACCGGCTCGGCGCGGGTGCGGACCGCGGCAAGATCGGAGCCGGAATCCGGCTCGCTCATGCCGATGCAGCAATAGAGCTCGCCGGCGGCGATCTTCGGCAGCACGCTGCGGCGCTGCTCCTCGGTGCCGAAGCGCAGTAGCAGCGGCCCGCTTTGCCGGTCCGCGATCCAGTGTGCCGCGACGGGAGCGCCGGCCGCCAGCATCTCCTCGAGCACGACGTAGCGTTCGAGGCTGCTCCTTTCATGGCCGCCATACTGCTTGGGCCAGGTCATGCCGATCCAGCCGCGTTCGCCCATCCGGCGCGAAAAATCGGCGTCGAAGCCGCTCCAGGAGGCGGCCCGCACATGGGCCGGCACGCTGCGCAGCTCCTCGGCAAGGAAGGCGCGCACCTCGCCCCGCAGCTTCTCGGCTTCCGGCAGCAGCGGTGCGTTGGGGAAGGTGAAGTAGGTCATCTTGCCTCCTGCGCGGCGCCGAACGACGTCACGAATGGCCAGAGCCCGTCGGCTCCGGCCGCGATTGCCCGTCGTCCCAAAATGGCGCTCCAGTGTCGTTCCGGACCGAACTCGTCCCGCCAGGTCCACAGTCGCCGCGTGAAGAAGTGTAGCCTGTGTTCTTCCGTGAACCCGATTGCGCCGTGGACCTGGTGCGCGATCGGAGCTGCAATGCTCACCGCTTCGCCGGCGCGGACCTTGGCCGCGGCGATCGGCAGGATGTCGAGCGCGTCGAACGCCGCGCCGGCGATCGCGGCGGCGCCCCCGCAAGCCGCGACCTGTCCGGCGAGGACGGCGAGCAACTGCTGCACCGCCTGCTGCTTGCCGATCGGCTTGCCGAACTGTACGCGCTCATTGGCGTAGGTGACGGTCATCTCCAGCACGCGCTCCAGCGCACCCGCCATCTCGGCGACGCGCAGTGCAGCGCCTGCTGCCGTCAGGCTCTCGCAAGTCCAGCGTGATGGCGCCGGGCGCACGTCATCGTCGGACAATTCGGCGTCGAGCTTGACGACATCGGAGGGCAAGCCCGCCAACGACGCGTTCGGCGCGATGTCGGCGCGCCTTCGGTCCAGCCTGATCATCCACGGCTTGCCGTCATGGTCGGCCAGCGCGGCGATCACCTTGGCATGGCGCGCCCACGGCACGCCGGAGGCGCTGCCGCGGACACGCCACCCCGCGCCCTGTCGTGCGAGCGAGAAGGCCGCCGTGCCGGTCACGGGCGCGATCGTTGCCGGACCCGGTGCGGCCTCGAATCCCGCTTCGGTCAGCAGGCGATTGGCCAGCATGGTTTCGGCGAGCGGCACCGGCGCCGCGTGAGAGCCGGCGATGCGCAACAGCCCAACAGCCTCCGCCGGATCGACGCCGAAGCCGCCGGCCTCCTCGCGGACCAAGGCCAGGGCAAAGCCGGCGTCCTCGACCTGCCGCCAGCGCGCCTCCGGCCACTCTCCGAGCTGAGCCTCCCTGATCTCGCGGTCAAGCACGGATGCGAACAGGCGGCCGGCGCTTTCATTGAGAAGCGCTCCCGTCTCGTTGTGGTCTTGCAAGGTCGACATATCCAGGTCCATTCGCGGTGGCTATGTGGCGGGGCCCGGCTCACGGTGATGCGTCCTCCCCACGGCTTGATCCAATATACTGGGTAGTATATTTATTTGTCCAATCGATATGCTATGAAGAACGGGCGGCTCTGCCAGGTGGATACCGGGTTCCCGGATGTCGGTAGGTCGCTCGCCCCGCACGCCTCGGCTGAGGTGGCGTTTGGCGCGGAGCCCGGAGAATCACCTATCAATAAGAACCGCCACGAGGGGCCGACATGAGCGTCAAGCAGCACATCAAGGAATACAAGCGGGAGCTGGTCCTGGAGGCGGCTGCGAAGCTGTTCTACGAGAAGGGCTTTCAGAAGACGACGATCGACGACATCGGCGCGGCACTCGGTGTCACCAAGCCGTTCATCTACACCTATTTCGAGAACAAGTACGCGATCCTCGAGCAGTTGTTCGATCAGTCCTACGGCGACCTCTATGTCGACCTGACCCAGGTGCTGAACGACAAGAAGGGCAGCGCCAAGGATCGCTTGCAACGTTTTGTCGCGCTCTACGTCGCGAAGAACATCGAATACCAGAAGTTCTCGGCGATCATGCTCGAGGAGGAGAAGAGCCTCAGCTCGAAGAAAATCGGCGACATCAGGCGCAAGCAACGCGACTTCGACGCCCGGCTCGCACGCCTGATCGAAGAGGGCGCATCAAACGGCGAGTTTCACGTCAGCGATCCGATGATTGCATCGCTTGCGATCAGCGGCATGGTACGGTGGACGCATCGCTGGTATTCGCCGCAGGGGCGGCTGTCGGTAGCGGACCTGACACGGACGATGAGCGACCTTGCCTTGAACCTGGTCGGATGCGTCCGCGCCTGAAGCGCATCCGACCTCGCTTCCCCTTACTTCTTCGCCTGCACGTCCTTGACCAGCGGGCATTCGCTTTCCGAGAGCGGGCGGGTCGCTTCCTCGGCGCTCAGTTTCTCGATCGGCTTCAGGATATCCCAGTCTCCGGCGGACTCCTTCGGCGACTTCGCCTGGAACAGGTACATCGGTCGCGGCAGACGGCCATCCTCGCGGACGTGACCGTTGTCGGTCATGAAGTCGTTGACCGGCAGTTCCCGCATCTTCGCGACGACCTGCTTGGCGTCGGTCGTTCCTGCGGCTTGCACCGCCTTGAGATAATGCATCACTGCGCTGTAGACGCCGGCCTGCATGCTGTTCGGCATCTTCTTGGCGGCCGCGAAGAAGCGCTTGGAGAAGGCGCGCGTCTTGTCGTCGAGATCCCAGTAGAACGCTTCCGACGACAGCAGGCCTTGGGCGGTCTTGGGCCCGAGGGAGTGGATATCGTTGGCGTAGGTGATGAAGGAGGCCAGCTTCTGGCCGCTGTCGGTGATGCCGAATTCGTGGGCCTGCTTGACGAAATTGATGAAATCCGCTCCCGCGAGTGCGAGCAGGATGGCCTTCGCCTTTGACGACTGCGCCTGCAGAATGAAGGAGCTGTAGTCCGCCGTGTTCAACGGCACACGGACGCTGCCGACCGGCTTGCCGCCTGCGGCCTCCGCGAAGCGCGAGCCGTCGCGGCCCATCGCGGTGGCAAATGCGTAGTCTACGAGCACCTGGTAGAAGGTATCCGCACCGGAGCGGATCGTGGCCATGCCGACTGTCTTGGCGAGCCCGTAGCTGTCGTAGACCCAGTGGAACGATGTCGGCGTACACGCCTTGCCGCTGAGGTCGCTGGAGCCCGCATTGACGACGATATCGATCTTTCCGTTCGATGAAGCCACGTTGCGGGCCGCAAGCGCCACCGCGGAGTTGCTGAGGCCGGTGATCATCTCGACGCCCTCGGCCTCGATCCATCGTTTCGCGATCGCGACGGCGGCGTCCGCCTTGTTCATGTGATCGGCCGACACGATTTCGATCTTTCGACCCAGGCCCGCGCCGAAATCCTCTACTGCCAGCTTCGCGGCGATGACCGATCCCTGTCCGGACAGGTCGGCATAGGGGCCCGACATGTCGTCAAGGACCCCGATCTTCAATACCCGCTCTTCGGACCGGGCGACGCTCGCCGACAGCACGATCAGGCACGCGAGCAGCATTCTACCAGCAGGAAGCAGCATAAGACCCTCCATTCCTCGTATATACTTATTGGTAGTTTTATATCTCATACAGTACGAACGTCGCAAAGGCAACTCGGAGCGCGCCAAATCGATGATCCCGGCCGGAGACGGGAGGATGGCAGCGCAGGACGATTCTAGCTTGACATATACTAGATGGTATATTTTTATATCGATCAGAATATGGGCTCTGTCCGGACACGGGAGGCGTCAAAGATGATCAACGCGAGCAACGGCTCCTTCAGAGTGGCTATCATCGGCGCCGGCGCCTCCGGGATCGCGACGGCGGTGTATCTGGCGCGCGCGGGCATCGCCTACACGATCTTCGAGCGTGCCGACGATGTCGGTGGAACCTGGCGAGACAACACCTATCCGGGTCTTGCTTGCGACGTTCCTTCGCACCTCTATCGCTATTCCTTTGCTCCGAACGCCGAGTGGAGCCACGAATATTCGCCGGCGGCGGAGATCCACGCCTATTTCCGCAGAGTGGCGGACGAACTCGGCGTTCTCGAAAATGTTCGGCTGTCGAGCGAGGTCACCAGGGCGCAGTTCGTCGGCGAGGGGATGTGGCGGATCACCACGGTCAAGGGTGACGAGGGATTGTTCAACGCCGTGGTCGCGGCGACCGGCGTCCTGCACAAGCCTGTGTTGCCGGAGATCGAAGGCCGCGACAGCTTCGCCGGCGCATCATTCCACAGCTCGCGATGGGACCATTCGGTTCCGCTCGCGGGCAGACGCGTCGGCATTATCGGCACCGGATCGACCGCCACGCAGATCCTGCCGGCCATCGTCGATGAGGTTGCGTCGGTATCGCTGTTCCAGCGAACGCCGCAGTGGATCATCAACGTTCCGAACAACCCGTTCTCCGAAGCGAAGAAAACCGCGTTTCGAAACGAACCGCAGAAGATGGCGGATCTCTACGAGCACCTCAACAACCTGTTCAACGAGCGCTTCGCGGCGTCACTGGTCGGCGAGAACGCGGCTGGCCTCGCCGAAATGGCGCGGGCGTGCCGCCAGAACCTGGAAGACAACGTTCGCGATCCGGACCTTCGGCGGCGCCTGACGCCGTCCTATCAGGCCGGATGCAAGCGCCTGATCGTGTCGGACAAGTTCTACCCGGCGATTCAGCGTCCGAACGCGCACCTGGTCGACACCGCGATCATGCGCATCGAGCCCGCCGGCGTTCGAACCAAGGACGGCCTGCTGCATGACCTCGACGTGATCGTCTATGCGACCGGCTTCGATCCGTTCACCTTCTTTCGTCCGGCGACCATCGTCGGCCGCAACGGCGTCAGCCTGAACGAGCGCTGGAAGGAATCGTGCCAGGCGTATCGCTCGGTCGCGGTCCCCGACTTTCCCAACCTGTTCTTCATCGGCGGCCCGAACAGCCCGATCGGAAATTTCTCGTTCCTGCGCACCGCCGAGGTCCAGATCGGCTATGTGACGCAGCTCATAAAGCTGCTGGCCGAAGGCGCCTGTCGCGAGGTCGAGCCGACGCAGCAGGCGACCGACGCATTCAATTCCGATGTCGAGCAGGCGATCAAGCATACGGTCTGGGTCACCGGCGGATGCACGAGTTGGTACTTCGACAAGCAGGGCAAGGTCGTCTCATGGCCGTGGTCGTACGGTCGGTTCGAGGCCGACCTGAAGCAGCCCCGCATGGAGGAATTCAAGGTCGCCTAGGCGCCGCCGGCGGCGCCAGCAACTGAGAGGGAGGAGGTCAATGGCCGGTTCAATCGCGAACGAACCCGACGTCGCCGCGGCGCTGGTCGATGCGCAACGCGTTCCCGCGCGCGACGAAGCCGTGCTGCGCTACGTGCTCGAGCGCCGCGCCGCCATGCATCCGGAGCGGCCGTTCCTGCGCTTTCCCGACGGCACGGTGACGACCTATGGCGCGTTCTGCGCCTCGGTCCAGCGGCTTGCCGCGGGCCTTGCCTTCATCGGCGTGAAGCAGGGCGATACGGTCAATGTCTGGCTGCCGAACACGGTCGATATCGTGCGGGCCTGGTTTGCGATCAACTGGCTCGGTGGGATCTACGTGCCGATCAACACGGCCTATCGCGGCGGACTTCTTTCGCACGTCCTGGTCAATGGCGGCGCGACGGTGCTGCTGGCGAACGCCGGCCTTGTGGACAGGCTGCGGGAGATCGACTGCGGTGCGATCGAGACGATCGTCGTCGCCGGCGAGCCCGCCGCCGAGATCACGGGGAAAAGGCAGCTCCCGCTCGCCGCGCTCGATCTTGATCCTGCGGATCTGCCGCCGCTGGCACGGCCGATCGAGCCCTGGGATCCGCAATCGATCGTCTACACGTCGGGCACGACCGGCCGATCCAAGGGCGTGGTCAGCTCCTACGCGCATATGTGGCACATGTGCGGTCCGGCCGCCTATCCGATGCTCGACGAGACCGACAGCGTGCTGTGCTTCCTGCCGTTCTTCCATATCGGCGGCACGCTGCCGGTCTCGGCGATGCTCAATCGCGGCGGCGCGGTGGGGCTGGGCGGCGATTTCAGCACCGATCGGTTCTGGCCGACCGTCGATGCCACACAGGCGACCTACACGATCCTGCTCGGCGTGATGTCGAGCTTCATCGCCAAGCTCCCGCCGTCGGATGCCGATCGCAAGCACACGCTGAAGAAGGTGACCATGATTCCCCTTCCAGGCGACTCCCAGGCATTCGCGGAGCGGTTCGGCGTCGACGTGTGGACGCTGTTCAACATGACCGAGCTCAACACGCCGATCGTATCCGAGCGCAATCCGCTGGTGCCGGGCACATGCGGGAAGGCACGTTCGGGCAACGCGCTTCGTATCGTCGATCAGCATGATTGCGAAGTTGCGCCGGGCGACGTCGGCGAATTGATCATCCGCAGCGACGCGCCATGGGCCCTCAATTCTGGCTATTTCAAGCATCCCGAGGCGACGGCGCAAGCTTGGCGCAACGGCTGGTTCCACACCGGCGATGCGTTCCGCCGGGACGAGAATGGCAACTATTTCTTCGTCGATCGCATCAAGGATGCGATCCGCCGCCGTGGCGAGAACATCTCTTCGTTCGAGGTCGAGGCCGAGATCCTGTCGCATCCGGCGATCCGCGAATGCGCTGTGGTCGCGGTGCCGAACGAACTTGCCGAGGACGACGTGCTCGCGGTCGTGGCGCCGGCGCCCGGCGCGGCGGTGCAGCCGGAGGAATTGCTGGAGTTCCTGCAGGCCCGGCTCGCGCACTTCATGATCCCGCGCTACGTGCGCATCGTCGCCGATTTGCCGCGCACCCCGACGCAGAAGGTCGAGAAGTACGTGCTGCGGCAGCAGGGCATCACGGCCGACACCTGGGATCGCGAGAAAGCCGGCATCCGGATCAAGCGCGACAAACTCACGAGCTGAAACCAGAGGGAGATCAATATGACGCGCACGGTGATGGTGACGGGTTCGTCCCAGGGCGTAGGCCTCGGGATCGCGAAGGTGTTCCTCAAGCATGGCTGGCAGGTGTTCGGCGTCGACCAGAAGCCGGCGAGCGAGACGGTCGCGGCGTCAGGCAGCTATGCTCACGTCACGGCCGACCTTCGCGACGGCAACGCCTGCGAGCAGGTCATGGCCGCATGCGTCGATCGCTTCGGCGGGCTCGACGCGCTGGTCAACAATGCCGGCCTCGGCAATGCCCGCTCCTTCCTGGAGACGACCGACGACGATTACGAACGATATTATTCGATCAATGTCCGGCCGGTGCTGCGGCTCTGCCGCCTCGCGCTTCCTGCCCTGACGAAGAACCGCGGCGCGATTGTCAATATCGCGTCGGCGTTCGGATTGGTCGGCATTGCGGGTGCCGCGGCCTACGTCCCCACCAAGTTCGCCGTCGTCGGCATCACCCGGATGCTGGCGACCGAATTCGGCAGGGACGGGATCCGCGTCAATGCCGTGGCGCCCGGCCTGATCTGGAGCCCCGGCACCGACGACCGGATCAAGAACAACGCATGGTGGCACCGCATGATGATCGAGAACTGCCCGCTCGGCCGGGTCGGCCAGCCCGAGGAGATCGGCGAGGCCTGTGCATTCCTTGCGTCGGACGCCGCAAGCTTCGTCAATGGCGTCGTTCTCCCGGTCGACGGCGGCTGGTCGATCGCGAAATTCCTGCCGCAGCCTGCGGATGCCTGACGCAAGGAACCGCCGTGCGGCGATCGCAGCCGCACAGTGTCGGGCTGGATTGGAAGGAGCGCTGCCTTGACCCGCAATGCCGTGATCGTCGACGCCGTCAGAACCCCGATGGGCAAGGGCAAGGAGGGTGGCGCGCTGTCATCCGTGCACCCCGTTGATCTGCTCGCGACCGTCCTCAAGGCGGTCATTGCGCGAAACGCGCTCGATCCTGCTCTGGTCGACGACGTCATCGTCGGCTGCGTCACGCAATCCGGCGAGCAGGCCAATGCCGCGCGGATGGCGGTGCTCTCCGCCGGCTTTCCGGTGCATGTGCCGGCGACGATGATCGACCGCAAATGCGGCTCGGGCCAGCAGGCCGTGCATTTCGCCGCACAGGGTGTCGCCGCCGGGGCCCACGACATCGTCATCGCCGGCGGTGTCGAATCGATGAGCCGGGTGCCGATGGGATCGAACCGGATGCGGATGGACGACCACGGCCCCGGCGTGCATGCCCGTTTCGCACCGGGACTGGTCTCGCAGGGGATCGCTGCCGAGTTGGTTGCGGCGAAGTGGCAACTCTCACGGGCCGAACTCGACGCCTATGCGGCACGCTCGCAGCAGCTTGCAGCGCAGACGAGCGAGGCCGGTGGCTTTGTCGATGAGATCATCGGGGTTGATGTTCGCGGCCGCATGGTCGCTGTCGACGAATCGATCCGGCCGTCGACCACTGTCGAGAGCCTCGCCCAGCTGAAGCCCGCGTTCCGCAATGAGGAACTCGCGCAGCGCTTCCCCAATCAAATCGACCATTTCGAAGTAAACGAAGCGTTCGCGAGCGTTCCGCTCGCCTGGAATCGCGAATTCGAAGTCGATCCTGCCCGTTTGAATCCGCGCGGCGGCGCGATCGCGCTCGGGCACCCCTTGGGTTGCTCCGGCGCGCGCCTAATGACCACGATGGTGAATGCGCTCGAACAAACGCGCGGCCGTTACGGCCTGCAGACGATGTGCGAGGCCGGCGGAATGGCAAATGCGACAATTATAGAACGGGCCTGAATAGGATGCTTACTATCAATAGCAAACTGGAGGCTCGGCGCGCAGGCGCCAGACTCGGCGGCGGCGAAAAGCGCATCGAGGCGCAGCACGCCCGCGGCAAGCTGACGGCCCGCGAGCGCATCGAGCTCTTGCTCGACAAGGGCTCGTTCGAGGAATTCGACATGTTCGTCGAGCACCGCTCGACCGAATTCGGCATGGAGAAAAGCAAGATCCCCGGCGACGGCGTCGTCACCGGCTGGGGCACCGTCAACGGCCGCAAGGCCTTCGTGTTCGCGAAGGACTTCACCGTATTCGGCGGCTCGCTGTCGGAAACCCACGCGCTGAAGATCACGAAGTTGCAGGACATGGCGATGAAGGCGAGGGCGCCGATCATCGGCCTCTATGACGCCGGCGGCGCGCGCATCCAGGAGGGCGTAGCCGCCTTGGCGGGCTATTCCTACGTGTTCCGCCGCAACGTCATCGCCTCGGGCGTGATCCCGCAGATCTCCGTCATCATGGGCCCCTGCGCCGGCGGCGACGTCTATTCGCCCGCGATGACCGACTTCATCTTCATGGTGAAGAACACCAGCTACATGTTCGTCACCGGCCCCGACGTGGTGAAGACCGTCACCAACGAGGTGGTGACCGCCG
>NZ_JAGKJJ010000091.1 GCF_020329505.1 Bradyrhizobium semiaridum
TGATGGATTGCTTCGCTTTGCTCGCAATGACGCTCGACATACAATATCGCGAGCGACAGCGCCGAATTCAATGACGCCAGGCGTCATTGATTTCCGCGCCCCGGGATTATCCCTTCGCCTCGCGCTGCGAGCCGATCTGCGGCGATGCGCTCGGGTGCACCGGCACGTGCCAGATGTCCTCGGCATATTCGCGGATGGTGCGGTCGGAGGAGAACCAGGCCATCCGCGCGACGTTGAGGATCGAGGCGCGGGTCCAGGCCGGGATCACCTGCCAGCGCGCGTCGATGCCGCGCTGCGCTATCTCGACCATTACATGGTCTCGGCCGATTTCGATTCCTATTACGACGCGCAGCGCGTGGCCGATGGAGGCGAAGCGGGCGGGATCGCCGGGCGAGAACTCGCCGCTTTCGATGGCGCGGATCGCGCGCTCCAGCCGCGGCGATTTGCGGATGACGTCGCTGGCATCCAGCCCCTGCTTGCGGCGGACCATGACGTCGCCGGCCTCGAGGCCGAAGATCGCGATGTTCTCGGGGCCGACGGCATCGCGGATTTCGATATTGGCGCCGTCGAGCGTGCCGATGGTCAGCGCGCCGTTGAGCGCGAGCTTCATATTACCGGTGCCGGAGGCCTCCATGCCGGCGGTC
>NZ_JAGKJJ010000092.1 GCF_020329505.1 Bradyrhizobium semiaridum
TGATGGATTGCTTCGCTTTGCTCGCAATGACGCTCGACATACAATATCGCGAGCGACAGCGCCGAATTCAATGACGCCAGGCGTCATTGATTTCCGCGCCCCGGGATTATCCCTTCGCCTCGCGCTGCGAGCCGATCTGCGGCGATGCGCTCGGGTGCACCGGCACGTGCCAGATGTCCTCGGCATATTCGCGGATGGTGCGGTCGGAGGAGAACCAGGCCATCCGCGCGACGTTGAGGATCGAGGCGCGGGTCCAGGCCGGGATCACCTGCCAGCGCGCGTCGATGCCGCGCTGCGCGTCGTAATAGGAATCGAAATCGGCCGAGACCATGTAATGGTCGAGATAGCGCAGCGCGTGGCCGATGGAGGCGAAGCGGGCGGGATCGCCGGGCGAGAACTCGCCGCTTTCGATGGCGCGGATCGCGCGCTCCAGCCGCGGCGATTTGCGGATGACGTCGCTGGCATCCAGCCCCTGCTTGCGGCGGACCATGACGTCGCCGGCCTCGAGGCCGAAGATCGCGATGTTCTCGGGGCCGACGGCATCGCGGATTTCGATATTGGCGCCGTCGAGCGTGCCGATGGTCAGCGCGCCGTTGAGCGCGAGCTTCATATTACCGGTGCCGGAGGCCTCCATGCCGGCGGTC
>NZ_JAGKJJ010000093.1 GCF_020329505.1 Bradyrhizobium semiaridum
ACGGACTGGACAACGATGGAACACGAGACATTACAAAGTCCTCTCGAAGCGACTTTGAGGGGCCCTTGCGGCGCCCCATGCAACCGGCGGGCCGTCTTGGCCCGCCGGTCAGTGAGCAATATGGGGTGTTCTGGATAGCGTTCAAGCCGCCCCGAAACCAGCCTAAACGCCTGCAACATGAGGCTAAATTCTTCCCGATCGGTTATTTCCCGACGCGCTTGCGGCCATCCGCCGTAAAAAGATGCAGCTTGTCGCGGGGGGCGACCACCCGGATCCGCTCCCCAATCGCCGGGCCGCCAACCCCGGCGACCTGCCGCCCGGCGAGGTGATCGTACGGGTTCCCGGGGCCGGCGGCCACGCCCTGCTCCTCGCGCTGGCGGCTGCCATAGACGAAGGTTTCGGCGCCGACATGCTCGATCGCCTCGACCGTCAAGCCGAGCGCGACTCCGCCGGCGACGGTCTCCCCGGAGATGACGAAATCCTCGGGGCGGATGCCGACGATGCCGGCGCCGTCGGCACCCGTGACCTGGGAGGCCAGCTCGTCCGAGCGCAGCGGCATCAAATTCATCGGCGGCGCACCGATGAAGGAGGCGACGAAGGTGGTCGCCGGCCGCTGGTAGATGTCGAGCGGATTGCCGATCTG
>NZ_JAGKJJ010000094.1 GCF_020329505.1 Bradyrhizobium semiaridum
TGGCCAAGCGCAACCTGGCAAAAGTCGCGCTCTCGGTGACGACGCTCGATCCGAAGCTGGCGCGGACGATGGAGCCGCGCGCGTCCACCCCGCCGAAGCGGCTGGAGGCGATCAAGCGGCTCGCGGACGCCGGCATCCCGACCACTGTGATGGTCGCGCCCGTGATCCCGGCGCTGAACGATTCCGAGATCGAGCGCATCCTCGATGCCGCCGCGCATGTCGCGGATCAAGGTGAAGACGTGGCGGTAGCGGTCCGGATAGTTCGCCATCAGCCATTCGCGGAAGAGATCGCGGACCTCGAGCGGCAGCCGCAGCAGCACGTAGCTCGCCTCCTTGGCGCCGGCATGCGCGGCGGCCGCGACTACGATTCGCAATGGGGCACGCGGATGAAGGGCACCGGCCCGATGGCCTGGATGATCGGCCGTCGATTCGAAATCGCCTGCGAGAAGCTCGGGCTGAACAAGCGCCGCACCAAGCTGACCACCGACCATTTCGCCAAGCCGAAGCGCAACGGCCAGCAGTTGAGTTTGTTCTAAGGCAGGACCGGTAGCCCGGATGAGCGAAGCGCATCCGGGAAGGTCTCTCCGCGGTGAGGTCGGTCCCGGATATCGTTTCGCTCATCCGGGCTACGAAACTGCAAG
>NZ_JAGKJJ010000095.1 GCF_020329505.1 Bradyrhizobium semiaridum
CGCGCTGGTTTCGGCGGTTTTCGCCGAGCTGAAGGCCGCAAGCCCGGACGGCGTGCGCTATCTGACGCTGCGGCTGGAAGACGACACCTTCGTGCATATCATCGAGAGCGCCGCCGAGGATGGCTCGAGCCCGATCCCGAAGCTGAGGGCATTCCAGGCGTTCCAGGACGGCATTCGCGACCGCTGCGTCGAGCCGCCGTTGCGGAGCGGCGCCACTGTCGTCGGCAACTATCGTATGCTGGACGAGTCCTGACCCGCCCCCGGAGCGCCATGATGCCGGCATCCTCTGCCGTCGAGCACCGAACCGACCATGCGTGCGCAGTAGCGATGCAGCCTTGGCCGCATCGCCGCGAGATGCTGGTCGAGCTCGACGGCGAGGACGTGCTGCAGGATGCGCTGATCAAGGCGGTGGAAGCGTTCGCTTCCGCCGCGCCGGTCGAGAACGTCGAGGCGTGGCTGTTCCGGATCGCGCACAACACCGCGCTCGATTTCCTCAGGCGGCGCAATCGCCAGGAGGCGCTGCATTCGGCCGAGGAGGTGGAGATGATTGCCGATCGGCTCGACGAGCTGGAACGCCGCCAGATCGCGGCGAGCAGTCTGCGCACCTTCATGCGCCTGCCGGTGGCGCAGCGCGCCAGCG
>NZ_JAGKJJ010000096.1 GCF_020329505.1 Bradyrhizobium semiaridum
ATGCGAGGGGTTGGCGGTCAGCGACAGATGGATCTTGTTGCCGTCGAACTCGCGGTCCGAGGAGGCGCCGAGGTGATACTTGACGTCGCCGGAGCCTTCGACCGAGTCCGGATTGGCCGAGCCGCCCTTGAACTCGTGGAACAGCGCGCGGTGCGGCTTGCCCATCACCTGGGTCAGCACATTGAGGCGGCCGCGATGCGGCATGCCGACGACGATCTCCTTCACGCCGAGATTGCCGCCGCGCTTGATGATCTGCTCCAGCGCCGGGATCAGCGATTCGCCGCCGTCGAGGCCGAAGGCTTCGAGAAATTCTGCGACGTCAAATTCACCGGCACCAAGCGCTTCGGCCTCGATCAGCTTGTTGAGGATCGCGCGGCGTCCCTCGGGCGTGAAGCTGATCTCCTTGTCCGGCCCCTCGATGCGCTCCTGGATCCACGCCTTCTGCGCGGCATTGGAGATGTGCATGAATTCGACGCCGAGGGTCTGGCAGTAGGTGCGCTCGCAGATCTGCACGATGTCGCGCAGCGTGCCGTATTCGAGGCCGAGCACGTGATCGAGGAAGATCTTGCGGTCGAAGTCGGCCTCGGTGAAGCCGTAGGAACGCGGATCGAGCTCCTCGCGGTCACGTGGCGCCTCGAT
>NZ_JAGKJJ010000097.1 GCF_020329505.1 Bradyrhizobium semiaridum
ATCGAGGCGCCACGTGACCGCGAGGAGCTCGATCCGCGTTCCTACGGCTTCACCGAGGCCGACTTCGACCGCAAGATCTTCCTCGATCACGTGCTCGGCCTCGAATACGGCACGCTGCGCGACATCGTGCAGATCTGCGAGCGCACCTACTGCCAGACCCTCGGCGTCGAATTCATGCACATCTCCAATGCCGCGCAGAAGGCGTGGATCCAGGAGCGCATCGAGGGGCCGGACAAGGAGATCAGCTTCACGCCCGAGGGACGCCGCGCGATCCTCAACAAGCTGATCGAGGCCGAAGGCTTCGAGAAATTCTGCGACGTCAAATTCACCGGCACCAAGCGCTTCGGCCTCGACGGCGGCGAATCGCTGATCCCGGCGCTGGAGCAGATCATCAAGCGCGGCGGCAATCTCGGCGTGAAGGAGATCGTCGTCGGCATGCCGCATCGCGGCCGCCTCAATGTGCTGACCCAGGTGATGGGCAAGCCGCACCGCGCGCTGTTCCACGAGTTCAAGGGCGGCTCGGCCAATCCGGACTCGGTCGAAGGCTCCGGCGACGTCAAGTATCACCTCGGCGCCTCCTCGGACCGCGAGTTCGACGGCAACAAGATCCATCTGTCGCTGACCGCCAACCCCTCGCAT
>NZ_JAGKJJ010000098.1 GCF_020329505.1 Bradyrhizobium semiaridum
CCATATGCCTTGCGCAGATCGTCGAAAGTCACGGCGCGATAGCCGGGATTGGACACGTCGGGCGAGATCGACGCGGTACGGTTGGTCGGGCCGAGCGCGCCGGCAACGAAGCGCTCCTTGCCGTCCTCGGCCGAGACGCGCTCGGCCGCGGCGCGGGCGAGCCGGGCGCCCTGCAGGTTCAGCTCATAGGCGAGGTCCGACATGTCGTAGTCGGCCTGCGCGATCGAGGTCGACGAGAAGGTATTGGTGGCGACGATGTCGGCGCCGGCGCGCGCTTTGCCGACTTCCACCGCGACATCAAGGGCAATAACGACGTCCTGATCCTGACCCAGCCCGACGCGATCACGGATATCCACGCCGCTTATCTGCGCGCCGCGGAACGCGGCCTCGTCGTATTGCAGGCCCTGGATCATCGTGCCCATGGCGCCGTCGAGCACCAGGATGCGTTCGCGGGCGGCCGCGAGCAAAGCGTTACGCTTGGGAGAAACAGGCACAGTCATGGTTCAGGCAGCTTTCTGGGCGCCATTCGGCCGGATGCCGAGCAGATGGCTGATCGCGAACACGAGGTCCGCGCGGTTCATGGTGTAGAAGTGGAAGGTGTCGACGCCGTGCTTGAACAGCTTCTGCACT
>NZ_JAGKJJ010000099.1 GCF_020329505.1 Bradyrhizobium semiaridum
GCATCACCGTGAACGAGTTTCGCTGCACTGCGGAGCCCGGCGACAAGCCGTTCGCCGAACAGTTCGACTGCCATTCGGTGTCCTATGTCCGCAGCGGCAGCTTCGGCTGCCATTGCCGCGGCCGCTTCCATGAGCTGGTGGCGGGCTCGATGCTGATCGGCCATCCCGGCGACGAATACACCTGCACCCATGACCATGTGGTCGGCGACGTCTGCCTGTCGTTCTTCCTCGATCCGGAGCTGGTGGAGACGATCGGCGACCGCGCCGCGGTCTGGCAGGTCGGCTCGGTGCCGCCGTTTGGGCGAGCTCGCCGAGCACCATCAGTTCCGGCAACGGCGGCAGCTGGCAACAGTGACGTCGGCCTCGACGAGATCGGCCACCTGCTCGCGAGCCGCTTCGTCGAGGTGGTGTCCGACCGCAAGGCAAAGCCGCTGACGGCGGCGCTGCGCGACCGCCGCTGCGCGGTGGAGACCGCGCTGTGGATCGACGCCAATTCGCACCACGCCATCGACCTCGACGATGCCGCCGAGCAGGCCGGGCTCAGCACCTTCCATTTCCTGCGGCTGTTTTCGTCGGTGCTCGGCGTCACCCCGCATCAATATCTGGTGCGCTCGCGGCTGCGCCACGCG
>NZ_JAGKJJ010000100.1 GCF_020329505.1 Bradyrhizobium semiaridum
GCATCACCGTGAACGAGTTTCGCTGCACTGCGGAGCCCGGCGACAAGCCGTTCGCCGAACAGTTCGACTGCCATTCGGTGTCCTATGTCCGCAGCGGCAGCTTCGGCTGCCATTGCCGCGGCCGCTTCCATGAGCTGGTGGCGGGCTCGATGCTGATCGGCCATCCCGGCGACGAATACACCTGCACCCATGACCATGTGGTCGGCGACGTCTGCCTGTCGTTCTTCCTCGATCCGGAGCTGGTGGAGACGATCGGCGACCGCGCCGCGGTCTGGCAGGTCGGCTCGGTGCCGCCGTTGCCGGAACTGATGGTGCTCGGCGAGCTCGCCCAAACGGCGGCAGCTGGCAACAGTGACGTCGGCCTCGACGAGATCGGCCACCTGCTCGCGAGCCGCTTCGTCGAGGTGGTGTCCGACCGCAAGGCAAAGCCGCTGACGGCGGCGCTGCGCGACCGCCGCTGCGCGGTGGAGACCGCGCTGTGGATCGACGCCAATTCGCACCACGCCATCGACCTCGACGATGCCGCCGAGCAGGCCGGGCTCAGCACCTTCCATTTCCTGCGGCTGTTTTCGTCGGTGCTCGGCGTCACCCCGCATCAATATCTGGTGCGCTCGCGGCTGCGCCACGCG